>JAZLFM010000028.1:0-113533 GCA_045615765.1 Bacteroidales bacterium
ATACAATAATGTAGTGTCATTTAAGAAAAGAGGTGAAAACTCTACAGACTGCTTATTTATTGACGTATTCAACCGATAAAATTCTGCATTAGGATTCTTCTCTACTATTAGTTTAGCCGAATCACAAGCTGTTATTTGCAAAGCAACAAGATGCTTATAATCTATATCATGACCACCTTTATACTTTTGTTTGAATTGCAAGAAATACTTCTTTGCTTCATCATAATATCCATAAACCTTTAGCATTTCTCCATAATGATACAATGCAAGTAGATTATTTTTATCAGCCTTGAACGCCTTATCATAATATGTAGCAGCCGAAATGTATTCTCGTGAGGCACGGTAGCATTCTGCTAAAAGGAACAAAACTTCCCCATCATCCTTTTTCTTATCACAATATGCCTTATAATAGTCGCGTGCGGAATAAGTATCACCAATTTCCAACGCATTATTTCCCAACGCTTTCAATCGTTTTGGCGAATAATCCAAATATTCCTGAGAACTGGCACATAACCAAGCTAATCCCAAGAAAATTGACACAAAAAACTTACAACCTAAATTCGTTCGCATGGGATAGCTATTTTTTTACTTTTCCAACTTGGAGAAAGATATGTCAAGGTAACTTCAAATGCCCCTCTCAACTTTGTTGCCTGACGCAATGGTGAAACATTTATGTCATAACTTAGTCCTACAGAAAGACGTTTATATTTCGTTCCTAATGTCCAAATTGACGCATCATAATTTGTTGACATCCCATAACGGAACAATGTACCTCCATATAAACTAAGATTATCATGCACCGACTGTTGCAACAACGCTCCAATCACAAAATCCGTTGCTTTGGTCTGTCTCATATACAAGATTTTAGGCTCTATCTCGAGCTTACTATTTACCTTATAACTACCACCGAGTTGCACAACATATTGCAATCCCTGTTCCGTGTTTTCTAAATCCATTCCATACAAAGACTCGCTAGGAGTGTTTACATTAAACATACTCACACCAACATGTGCAATATAATTATAGGTCAATTGTTTTTCCCAAGAAACTCCAAGATGAACAGCAGCATGAAACAACGAAGCATCCGATTCTTCTCCTGACTCAAAAAGTTTATTAAAAACATTTTCACCACCAAAATCAAATTGTTCATCAAATGTATGATTAGCGAAACTTGCAGTTTTATAAACTAAGCCCAATTGTGATCCAAAACTCAAAATATGTCCATTTACATGAAGAGCAAAAGCACCTGAAACCAACAATTTGTCTTGTATCAAACCAACATAACCCGACTCATCGCGTAATGCCTGTAATCCAAAACCGAATGTATGATCATAGAAATGGAATTGTTTTTCTAAACCGAGAGAAACAGTTTCAAACGGCTTCATGTCAATCGCACGCCATTGGTCTCTATATGCACAAGTTACACGAACATTACCATCATACAAAGCCGTTTCGGCTGGATTCAACGTCATTGGCAACGCATAAAACTGAGAAAAATGTATGTCTTGGGCTTTAACTATACTTGCAAACAAAAGCAATAGAATTACCATTACGTTAATTCTAATATGTTTACAAGCATTTACAGACATGTGTTTCAGTTCAAAATCTAAATTTGCTGGTAAAGATATTCAAAAACATTGTTTTGTATTTTTGTTGAATAGAAAAATATCTATATGCCATAAAAAATGTATATTTGAAGAAAATTATGTTCAAATGAAACACATTGTACTGTACATAGGGATTCTTTGCATTTTTTCACTCAACACCTTTGGGCAAAAGAATGTCATTAAGCAGGCTGACAATGCGTTAAAGGCAAACGAATATACCTTTGCCATAAATACATACAAAAGCGTATTCTCGCAGATAGAAAACGAAGATCCGCAAAAAGCAATTATTGCATATAAGATCGGATGGTGTTATCGTCATATTTCTCAACCACTACATGCACAACTTTGGCTCGAAAAAGCAATAGAACTACGTTATGAGGATCCTATAGCATATTTCTATTGTGCAGAAGCAATGAGAATGAACAAAAATTTCGACAAAGCAATTCAATATTACGATAAGTATAAATCAATTGTTAGAAACGACAACAGAGCGTCCAAAGGGATTGAATCATGTAGAATTGCAAGAAAATGGTTACAAGAACCTACTAATTATACCGTTACAAACCTTGCATTCATCAATAGTGAGTATTCCGATTTTGCGCCATTTTTTGACTATAATGGAAAAAGCAAAACGATATACTTCTCTTCGTCGAGAAACAATGCAACTGGAGACAAGGTTCATGGAGGAAGTGGCCAAAGTTTTAGCGATATTTATTCTTCAAACGAAGACGCCAAAGGTTTTTGGACCTCGCCAGTTTCTATTTCAGACCAAATCAATACAGAAAACGAAGAAGGTGCAGCAAGTATTTCACAAGATGGTAGTATGATTTTCTTTACCCAATGCAATTACGGGAACCAAGATTTTAAGTGCAAAATAAAATCTGCTACAAAAAGAGGAGCTTCGTGGGATACACCTGTTGATTTACAAATGCCTGAATCAAAAGACACTTGTGACTATGTTCATCCTTGCATTTCCGCAGATGGTCTAACATTATACTTCGCATCCAATAGAACTGGAGGATATGGCGGATATGACATATGGTTCTGTAAACGAGAATCTAAAACCGACAAATGGGGAAAGCCACAAAATGCAGGCGATATAATAAATACCGACGGCGATGAATTATATCCCTATATAAGACAATACGACAACACATTTTATTTTGCATCGAACGGCCATATTGGTATGGGCGGACTTGATATTTATCGCGTAAACACTGACGCGAAAGGTAAACAATATGTTTTGAACTTAAAAAATCCTATCAACTCTCCTTCCGATGATTTTGGAATCACATTTAAGGATTCTTTGGAGGAAGGTTTTTTTAGTTCAAATAGACCTGGCGGTAAAGGATACGACGACATTTATCATTTCTCTATAGCAAAATTGCACTTCTCTGTAAAAGGACAAGTTTTAAACGAAATAAGCGAAACACCTATAGCAAATGCAACAGTTAGTTTAATTGGTAGCGACGGAACATCACTTGAAGTTATTTCCGATGCAAATGGTAATTATGAGTTTGTACTAAATCCACAAGTTAACTATGTGCTTCTTTCCATGCACGAAGGCTATTTAAATAGCAAGTACAAAATCTCTACATACGGACGAACTGAAGACAAACACTTCGAGGCAAACCTCTATATGACTCAATTGAATATACCTATCGAAGTCCCTAATGTAATGTATGATGTAAACCTTTGGAATTTGCGTCCTGAATCTATAGTGTCATTAAATAAATTATACGAGACATTGGAGGACAATCCTAATATTACAATAGAATTAAGTTCCCACACCGATTATCGTGTCGGCCCAAAGATGAGCAACGAACAATTGTCACAACTTCGTGCCCAATCGGTTGTAGATTTCTTGATTAATAAAGGCATAGACAAGAATAGACTTGTAGCGAAAGGCTACGGTGCAAGCGCTCCTAAAACAGTAGATCAAAAATATGCTGACCAATACGATTTCTTACACGTTGGTGACAAATTGACTCCCGAATTCATACAACATTTGTCGAGCAAAGAACAGCAAGATATTTGTCATCAAATAAATCGTAGGACTGAATTTAAAGTAACTTCTACAAACTACAGAAAATAGAATTTGAGAAGTTAAATTCATTCTCCTTGTTTTATTTCCCACACAGCAAACAAAAGTGAAACAATAACAATATCCAAAACCATTATTTTTCTATCTTTGCATTACAATATAATGTATAACACAATGGCAGTAGAATCACGATATATGCAACGCGGCGTTTCCGCAGGCAAAGAAGATGTACACAATGCAATAAAAAACATCGACAAAGGACTTTATCCACAAGCATTTTGTAAAATCATCCCTGATATTTTAGGTGGTGACCCAAACTATTGTAACATTATGCATGCCGATGGTGCAGGAACAAAATCTTCTCTTGCTTACTTATATTGGAAAGAAACTGGTGATTTATCTGTTTGGAAAGGCATTGCACAAGATGCTCTTATTATGAATATTGACGACCTCCTATGTGTTGGTGCTATTGACAATATTCTTGTGTCTTCAACAATAGGTAGAAATAAACTTTTGATTCCAGGAGAAGTTATCTCCGCAATCATAAACGGAACCGATGAATTACTTGCCGAACTACGAGAAATGGGTGTTGGTGTTTACGCTACAGGTGGCGAAACTGCCGACGTTGGTGATTTAGTTCGCACCATTATTGTTGATAGTACTGTTACTTGCAGAATGAAACGTAGCGATGTTATCAACAACGCAAACATTCAAGCTGGTGACGTTATTGTTGGTTTAGCTTCATTTGGACAAGCAACATACGAAAAGAGCTACAATGGCGGTATGGGAAGTAACGGTTTAACTTCTGCTCGTCATGACGTTTTCGCAAAATATCTTGCAGAAAAATACCCAGAAAGTTTCGATGCTTCTGTTCCTGAAGATTTAGTTTATTCTGGGAAATTGCATCTAACAGATAGCGTAAAAGATTCACCTATAGATGCTGGTAAACTAGTTCTATCTCCAACAAGAACATACGCTCCTGTTGTCAAAAAGATTTTAGACGCGTTGCGTCCACAAATCCACGGTATGGTTCATTGCTCTGGCGGGGCACAAACAAAAATTCTTCATTTCATAAACAACTTACGTGTTGTGAAAGATAATTTGTTCCCTGTACCTCCTCTATTCAAAACTATACACGAACAAAGTGGAACAAGTTGGGCAGAAATGTATAAAGTATTCAATATGGGTCATAGACTTGAAGTATATGTTTCTCCTGAACATGCACAAGAAATCATTGAGATATCTAAATCTTTCAATATTGATGCACAAATCGTTGGTAGAGTTGAAGCATCAGACAAAAAAGAGCTAATAATTAAGGGTGAATTTGGTGAGTTTGTTTACTAAAGCAAACTCATCTCTTTTCCTTTAGCAATAAAGGTATCTATAACAGAGCGTTTCTCTGGTGTCAAATCATATTCCACGCTATGGTGGAGATAATGAGCGATATCAAATTGAAATGCTTTTTTTGTAAATGCTATTGCTTCATCTATATGCGTAACGCCATACTCGCAGGCTGCATTAAAAGCATTTACAAATTCTGCTGACAATTGTTTGTTTGCGACCCATGCTGCAAACACAAATGGATGTCCGAAAGCCTTATTCCATTCTTGCGCAAGATCATATACATATTTAAAAGAACTTGCATACAACAACGCTCTATCGCCTATAATAACCTTTGCCGAATCGTCTTTCTGTAACTCATATCCTTCTGTAGTAGGTACATATACCGGTTTTATATGCCAAACTTCACGAGCTAAGATTTGAACCAACACATTAGAAGTACGAGACTGATAGTCCAACGAAATTGTATCTATATATTCTAACGGTTTATTACTGCACAACAACACTGAATCCACACGATTTGTTGCACTAATGCAATAATCCGTAAGTATTTGTGCATTGGGAATTGCAGGAATAGCAGCAACTGAAATAATAGATATATCAACCTTATTATTAGTCAACATATCGGCTACTTGAGCTGGATATCCATACGAAAAATCTGCAAGTTCTTGCAAATATTTGCTTTGTAACAATCCGTATGTAAATGGAATGGTATTACTATAGTTAATAAGAGAAACGCGAGTTTTCATTATTTTTTTGCTATCAATGTCTGTCCACCTCTTACCTGTTGATTAAGAGATACACAAACATTCATATCTTTAGGGATGAATACATCCACACGAGAACCAAATTTAATAAAACCAAGTTCTTGATTTTGTGCAACAACAGTTCCTGCTTCAGCATAAGTTACAATTCTTCTTGCAACAGCACCGGCTATTTGTCGGCATAAAATAGTTCCACAAGCTGTATCAAGTACGATAGATGTACGTTCGTTTTTCGTTGAAGATTTTGGATTAAATGCAGGCAATTTAACACCATCATGGTGCTCACTAACTAAAACTTTTCCTCCTATAGGATAGCGATTAACATGTACATTTAAAGGAGACATGAAAATCGAAATTTGTTTACACTCACATTTCAAGAAATCTGGTTCAAACACATCCTCTATCACAACAATTTCTCCATCGGCTGGAGCAATTAATCCATCAGCATTCTCAACAAGTTCTCTTTTAGGCATACGAAAGAATCCTGCTATTGCAAGTGTAAATAACACCGACAAACAAATGCTTGTAACCAACACCCATACTGGTACTGAAATTTGCAACAAATATAAGTTCCACAAACAAAGTACGCCGAACACTAAAATAATTGTAGAATATCCTTCTTTATGTATTTTCACAACAGATTCTATTAAAATAATTGCAAATATGCAAAAAAAGCTGGAATTGAAAAAATCACACTGTCAAATCGGTCAAGAAATCCTCCATGACCAGGCATAATACTTCCAGAATCTTTTATTCCTAAATATCGTTTCCACTTCGATTCAACTAAATCTCCCAATGTAGAAAAAATCACAACGATAATAGCAAGTCCAACAAAACCTTTTAGCCCACCAAACCAGTGCGTTATTCCAATGGAAACTAAAACCGTGAACACTAAACCTCCCACAAAACCTTCAATTGTTTTTTTAGGAGAAATTTTTGAACATAATGGATGTTTTCCCAACAACATTCCCGTTAAATAAGCAAACACATCGTTTACCCATATTAAAAGGAAAAGGAACAAAATCATTACTGAAGAAATTTCTGTTCCTATGCAGCCCATAACGTTTATAACCTTATAATGAACAAGAATGGTCATTGGTACACAAGCATACACTATGCCACACAAGCCAAATGCAATGCGATGGAATGGTTCTTCTTCCTCTCTAAACAATTCTACAACAAACAATAACATTGTAAATAATATTACCACTGGCAACAATGTTATTTTTGGGAAATAGTATGACATTACAGGCATAAGATAGATACAAACAGCCAAAGTATTTGTCATAACTAAATCTACATGAATATCCTTTTGCTTAAAATTCTTATAGAATTCATTTAACATACAAAGCATGAATATTCCAAAAGCAGCAAAAAATACTGGCATGGATGTAAAAAGAGCAAGTACTATCAAAGCAACATAAACTGCTCCGGAAGCTAATCGAATAAAGAAGTTTCTCATATTATTCTTTTACAATTAACACATATAGATTTTTAGGACCATGAGCACCTAATACCAATGTTTTTTCGATATCTGATGTACGGCTAGGACCAGTTATTGCTGTTACTTGAGAAGGGAATGTATTTCCATATTTTGATTCTATCACATCAATTGCTTGAGGGAAATCCGGACAAATTTGATCAGCTGTTGCTAATACAATATGAGTTTCTGCCGCAGAAATCAAACGACGTCCTTCAATTTGCGCCGACGAAACATACACACTACCTGTACGCGCAACCAATGCTTCACAAGTAGTCAATGAGAATTTTGCTACTCGAGCATATTCAGGATCCGTATTGTACGCTATTGATTTTGCATCTAACGCCGATAATAGTTGAGGGTTATTGCATAATAATACTTCTCCTGCAATTATTTCTTTTATACGATCAAAAGCCGCATCTTTTGAATTAAAGACTTCTGGTTTTCCTGCAACTAATTGAATTTTTGTACAAAAAGCCTCGCATAAATCACCTTCCGGTTGAACAAAATATTCAGCTGTCGAAGATAATTTTTCATAACCATAAGTCGGTTTTACTTGAGCCGACTGTAAATCGCTTAAAATAGCATTTCGATTTGCATCTGAATCAGGACTATACATGTTCCTCTGTTTTATCTATTGTTGATTGTTCTCCAAATGGACGTTTTCCGAATATTTTTTCCAAATCATCACTAAAAATAACCTCTCGGTCCAAAAGCAATTCAGCTAAACGAACAAAGCCATCGTGATTTTTAGTTAAAATATCGTATGCTCGTTGATATGATTTACGAATAATTTCTTGAGCTTCAACATCTATTAGTTTCTCCATTTCGCTACCATACGGTTTTGCAAAAGAATACTCAGATTGTCCAGTTGAATCATAAAAACTAAGATTACCTATTTTGTCGCTCATACCATAGTATGACACCATTGCATAAGCTTGCTTAGTTACTTTCTCCAAATCATTCAACGCACCGGTAGAAATTTTTCCAAATGTAATTTGCTCAGCAACACGTCCTCCTAATGTTGCACAAAGTTCATCAAGAATTTGTTCTTTTGTTACAATCTGACGCTCTTCTGGCAAATACCAAGCTGCTCCCAATGCACGTCCACGAGGAATTATCGTAACCTTAATTAAAGGATGTGCATATTCCAAGAACCAACTTAGCGTAGCATGACCAGCTTCATGGAAAGCAATTGTTCTCTTTTCGTCTGTAGTCATTATTTTGTTGCGTTTTTCCAAACCGCCAACAATTCTATCAATTGCATCAAGGAAATCTTGCTTTTCTACTTGTTTTTTATTCTTACGAGCTGCGATTAAAGCTGCTTCGTTACAAACATTTGCAATATCCGCACCAGAGAAACCTGGAGTTTGTTTTGCAAGAAATGGTGCTTCAATTTCACTCGACAATTTCAATGGTTTCAAATGAACATTGAAGATAGCTTCACGCTCTGTTAAATCAGGTAATTCAACATTGATTTGTCTATCAAAACGACCTGCACGTAACAAAGCTTTATCAAGAATTTCGGCACGGTTGGTTGCAGCAAGTACGATTACACCCGAATCAGTACCAAAACCATCCATTTCCGTCAACAATTGATTCAACGTACTTTCACGCTCATCATTTGAATTAAATCCATTCTTTCCGCGAGCTCGACCGATAGCATCAATTTCATCAATAAAAATAATACATGGAGCTTTCGCTTTAGCTTCCTTAAATAAATCGCGAACACGAGCGGCACCAACACCGACAAACATTTCCACAAAATCAGAACCTGCCAAAGAGAAAAAAGGCACGCCTGCTTCACCTGCGACAGCTTTTGCAAGTAATGTTTTACCTGTTCCCGGAGGGCCTACTAACAAGGCTCCTTTTGGAATTTTACCTCCTAAATCAGTATATTTTTTAGGATTCTTAAGGAAGTCAACTATCTCACGAATTTCTACCTTAGCTTCTTCCAAACCTGCAACATCCTTAAAGGTAGTTTTTACTTTATCCTCATTTTCAAACAATTTTGCGCGAGATTTCCCAATATTAAACAAACCACCGCCGGAACCACCACCAGAACCGCCACCCATACGGTTCATCATAAACATCCAAAATACCACAAGCAAGACTAACGGTAAAATCCAACTGATAATTTCACCAATATAATTGTGCTTTGTCTGGTACTCAATGTCAACATTTGAATGTTCTAATTTTTTTTCAAAAGATTCAATAGAACCAATGGTCATGGTGTAATCAGGAGACACTGTACTTCGTCCAGTGCTACTTGCATTTAAATAGATTTCAGCATAGTCTTTGTTGATTACAACAATTTTCTTTATCTCGCCGTTTTGTAATTTTGTTGCAAATTCACTCGAAGTAATCTTCTTTCCCGAGCCACCAAAATCCATAAAACTAAAAATGGCAAATGCTGCCAATAAAGCAACATACACCCACATAAAGTTCCCTCCATTTTTCTTCGGACTTTTAAAGTTCTTAAAATCCTTAAAGTCGTTGAAATTAGGACCTTTATTTTCTTTCTTTTCTTTTTCTTGTTCAGTGTTTTTCTTTTCTTCTGCCATAAATTTATTCTTCGTTAGGGTATTCTTTCTTTACACAATCCGCCCACAACTCCTCTAACTTGTAGAATTCTCGTATATGCGGTTGGAATACATGAACAATAACATCTCCATAATCTAAAAAGATCCATTCTGCATTCTCATACCCCGCTGTTCCCCAAGGCTTCTCGCCTGCATTCTTCCGTACATAATCTTCAACAGAATCTGCAATTGCGTCTACATGCGTAGAGGAATCTCCTTCGCACACCACAAAGTAACGACAAATTGCATTATCTATTTTTTTAAAGTCTAAAGAAAGTATATTTTTTCCTTTTTTTTCTCTAATTCCTTCAACGATGACTTTCACCAACTGTGTGGCTGTTACTTTCGCCATAAATTACAAGCTAAAATATTTACAATTTTTAAATGTGTTTCTATAAACTCCTTTTATGTCATAGAAAATGAATGGTTCATTCGACAACGATCTAAAGTAGTCTTCGGACAAGTTACAGTATTGTGTATGTTTTGTTGCCAAAACAATTACGTCGTATTTTCCCTCGGCTTTTTCAGACAACGGGAATTGATATTGTCGATCAACATCTTCTTTTGACGCATACGGATCAAGAAGAGTTACATCTATGCTAAACGAGCGTAGAGCTGAAATTACCTCAAATATTTTTGAATTTCGAACATCACTCACATTTTCCTTGAATGTTGCACCAAGTACTAATACACGAGAATCTTTCAAGACTTTACCAGCAGCATTTATGTCTTTAATGATAAGGTTTGCGATATAGTTTGGCATACCATCATTAATTTCACGTCCCGCTGTAATCAATTTCGTGAAATGCTTTAATGTACTTGCTTTGTAAGTAAGATAATAAGGATCGACTCCTATACAATGTCCACCGACAAGTCCAGGAGTTACTTTATAGAAATTCCATTTTGTCGATGCAGCTTCTATCACTTCATTTGTGTCTATGCCCATTTTTTTGAACAACATTGACAATTCGTTCATCAAAGCAATATTCACATCACGTTGTGTGTTTTCGATAATTTTTGCTGCTTCGGCAACTCGTATTGAACTAGCCTTAAACAAACCTTTTTTCAAAATCGAGCCATACACACTAGCAATTGTCTCCAAAGCCTCGCTATCGCAACCAGAAACGATTTTTTGAATATTTGTCAATGTTTTTTCTTTATCACCAGGATTGATACGTTCAGGAGAATAACCCAATTTAAAATCCTTACCAGCCTTCAAGCCCGACAATCGTTCCAAAATAGGAAGACAATCTTCTTCTGTCGCACCTGGATACACCGTTGATTCATAAACGACATAATCACCTTTCTTCAATGCTTTTCCGACAGTCTCTGTAGCCGAAAGCAAAGGCTTTAAATCTGGAACATTATGTGTATCGATTGGCGTAGGGACAGCAACAATAAAGAAATTCGCCTGCTTCAAATCTTCTGGATTTGACGAAAATACAATATCGCAACCATCAAAAGCTTCTTTGTCTAATTCTTCACTTGGATCTATATGAGAATTCATTAACGCTACACGACTTGCATTCACATCAAAACCTATAGCAGAAAATTTTTTTGAAAATTCTAGTGCTAAAGGCAATCCAACATACCCAAGTCCAATGACTGCGATTTTTTTATTTTTGGCTAGTAAATCTTCAATCATACGCGAAATGATTTTATAAGTTTGTAACATTTACAAAAATAAAACATTTTTCATCAAAAATCCTTATACAAAAGGTATTTTTGACGCATTTCCGTAAATTTTTTCAAACCATCTTGCCAACCAGCACGTATTTTTTCTGCAGACTCATCAGATTCTATAGATTTCTGTAGATCTTTTGTGCCAGCCAATTTGGTAAAAAAGCTATTAAAAAATGGTTTTTGTCCACTATAATTCGCATAAATATCTTTCCAAATTTGAATATTCAAGCAGCCTTCTTTTTGGGCGTCAACGTCTCTATAATCACGACCGTAACATGTTTCATTCACAAATTTCGGTTTACTTGCACCTTCCTTACTTCGAGGCACAAAAGAAAATGTTGTATCTGCAAAAGAAGGACTTCCTATAACTTGGAATGGGAAATCCGTTCCACGACCACAACTCATATCTGTACCTTCAAACAAACAAAGTGTTGGATACAAATAAATAGCTTGCATAGTTGACAAGTTTGGTGATGGAGCAACTGGTAATTCATATCGTTTCGAATGATCATACCCCTCACATTCAACCACAAACAACTTACATTGAACGCCATTTTCCAACCATCGTTCACCATTTATCATACTTGCATATTCTCCAATTGTCATTCCATGTACAATTGGCACTGGATGCATACCAACAAACGATTTGTTTTCCATTTGCAAAATAGGTCCATCTACATAAAATCCATTTGGATTTGGACGATCAAGAACAATCATTGGAATATACTGTTCTGCACAAGCTTCCATCACATAATGCATAGTTGAAATATATGTATAAAAACGCGCACCAACATCTTGAATATCAAACACAACAATGTCAATACCACGTAAATCTTCCACTGTTGGTTTTTTGTTTGATCCATATAACGAAACCAATGGCAAGCCTGTCACATTATCAACACCATGGGCAATATGCGCACCTGCATCTGCCGTACCACGAAATCCATGTTCTGGAGTTAAAATTTTTGTAACTGATATTCCCAGACGCAATAATGTATCAACTAAATGAGTGCCATTTACTTGCGAAGTCTGATTGCCAACAATAGCAACTTTTTTATCTTTCAACAACGGAACATACAAATTCATTCGTTCCGCACCAACGACTATATTTTCTTTTGATTCTTTAGCTGTTTCCGTTTTTCTTTTTGATTGCGAATAGCAAGAGTTTGCAAAAAAGAGTATAAACAGCAATAAATAGTGTAGTTTTCTCATCATTTAACTATCTTTGTCCGATATGAATACTGAATTATACATAGCGAGACATATTTTACCACGCGAAAATACGACAAATATTTCGAAGTCAATCGTAAATATTGCAATAATTGCCATAGCATTAGGCTTGGCTGTTATGATTATCGCTGTCTCTGTTATTGTAGGATTTAAGTCAACTATTTCGGAACAGATTTTTGGTTTTTCTTCACATATCGAAATTGTCAATTTTGACAACAATAGTTCATACGAAACCCTTCCCATACAAAAAGATCCAACTCTTATTTCTAATTTGAAAAAAGAAAAAAATGTAACTGCCGTACAAGTTTATGCTACAAAACCAGGATTAATAAAAGTAAACAATACCGCTCGTGGAATTATCGTCAAAGGTATAGACACGACATACAATTGGAGTTTTATACAAAATCATTTAATTGATGGCGAAACACTTACATTTCCTTCCGATACAACCACAGACAATGTTGTTATTTCAAAAACACTAGCAGATTTGCTCGGTTTATCTTTACACGATAAATTCACCACTTCGTTCGTTCCTAACGATGCCAACAAAAAGGTAAGGAAACGTAGTTTCATCGTTTCTGGCATATACGAAACCCACCTCAACGAAATTGACGACAGATTTATACTCGTTGATATTCGTCATATACAAGACCTAAATAATTGGAATGCGGAACAAGTGTCTGGCTATGAAGTATTTTTAAAAGACTACAAACATCTTGACGAACAAAAAGAGATCATTAACGACATTGTTGGCTATGACATTTCGCCCGATAGTCAAAAACTACATGTTGAAACACTGCAAGAAAAAACGCCTCAAATTTTTGATTGGCTGTCTCTACTCGACATGAATGCTTGGTTAATCATAGCTTTAATGATTTTGGTAGCAGGAATGAATATGATTACCGGCTTACTGGTCATTATATTAGAAAAAACCTCTCTAATTGGAATACTCAAATCACTCGGAGCACAAAATGCAAGCGTACGGAAAATTTTCTTATATGTTGGTAGTATGCTAATTACCAAAGGATTATTCTGGGGGAACATTGTTGGACTACTGCTCTGCATCGTACAACAACAATTTCACATAATCACTTTAGACCCAACAATTTACTTTATGTCATACGTACCAATTGCACTCCCAATTTTTTACATACTTGCATTAAATTTAGGAACTTTTATATTGACAACGGCAATGCTTATTATTCCGTCTATGCTTATTACAAACATAAGTCCATCGGAAGCTATTCGTTTTGAATAGAAAATATTACATTTGCCAACAATTTTAGAGCACATGGAAATATACAACAATGGTCTTTTAACACCGTCGGACGGTACTTATCAAAAGATAGAAACTTTTGACGACAAGACTACAGAAAGACTTGCGGAACTTTATAAAGAAGTCCTTGAACTACTTGGTGAAGATGTCAACCGTGAAGGTTTATTAAAAACCCCATTGCGTGTTGCCAAAGCTATGCAATTCTTAACGCAAGGTTACCACACCGACCCACGCGAGATCCTTCGTTCTGCAATGTTCAAAGAAGAATACCAACAAATGGTATTAGTAAAAGACATTGAAATTTATTCTATGTGCGAGCATCACATGTTGCCTTTTATCGGTAAGGCACATGTAGCATATATTCCAAATGGATACATAACAGGCTTGAGCAAAATTGCACGAATTGTAGAAGTTTATGCACGCCGCTTACAAGTACAAGAACGACTTACCGTTCAAATTCGCGATTGCATTCAAGAAACATTGAATCCACTTGGAGTTGCAGTTATTATCGAAGCACAACATCTTTGTATGCAAATGCGCGGTGTACAAAAACAAAACTCTTCAACTACAACCTCGGCATTTACCGGAGCATTCAACAAGAAAGAGACAAGAGAGGAATTTGTGCATTTAGTAGGTGCAAATCTTAAATAATCCAGTATGAGAGCTGTTATTCAACGAGTTACGCACGCATCGGTTACAATCGAAGGCGTTGTGAAAGCAAAAATTGGGAAAGGACTATTGGTACTTTTAGGTGTTGAAGAAGCTGACACACAAGAAGATATTGATTGGTTGGCAGGAAAAATTGCAAGACTTCGTATTTTCAGCGACGAAAACGATCTAATGAATTTATCCATCGACGACATTTCCGGCGATATGATTGTCGTAAGCCAATTCACTCTTTTCGCTGCGACAAAAAAAGGAAACAGACCTTCGTATATTCGTGCTGCTCGTCCAGAAACGGCTATTCCACTGTATGAATCTTTTGTTGAAACTATTCGCAAAGAAATTAAAGGCAACGTACAAACAGGAGAATTTGGGGCAGACATGAAAGTCGAACTACTAAACGATGGTCCGACAACCATACTAATCGACACAAAAAACAAAGAATAACCGACAACATTTCATATATTTGCCTAAAAAGATTTCGAAATGAACAAAACGGTACACACACTTGACTTTGAGAAAATCCTACGCATCCTAAAGGATACCGAAGACAAATATGTATTTGAGAAGGTAAATCTTATCCCTAAAGAAGACGACCTACTTGAAAAATTACAGAAGTACGTCAACTACGGACAAGTAAACCGTAAAGCTGTTTTAGGTATAGACATATACAAATATAGTTCATACGAAGAATTTGCACAGACACTAGTCCCTTGTATGTTTAAATTATTGTTTAGGGAAACTATTGATATGTGCTTTAAAAACCATGCGTTTTTATTCCAGAAATACACAAAAGTTGAGTTTGAAGAAAACTTCATCAGTACCGGTGACGGTGGTTATGTGATTTTTGACAACCCATTACATGCACTTTTATTTGCTTGTAATTTTTCCATAGTTCTTCGTACCTATAACTCATTCCACTTATATCCAAAATTACGAAAAATTGTTGGTGGAGCCAGCGTTCGCTATGCCATCACCTACGATAAAATATACTATTTCGACAAGAGTCACTATGGTCGTGCAATCATTAACAATGCCCGTATTTTAAGCAAAGACTCTTTAAACCGATGCATTATCGACCAAAACGTATATGATTGGTTTACCTTGAACATCGATGGTATGGAAAATCTGCAATTGATTACCATAGATCAAATAGCAAACATATATGAATTCCAAGGTAGTTACGATCCACAAGTACTTGACGAACACGAAGATGCTATATTCGGCAGAACCATGTCGAGAGAATCCGGAATCATTAACTCCGATGTACTGAAAATTGGTGAAATTCACTCAAAAGAAGCCAATATTAGCGTGTACAACATTCACTTACAAATCGTAAGCAAATGGGAACGAAGCGATACCGACCGAATGATAACAGTTAGTTTGGGCAATCTGAACACAACATCGCTAACATAATTCGGTAAATTCCTTTTTCTATAAAAAAGCGTGAACCTTACGGAACACGCTTTATTCGTTTAATATATATCCTTGTTAATATATCTTTTCGTATTCACATTTCAATTTTAGTTCATAGCAAAATTTCAAAAAATCATCAATTTTTGTATCATCATAAAAACAATCTATTCCTGAAGTCTGAGCTGTTCTTGCCAAATTTCCATATTGTTCATTGTCTAAAACATTAAACACAGCCTGCCCCAAACGATAGTATTTTCTATTGGGATCATCTTCGACTAAAGCAAGCACTTGTTCCTTAAATTCTTCAAAACCTTCTTTATCCATAATCTAATATTATAACCAACCTTCCCAATTTAAAACAGTTTGATTTTCGTCCATAAAAGGACGAGCTCCATGTTTTTTAAGCAATGAAATAACTTCATCCTTTCTTCCCTGCCAGTCTGTATTATCATTCAGTTCCACGACATGTAACACGGTTGAATGTATTTGTGAATATATTTCTCCTTCGGCGGAATCGCACAAACCACAATTGTAAGCCGGATTTGCTCCACGTTCCAACATTAAAATAACCAAGTCAGGATTGCAAGATATACATGCACTTTCCAACGGAGTTTGTCCATCAAATCCAAACAAATCAATATCGGCTCCAAGAGACAAAAGATAATCTACGGTTTCTTCAACCAATCGTAGATTCTTATCCATTTCTTCTTTCGACATGTCACAATTGTAATAGGCGCGATCTACGCATTTTGCCAAAGCCGTATTTCCGTCTTCACCTATGGCATTTACATCTATGTTTCCACTTTCCATAAGATTTTTTACTTGTGAAAATGTCCAATCAACACGATCTAACAAATCAATCAACGGAGTATTTCCACCCAAGTGCAAATACCTGCCATGTATCAAAGCCTGAATTTTTGTTGAAACTGCGACAAAATTATCTCGTATGTCTTCCCAAGAATATACATGTTCTTCCTCGGTGACCTTTTGTAACAAACGCCACATTTCTTCAGTAATCTGATCATAATCATTGTGATATCGAAGCTGTCGAAATTGTGGTTCGTTTATCCAATAATGAGAGAATTTATCGCGTCCCATCAAGACATATACCTTTTTCAGAATACTCTTAGCATACGAACTATTATCCTTTGATAGATTATTGTTTTTACACAAAATGATCGGTGCATAGGAATAGTTTGCATCTACCATAATTCTACGATGATATAAAGCGAATTCTTCTCTCGTATAAAGTTCTTCTATGTTTTTTATGTGTTTCATAGTTTATTTATAAATCGTTTCTTAAACAATGGTTCACTTTCTATTTCCTCAATTCCATTATTGAAACGCCAACGATGAGGAAATAAACATATTGCATCTATATCTAATGTCAATGCAGCTTTCAACCCACTTTCGTCTGCGCCAGATTGACCACCACTTCGGATTTCGGTAATTTCGACCTTGAAATCGTTTATTAGTTTACGTAATACATACAAAATGACCTCATCGCAATATTGTTGGGTTAGTTTATGTTCGTGCAAACGGGCCAAGCCATTTCCAGCAATATTAAACGAATTATATTGTCGCATTTCCGGACCATATTTTTCAAGAAAATCATTCACTTTATCTATTTCCTTTATGTTGATTGCATAATACCCTTTTTTATGCTTACGGGCGCTTTCTTCTGTCAGTCGTTCCCCTGAAGTTGTAAAATCTACTGCAAACGCAAGTGTTACGTCTGCTAATTTTGCATTCTCCTTCGTTCTATGCGCATACGATGCATGATCGTCTTCTATAAACTGTATCATTTCCTTATTCTTGTTTCACAAAAATAATTTACAACTATGCGAAATCACCGCACTTTTAATTTTTTTAGAAAATAGCTATAAATTTATTTCCGATTGAATGTTAAACCGTTCGGGTTGCAATAGCAATCCGTATCGTAACGGTAAACATGCGTGATCAAAAATTATATGCATTACATAACAAATATTTTGTCCTTTCAATGCAGCATGTCTAAACGATTTAATATTCCAATTCTGTTCGTCTAAATCTTCGGGGAAAAAATCAGTACACAAAATTTTCAATTGTTCATTCATGTTATTACAATATTCACCACCAATTGTTTTTTCCTCATCAATACTGTAATTATAGTAGATATAGGTATTAACAGTACATTCTTTATAATACTTTCTGCCACTTGCAAGCAATTTATTGACGTCGCACTTTATTGCCTCTTGTTGTTTGCGTGCTTTTGCCATTAGTTTTGTTAACACTTCATTGAGTTTTAACAATTTTGAAATATTTTCTTCTTTCCTGTCAAATTCATTAGCCTCCCTTATTTTTTTACATTTTTCCTCGATTTGTTTTTGAAAGTCAGACTTATAAGACGGTGTTCTTTGTAAATCTTCTACTGTTAATTTTGCATAGTCTATACAGGTTTGTATTTGCATATCAGCTATGTCTATAGTGTTCTGATATTGTTTCAATTCAAACATTGCATCTGTGAGATATTTAACCATATTGTCTGTAAGACTATCTAACATACCGTCTTCTTCTGCACCTGCTATAGTATTAACAATGGACAAATCATTCTCAATATACGTTGGTAGATTTCTATCATCAGGTATTTCAATATCAATACAGCCACATATCCTTAACGAGGATAAATTCTTCTTTAAGCTCATAATCGTGTTTTTTTATATTTACAAATACAATGAGAATATTTATCTATTGATTTTAAAAAATTAACCATAGCCTCAACTTTTTCTATCCTTCTATTATAGCCTATGGGATAACTATTTAGAGATTCCTTATACTCATTTATACATTCATCTACTGCCTTACTTATAATTACCATATCATTTCAATAAAATTTCTCTAAACTCATCTATTGTATAATACCCTAAACCAATAGTCAAACCAATCTTGCTTTGTCCAATTCTTTGATATTTCTACCAATTCGTCATCAGACAATGTGTGATACGATTGTAATAATAGTTTTCTTTCTTCATTAGTTTGAAACTTAATGCCAACTTTCTCACATTTATATATTACTTAATCGCCTTTATTCTATTTATTTAGTAATTATTGTGGAATAAAGAATTACACTGCATATAAATATTCTATGTGTGGTTCTATGTTGTAATTTTCAATTATTTCTCTTGAAAAATCGTCTATCCAATCAAACATATCACTCTCATTTTTTGTTTTATAAAAAACTTTTTCGTTTTGAAACATAAATCCATCTTTTCTTTCTTCAACAAAAGACTCTTTGTTCATTTTGTCAATATAAGTCTCATTACCCCTCCATATATATATGCTTGCATCAACTATTTCATCTCTGTTATTCCATAATAATTCTATTTCCGAAAATAAAAAATCATCCTTTAGACTATCTGTAATAAACCCTCCCTCATCTTTTGAACATACAATCGAAAACAATGTACGCTCTTCCGTGCCAATTTCACCATATTTAACAGATAAAATATCATCAAGGTCTATAAGATTGCAATTACCTAACAAAATATCTTCTCTTATTTTTGTTAGTAAATTTTTATTTAAAGAATCATTTATTTCATTTAATGAGCATTTACTTTCTTTTTTATACATGTTTCTTATGCGTAAAGCCCTATCTATTTCCTCCCTTGAAGTTTTTTGACTTTTTTTAGTCCATCCATTAAAAAATACAACAATGTTTACTTTGTCAAACATAAATGCTATCCTATAGATATTAGAACTTTGCTTTGCTCTTAATTCATAAACATCCTCTATAAGTTTATCTACTTTCTGCTCATTTAATATTTTTTCTGTTTTAAGGTATTCTATTTTTTTGTCAATAGCTTTTTGTGCCTTTGGATACAACGAGTTATAATAATCAAAGAAATATTCTTTATAAGCAAAGACTTTTCTATAATACGTAACAGATTTTTTATCCATGTTGTCTGTGTTACTGTTCTGCAACTCTTCCAAACAATCATTCAATTCTTCTTCTGTTGGTGGAAAATCAATAATCTTTATATGTTCCAAAAAGCACCCTATATTGATTCTGCTTTCATTGAATATTAAATCAACGTCACTACAATTAGACATTGAAAATAAATATTTGTAATCTTCTAATAATTCTCCATCATTAGACAAATAAATATTTATGCAACCTGACAATATCTCTCTCTTTACAAAATCATCAATATCATCTTCTATGTTAAAGCACAACAAGTTTTTTAATGTATTACAAATCTTTTTTTTATTCAAATCAAAGTGTTCTTTGTGTACACATAAATCAACTATATGCTTCATAATTTGTTCCAATGAAACATAACATTGCTGCTCAAAAATATTTTTGTCATCATAATCATCAACAATCTTCTTTAAATTCACATCTTATCTTTTTGTTTTTTAATCCTATAATATTCTACACCTCAAAAAACTAATCATGAATCTGATTCCAAACGTTCAGAGCATTCTTTTTGTTTGTTATCGAATCTTCAATGAAACATTTTGAATCAAGCCATTTGTTTACATTGTTGCACATATAGTCAAAAATGTTTTTCTCTGCTCCTTTAGTTTTAACTTCAAGTATTGAACCATCCTCTATGAGAAAAGAAACATTCCATCCATCCCTTATTATATGGAAATGAGGAGGATTATGGTCATTGCTCCACATCTTAACTTCCCAAGTGCTGTAAGGAAATACACCTTTGCTGTTTTCTTCCTTGTTGATTCTTGCCATATCAACTATCGGAATAAAACCATTCAAAGTAGTAGTAGTACCTTCAAAAATCTTCTTTAGGCTCATAATCGTATTTTTTATTTTCAACTTTCTATATATAGAAATACTATAGTTCTAAATAATTAGGCATGGGCAAATCAATTATATGTTTAATCTATTCGTTTTATGTTATTGAACAATTCTTCCTCATATATTTCATCATTGTAGTACTTAATCAGCACATCGTAGTTCTTGATTATCCATTGTTTTATTCTGTTAATTTCTTTTGCTCCAAGTATAGTCGTGTCATAATCTACCAATACTTGTGGATTTTTTTTGTCAATAGATATAGGTATTAAAAATTCCTTTTGGAACCTATCTGATGTATTGTTCTGAAACTTTATGCGAGGTTGATTATGTTTACCAGTATTATTGCCGAAGTTCGGCGAAACCAATATCAAACATGTTAATCCACTACACCCCTTTGTGATACGAGCCATATCACATATTGGCTCCACACTATCAAAAATCTTCTTTAGGTTCATAATCGTATTTCTTATTTGAGAATCAATGTAATTCTGTAAAAAGTGTGAAAAATATTATCTCTTTCGGTGTAAATGTTTCAAGAAGTGCTATTGATGAATCAGACAGTGTTTTTTGTGTTGTTATAGTGTCATCTACAATCAAGATTCTTTTATTATTTATTTTTCCTGTTATTTCATTGCTTATTGCGACATCATTAGGCACCTCCATAGATACTGGCATATATTTACATATTCTTGAATCTTCAAAAAACTTATATGAAAACTTATCATTATTATTTTTTCTCATATCATGAAATGCTATCCTTATTTTTTCTTTGATTTCATTTCGTTCTCTTTCAGAGAAATTTTCAAGTAAACTATCTTCATCTAACAAATAATCTTGTACATAAGATGCTTTATGTTTCATAAAAAATCCCTTTATTAAATCCCCCCCTTTAATTCTTTTTATACACGTTGCAAGATATTTGTTTAATTTACTTGAAGATGGTATATAAATTATAGTGTCAAAAGGTTCATTAAATTCTTTTGTTACAGCAACAAATCTTCTCAATAATGCCAAAATATCATACTCAGGATTTGCAAATCTCCATTTAGAAGTTGAACTTTTTGTTTTTTTTAACTCTTCTTCTGTTTTGTCATAATTTTTTAGAGCATAAATCAATGGATTACCATCACTCCCATCTGATGACATTTTTCTTTCAAAAACAGAAACAACCTTGCATCCATTCATTGTGCTATAAAAAGGTTTAGGATTATATAAATCATTTGTATTAACATTATTCTGATGATTGGGATTAAATGAAACTACAAAATTAATATCATCAATATCAAGACCATCACATATCCGCTTACTATCAAAAATCTTCTTTAAGTTCATAATTTTAGTTAAATATTATTTTTTATTAAACTTTCTTATATATACAAATTAGAATTGATGTTTTTAACAACAGTAAATTCCATCCCGAATTGAAAGTTGAGCATAATCAGTAAGCTTTGCTACAAAGGTATCTCTTGACTATGCGAAATCACCGCACACATAAAAAAATTAAGTTTGTAATTCTATTTTTATGGACGGAGCAAAGCCCCGTCCACAGTAGTTTAACAATATCGCTTTTTGTGTTTGCCACCACGGGCATGTTTCTTTTTGTCACCAACCCAATAATAAAGGGAAATCTGCTTCCCATATTTTGCAAGCTCTTCTTCACGCGATTTTTTGCGTGCAGCTTTTACCGCTGCAATTGTCGGGTCTATTATTTTTTTCTTCTTATTTTTCATATTATTTCCTCCAAAATCGTACATCTTCAGCCGCCTTATAATTATACACTGGTCGTATGATTTTAACAACCTCAACAGTGGCTTGTATTCTTTCAACAATTGCATCCATGGGTTTATAGGCAAAAGGAGACTCATCGAGCGTGCGTTCATTTACAGTCGTGGAATAAATCCCCTGCATTGCCTGTTCGTATTCCTCTACCGTAATAATTTTTCGTGCCTCGCCTCTCGACAATAATCGCCCTGCACCATGAGGAGCGGAACAATTCCAGTCTTCGTTTCCTTTACCCACACACAAAAGACTTCCATCTCGCATATTCATTGGAATTATAAGTTGCTCACCTATTTGAGCAGAAATCGCTCCCTTACGAACAATTCTACGACGAGTATCTATATAATTATGCAATGTTTCAAAATGCTCAAAATCTTTTAGGTGTTTCCCCTTCCAATATTTCGAAATAATAATTTCTGCAATAGTTTCACGGTTTAAACGGGCAAATTCACCACAGATTTTCACATCGTTTATGTAGTTCAACATATCGCGACCTTCAATATAACCTTCGTCAGTCAGGCTTGCATAAAAAGCACAAACTTGCTTACCTAAGTTTCGAGAACCTGTATGAATCACGAGATAACAATTTTGCTCATCATCTTGATCAATCTCAATAAAATGATTTCCGCCGCCTAACGTTCCGATGCTTCGCAAAATATACTTGCTATTATCAATTGCAGAGAAACATTTCAGTTTTTTTAGATTGAAATCTGCAATTTTTTCGTCTCTAATTTTTAGACCTGACGGAATTTTCAATTGCACAATCTTATCTAACTTCGGAAATTCAATCTCTACTTGGCCGAGTTTCACCACTTCCATTCCACAGCAGATATCGTTTCCAACTGCCTGAGGATCAATAATATCGGTATATGTAGCCGTAAAACCAACCACACCGCCAACTCCGGCATGGCAATCTGGCATTATGCGAATTTTCTCCTCATTATAAGCCAGAGAATTTGCAATCATATCTATTTGTGCACGACAATCTATATTGTCTGCAAATATTTGTATATCCATATCTTTGTTTTTCGTAATAACAATGTGTACATCATCATTACAATTCGTAAAAATTTGATTATTTAAGACGGACTTACCGCCTTCTTGTGGATAAAATAATACCACTACCACGCATTCTACATACGTAGTTCACAGAAAAAATAGAATGATTGCTTATAAAGTTTTTCTCATTGCGAGACAAAAATAATAAAATTTTTGAAATACAAAAACGGTAAAATATTGTAGAGACAGAATTATCACATCTCTACAACACTCACACACAAATATTTACAATCCTTTTACTACTGCCATAGGTGAAAGTTCTGTAATAATCTTCACCAAGTCGGTCTGATTTGCCATAACCTCTTCTATGTTTTTGTAGGCGCCGGCAGCTTCCTCCAGATCTTTCCTATTGCGTATGGCATGAACTATTCCCTGCTCTTCCAAACGTTTTATCTCATCGTCCAACGACAACGTATTGACAGCAGCAGTACGGCTTAATAATCTTCCTGCACCATGTGATGAACTTTCAAAACTATCGGGATGCCCCAATCCTTCCACTATATATGATTTTGTACCCTGTGAACCTGGTATAATACCTATTGTACCTAACGATGCACGAACTGCCCCTTTACGATGAACGATTACATCTTCATCGAAATGATGTTCCCATGCTGCATAATTGTGTGCAATATTTATCATAGGTTCAAAAATCACATGCGGAAAATTATTCTGAAAAATTTCCTGAATCCGTTCCATCATCAATTGTCTATTCGCCAAAGCGAACTCAACACAATAGTTCATCTCATTCCAATAATCGTGGAACTCCCGCGAATATTTCGGAAGAAAAGCCAATTTACTATCTAAATTTATAGCAGAGTGCCACATTTTATTGAGATTTTGCGCTTTTTCATCGTAATAATCACACACTTTCTTTCCTAAATTCCGACTACCACTATGCAACATTATCCACACAAAGCCATCGTTATCTTTTTGTATTTCAATAAAATGGTTACCCCCACCAAGTGTTCCCAATTGTTTTAATGCTGACGTATATTGACGTTTTACAACCGTCATAGAATCAATATCAAAATCTTTAGGCATACGATTTTCATCTTGTGCAGTTTTATGGTGTTCCATACCAAGTGGAATACGCTTACGTATATCTCTTAAAATCCCTTTTCTTAAAATATCACCCGTCATTTCTTCCACACGGATATTTGTCTTTACGGCACACATTCCACAACCGATATCGACCCCAACAGCATTGGGAACAACAACATCTTTTGTTGCCAATACGCCGCCAATCGGCATTCCTTTACCACCATGAGCATCTGGCATAAGAGCAAAATGATGAAACATAAATGGTAATGAACAAATATTTACAACCTCTTGCCATGCATGGCCATCAAGTGTTTTCGCCCACATTTTTACCGGCACATCGTTAATTAAAAGATTTTCCATAACAAACACTATTTTTGTACAGCGTGCGGGAGTCGAACCCGCGATATCCAGGATGAAAACCTGACGTCCTTGACCACTAGACGAACGCTGCATTTGTAGTCGGTAGAGGAATCGAACCTCTATCCTAAAATCCGTAGTTTTATGTTCTATCCATTGAACTAACCGACCTTTGAACTTTCGTTGAGCAAAGATTCAAAACAAAGTACGCACTCTTTGTGCGCAGTATTAAAAATTTTTCATATTTTTGAAAAATTAAATTACAACTCACTGAATATCAATAAGAAAAATATCATTAATCACTAATCACTGCCTCCATGCCTATAAACAGAAACGCTCTCATTCGATATAAAACAATAGACAATTGCCTACAAAATCGTTTTAGAAAATGGACTTTAGAAGATTTGATTGAAGCCTGTTCTGACGCACTCTATGAATACGAAGGAATAGACAAGGGTATCAGCAAACGCCAAGTTCAGAAAGACATACAAATAATGCGTAGCGAAAAATTAGGATACAATGCACCTATTATAGTTGTAGAAAATAAATACTATACTTATGAAGATCCAAATTTCAGCATAACAAATACACCGTTGAACGAACAGGACATACAACAAATGAATAATGCCGTTTCCGTACTAAAGCAACTAAGTGGATTTTCTCAATTTGGTGATATTGAAGAAATTGTAAACCGACTGGACGACCATATTACAGCAATGCAACACAAGAAAAAAGCAGTCATATTTTTTGAAAAAAACGACAAGCTAAAAGGACTGAATTATATTGACACTGCCTACAGAGCAATAACCGAAAAGCATCCATTGCGAATAGAATATCAATCTTTTAAGGCGACACATGCTTCTACATTCCTGTTCTCGCCGTATGTACTTAAAGAATACCGAAACCGGTGGTTTATTTTTGGTGAGCGCGAAGGAAAACGAGAAATCCTGAATCTTGCTCTTGACCGAATCAAAACCATGGAAATTGCACCCGATGCAGTTTATTGTGAAAACATACATTTCGACGGCGAAACATATTTTAGCAACATGATAGGTGTTACCAAACTACCGCGACAGAAATCAGAAGCAATTCGTTTTTATGCCACACCCGAACAAACACCATACATAAAAACGAAACCGATACATAAGTCCCAACAAACAGTACAAGACAACGAAGACGGTTCTGCTATTTTCGAAATAACGGTTATAATCAACTTAGAATTAAAACGAGAATTTCTGGGCTTTGGCGAAGGTATAACTATTCTTTCACCGCAATATTTTGTTGAAGATATTAGGAAAAATCTTACGAAAGCGTTGGAGAAGTATAACAGGTAAAACATGCTTATAAATTTCCGCAAACGACATAAAACTATCGTTTGCGGAAAAATATAACAATACTTATTCACACATAACTCATTACTAATCAAATAAATCGTTAAGCGTAACTACTGAATCAAAAGCACCTGAATATTCGTTGTATTGAAGGCCAAAAGTTGTAACTAACACCGATTGAATAGCGCAACGTTTTGGAATTTTCGGTCCTAATAAATTCTTTCGTTGCTGAATTTTTGCGTGATACGATTTTGTACAGACATATTCTTCGCTATAGAATTTCATCTCACATAGATTCACTATGTTATCCTTTCGCTGAATCAACAAATCTATTTGAGAACCTTCATGGTCATCATCGCCACGCAACGACCAAGCTGATTGATTCGACGATACTGCTAAAATATTAAGTGCTTTTTTTATCTGCGAAATATGACGCAAACAAACTTCTTCAAAAGCATATCCACGCCAACTAATTATTGATTGATTTTCGATATTATGCAACCAAAAATTTTGCTCCAAATCCTTTTTCCCTTGTACATATTTCATGTAAAACAAACAAAAAGGGTCTACCAACTTATAGTGAATCTGATGTTTTCCTTTACCAAATGGTATATACTGTTGAATAAAATCGCTTGCAATCAATGCATTCAACATTTTTGAAAAATTTCCGCTTCCTTCAAGTTGAAGGTTATTCAAGATTTCTTGCCGTGTATAACCCGCTCGTCTCGTTCCCAAAAATTCAACAATACGTTTCATTTCTTCTGGATTCACGAAAATCGAAGAAAACAAGCGATTGTATTCATCATGCAATTGAGCTTTTTCAGAAAAGAACAGTTGATTTATATTTTGGGCCAAACTCAAACCTGGCTTCATATATCCAAGATAATATGGAATTCCACCTAAAATCATATTGCTTTGAACAATGTCGTAACGTGATATTTTCACATTCCGACTTTTGTAGAATTTTTCACATTCGGCAAGAGTAAACGGTTTCAGCTTCACTTCATAGGTAGTCCTTCCATATAAACCTCCATGATTGTTCACCAAATTATCTAACATCCATGAATTAGCACTTCCACAAACAACCAAGAGCATATCTTTACGATGGCAAGCCCATGTTTTCCAAAACCCTTCAAAAGCAGTCATAAATCCAGAACGAGGAGTATCAAGCCACGGCAATTCATCTAAAAAAACCACTTGTTTTTTATGTCCACTTCGACTTTCGAGCAATTGCTCTAACATAAAAAAAGCTTCGAGCCACGATGTTGGGCAATGGCTTTTTTTCATACCATGCAATTGCAACGAATAATAGAAATGTTTCAGTTGTTGTTTGAGATTATTTTTATTGTTTTCTTTATCGATAGGAGACAAACCAGCATGACGAAATGTTATTTTATCACGAAACACTTCATCAATCAAATATGTTTTTCCAACACGACGACGCCCATACACAGCAACGAATTCTGCTTTCTTGCTGTTATACAACATTTTAAGTTCTTCTTTCTCCTTGTCTCAACCAACAATTTCGCACATAAAAACCTTCTTATAATTTTCCACAAATATATAAAAATATCAATTTACGGAAAAATATAACACTATTTTATCATACAAAAACCATCGTATAAATTTCCGCAAACAATATAAAACCATCGTTTGCGGAAAAATATAATGGTATTTTATTGAATTATAAAAATAAGGAAATATAGCATAACGACAATCCCATACTTTTCTTTCTGCAGCGAAAGAAAAGTATGCAAAAGAACGCCGTCGACCCACGCCTTCGCTAAAAAACGACTGCATTCCGCTAAAGGATTTGGAATGCCGCATGGTTAGATTTCCCAATGACATTGCCGGAGGCATCAAATCCTTTTTAACGCTTCATTCCGTCGTTTTTCTTAACACTCATTCGTGAAGTCGAGATCTTTCTTGACCTGCAGCAAGAAAGAACAAGAACACACATCATAATTATAACGAACAAATGTGTAATAAGGTATACAGCCAAGATGTATATCATTTCAAAAAATAAAAATTTGCGGTTTATTATCCGCTTGAATGAAAAAAAGGGAAAAGTCTCAATGACTTTCCCCTAAAATGTGAACTATGATTTTTCTAAAGGTAAGACTATCATGAGCTTCTTCTTGACATCTTGCTCTTCGTTATATTTACTATATAGAATCATATTTTTTATTTATTCTACAAATACAAACGAGATACTGGATTCTTTATTGTTCGTTTATTCTTATATGATTCATATTGGGAACAATAAACCCACAGACAATCGGCATTTCTGCTGAAAATCAGTGGGTCTATTTGTTTAATTGTCAATCTTGATAAGAAGAAAACTATTTGATTCCCATAAAATCACTAAGCAGTTTTATTTTTGCTATGTAAGTATTAACAGACTCTTTGAGATTCGGTAGCTGCTTGAAAGGTATAGGTTTTGTATTATCAAAATGCAATACAATATAATAAGGTGCATGTGATGGTTCAAAACCATATTTTTCCAGAGTCTCTTTTGTCCAGATATTAAAATGTCCCTTAGATTTCAATTTGTATAATTGACAATCTTCTCCATTGGTATGAAGAAGAACGTATGACAATCTTTCGAAACCGGGTGTGATACAGAGTGAGCCTTTGGAATCACCTGCTCTCAAATAGCAGATACCGGTTTCTATCATTTTT
Source organism: Bacteroidales bacterium (assembly GCA_045615765.1). Lineage (GTDB taxonomy): Bacteria > Bacteroidota > Bacteroidia > Bacteroidales > UBA1715 > UBA1715. The sequence goes on from JAZLFM010000028.1 coordinate 29,134, forward strand.
TCTTTTAACCCTTTGCGACAATGGTTAATCATGACAGTTAATTCTTCATGATTTTCAGACATTTTCTTCAGGATCTTTTCTGCTGTAAGAGGATCTTCTATCTCTTGCTTGCGACGAATACCATACGCTAAATAGTCAATACTTTGATCAATACCAATAAATTTACGGTTCAAAAGTGATGCTGCTATTCCTGTAGTACAACTTCCTGCAAAAGGATCAAGAATGGTATCTCCTTCTTTTGTTGATGATAGAATTATTCTATAAAGCAACCTTAGTGGTTTTTGCGTAGGGTGTTTTCCACATTTCAATTCCCATGATGAAAGGAATGGAATTCGCCAAACATCCGACATTCGGTTTCCTCCATTTAGTTGCTGCATCAAATCACAGTTGAAGAAATGTTTTCCCTTCTCATTCTTACGAGCCCAAACTATATATTCAGTTGTAAAATTAAAATAGTTTCTTGAAAGAGTAGGTTTTGCATCAGACTTTTGCCATACGATTATATTTAGAATCTTGTAGCCAAGTTCTACCATACAAGTTGCAACGGAGAAAATGTTATGATATGTTCCCGTAACAAATATGGTTCCGTCTTCTTTAAGTACATTTCGACATGCAGATAACCATTTCTTGTTAAAGGTATTTATATTTTCTTGGGAAGTAACTCTGTCCCATTTTCCTTTTTCAAACGATTTCCAAGTGCCGTTTATACAGGCTGATATATTTTTAGACAGGAAATAAGGAGGGTCTGCAAATATCATATCAACTTTTTTGTTGATAGAACTAACAAGTTCCATCGTATCTCCGTGATACAATGTAAACTCTTCATTTCCTGTCTGATATAAAGGCGCCATATTATGCAAATTCAAGTGCTAGTTCAAGTTGTTGCTCGACATGTACTTCTTCTTGCTGAACTGCAGGTTCATGTAAATCAAAGTTGAAAACAAGGGCTTCTATCATTGCATGACGATTTTCTATATGACCACCACCATGATAGAAGTGCTCCTGCGTTTCAACATTAAAGTGATTCCAGAACTTATCCATCATTTCATTAGCTCTAAACTCATTATGATGCCAAGTAGAAAGAATGAAATGAGCAGGAGTTTGCTCTAATGCATGGAAAAGAGCTTCTTCATCTTCTTCTGTCCATCCGTTATAATAATCTACATATCGACCAAAATAAGGAGGATCACAATATATCAAGTCTCCTGCTTGTGCATGGTTAATAGTTTCAATGAAATTTTGATTATGAAACTCCCAATGATTCTGATGAATTACTCTTTGTGCAGAAGCTATTTGATTACATATCTTTGTTACATAAGCTGGGGCAAAACGTTCTGGTTTTTTACAGAATGGTATATTCCACTGTCCTCGTCTGTTAAAACGCATCATGCCGTTAAAACCTGCACGAGATAGGAATATGAAGTCAAATGAACTATGCTCTGCATTAAACCTGTCTTTGACAGCTCGGTAATGAGCATAGCCTTCTTCATCTGCTACAGCTAACAATGCACCCTCATGCTCGAGATATTCGCGCATATTCTGAGGCGTTATTTCTCCATTAAGAACACCATTGTAAAAATTTATAATATGTGGATTACTATCTGCAATGTATCTGTTACCGCCAACAGGTGCATTAAGACCAACAACACCTGTACCAAAGAAAGGCTCAATCCAGTTTGTGTTTTCAAGATCTAACCCTGAACGGCGAATAACGTCATTTATCCAAGGTACAAGTTTGGTTTTAATACCTTGTGATTTAATTGGAGGTACTATTACGGGCATATCAAATAGTTTTGTTATCTAATCATTATAATACTTAGGTTTTCTTCTAGCCCCTTCGCCAACCTTTGAGAAATCTTCTTTACGATTTCTATAAGCGAGGTAGTCCCAAATATTGGTTATATTTTTCTCGTTTCCATCAGGATCCTTGAAGGATATGGAATCATAATTTTTCCAATAATCATCAAATATGTCCTCACCTAACTGATAAAATACTCCATTTTCTTTAACAAGATTATCTTCTGTTTTAGTCGAGCCTATGTTTGCTGTATTACCACTGCCTTGACCATCACTAGCAATTTTCCACTTCTCTACGAAATAGAATTTCATATCTTTGATTACGGAATTTATATCAGTAAGAGTATCTTTAAACACAATAGTTCTTGCTGTGTTATCTTTTAATTTCGACTCTCCTAATTCTTTCACCTTAAATGTCTTCATCTCATCGAAATCATTTGCATCTTCTTCGGTTTCGATAGCTTGGGTGTAAACTATTGCAAGACAGAAATGCCCCTTGTATTGATTATAAGGGTATTGAATATTTTTAGAAAGGTCTCTATCCTTGAAATAACTGCCATGGCTTCCTAATGTAAATCCAACTTGGGAAGTCTTACCTGATTTAGTCTCTTTATATCTGCGAAAGGTCGTCTTGATATCTACTGCGAATTTTATTGAATTATCATCAAGTTTCGTATAAGTAAGATCTGGATAGTAGTTCTGACTATCAGGAATTTCAATTTTGTACCCCATCTTCGTCGCAAATTCATTTAGGATTGGAAAAAGATGAATTTCGAGTATTTTAGATACTACTTTTGTGTCAGATGATATAGTGTATAGATTTCTGTAAACATCTAGAAAACCTTTAATTGTCCATTGCATATCATCAGTTGCTACTGACTTACACAATGAATCAAGAGTTTTACGAAACCCTACTACGAAATCATTCTTTATTTTTTGAATGTCTATTGCCATAGTTTATAAAAGTTTAAGCAGGCCTTGCTGTTGTTGTAGATGTTGCTTATAAGTCTTCAAATTATTATATCTCGGAGTACCAATTCCTGCGGTACGGGCATCTGCTTTGTTGAAATAACCTTTCCAATAATCATCAAAGACTTCTTCGCCCAATTCTGCAAAAGGGCCCTGACCATTAAGTAATTTTTGGATATTGGTAATTCCTCCTATATTTCTAGTGTTACCACTACCTGGAATATCGTTTGCTATCTTCCATTTAGGCTGCACAAAGAAAATAAACTTTTCAATAACCGAATGAATTGCAGACAGTTCATCTATAGAATAAACATCTTTCTCATTTGCATCTATGATACTTTGCTTATAAAGCATACCCAATACTGTATGTGAACTATAAGAATTGTAGGTATGATCCATGCTTTTGATAGTATCTCTTTCTCTGAAATATCCCCAATAAGAGCCAAGGGTGAGTCCATTTACAGAATCGCCATCATAATAACTTGACTTGAAATCTACAGCAAACAAATGACCTTCTTTATCCTTGAAAGTCAAGTCCGGATAAAAGTTTTGTTTTGAAGGCAACTCTAATTCAAGTTCATGGTCTCGTGCAAACTTATCCAACTTGGGAATTAGAAGGATTTCAATAATCTTTGATACAACCTTTGTGTCATTAGTAATGGTATAGACGTTTTTATCAATATCTATAAATCCTTTGACAATCCAGTCTTGACTATCAGTTTCCAAGAAGGATTTATATGTTTTAACTTCTTCTGTAAGCAAGTTGAAGAATTCTTCCTTTGTCATAAATTGATATTATTATTTTAGTTCAGAAGGAGTAAGTAAATCGCGTTTATCTACTTCCAACAACTGAGCTATTTTTTCTAGCGTTTGAAGATCAGGCTGGGCGGCATTTGAGCACCAACGACTTGTAGTGGTAACACTCACTCCAAGTTGCTCTGCCAACCATTTTCCAGTTTTTCGCTGTTCAACGAGAACAACCTTTATTCTATTAAGTTCACTCATTGTAAAATTATTTAAGTTCAATGCAAAGGTATTGACAATAATTGAAAAAACAAAGAATATTTGTATTATTTATCATTTTATCGTGTATTTTATGCTCTTTTGTACCTTAAATGTACCATTTTGTTATAAAATACTGAAATAAAGCCACAAATCCAATTCGCAAGGAACTTTAGTGTTTCAATCTCCCTCATATTGGCAGTACCATTGATGCTTTGAAGTGCATTCTTCTATCTTAAAATATGTTTATATGTTTTATCTCAACAATCTCCCAAATGACAGAAAATGAAAATTTCGCATATTTTCCGTGTTAACAGATGTTAAGCAGATGTTTTCATTTTGGGGTTTTTGAAATTTTTGTTTCCAGTTTGTTTCTTTTAGTGTTTTTTGTTTTTTGGAAACACTGATATTCAATACATTACAATTTGAAAGCAGATTCTCAAGAAGAAGATCATAATATCATCCTCCACCCTTCCCCCTACTTACATTCCTCATTAAAATACTCCCAAATAAAAACCATGCTCATAGTATCTAACTCGCAATAGCGAAGTAAGGCTTTGCATAGGGCTTCTTTTTGTTCGTCTTCGGCAAATTGGATTTTGCTATATGCAACTAATGCAGCGCCGCCATTTGCAATCGCTTCTGTATCAACCGCAACACTATTTGCTATTTGTTCCAAACATTGGTCTGTTGTTCCCAAATATGTAGCAACAGGAGGCAACAATTTGTACGGATTTTTCACGTGTCCACTCTCGTCTTTCTGTATCCAAGCAACCGGACCCAAATCGGCATTGCAACTTGGTATTACCGTGCCATAGATAGGCTTGCTATATTTTTCCTGCAAATAGGTGCTTGAATTGAGCACTGCCGGAAGCACTTGCTTTATAGAATTACTCCCTTTCATTTCGTCGTAATTCATATAATATTTCTTTACTATGTCCCACAAATCAACCATATCGCGTTCACCAACACGTTTCCCATCGTGAGTTATAGTAAAAATAAAATCTATTAACTCCTGTTTATCTGATTCATGACTAAATGCAAGTTGTTCTGCTATACTATTGAGAATAGTATTCTCGTGGTTCGAATATCGGAAGATAGTTCCGTTGTCGTTTTCTAATTGGCGTTTTAGCTCTCGCACAAATTCAAAGTTGGGGAAGAACCCTTTTTGAGTGTTCAAATATTGTCCTGCATGTTCTATCTTGCCATCTGCATAAATAATATGATGCGAGAATTGAAATGCCACCTGTTCGTACGGCCTCATACCTTTGTAGAACGGCAATGCTACCGCAGTAGTTTCGAAATCTATCATGTGCAACGGATACGTCCATGTTTCCATTTCTTTACGAATACCCTCTTTGTCCAAATAGATATTTCCATGAATATTATCGCCATATAAATTGCGAATTTCATCTAACACAGACTGATTTTTAGTAGCAAATCCTATTTGTAACCACTTACGAGCCGTATGGTGAAGACCACCTTTTTCCGTTGGTTTTAAGTCAATCTCATCCTTGGTTATTTGATCAAGAAAATAAACTTGTTTTTTGGTAATAAGACCATTTTTGGATCCCTCTTCACTGGTCATATATGCTCCCCACAACTCTTTCAACAAGGGTTTCTCAAAATCCACATCTCTAAAATTAGCACGTCGTTTCCAACATTCTTTGTAGCCATCTTTATATCCGTCGTCACCAGGTTGCGTATAGAATTCACACTTATAGCATTTTGAGCCCAACTCAAACCATTCTGGTTTAGCATCTCTTGCCTGTAAATCAGATGTAAGTGCAACAAAATCTTGAAATTTACAGCCCATATCTTTTATTTGCTCATCGGTATCACCAGCAATTATCTTGTCGCAATAGTCATCTACAGGAAAAGCCGTAAGAATTCGCACTTTGCTGTTCTTTATTTTTGAAACTTCAGACAACCGTTCGACATAGGATTTATTTTCGTCTCGACAAATTTTAAACATTTGGTTGAGTCCGTCAATGTCGGCAGTTTTTGTTTTATCTGCCATCATTAAATATGCCTTCACCGTATATTTGATGTTAGGATAATCCTTCTTCAAAGCATGTTCTACAACATATTTTTGGAAGGTCACGTCATACAGATAGTCCTTAATATTCGAGTTGACCGTATTCTGTGTTTTTTTGTTCTTTCCAAAGAACGAATCCTTATTTTCATCCCACGATTTCGCCTTTACTTCTTTAAGGTTAATATGTACGCCCCGTTTTTCAAGAATATCAACTCGAACATACATATTTTTATATTGAAAAGCAGCTTCGGCAATATTTACATTTTCCTGCTGCATCAGTTGTTTTGTACGCCTAATTGCTTCTTCTCCTTTAATATCTTCGAGGTCATTATCCTCGGGAACATCACAATAGATCTTTGCCAATTCTCCAACCTGGAATCCACCTTCTGTTAAAGAACGTATAAAATCATCTTCTTCCATTTGATCTTTGTAACCGCCTTCTTCCTTACAATGATTGGAATAATACAGTTTCATGATGCACGAATGTGCACGTTTAAATTTGGACTTTGTTAATGGTTGCTTAGTCATATTTATTTTTATAGCATTTCGTCAAATATATTACAAGATTCTGAAAAAACACATATTTCGAATATGTAGATTGCAACTCTACAAGACTCTGAAATAATCTTTCCTTCTTTCCCATATATATCAAACACAAATTCAATTAGTGATGAATGGTTATTTAAATTTAATTCTATCTTTGCAGTCAAACAAAAATACATGTAATGGAAACAGTTTTAAGTGGCATTCGCCCTACAGGAAACCTACATTTAGGAAACTATTTCGGAGCATTGAAGAATTTCATCACAATGCAAAATGAATATAATTGCTATTTCTTCATTGCCGACCTTCATTCTCTTACAACCCACCCTACTCCTGAAAATTTACAAGGAAATGTTCGTCAAATCCTTGCTGAATATTTAGCTGCAGGTCTTGACCCAGAAAAAGCGACGATTTACATTCAAAGCGATGTTAAAGAAGTCATTGAATTGTACTTGTATTTAAATATGAATGCATACCTAGGTGAACTAGAACGATGCACTTCTTTTAAAGATAAAATTCGTTTACAACCACAAAACGTAAATGCTGGTTTGTTAACATATCCAACATTGATGGCGTCGGATATTCTTATTCACAGAGCTACAAAAGTTCCTGTAGGAAAAGACCAAGAGCAACACTTGGAAATGACTCGTACATTCGCTGCTCGTTTCAATAGAATGTACAATGTTGACTATTTCCCAGAACCTGAAGCATTCAACTTTGGAAAGCAATTAGTAAAAATTCCTGGTTTGAATGGTAGCGGAAAAATGGGAAAATCGGAAGGTGAAGGTAACGCTATTTATTTAGCTGATTCTCCAGAAGCTATCCGCAAAAAAGTTATGAAGGCAAAAACTGATTCGGGACCAACAGAACCAAATCAACAAAAGCCAGAAGAAATTGAAAATCTATTCCTTTTAATGAAAGCCGTTTCTAAACCTGAAACAGTTCAATATTTTGATGACTTATATAATTCTTGCCAAATCCGCTATGGTGATATGAAAAAACAATTGGCAGAAGATATGATTCAATTTGTTGCTCCATTTAGCGAAAAGATTCAATCTTATTTGAGCGACAAAGATTACCTTGACAAGGTTGCAAAAATGGGCGCAGAAAAAGCTCGTGAAAGTGCTGTAAAAACAATCCGTGACGTACGCGAAATCATTGGTTTTAAAGCTTATTAATATCTAAGACAGATATATAAAAAAAGGACTACAATTGTAGTCCTTTTTTTTATTGTGCTTCACGATGTTTCGCATTCTTGTCATCCATAAATGTGAGATAATTTTGATATCGACTTATCGCTATATGCCCTTCTTCTACCGCTTTTACCACATTACAGTTTGGCTCGTGTGAATGGGTACAATTATAGAACTGACAGTCCGAGGAATAACGGAATATTTCTGGAAAATAGTGACCCATTTCTTCTTCCTCCAAATTCAATAATCCAAAAGCTTTGACACCCGGAGTATCGATAATCATTCCTTTGTTATCGGTTTCATACATTTCCGCAAAAGTGGTGGTATGTTGTCCTTTATGGAAAGATTTAGAAATCTCGCTTGTTTTCAATTCCGACAAATTGGTCAGCCATTTTATTATTGATGTCTTCCCTACTCCCGAATTTCCAGAAAAAACCGAAACTTTACCCGCAAGTCTATTCTTTAGTTCTTGCATATTGTAGCCAGTTGTGGTCGATACGCACAGAAAATCATATCCGGCCAATCTATATATTTCTTTCCACTCGGACACTATCGCCTGGTCTTCTTCCGATTGATATAAATCATATTTGTTTAGAAGTATTGTACAAGGAATATCGTATGCTTCTGCTGAGACCAAAAATCTATCAATAAACTGCAATAATGTTTGTGGAGAATGAATCGTAACCACAATATAAGCCATATCTACATTAGCAGCAATAATTTGCGACTCCTTAGAAAGATTCGAAGCCTTACGAATAATGTAGTTTTTACGATCAACTATATTGTCAATTATTCCATTTTCTTCGTTTTCGTATTCAAAAGTGACATAATCTCCTACCGCAATAGGATTTGTACTGCGAATACCATTCAAACGCAACTTTCCTTTTACACGACAATCTATAACTTTATTGTCGTCAACACGAACCTTATAGTTATTGCCAGTAGATTTTATAACAAGTCCTTTCATTATTTCTTCAAGGTCAAGTTATTAATGCCATTTACGGCAAATTCTTTCTCGTATTTTTTTATGAGTTCATTTTGCTTTTTCTCGTATTCACGAGGAGAAAGTTGACTTGCACCCATTGCTTCCAAATCGCGATTTGCCATACGAATAATCAACTCTTCCCAGAAAGTATGCTCATCATATTTTTCTATGATTGCATCGCAATCTTCCTCAAATTCTTCGCAAGGAACATAACCACCTAATTTTTTATCAAATTCAATGTCATCATTTCCTTGACGATAGGCACTTTCGTATAAATTTTGTTCCAATGCATCAACATCATTTGCATTTGGAGCAGGTTCGTATGCCTGAAGTACCCATTCTCCCATATACAACAATTGAAGAAGATCTTGGAATTGCTTATCTGTAAGTTCTATTTTTGCCATAATTAACTTAATCTATCTCTAAAATCTGCGTATGTAAATTTACGTATACATTCATCTGTCCCATCTTCATGTTCTATCCAAATAGAAGGGTGACGAACACCATTGAATGTTGTTGTTTTTACCATTGTATAATGCATCATATCTTCAAGAATAATACAATCTCCAACTTGTAATGGTTTCTCAAAGTAATACGGCATCATAAAATCTCCTGCCAAACAAGAATTTCCTCCTATTCTATAAGCAAACCAGCCATCAACTTTTTCAGAAGACGCCTCACGAATGGCAGGTCGATATGGCATTTCCAAGGTATCTGGCATGTGGGCAGCAAAAGATACATCTAAAATTGCCGTTGGATTTTCTCCATAATTAACTATATCCAAAACTTTTGCCTTCAAAACACCTGTTTGCCATCCAATAGCTCCACCAGGCTCAAGGATGACCTTCACACTGTATTTTTGTTTAAATGTCTTCAGTAATTCGATTACATGTTCTGGCTTATAATCCTTATGAGTAATTAAATGTCCACCACCCATATTTACCCATTTCGCCGAATGCAACAAATGTCCAAAACGTTCTTCCAACGAAGCAAGAACTCGTTCCAACGAATAGGAATCATTTTCGCATAAAGCATGGAAGTGAATTCCATCGACACCTTCAGGCAAACCATTTTTCAATTCATCCACGGGTATTCCAAGACGAGAATTCGGAGAGCAAGGATTATACAATTCAGTAGTTACATCGCTATAACCTGGATTAACACGAAGTCCCATAGAAACCCCATATTTCTTACAAATGTCCTTGTAACTATTGAATTGTGTCAACGAATTAAATGTAATATGAGAACTGCATTTGGCAATTTCTTCTATTTCGTCTGGAGCATATACAGGAGCAAACGTATGTGCTTTTGAACCCATATAATCAACACACAATTGTGCTTCCCAAAGCGAACTTGCCGTTGCACCTGCAAGATATTGTTTTACCATTGGAAACGACTTCCACAAGGCATATCCTTTCAATGCAAGAATAATAGATACTCCAGCTTGTTTCGACACATTCGATATTTTCTCCAAATTTCTTCGCAACAAAGATTCTTCCAATATAAATGCCGGCGAAGGAATGTTTGAATAGTAGTTTTTCATTAGAACTATTTGTTTTCTACAAAAGTAACATTAATTACCAATAGAGAATTGACAATTGAAAATTTTGTTTGAATTGACATTGATATGTTACAAAAATGGGATAAACCAATTTTGATTTATCCCATTTATAATCTGTTTTTCACATAAGGGCGTATGCGATACGGCCCCACTGTTCATTAATATGTCAATTCCAAATCGATGTCTTCTTTTACTTCGAAAGGAAGTCCATGTTTACCAATAACTTCCATGAATGGATCTGGATCAAATTCTTCTACGTTGAATACACCTGCACCGCTCCATTTACCTGTTAAGAACATCATTGCACCTGTCATAGCAGGAACACCTGTTGTGTAGGAAACACCTTGCGCACCTGTTTCCTTGTATGCAGCTTGGTGGCTACAGTTATTCCAGATATAGACAGTTTTTTCCTTGCCATCCTTTATACCTTTGGCACGACAACCGATAGATGTTTCGCCTGTATAATTGTCACCCAATGTTTCAGGAGCAGGCAATGTTTCTTTCAAGAATTGAAGAGGTACGATTTCAACACCTTTATACATAATAGGCTTAATACTTGCCATACCAATATTTTGAATTACACGAAGGTGAGTCAAATATTCATCACCAAAAGTCATGAAGAAACGAGCTTGTTTTATTGAAGGAAAATTCTTCACAAGCGATTCCAATTCTTCGTGATACATCAAATACGAATTACGAACGCCAATGTTTGGATATGTCAATGGGAACATAATTTCTTGTGGTTCTGTTTCTACCCATTCACCATTTTTCCAATAGCGACCTTTTTGAGTGATTTCACGAATATTGATTTCAGGGTTGAAATTTGTAGCGAAAGCCTTTCCGTGATCACCGCCATTACAGTCAACAATATCCAAGTAATGAATTTCGTCGAAATAATGTTTTGCAAGATAAGCTGTATAAACTTGGCTTTGTCCTGGGTCGAAACCACAACCAAGAATTGCAGTCAATCCTTTTTCTTTGAACTTATCTTGGTACGCCCATTGCCAGCTATATTCGAATTTTGCAACGTCTTTAGGCTCATAGTTTGCCGTATCCATATAGTTTACTCCTGCTTCAAGACAAGCATCCATAATGCAAAGATCTTGATATGGAAGAGCAACGTTAATAACTAATTTAGGTTGAAATGATTTAATCAACTGAACCAAAGCAGGAACATCCTCCGCATCGATTTGAGCTGTTTGAATTTTTCTACCAAGTTTTTCCTCTATAATACCAGCAATTTTATCGCACTTAGATTTTGTACGACTTGCCAACATAATGTCAGAAAAGACTTCTGGATATTGTGCACACTTAAATGTCACAACCTGGCTTACACCGCCAGCACCAATGATTAAAACTTTTGCCATTTTAGTTCGTATTAATTTTGCATAAAAGTAGGAAAAAAATTTATTCAACAGCAATATTTCACTAAAATGACATTCTTGGGGGAAAACAAACTATAAGATATATTTATACAAAAAATAGCCGAAAGGAACAATGTTCTTGTCACTCCTATCGGCTATTTTATAAATAGTTTCAATTACATTTTAGTTTTATACACCGAATAAATAACTATTACAAAAAGCAAAAACAACACTCCATTTATAATAATATATGGAGCAACTGTGAAATTGAAAAAGGCAATTATTAAATTCGACAAAAAGAAAACAACACTAAAAATTCCAGCAACAATCTTAGCATTCACAGCAGTTCCTTGTTTGTCAAACGAAATTCCTAACAATGCAATATTAGAACATGCCAACAGTATAAAACTACCAACACTTAGCAATATATAATATTCACTTTTGGTTAGAGTTCCGAAAGCATACGCAATCAGAGCACTCAACGCAATTGCTACAATGGTTAAAATTGGATTACATTTCATAAATTACATATTAAATGGTGGAGGCATTAAAGCCACTAACTTTAACACTTCTGGAATTTGTTCCGCAGGTTGCCAACTTGTTAAACCTGGTTTCCATACATACGAATCCTTTGTGACTTTTTTGTTAGCAATAAGGTTTGACAATTCTTTCTCCGAAATAGGTCCTACCTGTTGCCCATCTATCATCACATAATAAAACTGCTGTGGTTGAATCGGATTCATTGCACCTGGCACTTGCATGTTTTGCATCGCATAATTCATGGTTTGTACCATTTGCTGCGCCATAGCCATTCCCATTCCAAATTCCACTAAACGATCTATGGAAAAAAAACTATTTTCGTTCATATACTGTACTTTTATAGACCTATTATTGACTTCAAGTATGCTTTTGTTGTAATTATTCACTTTACATTCCTGGAACTGGAGGAGGTGGCGGAACTGCACCAAACAAATGCGACAATTCTTGCACATTGCCTGCAAGTTCCCAATTAGCCATTCCTTGTTTCCATACGTACGTATTAGTTGTTAATTGACCACCTTGCACCATTTGAGCAAGCTGTTGCATATTGAACGGACCTGCATTTTGTCCATTAACATTAACCGTATATTGTACTTGTGGAGGCGGTGGAGGGGTGTTCATACTCTGTTGCATTGTTTGGTTAACATTTTGCCCCATCGTATTCATCATTCCAGCCATTTGTTGACCCATCGCACCTCCCATCATCATACCTGTCATCATACCAGCAGGGTTCATTCCTCCGCCGTTTCCCATGTTCATGGTTCCCATCTGACCTAAATTACTAGCAGCAGTTTGCAACACACTTGTTTGTTGGTCAAGAGCATGAGCGCCCATAAAGTTTGTTTCTGTTTGTAAACGCTGAGCTCGTTGTGCCTCTTCGCGTTGGATACGCATGGTTTCTTCCATGTTGTGAGCATTTATATTTTGCATATCCTGCATATTTTTAATGTTCACATTTGTTTGTGCCTCAATAGTTTTTGTTTGTTGGTCAGCTGTTACGCGACGTAATTCTCTATAACCATCGCTTTCCTTATCTGCATCTATCACAGAAATATCTAAAGCCTTTACATTTACGCCAAAATCGTTTTCCAATCGAGGCTTAACATACGCTTGAACTACATCGCTTATTTCCAATATTTTGCGTTCCATTTGAAGAACTGGAATACCTTTATCCGAAGGGATGTTGGTTACAACACCTTTCACATATTTTTTAACGGCATCCATGATTTGCTTCTTGAAATCCTCCAAATCAAAATTTATTAAACGGTTTAGTTTAATAAATCCTTTGTAGTCTGTAATATTGAAAGTTATTGCACCACCTACAGCAACAGGAACTGCATAATCCAAGAAACGAGGATCGAACACATCGAAATATGGCACACGGAATTTTATTTGTACATTGCCGGCAAGATTAATAAAATACACCTCTGCCTGAAATGGTGTAGCGCCACCAAATGCCAAACCTACAATGCCAGAAAGTATTGGGAAATTAGCCGTTTTTATAGTATCATCGTGAGGACCCATAATAAAATCTTGGGAATCTCCACCTTCTTGTTTATACACAAAAACAGCAACTTCGCCATCCTTTACACGCAAACTACTGCCATAGCGAATGGCATTCTCTTTTTTTGTGGAATTAGCATCTCCAGAAGGACGCCATTTCCAAATTAGGTACTCAGGTTCATCGCAACGGATGACATCCATTAAACTACCTTCTGATTTATCTCTGCTAAATAGACCCATGGTTAGTTATTACATACTATTGAAATATTTACTTAACAAACTTATTCACAAAACGACTTAATACAAGACCTATAATCGCTGCTGGCATACCAAAATTAAATAGAAATCTTGCAATACGCCGAAATTCTAAAGCAAGCCCAAGATTAGCATAACGTAGAGCCCCATGTAAAATCAAAAATAAAAAATACCCAACAACACTAACAATCAAACACATTATAGAATACCTTACGAAATACTTCCGAGCTTTTTCACGACGGGCATTTAACTCATCATCCTCCACAAGCAAAGTTTTAAACAAACTATCCTCAGGATATAACATACGAATTCTTGCCATACACTCATCATATTTTGCAGAGAATGCTGACCCCAAAGAAAACAAACCAAAAGGATCAACAGGATTAAAATTATCATTTTTTAATCCTTTTAAAGATGTAACAAATGTGAATAAGTCTTCTTTTGCTGTTGGTATCTGAAACGCCTTTATAAAATCTTTCTTTTTTTCAATATCATTGAGTTTCATGAATCCGTTTGTAAATTCTTTTGCAGAAGATATCACCCCAACATTCCTAAATTCATATCCACACTCTTTACATTTACCAGCTAAGGTTTCTACTACTGCACCACAATTAGGACATTTTTGAATGTCTCCCATTTTTGTTGAACGATATTCGTTTTCCATATTTTAAATTATTTTTTTATTTCTGTTAAAATATCCTTTTTAAAAGCATACCAAATTCCTCCTAAATAAAATTCAATAAACCAATTAGCAGGCCATGGAACATTCTGAACTAAAACTTCAATTAGACACGAAACAGACGAATCTATAATAAAATTACATAAATCCCTATGCAACAATTGTTCACATTCTGCCAGTCCTATTTTTTTTTGTTGCCATTTGTATCGATAATCACAGAACAACTGCGCAAAAGATACAGAAACGGTTTTTGTCTTCTTATCAAAAATAAGTTTTGCACGATATGGTAGCTTTAAATGACGCAGTTCATGATTATTAAAGACTTTTTGAAATGCTCTCTCATCTAATTTGAAAGAAATCTTGAAACGTTGCAGTAAGATAAAGTCATTACCAAACCTACCAACTAATGAATCTATAACATTAAACCAATTTTGTTGCTTGTTTTCTGTTGTCATGTTGTTAATTTCAATATCAAACAAAAATAATAACTAAACAACTCAAAATCAACGCTTTAGTATATACAATAATTATACAATACTGTATATGTTTACTATACAATATTATTTTATAAATCACATATAAATTGGCAGTTATGCGACGGCGGATATAGTTTCTCAGTAGTCGGTCTGGAGTTATTTAAAATAGGAAATAATACTCAAGTTGGCATAAGTTTCAATGCTAATGAATACTAAGGGGATTATTGCCAAAGCGGTTCTGATTTCCAATCGATAGGGAATCCCATTGCCGCGATGTCAACCTCTGGAAAATCAAAAAGGAGACAATGGAGCTTTGCCAGCATGTCATTGTTGGGATTCACTACATTCAAAAGATACTTGATAATACAAATGTCATGATAAACCTTCAGTGTATCTGTTGGTAACGTTATCCATGGTCTTGTCATACGATTGGGGATGGTTGGATTCATAGTATTTCGCTTATTCCATATACGCGCATGATGAGCACAATCATTACGAGTGAGATACAACTTCGTCATCCAACTTTCAAAAGGTGGTACTTGCAAGCCAAATTGTTGTGAGACTTTCTTCTTTAGTTTATTGTCTTTAAGATTACTAAAAATATTCGTTATACAACCAAATGGTAAAATTTCGGCCAGCATCCATACCGGAGGAAACGGATCAGTGTAGTTCGTCCTAAATTTTGTTATAAATTCCTCATGAGAATGTCTTATTTCTTTGATTATTAAAGATATGGTATTGGAAAACTTGACTTTATCGGCAAAATGAATAGGATTTGTAATCCAGAATTTATCTCCTGTCATTTCGCAAATTGTATTTACAATGGTAGCACGTATTGCGACTTCTACTTTTTCTATCTCATTAAAAATGAGCATTCTTAACTTTTTGTCAAAGCGATACAACATCATAGCTTGATTGAAAGAAGCTCCTATCTTAAAATGTTTTTCTGATTTAGGCATTTGCAGCAAAGGTATCAAATAAGCCGAAAGCCTATAATAGCCAATAGTAGAAAGGTAGCGTTCCGCCTGTTGTTGATTCGAAATACAAAGTCCTCTTATTCTTAAGAGTTGTACCAAATCATGCACATTCTTGTATGATTCGGTAAAAGGGGTAGCTTTTATGGTCATAAGTTGCGGTAAAAAAAACGACCCGCACATTTGAGCATCGTTGAGAGGCTTGGCGGGTTCTGGTATTGCAAAGATAATTATTTTAGTGAATTCTATATATTTTGGCAACAAATTTTATTATACGACAACTATTTCAAATGCAGATTGTTGCATACATATTCGGAATAATACTTGAAAAAATCTACCCCCAACACCAAAGATAACTTCGTAAGCAAATGTGTATCTATCCATTCTTTTTCAAAAATCTTATACATATTGTCGCGAGTATAGTTTAGCTGTTTTGCACACCACGTTACGGAACGACCTTGCTTCTTCAAAGTCTGTTGAATAATTTTTCCAATATGTGGCGGCATTTCGTTCATGGTCCAGATTAAATCCGCATAAAAAAAGGCGGAATTTTCGCTTTTCAACCTATTTTGATGCAAAGCTCTGGACTGCTTTATGGTAAATAGGAACGAAAATCCACGCCATAGCGTGAACCATCGCAACTTATTCTTACCATTAGAATTGTCCAGATTCTGCATCAAAGAATAAGAGCAAAGCTCAATATTATTTTATCTATTTATTCTTTTATTTTTCTCGTTTTTTGCAAATATAGTTTTTTCAAATGTTATATAACAGAAACTCTAAAATCAATGATCTATTTTATCTTCCCTGGATTTGGCAAATGCATACCATACATAGTCAAATTATTTTCGCGCGCATATTGTAAAATACGTACACGTGTCTCTGCTGCCATAGCAGGATCCATATCGAAGAAAGGACTATATTCCGGATGCACCATTTGCAATGCTGCACCATGTATTAAATCGGCAATGACAAGTATGCTATCTTTTTGAAAAATCGTATGTCCTGGAGTATGACCGTATGCTGCAATTGTTTGAACTCCACCAGCAAGTGTATCTCCGGCATTGAAGCAATGCAAACGATCTTTATATGCTACTAACACTTTTTTTGCCAAAGCACTCTGTTCGCCTTCCATTGCCATCCAAGCTTCAACTTCAACTCGATTAATATAGATTTCTGCTTTTGGAAAAGCAACTACTCCATCTTTTAGTAAACCACCTATATGATCAGGATGTAGGTGAGTGATATATATCAAACCAAGTTCTTCAGGTTTTACATTCATTTCTTGCAATTTTGGAAGCAATTGACTAAATGGTGCACCAAGTCCAGCATCAAGAAGTATAGTTTTTCCTTCAGCTTGAAGCAAGAAGCAACTAATACTTGAAGGAACACCGTCTTGCAATCCTAACGCATTCCAAAGAGAATCTGAAACTGTCGGGAAGATTTTATGTTCCTGTACTGTTGGACCTGGTTTGTCTTCTATCCAAGTAATAGTTGTCGATTCTTCTTGATCTGTATGCTTTGTGTTCTGTGAACAGCTTGCAGCAAAGAAAATTGCTGAAACAATTATTAATAGTTTTTTCATAAAATTATTTTTTTAGTAATACAACATTTTCCATTCCTGATTCTATTTCTATAGATGGATTTTGCACATAGGCAACCATGCTTTTTACTCGCGCCTGTATGCGTGTTTGTAATTGCTTACAGGTTAATACAGAAAGATTATTCTTTTCTTGGCATAATGCATAAGTCAAAGAACCTTTCCCTTGATACTCATAATTACATTGATATGATTTACAAGCACTTATATAAGTCCATTCTATGGAATTCGCTAAATTGGGATTATATGCTTTTTTCCCAGAAGGAATAATAAACTTATCGAAGGTGCCTCGAACCACCACCGACTCATCTGCTGGTTCACGAGTAGCACCGCCACTATGACATGCGTCTGCAACAACAACTATAGTTCCCTCTTTACCAACCTTTTGTCGAATTTGATGCAACCAACCATTTAATTGATCATCAACTATATGATTTTGTCCTTCATATTTCCCTTTTTCGTATGCAAATTTTGCATCAAAAGGTATCCAAGCCTCATCCATTCCGCTCTCTTCATCACCATGAACATCTGTTATTTGTTGACCATGTCCAGAAAAATGGATATAGACAACATCACCCTTCTGCGACTTCGAAATTAACGACTCAAACTCACGTTTAATTGCAGAAAAAGTTGCCTGTTCGTTTTGTAATTTCACAATATTCTGTGCAATAAAACCATTTGTTGTTAGCATATCTACAACCAACGGAATATCCTTATCTCCATTGATCTTTTGCCAACCACTATTGGCCGGATAATTACCGATTCCTATTACCAATGCACGTTTTGTTGCAAATGTTGAAAGCGAAAAAAATACAATGCTAACTATCAACAAAAATTTCTTCATTAGACTATTTATTTGATTTGTCCAAAGATATTCAAAATATAAAATTAGCTATGCAGATTTATAGTAAAACCTAATCTAACATTATAAAACCAGACCAATAAAAAGGATCTTCAAATGTTTTTCTAACTTTTGACTGTGCTATGGAAAAAGCTTCTTTCTTTGATTTTCCATTAGTTAATTGAGAATAAAATTCCGACATCATCATTTGCGTGGCAAAATCATCAACCGACCATAAACTCATTATTATAGTTTTTACACCTGCCATTTTAAACCCTCGTTGCAATCCATAAACTCCTTCATCACTCACTATTCCTAAAGCTGTTTGACAAGCAGACAAAACGACAAATTCTGTTTTTCGTAAATCTATATGGCTTATTTCTTTTGCTGTTAAAATTCCATCGTTATCTGATTCACAAGATCCGGGATTCGTCCATTCTCGATTCGAACCTGCCATCATTAGTCCCGATTGTTCCATTCCATTTTCTACCGAGTTCGTTTCAGTGTCCATAAAAAAACCATGTGTGGCAATATGCAAAATCGAAGGTCCTTTCTTTGACAATAATTGTAATGACGTTTCTGTTGCTTCGCGTCCTTCAAACAATGAAGTTTTTATTGCTGAGTTTCGTCCTAAAATTGCTTGTATTTCTGAAACTTCAACCTTAGTTCCTGGTAAGAAAGATACAGGCTTACGAATTCCTTGAATTTCCTCATTGTTTGTTGTATATTCAACTCCGCCATATAATACACATGTCGTATATTTTTTCTTCATATTGTCCAATGCCAATAATTTTGTAGATGACACACGATGCATTTCATACAAATCCGTCATTATTCTGGTCTCGTCAACAGGCGCATATTCTATTCCAATTTTATGGAAGACACCAGATGGAGAAAAATATATTCTAGAAACTCCTTCCAAATATTTAGCAAGTGGTTCCCATATCATTTCGTACATAATCGTAGATTCATACGCTTCTCGTTGTTCCTTATAGGTATCGGCAAAACCACGAACTGAATCTAAGCCTAAATCAAACAAGAACTGACTGGATTTTAATTTATTTTCAAATGCTTGTTTCTCAAATAACGGAATATACATTGGCGCTTCCATATTTCTTTTTAACACCAATGCTGAGAAAAAGACACTATCGTTATCTAATTTGGTAGAGATAAATTCTATTGCTACATCCTTTTCTGTTAACGCACTCTGTACGTCATTCCAAGACACCGCCAACGCACGAGTCATATCACCATACTCTTGTATGTTTTTTATTAAGAACTTCTCTTTTTTCTCTAAAATTTGCTCTAAAGAATCACAATTTATTGTTCGTTTGTCAAGTTGTTTTGCGTATTGTTTTTCCAAAACAATGCGAATCATATTTATTTGATCATATTCTGCCAACAAAGTGCTATCATCACTTTCCTGAATACTATTTCGGAATTCAACTTCCGACATTAGCAACAGCCCTTTTTCTATAAGAGCGGCATCATATAAGGCTTTATACGCTTTACTATTTTTTGAAGATTCAACAACTATAGTATTCAATTTCTGACAACGGGCTTTATTTCTTTCCCAAAATTGCATTCGTTCTTTTTCCGTCAAAAATGAAAAAGATTGAACCAAACGATTTTTTTCAAAATCCATAAGTTCGGTGAAACAATCTACCGCTTTGTCATATTCTTTTTGAGCGACATAAACATTTCCAATATTGTTCAAGATATTAAGATACTCTTGATTGTATTCACCAAAAATCTGTTTACGTATGGACAAAGCTTGTTCATAGTAATCCAAAGCCTTAAAATATTCACCTTGGTTATAATAGGCTAACCCTAATCTATTTAGCGTTGAAGCATACTCAGGATGCTCCTTTCCCAATAACTTTTCTCGTAATTTTAATGCCTTCTTTAAGTAATCAAATGCTATATCTTGGTCGCCTTTCTTTGTATATAATAAACCTAATCGATCATAACAAAGAGCTTCCAAAGGATGTTGTTTTTGCAACTCTAACAAAATATTCAACGACATCGTATAATAGTCTATTGCTTTATCGTAATCCAACAAACTATAATAAGCTGTTCCTATATTAAGCAAAGACATTACACGATATGTAATATTATCATCAAAGAAGTCTTTTGCCTTTTCATAATAAAACAATGCTTTTTCATAAAGTCCAAGACTATAATATGTTACCCCAAGATTTGTCAGCAACAACGCATAATGAGTATTATTTTCTCCTAAAACTTGTTTAGTTAATTCTGCAGACTGCTCGTAACATTCCAAAGAATGCTCAAAGTCACCCATATCATAATAAACAACACCTATATTGTTGATTATAGCTGCATATTCTAAGTTGTTACTACCTAAAATGTCACGAAGCATATCCCTGGATTTTTCATACCAGAAAAGCGCTTTTTTATACATTGCTAAGTGATAGCAAACAATTCCAAAATTTAAAAATGTCTTTGAAGCTTCTTGACTTTTTTCGAACTTTTCATAAATAGAAGCCGACTGTTCCAAATAATTATATGCCTTATCGTATCGACCAATTTTTTCATTTATCTTACCCAGATAAAACAATGATCGTGCATATTCCGTACTTCCTAATCCACGATATTTTTTTGCTGTATTTTGATAGATTTCTGCATATTTAGATGCAACAATGAAACTTTGATTATCAATTGCTTTATCTACAATAGAATCGAGTAACTGAATATTATCTTTATGTTTCGATTGTTCAAATAGCGAAACTAAACTATCTAACGATTGTGATTGAACAGAACAACAAATGCAGCAAACAATTATAGTACATAAAAATCTATAAGCTCGTTTACGCATTGTCCAAACAAATTGTTGTTAAAACAACAAACATTCATACATAACACTTGCTTCATCGCTGTATTTACTGTCTGATTCACTAATTTTTCGTAACCACTTACGCGCTTTTGCAAGTTTTTGACTATCCATATATAGAAGAGTCTGATACCAATCTAACTTATCTTGTGCTGTTTTAACAATTTCTTTGTAATACTCTTGTTCCTCTGTACTTGCATAAAAACCTTCATCTGAATCTTTTTGAATAGAACTACGCAAAGAATCTATTCCTATTTGAGCGTCATCAAAAGATTTTTGTTTGATTTTTTCATGAATTTTAGCAAAATCTCCTTCATAGCCTACTCCACGAGACGATGTTAAATCAATATCGTTCAATTTTTCTGTACCCATTTGTCGTAGAACCATACATTCACGAATATAGAGAGCACCAACAGATATGGCAACAATCAAAACTATTGCAATACAAACTTTTATGATAAGAGATTTTGATAAGGATTTACTATTCATTGTAATTAATTTAAGTCTTCAAATGTACAAAAACTTATGAAAACACCTACAAACAAAAACGCCCCACTTTTCAGTGAGGCGTTTCCTTTATAAGATTTGTATTGACTATACTAAACCTTGAGCCATCATTGCATCAGCAACTTTGATGAAACCTGCGATGTTAGCACCTGATACATAGTCGATGTAACCATCAGCTTGTGTACCGTATTTAACGCAGTTTTCGTGGATTGATTTCATGATACCTTGTAATTTAGCATCAACTTCTTCTGATGTCCAAGAAAGACGAGCAGAGTTTTGACACATTTCCAAACCTGAAGTTGCAACACCACCAGCGTTAGAAGCTTTACCTGGAGCGTAAAGAATCTTAGCATCTTGGAATACATTTACTGCTTCAGCTGTAGAAGGCATGTTAGCACCTTCAGCAACACACATTGTACCGTTAGCAACTAATGCTTTAGCATCGCTTTCGTCCAATTCGTTTTGAGTTGCACATGGCATAGCTACATCACATTTAACGTTTTTCCATGGACGTTGACCTTCGAAATATTTGCAACCGAATTTGTCAGCATATTCTTTAATACGACCACGTTTAACATTCTTCAATTCGAATACGAATGCTAATTTTTCTGGAGTGATACCTGCTTCATCAACGATAGTACCGTTAGAATCAGACATTGAAACAACTTTTGCACCTAGTTGAGTACATTTTTCAACTGCATATTGAGCAACGTTACCTGAACCAGAGATAGCAACTGTTTTACCTTGTAATGAAGTACCTTTTGTTGCTAACATTGATTGTGCGAAATAAGTTACACCGTAACCAGTTGCTTCAGGACGGATCAATGAACCACCGAAAGAAAGACCTTTACCAGTTAATACACCTGTAAATTCATCACGGATACGTTTGTATTGACCGAACAAGAAACCAACTTCACGACCACCTACACCGATATCACCAGCAGGAACATCAGTATCAGGACCGATATATTTTTGAAGTTCTGTCATGAAGCTTTGGCAGAAACGCATAACTTCGTTATCAGATTTTCCTTTTGGATCGAAGTCAGAACCACCTTTACCACCACCCATTGGAAGAGTAGTCAAAGAGTTTTTGAATGTTTGTTCGAAAGCCAAGAATTTCAAAATACCCAAGTTTACAGTTGGGTGGAAACGAAGACCTCCTTTGTAAGGACCGATTGCACTGTTCATTTGAACACGGAAACCGCGGTTGATTTGCCATTCACCTTTATCGTCAACCCAAGGAACTCTGAAGATGAAAACTCTTTCTGGTTCTACCATTCTTTCCAAAACTTTTGCAGCTTTGTATTTTGGATTTTCATCCAAGAATGGAAGGATTGATTTTACTACTTCGTGAACTGCTTGGTGGAATTCTGATTCACCTGGATTCTTAGCGATTACTTTCGCCATGAAATCGTTCAATTCTTTGTCGAAATTCTTTGCCATTTTGTTATTAATTAAATGATTAATCTTTTTGTTTTTGCATTAGCAAATGTAGATATTATTTTTCAAATATCCTCACATAAGTTGTTGAATTTTAGAAAATTACGAATATCTCGCAAAAAGGGCATACGAGTTTTTCGTATGCCCTTTTATACTTGATTACAATAATTTTTATTGTTCTAACGAACAACTATTTGTTTTTGAATACGTTCGCCGTCTATAGAAACAATCACGAAATAAACACCAGCTTGTAAAGATGCTACATCTATAACATATTGTTGATTGTTTTCTATAGTATTGTACACAACTGTTCCCTTTGCAGAAACAATTTTTACTGACGATATTTCACGATCAGATACAATATTTAGAACTGAAGAAACTGGATTTGGATACACCTCGCAGTTTAATTCTATGTCGTCAACAGCAGTTGTTTCTTTTTCAATAAACTTAAATTCTGCCTCTATTGTACAATCATCTACAACTGTAACATACAATGTTGTCAAGTTTGAAAGTAAGTTACCATTCTTTGTCCAGCCAACAAATTCATATCCTATCGCTGGAGTTGCAAATAATTGAATTTCATCGCCTTCTTTATAAGTACCAGCACCTAACACTGTACCAAACGAATCATCATTTACCGTAACCGTTACTTCCACAGGTTTTGGAACAGGAACAAATACGGCATTTATATTCATATCATCTGAAACTTCAAATGTTAACAATGTTGCAGTTTCAATTATTTCACCATTCGACATCCAACCTTTGAAGATGTATCCTTCACTTGGATTTGCAACTAATGTTATAACTTCACCTGCTTCATATTGTCCATTACGTAAACCAGACACAGAACCACCCGTTTGTACAGAAACCGTACATGGCTTGCCTTTCTCTACAATATTTGCAATCAATTGTCTATCTTCTGTTGCAACAAAAGATAACACCGTTGAAGTTGTTACAACACTACTATCGGCAGCATTTAACCAAGAAATGAAACGATGATTTTCATCTACTGTTACCGCTAAAGTTACAGTAGTATTTTCATCAAACACACCTGTGCCATATCCTTTTATTTCAGCACCAGTATATTCTGCAATTGAGACTACATATACTTTTTTAAATTCAGCAACAAGAGTTCTTTCTACCGAACAAACAAAACTATATTCAGCCGAAGTGCTTACAACTTCATCATTTTCTTTCCATTGAAGGAATCGATATCCTTCATTAGGCACAGCTTTTACTGTAACTTCGCTTTCTTCTTTATATGATGCAGCTCCTTCAACACTACCCATTGTTTCATCTGCAGAGCTTATTTCTATCTGATATGTATTATAGATACGTTCAAATGTTGCATATAACTCAACATTTTCTGTTAAATCAAATGAGTAACTTTGAGATGTAGAAACAACTGCACCGGTAGCATCATTCCACGAAACAAATGAGTATTTTTCTTCAGGAACAGCTTCTACAGTTACTGTAGTATTTTCTTCATACAAACCAGCACCAGTTACTTGTCCACCCTCATTTGCAACTAAATTCACCGTATAACCAACAAAATTTGCATTGAAATGAGCTACTAAAGAACGAGCAGCAGAAACAAATGTCAAAGTTGCTTCATCTGAAATCACTTCATCATTTTCTGTCCAATTCACAAAATCATAGCCTGCATTTGGTGTTGCAACCAAAGTTACTTCTGTGTTTTCATAATATTCACCAGCTCCAGCAATTGTACCACCAGTAACAGGATCTAATTCTACTACAACTTCAAATTTCTTCAAAGCAGTATATGAAGCAGTATAAGTATAATCACCTGCTGCCGAAAAAGAATATGTATTTTGTGTTGAAGCATTTACCCACGCACCATTACGTCTCCAGTTATTAAATTTATATCCTTCATAATCAGGAGCAATCAAATTTACTGTAGCGCCTGCATCGTAAACTCCAGAACCTTCTACAGTTAAGCCATCAACATTAGAGACAGCATTTATTGTATATTGACGAATAAAACGAGCTTCAAATGTCATATCAGAATCAGCAACAAGAGATATCAATTCTGTATTAGAGTATAACGTATCTTCCGCATACCAACCATCGAAACGGTATTTATCGTTCGCTGAAGCAAATAATGAAACGGTAGAACCTTTTTCTACAATACCATTACCTGTAACTGTTCCACCAGCAGAAGCGTTTGCTTCTATTGTTACAAGAGCAACAAAATTCGCTTGAAGAGTTACATTCGTAGCTGTTTTAAAATTATACGTGGCTTGTTCACAAACAACGGAATCACCTAAAGTCCAATTTACAAAACGATATGTTTCATTATCCGGAACTGCTACAAGTTTTACTTCAACAGAATCTTCTGCAACTACATATTCTCCAGCACCCGATACTGCACCAGCACCAGGTAGGTTAATTGAAGCAGCTACAGTAACAACCTTAACAAAATTAGCAACGATGTTTGCTTCATCTTTCACCATAAATGAATACGAAGGACTTGTAGAAACTTCTTTTCCATTTTCAGTCCAATTTACGAACTTATAACCTTCATTAGGTGTTGCAACAATATTAAGACCAACGCCAGTGTTATACACACCACCTTCCGACGAAACTGAACCACCTTCAGAAGCAGAAACTGTTACCGTCACTTGACGCATAAGAACCGCCGACAACTCACAAGAATGATCTACAGTAAATGTGTATGATGATTCTGTTGATACAACAGTTTCATTTTCTGACCAAAAACCAAAACTGTAATCTTGTGTCAATAGATTTGCCGATACTGTTACCGTATGGTCATCACCAATAACATAAAATTTACCTGCACCTGTCAAAGTAATCAATTCAGAATCATAATCAGCAAAAGATACTTGGTAATATCGTTTTACACTAATTTCAGAACTACTAGGCTCAGCAGTCATAGGATAGTTTGTAGAAACCACACGAACTTTATAATTACCATCAACAACAGAAGCAGGAATTTTACCTTCCACAACACCACTAGTGTTTGTTGTCAAACGACCAAGTTCTATTGGATTATCAAAACTTCCACTTGCATCAGACAATTGAGCAATTACTTGATTTGCTTCTTTATTTAAGTTACTTACACTCATAGAACCTGTCAATGTAAATGGCACTTGAATATCTATAGTTCCATTCGCATCGCCTTCATATTCTGTTTGAGCTAAAGTACCTGTTGTTAAAGTTGGATTATAAATAAGTACAATATCATCAACATACAATTTATCACTTGCATTACCTTTTGCTGGCGTTTTGTTTGTTGACATTGTTACCAAAACATACTTTTTTTCATCGGTACATGTTCCTACTTGTTCAAAAGGAACGGTAACTCTTTGCCATCCTAATGAATCACTCTTCGATGTTGTTCTGGTAAATTCATAATTAGCATCAGCAAATTGCTGCTCTGCTTTACTAGCTTTACCGTTACCATACAATATAAAATCTGAATCTCCATGAATAGCAGAATGAAATGCCGCATAATTTCCAGAACCACTCGAATAAAAACTGAACCAAGCTGTTACCGAATCTGGTATGACATCAATTGGAGTATAAAATTCGGCAGTATTACGATCAGTATAAATATTATTGTCATCACTAGCAGCAGTCATACTTCCTGCATTCATACGACCATTAGTAAGAGATCCATTTGCAATGATTTTCGTAAAAAGTAGGTTTATTTCCTTTGGGAAAATTCTGACACTATATTTTCCTTTAGAACCAGGTCTTACATTTTCATCTTGTGCAATATGATCATTTTCCGCTAAATTTGCCTGGCTACCCTTTGCAGAATGGAAAGAATGCCAACAATAAGGTTCCTTACCACTCGTTTTATTACCTGAGTATGTTTTCCATTCGGCTTCAAAATCAGAATTCGGAATCTGAGTACCAAAATCTTGAGAAAAAGCAGTTATTATACCGCATAGGAATAAAGAGACTACAAGTATTAGTTTTTTCATATATTCAATTTTAAATTTCGCAATACTACTAATAACACATGTTTTATGTCATAAATATAGACGAACACGCAAAAGTTATCTTTTATCATTGCAAAAAAACATTCTTTTACAATGATTCAACTTCGTGCAACCACAAATCAGCGCAAGCATCACTTGGCATTCTCCAATCGCCTCGTGGAGACAATGAAATAGAACCAACTTTGACGCCATCAGGCATACAACTACGCTTAAATTGTTGTGCGAAAAATCTACGATAAAACATTTTCATCGTATCCTTTACTACCGCATCTTCAAAATAAGGCATTTGTTTTTGGGCAATAGCCAGTCGAACCAAATAATAGATCTTTTTAGGAGAGAATCCATTTCTCATCGTATGGAACAAAAAGAAATCATGTAAAGTATAAGAACCTATAGTACTTTCGGTTTTCTGAGCAATTTTTCCATCTTTATCTGGCGGCAACAATTCCGGACTTACTGGTGTGTCAATCACATCCAACAATACAGAAACCAAAGATTTGTTCTCGGCAAATGTATAGTCGGCATAATATTGAACCAAATAACGTACAAGGGTTTTAGGAATCGACACATTCACAGCATAGTTACTCATTTGATCACCATTATATGTACACCATCCTAAAGCAAGCTCACTTAAATCACCAGTTCCAAGAACTAAGGCATTATGCATATTGGCATAATCAAACAAGATCTGCGTACGCTCTCTTGCTTGAGCATTTTCGTATGTTATATCGTGAACATCAAGAGAATGTTTTAAATCTTGCAAATGAAGCGTTGCCGATTCTTTTATTGATATTTCACATAACGTTGCCCCACAGTATTCGACAAGATGTTTTGCATTTTCGTATGTGCGCCCTGTTGTTCCGAAGCCAGGCATAGTTATACCATGAATATTTTTTCTGTCCTTACCAAGAATATCAAAAGCCTGACAAGCTACAAGCAAAGCTAAAGTTGAATCTAAGCCTCCTGAAATACCAACAACAATATTCTCTATATGAGTATGTGCGATACGTTTTGCCAATCCCCATGCCTGCATACGAGTAATTTCTTCGGCACGTTTACTTCTTGCCGAATCTCCACTTGGGACAAAAGGAAAACCTGAAATAATTCTATTTATATCTTTAGTATTTGCAGCAACAGTTATTTCATCAAAACGGAGAGATTGTTTCAATTCACTTGGTTGTGAAAATGTTTCACAATGCATACGCTCATGAGTAAGTTTTTCTATATCAACATCAGCAATTACCCATTTCGTAGAATTATCGAATGGAATTTTTTCAGACAAAATCGTTCCATTTTCCACAATCATCGAATGACCAGAAAAAACCATATCTTGAGTAGATTCGCCCATGCCTGCATTTGCATAAACATACGCACATATATTTTTTGCGCTGTTCATAGCAATCAATTGCTTACGATATTCCGCTTTTCCTATCACTTCATTGCCAGCAGAAAGGTTTACAATTACATTAGCACCATTCAATGCGTATTTAGTAGATGGAGAATTGGGAACCCATACATCTTCACAAATTTCACAACCGATAATTGTCTTTGCCGAAGATTTACAGCCTTCAATAGAAAGATACAGCAAATTACCTATTTCGTAATCCGCGAACAAACAAGATTCATCGTAATAAGGCGTAAACCAACGTTTTTCATAAAATTCAGAATAATTAGGAACAAATTTCTTTGGGAAGACTAATTTTGTTTCACCATTAATAAGAACTGCACAGTTATACAACGCACCATTTATACCTCGTAATGGCGTTCCCACAAACACAGCTATACCTTCGCAATGAGTAGAAATAATATCTAACGCTTCTTCTGCCTTATCCAACAACAAAGATTGCTGAAACAAATCGCCACAGGTATAACCAGTTATGCACAATTCCGGAAAAACGGCAACTTGCACACCTTCTTGTTTCAGTGCATCTATTGCATCACATATTTCTTGAGTGTTCTTTTCTACATTACCTACATACACTTGCGGAGAAACACTTGCTACACGCAAAAAGCCATATTCATTCATATACAGGATATCCAGATAGTTTCTAATGGGAACAAAATAAATAAAAAAAGGGTTCTTACGAACCCTTTTTCACATAAAAATAACGGATAATTATTTTTTGTTAACGATTTCAGAAAGAGCTTTACCAGCTTTGAATTGAGCAACTTTCTTTGCAGCAATCTTGATAGGTTTTTTAGTTGAAGGGTTGATACCTGTTCTTGCAGCTCTTTCAGATACTTTGAAAGTACCGAAACCGATTAATTGAACTGAATCACCACCTTTTAATGCACCTGAGATTGCATTTACTAAAGCATTAAGTGCTTTTTCTGAATCTGCTTTTGTCAATCCAGCTTCTGCTGCCATTGCAGCTACTAATTCTTGTTTGTTCATGTTTTATTTATTTTTTTAGTTATACATTCACATTCACAAATATATAGCATTTTAGAGATATTCAAAGGCTTTTGAGCATTTTTTTCCGTCAAAACACGTTTAAAACCTAAAAACGACACAAAATTCCATTCAAAATTTAATCTCTTTCCAAATAATCTATACGCGTATGCAAATCAAAAATATGTTTCTTTAACACCTGTATATGCTTATCTATGTACTTTTCAGCCAAGTTCCCAACATCCGAACAAGTTTTTAATTTTTCCAAAGATTCAACTTCGTGTTCGTATTTTTCAATATCCGCTTTGATTTTATTAATATCTGTCTCTTTCATAATTATATCTTTTTTAGCAAATAAAGCATATTTCTATAGCAAAAGCAAATTTTCACTTTTATTTTGTTATAAAATACAAAATTTTACGTAAATCCTATAAGCTATATTACGAATAACACTTACGATTTATCAGTCATTCAGGTCTCATTTCACAAGAAATAATAACATGAAGGAATAGAAATAACATATTTAAAGAAAATAAAAGAGCGCTTGTGATTATACAATCGCAAGCGCTCTTCTATAACGGCATACAATTTTTAGTTCGCTTTTTCCGACAAAAATTTGATTCTTACCATACGAACTTCGTCTTCAGTATAAGTACCATCTTCACACCATTCGTCCAAGGCAGATTGAATTGATTCAGATTCTTCTGTACAGAAATAATCATACAATTCTTCTACAGCATCTTCTTCAAGCACTTCATTTATATAGTAATCGATATTAATCTTTGTACCTGAATTAACTATGCTTTCAATCTCTATCAATAACTCGGTCAATGTAATGTTTAACGCATTGGCAACGATATCAAGAGACAAACGTTTATCGGTATTTGTTATAATTTGCACTTTCGCACTCGATTCTTTCACAATGGATTTCACAACCATATCTTGCGGACGATCGATTTCATTCTCCTCGACATAGCGTGCAATCAATTCTACGAAAGTAGCACCATATTTCATTGCCTTTCCTTCACCAACTCCAGAAATATTCTTCAACTCCTGTAATGTAATTGGATATTGAGTGGCCATCTCATTTATAGATATTTCTTGAAATACGACATACGGAGGTACATTATTCTTTTTGGCAATACGTTTACGCTCTTCCATCAACATAGCTACAAGTTCTGCATCCAAAGCACCACCGGCAGACGGAGCGTCACTATCAGATTCCGTTTGCTCATAATCATGATCTTCTGTAATCATGAACGAATGAGGACGTTTCATAAAATCACGACCTTCATCTGTCAATTTCAACAGACCATAATTTTCTATTTCTTTATCTAGATAACGGAACATCAACAACTGACGAATTATTGCACTCCAATATTTTTCATCATGATCATCTCCCCAACCAAATTCATCAAGATCATTGTGTCTATATGTTTTTATTTCCGAAGATTCTTTTCCAACCAAAATCTCAACAATATGCCCTTGTTTAAATCGTTCCTTAACAGCAAGTATTGTCTTCAATACCTTCAAGGCATCATTCATTACTTCAATCTGTGGCTTCGGATGCAAACAGTTGTCGCAATTGCAACAATTTTCTGTCATTTCTTCACCGAAATAATTCAACAGAACACGAACACGACACAAACTAGATTCAGCATACGAAGATGTTTCAAGCAGCAATTGTTTGCCAATCTCCTGTTCTGCAACTGGTTTCCCTTCCATAAATTTTTCAAGACGAAGAATATCTTTGTAACTATAGAAAGCTATACACTTACCTTCTCCACCGTCACGACCAGCACGTCCCGTTTCCTGATAGTAACCTTCCAAAGACTTTGGTATATTATAATGTATAACGAAACGAACATCTGGTTTGTCAATACCCATACCAAAGGCTATCGTTGCAACAATCACATCCACATCTTCTTTCAAGAACATATCTTGATTTTTCGATCGAGTTGCTGCATCTAATCCTGCATGATAAGGAAGCGCCTTTATACCATTAACAATTAATGTATCGGCCAATTCTTCCACTTTCTTTCTGCTTAAACAATATATAATACCAGACTTTCCTGGATTTTCGCGAATAAAACGAATAATTTGCTTCGTAGCATTTACTTGTGGACGAATCTCATAATACAGGTTTTTTCTACGGAACGAAGACTTGAACACCTTAGCGTCAAGCATACCTAAGTTCTTTTGAATATCATGTTGAACTTTTGGCGTTGCCGTAGCCGTCAAAGCAATAATAGGCGCACGACCTATAGATTCAACAATCGGACGAATCCTACGGTATTCCGGACGAAAATCATGTCCCCATTCTGAAATACAGTGAGCTTCATCTATAGCGAAAAAAGATATTTTTATGCTTCGAAAAAATTCTACACTATCTTCCTTCGTCAATGATTCCGGTGCAACATATAGCATTTTTGTGATACCATTGCGGACATCTTCCTTCACTTTGGTAATTTCAGAGCGACTTAACGAAGAATTCAAAAAATGTGCAATACGATCATCTGTGCTGAATCCACGCATAGAATCAACTTGATTTTTCATCAAAGCGATAAGTGGAGAAATTATTATGGCTGTTCCATCCAACAACATTGCAGGAAGCTGATAACATAACGATTTTCCGCCACCTGTAGGCATTAATACAAAAGTATCATTGCCTGAAATAAGACTTTCGATAACTTCTTTTTGATTTCCTTTAAACGAATCAAAACCAAATTTTTCCTTTAAACAAATCTCTAATTCTTTCTCGTCTATCTTAGCCATAAATGCCGTAATTTTCAATTTATCTTCTTTTTGCTACCAACTAACAGATTATTGGATACATTTGCATAGTGAAAGTAATATATTTATTTATAACTACCAAAAAAAATATACTATTGTGAATAACAATTCCACTATTATTGACAATGCGAAACGCATTATTCTTGAGGAATCACAGTCCATTAGTAATCTCTCAAATTACCTTGACGATACATTCGCCACAATCGTAAAAGAGATTCTAATGACAGAAGGACGACTTGTAGTGACAGGTATCGGGAAAAGTGCAATAATTGCAACAAAAATTGTTGCGACAATGAACTCTACCGGAACACCAGCTTTATTTATGCACGCTGCAGAAGCGATACATGGCGACTTGGGAATGATTCAAAAAAACGACATTATATTATGTATATCTAAGAGTGGAAATACTCCTGAAATAAAAGTACTTATTCCTTTACTTAAGCGTGGAGGCAATAAACTTATTGCAATGGTGTCGGACAAGAATTCTTATCTTGCCGAACATTCCGACTATATCTTATACGCGCATGTTGATAGAGAAGCGGACATTAATAATCTTGCTCCTACTAATAGTACAACAGCACAACTAGTTATGGGCGACACCTTAGCTATGTGCCTACTAGAACAACGAAAATTCTCACCTCAAGATTTCGCAAAATACCATCCTGGAGGAGCTTTAGGCAAAAGAATGTATATGCATGTGGACGATATTTTTGTTGCAGACAATGCCCCTAAAGTTTATCCAAACCAACCTATTTCCGAAGTAATTATAGAAATATCTTCGAAACGACTTGGGGCAACAGCCGTTATAAATAAAGAGAATCAACTTTTAGGCATCATCACCGATGGAGATCTTCGCAGAATGCTTGAAAAAAGTACCAATATCAACGATAAGACAGCAGAAGATATCATGTCGGTAAACCCCAAAACAATTAGCCGTAACGAGTTAGCTATTAAAGCATTTGAGCAAATGGAAAAGAACAGCATAACTCAATTGGTTGTAACCGACGGCAATAAATATTTAGGACTGATTCACTTACATGACCTATTAAAAGAAGGCATCGTTTAACACTACAGAAATGAACATTCAACGCAGTGATATAGAAATAATGGCTCCCGTCGGTTCGTATGAATCGCTAATGGCCGCAATACAAGCAGGTGCGAACTCTGTATATTTTGGTATAGAAATGCTAAATATGCGCGCCCGCTCATCGAATAACTTTACCACACAAGATTTAGCAAACATTGTTTCAATTTGTAATGAGCACAATATCAAATCATATTTAACTGTAAATACTATTATTTATGATAAGGATATGGAAACCTTACATAAGGTAATGCAAGCTGCTAAAGATTATGGTGTTTCGGCAATTATTGCATGTGACATTGCTGCTATTCAATGTGCTAAAGAATATGGTGTAGAAGTACACATTTCCACTCAATTGAATATATCGAATACGCAAGCTGTACGATTTTTTTCTCAATATGCTGATGTGGTAGTTCTTGCACGTGAACTGAATTTAATGCAAGTTCGAGAAATATACGACGCGATTCAAAAAGAACATATTTGTGGTCCATCTGGTAATCCTATAAAACTAGAGATGTTTTGTCATGGTGCTCTTTGCCAAGCTATTTCAGGGAAATGCTACCTTAGCCTTCACGAACGAAATTACTCTGCAAACAAAGGAGCATGCTTGCAAACTTGCAGAAAAGCCTATGTTGTAACAGAAAAAGAGACAGGTAACGAGTTGGAGATTGACAATGAATATATCATGTCGCCCAAAGATCTCTGTACAATTGGATTCCTTGACGAACTTATAGAAGCGGGAGTCCGTGTCATGAAAATAGAAGGTCGAGCTCGTAGCGCAGAATACGTTAAAACTGTAGTCCAATGCTACAACGAAGCTGTAAGCGAAGTTGTAAACGGAACATATAACGAGAACAAGGAAGAAAAAGTTACCCGATGGAAAGAAACTCTTTCACGTGTATTCAATCGAGGTTTTTGGAATGGTTATTACCTAGGACAACGATTAGGAGAATGGAGTTCTCACTATGGAAGTAGCGCGACAAAAACAAAAGTTGCAATAGGAAAATGTACAAACTATTTTTCTAACCTTAATGTAGCCGAATTTCTTATGCAATCAGGCGAATTAAACCAAGGAGATGAAATTCTTATTACTGGACCAACAACCGGAGTGATTGAAATGAAAGCTGACGATATTCGCGTAGATCTAAAAACGGTTCCACAAACTGTCAAAGGAGAAAGTTTCTCTATCCGCATCGAAGAACGAATCCGTCGTGGCGACAAGCTGTTCAAAGTGATTGACTCCAACAAATAACGTACAATGTGGCAGAAGGTAAAAAAGAAAATACTGTCTGATGTTGCTGTTAATTCTGCAAAATTACTTTCTGCCAATGTTATAACACAAATAATCGGGTTATTGGTTTATCCTATCATAACCCGATTATATACCCCTGAAGATTTTGGATTAATAAATCTTTTTCTCAGTATTGCCGGCATTCTTACCATAATATCAACGGCAGA
This sequence comes from Bacteroidales bacterium, assembly GCA_045615765.1. Taxonomy (GTDB): domain Bacteria; phylum Bacteroidota; class Bacteroidia; order Bacteroidales; family UBA1715; genus UBA1715. The sequence goes on from JAZLFM010000028.1 coordinate 63,968, forward strand.
ATTCCAATACTCTATCGTTCTTCCCAAAGACGACAATAAAGCAATAGCCTGTTTGCAAATCGGCATATGTACTACCCTGTTCACAACATTTTTTGTTTGTTGCACAATTCCATTCTCTGAATATATTTCAGAGATATTTAATACTCCAGATCTCGCCCAATGGTATTGGGCCATACCAATTCTTGTTTTTTTATCAGCAATATGGAATCTTTTAAACTACTGGTGTACTCGTAAGAAATACTACAACGAAATATGCCAATATCAATGTACACAAAGCATCACAAATGCTGGCGCGAAATGTGGCTTTGGCTATATAGGATTACACAATGGCGGTTTAATACTTTCTGCAATTATTTCCCCTTTTATAGCTTTAACAACGCTATCGCATCAAGTATTCCGTAAGACAAAGCAGAATCTATTTGCCATACAAAAAGAAAACATTGCAATTGTTGCCAAAGAATACGTTAATTTTCCAAAATATTCATTACCAAGAGCTTTAATAAATTACCTGAGCGGAAATTTACCCATACTATTATTAACTCCATTTTTCGGAATTGCAGAAACTGGATTTTTAGGACTAGCTTTAACATTAGGATTTCGTCCAATAAATATTATTTCGAATTCACTATATCAGGTGTTCTTTCAAAAAACAACCGAAATGGTTCAGAAAAAAGAATCAATCTTACCTTTTTTTATAAAGTTTTGTAAAACTGTAGCTATATTTACAATTCCATGCTTTATTGCAACTTATATACTCCTCCCCGATATAATTTCTTTTTTATTAGGAAGCTGTTGGGAAGAAACAGCCACTCTCATTCAAATTATGTTAATCTGGTTTTGTCTTAATTCTTTTATATCTCCTATTTGCTACATTCAAGATATTTTTCAAAGACAAAAAGAATATTTATTTTTTGAGATACTTTTATTACTTGCAAGATTATTAGCAATACTTATTGGTATTCTCTGCAATAGTTTTCATACTGCTATTATTGCTTATAGCATTAACAGTGCCTGTATTTTATCTTTACAATTATTGTGGTATTTTCGAATTATTTATCAATATGAGCAACAATGTAAGATAAAACATTTGTAATATCTTACGAGCTACGCATTTCATTTTTCAAGACTGTTTTTTGCAATATTACTAATTCTATATTTAACTCCATTTTGTTTTACAAAGAAAATACGTATTTTTGCGTAGTTAAAACAAAGAATATGTTTGAAAAACAACGCACGATTGCACAACCGATTTCCTTCTCGGGAAAAGGTTTACATACCGGCAAAATAACAACAACGACAGTTTTACCTTCAGAAGCAAATACTGGTATTCGCTTCAAACGTATAGATTTAGAGAATACTCCTATCATCCCGGCTAATCCTGAATATGTAGTTGACACATCTCGAGGAACTGTTATTGGTATATCAAAAGAAATTTTTGTAAGCACCATAGAACATTTAATGGCCTCTCTTCACGCATTACATGTAAACAATGCTCTTATAGAGGTTGATGGACCAGAGGTGCCTATTCTAAATGGTAGCGCAAAACCATTTTATGATGCTATTGCACAAGTTGGTACAACAGAACAAGAGGCCAAACTTGAATATCTAGAAATCACAGAAAAAACTGTTTATACCGAACCTGAACGCGGTGTTGAAATCATAGCCTACCCTTGCGACACTTTCCGTGTTGATGTAAAGATTAGTTATGATTCTTTTATGCTTCGCAACCAGTTTGCCAGCTTAAGCAACTTGAATGATTTCGGTAAAGAAATTGCTTGTTGCAAAACATTTTGCTTCTTCCGAGAAATAGAAATGATGCTTGCTGCAAATCTTATTAAAGGTGGTGATTTAGACAATGCTATCGTATTCGTTGATAGAAAAGTTACTCCTGAAGAAGTAGCAAGAATGTCAAAACTTTTCCCTGGGAAAGAAATCAATATTGAAAAAGAAGGCGTTCTAAACAACACCGAATTATCATTTGAAAACGAACCTGCACGCCATAAATTACTCGACCTTATTGGTGACTTATGGTTAGTAGGAAAACCTATAAAAGGACATATTATAGCAACTATTCCTGGACATAAAGCAAACACGGAATTTGCTAAAATTCTTCGAAAACAAACAAAGCAAACAAACATGAATCAACCTATGGCATTCATCCATCCTAATGCAAAATTGGGAAAAGATGTTGTTGTAAGTCCATTTTCATACATATACGACGATGTTGAAATTGGAGACGGAACTATTATTGAGCCAAATGTAACAATTATGCCAGGTGCACGCATCGGTAAAAATTGTCATATTTTCCCTGGATCTGTTATCTCGGCAATTCCTCAAGATTTGAAATTTGCAGGTGAACATACAACGACTGAGATTGGAGACAATACAATTATACGCGAATGTGTTACTATTCACCGAGGTACTGTGGATAAGATGACCACTAAAGTTGGTAAAAATTGTCTAATAATGGGCTATGTACATATCGCACACGATTGTATTGTTGGTGACAATTGTATTTTTGCAAACTACGCTGCACTTTCAGGACATTGTATAATTGGAAACCATGTAATTATTGAAGGTAAAGCTGGTGCTCAACAATTTATGGTTGTTGGCGACCATGCATTCATTGGTGGCGGTACTTTCATCAGAAAAAATGTACCTCCTTTTGTTAAAGCTGCCGAAGAACCTATACAATATATTGGTATAAACTCTGTAGGACTTGCTCGTCGTGGTTTTTCTGAAGAAAAAATCCGCGAAATACAAGATATCTATCGTACTATTTTCTTACAAAAAGGTATTTTAATGAAAGATGCGTTAGACGCCGTACGTCAAAATTTCCCACAATCAGAGGAACGTGACGCAATTCTTACCTTTATTGAAAATTCTCCTAACGGAATCATAAAGAAACCATAAGAATGACAAAGAATTTAAATATATACTTACAGCGATGTCTCCTTGGAGTTATCGCTGTTTTGTTTTTCGGAGCTTGTTCTGAATCACAAAAGACAAAAAAATATTTCGAAGTTACTGGGTTAGCCCAAGGAACCTATTATAGAGTTGTATATGAAGATACAACTTTCCGGAAAGCAGAATTCGATTCTATTTTGAAAAAATTCGACACAACTTTTAGTGTCTATATTAAAGAGTCAATGATATCTAAAATTAACAACAATGACTCTACTGTTGTTCTATCTGACCAATTTAATTACTTCATTGCTAAATCACAATTCATTGCTTCAATAACAGACAGCGTTTTCGACATCACCGTTGCTCCTTTGGTAAATGCATGGAAATTTGGCCCAGACTCATCCCAACATCCTGTTCCAACTCAAAAACAAATCGACAGCATTCGCACTTTTGTAGGAATGGACAAATTTTGTGTCATAAACAATCATTTTGTAAAGCAAGATCCTCGTGTTCAAATTATTGGGAATGCTATAGCTCAAGGCTATTCAACAGACTTAATAGCCCAATATCTTGACAACTTAGGCGTAACAAACTATCTTGTGGATGTAGGTTGTGAAATGCGTTCTAAAGGCGTAAATGCCAAAGGAAAAATTTGGAACATTGGAATCACACGACCAGAGGAAGGAATAGACAACAAACCTGTAGAAGAAACATACGATGTTGTCTTACAGCTACAAGACAAATCGTTGGCAACATCAGGGAATTATCGAAAATTCTATTACGAAGATGGTACAAAGTATTCACATACGATAAATCCCAAAACAGGACAAACTGTTCCTTCGGACTTGCTAAGTGCAACTGTTATTGCCGATGAATGTATTGAAGCTGATGCCATAGCGACTGCTTGTATGGCTATGGGAGTTGAAAAATCAAAGGCCTTTTTTCAAAAACACCCAGAATACGAGGCTTTACTAATTTATGCTCAAGGCGACTCTTTAACTACCTACAAGACAAAAGGTATTACAAAATAATACATCGTATGCATACAAATAAAAAGGCTGACAACATAAATTTGTCAGCCTTTTTATTTGGTATGTAATAGTTGTTAACTATAACATGCTGATGCTTCGTTTTACAAATGATTCCAAAGCTTCACCTTTTAGCATATTATTTGAAATCAAAGCTAAGTCTATCAATTGTTTAACCTTTTGATTATCCTTTCCATAAGCAGTCAACGCATCCTGTTTTTTACGTTCTAACTCTAAAATCTGTTTAGATACAGTATCAAGTTTTTCTTTATCTGCTGCAGGAATTTCTTCTTCTTTTTTATCCTTTTTAGCTTCTTCCAATTGTGATTTTTCTGCTTTTAATGGAGCTATTTCAGAATCAACTTTATTTAAAGAATCGCCGATGCTATTTTTCTTTTCATCATTGATTTTTACAATCAAAGGATGATTTGAATTTATAATCAAATTATAACTATCTGGAATTTGATTGTAGAAACTCATGCCAGGATTCATTTGAGCCATATCTTTCATTCTACGCATATATTCCGACTGAGTAACAATTATCGGTGCTTCTTCGGCAGAAAGATTTTCGAATTGAATCATAAATTCTGTTGCTACTTGAGATTTAAAGATTTCTTTCAAATCATCTTTTTCCGACTGATTCAAAGCTGATTCTTGCAAGTCTTCTTTTTTAACAAGGTTCTCAATGATATCTGCATCAACACGGCTGAATGATACTTTTTCGAATTTTTGTTCTAATTGACTTATTAAATGCGAATCCAAATGACCATCCATTAACAAGACATCATATCCTTTGTTTTTAGCTTTTTGAATATAGCTATATTGAGTTTCAGGATCATTAGCATACAAATAAATTAATGTACCATTCTTATCTGTTTGATTGTCCTTTATCAACGTCTTGTATTCTTCAAACGTGAAATATTTCCCATCCACATTTTTGAACAAAGAAAAGTCTTTTGCTCTTTCATAGAATTTTTCCTCACTTAACATTCCATAGGTGATGAACAACTTCAAATCATCCCATTTCTTTTCAAATTCTGCACGATCTGCTTTAAAGATTTCTTGTAAACGATCTGATACTTTCTTTGTAATATGACTTGATATCTTCTTTACATTTTGATCGCTTTGCAAATAACTACGAGACACATTCAATGGAATGTCTGGAGAATCCAAAACACCATGCAATAAAGTCAAAAAATCAGGAACTATTCCTTCTACTGAATCAGTTACAAATACCTGATTACAATACAACTGGATTTTATTTTTTTGAACTTCAAAGTTATTTCTGATTTTTGGGAAATATAGAATACCTGTCAAATTAAATGGATAATCTACATTTAAATGAATGTTAAACAATGGATCTTCAGCCATTGGATACAATTCCTTATAGAAATTTTGATAGTCCTCATCTTTCAAATCAGTAGGTTTTAACGTCCATGCTGGTTTTGTATTATTGATGATATTGTCTTCGTCGGTATCTACATATTTACCGTCTTTCCACTCTTGTTTTTTACCAAAAACAATTGATACCGGTAAGAACTTGCAGTATTTCTTCAAAAGTTCTTCTATTTTTTCTTTTTTAAGATACTCTTCTGAATCTGCATCGACATGAAGCACGATATCCGTTCCAACTTCTGCTTTTTCGATTTCCTCAAGAGAATAATTTGGACTACCATCGCAAGACCATTTTACAGCCTTTGCTCCTTCTTGGTACGATTTCGTAATGATATCAACTGTACTTGCTACCATAAAAGCAGAATAGAAACCGAGACCAAAATGTCCGATAATAGCTTCTGCTTTATCTTTATATTTATCAAGAAACTCTTCCGCACCAGAGAAAGCAATCTGATTAATATATTTATCAATCTCATCTGCTGTCATACCAATACCATTATCAGAAATGGTAATTGTTTTAGCCTGTTCATCTATAGCAACTGTAACTTTTGCAGATGTTACATCTTGCTCATATTTTCCAAGTTTTGCAAGAGTTTTTAGTTTTTGCGTAGCATCTACAGCATTTGATACTAATTCACGCAAGAAAATTTCTTGGTCTGAATAAAGGAATTTCTTTATGACCGGGAAAATGTTTTCGGTCGTTACACCAATTTTACCTGATTGCATCTTTATATAAATTAAAAAGGTTACACAAATTTGTGTAACCTTTTGTCAATTTATATGCCAATAAGAAAATTTGACATTCTGTCACGACATTACTGTCAGTTGGCAGAATTTATTCGTGAGGAATAGGCACAATACCAAATATACCTGAAGGTAGTGGACTATCATCCATCAAACCTGTTATAAAATCTACAGAAAACAATAGAACAAAGAATACAACAAAAATTATGATTGCCATCTTTATAAATTGTTTTGACTCCACTTGTTTACGGATACGATCTTGTTCACGAATTGCCCAAGTGATGTTTGTGATAATTTTACCAAACATCTCCTCGTTCTTCATTATAACAAAATCAAAACTTCCCGAAGAAACAGAAGAGTTCGAAGTTATGAGCATTGCATCCAATGTAGGATCAGCTTCCTTAATTTTATTTACACATTCTATTTCTTGCATAACTTCTTCCTGAGGAGCACCATCTGGCACAACATAGAATAAAACAATAATAGAATTATTAGGGAACTTCGATTTACCAATATATTCCTTAACGGCATTTACAGAAGCAAATGCTTTCGTTTTTTTGAAATTTTTTGATTTCTTAAGTTGTTCTTGAAGCGACGTACAATCTGCTTCAGTTCCTACAACATAGATAAAAACTTCACTAGGAGTAGTTTTAATACCCTTATTTCCTGGCTCCACAGCAGCAGTTCCAGTCTTACGGATTTGTTGAGAAATCAAATATTTTTTATTCTCTTCTGCCACGCACTCCGCTTTAAGCTTTTTTAGCTCATAGCTACGATTTTTTGTTGAACTCTGCTTTGCCATATCTACACACTAATTTTTTGCACAATAAAGATAATTATTTTTTTCATTTAACATTTGAGAGAAAAGAAAAAAACTCATTTTTTCGGTAAAAAAAAGATTTTTTTACCTTTTTTAGTTATTAAAACACATTTAGTTACGTTTTATTGAGCGTCAAAGATAGAATTACATTACCATAAACAATTCAGAAAGATTTTGAACATTGCTAATATATAAACAAAAAAGGCGATGATTTTTCATCGCCTTTTTGTTATAGAGATTACAATTTCTTATCGCATAATTGTAACATCACCTTTTACATTCAAGATTCTATGTTTTCCTGTTTCTGGATCAACATCTTCACAAGTTGCTTTACAATGGTAAACATAAACATCTTGTTTACTTACAGAGCCTTTATAGACGCCATCCCATTCTCCATACAAATCTTCTGTTGACCACAATAAAGTGCCCCATCTATTGTAAACACGCAATTCATAACCAGACTCAAGTACACCAGTCTTAAATACTGGATAGAATGTGTTATTTTCAGACAAATCTGGAGTGAAAGCATTCGGGAATGTCAAACCACAATTTGGATTAGCAACAACCTTTAACGGTTTTGTTACTTCATTTTTACATCCCCATGTATTTTCTACAACAAGTAATGTTACTTCGAAATCGCCAACTTCATCATATTCATAAACAGCATCACGAGAGTTTTCTGTAAACACACCGTCACCAATGAAATCCCAGAAATAATCATATCCTTGTTTATGAGGAGTCAAGTTAGTAAATGTAACATCTTTATCTACAAAAATGCTATCTGTATGACGAACAACACCTTCTTCAACAAAGAACACATCTTCACTTGCAACATAAGTGAAATCTGCTTCAGGAGTTGGATGGATATATACGGTCAAATCTTGTTGAACTATACATGAACCATACATTGCTCGTAATATTACAGTGTCTTTACCTTCTTTATTCCACAATGCAGTTGCTACACTTGAATTGTCAGAGATATCAACTAGTTCACCATGTTTATCTGCTATAGACCATCCATATTGCATATTTGTCATAGTTGGAATGTTGTTTATTGCTTCATAAGCAGCATTTTCGCCCACACAAACATGAATTTGACCATTAATAGCAATGTCTGGCATAGGAGTAATATGAGCAATATGTGTAATACCTTCAATTACACGATCCTTACCATCTGGAGGATAAATACTTACTGTTACAGTTGTATTTTCGGAACGCTCCCATAGAACAGTAATCGAAGATTCATCACCACTTTTACTTTCAATCTTACCTCCTTCTACATTCCAAATATATTTTGTACCTACAGGATAAGTTTGATTCAAACGATAAGTTGAAGTACTGTAAATACAAACATCCGGACCAACAATTACAGGTAATTTTTGTTCTACAACATCTATTGATTTTGCAACTTCTACTGAGCAACCATATTGATTTGTTGCCTTATAAGTTAATTGCAATGGCTTAATTTCTTGAGTAATACCCGAAATCGTTGTTATTTGAGCATTAACATCCTTAAATTGTACACTAGGATTTGCCGACCAGAATGATGTATATGTATCCATAGCAGGAGATGGTTGACCATCTACCGACAAGATATCATTTGTATAGTATTTTCCACTATAATCTGGCGAAACCTTAATCTCTGCTGTAGGATTTTCGTGCATTATAACCATAAACGAAACATCCGTTTTGAATCCGGCAGGGTTTGATACCACTAATGTATACACAGTAGAATATTTTGAAGGTGTAACTTTTAAATTGATATCATTACCTAGATTGTTACCTTCATCATCTGACCAAGCATAATTTAATGTTTCTAAGTTATTACCAGAAATAAATTGTGGTATTAAGTAAGCATATTCTCCTTCACACATTTCCAAACCTGTATCTGACAAAGAAACTTTATTGGAATCCAACAATTCATCTTTTGGAGCGTCATGATTCTTCCATTCTGTAAAGTGCGTGATCTTAGGAACAATCATTTCGGTTTGCAAACGAATTGAAGCCGAACCAATACAACCATACGCATCGGTAATTGTATATTCAAAATCAGTTGTTTGAACAATAGGTGTAGTTACAATTCTATCACTTCCTGCACCCGACTTGATATTTGCAGCTTCTTTCCATACATGAGTGAATGGATATGTTGTGTAGTTTACAATCTTAGTTTCTAGAGAAACTTCTTCCGTATAGTCAACTTTCTTCACTGGAGCACCAACAATCTCGACTATAGGATTTGGTTGAACTGTCACTGTAAATTCTTTTGTGTCACTACAGTTTTGGTCACCTGCAATTACTGTTACATTATAAGTACCAGGAGTTGAGTATGTGAAAGTTGTTTTCTTTTCATTTTTAGGTGAAACAGAACCCAACCAAGTATATGAAGAAGGATTTCCTGTTGCAATTTCAGCTTGAATATCAATTCCTACTCCAGAACAAGCATTCTTATCTTCTATGTCAACTAATTTCACTGCAGGGAATACAGTAATTTTTGTACTATCCAAACGAGGACAATTGTACTCATCTGCTATAGTATAATATAATGTAAACTCACCTTCGTTTTCGCTACGGAATGTTGACATCAAACGATTAATCTTAGTTGAGTCAACGATTCTATTTTTGTCACCACCAACCCAATGCATTGTAAAGAATCCTGCAATATTATTTGGATTCATTACCAATTCTAAATTCTCACTAGCACATACACTATATGCTTTCTCAAGAGCAAGTGTTGCTTCTGGTTTAATTGTCACAATAGTTTCAGCATCACTCTTACAAGAGTTATCATCAATTACAGAAACTTGTAACATATAAGTTCCTTGTTCTGTCATTGTGAACGTAGCCTTATTTGCCGACGATGACATATTTTGAATACCAGACCATAGGTATGAATACGGAGCTTTACCATTTGTTGCTGTTGCAATTGCAGTTGCTTCCACATTAACACATTCTGTTACTGGATCCAATTGTAATTCTGGTAACGCGTCAACTGAAACTGCAACTTCTACAGAATCAGAGCAACCAATTCCATCAGTAACAATCAACTTAATTTTTTGTTCACCTACTATAGAAGAATTACTAAATTGATATGTTTCAGTTTTGATTACAATAGGATTTCCATCCATCCATTGATATGAATAAGGTTCACTACCACCTGATACAGCAGGAATTAAACTTGTTAAATCTCCTTTACATACATGAGGATTCAAACCACCACGCAAAGAAATTGATGGTAGCGGATTTACTATCACAGTATGAATGGTATCAGCAGGTACAAAGTCACGTGGGCCAACGCTATTCAATACAACTTTATATGTTGTTTGAGATGCAGGAGACACATCTATTGTTTTTGTTGTACCTATGACTGTTGTTGGATTTGTCATATCATACCACTCATATTTATATGTACCACCTTTGTTACCACCTGAAGGAATAGCTTCCAATGTAACTGTATTTCCAAAACAGAATGGAACAGGTCTTTGTTCTATCAATACAGACAATGGTTGACCTACAATTGTAATTGTAACATCATCAGAACCTGTACAACCTTTTGAATCAGTAACATCTAAAGTAAACTTAGTTGTTTGACGCAATTTTGCAGTTGGATTTTGCAAAGTTTCAGATGTTGTAAGCGAGTCTTTTGGAGACCACAAATATGTATATTTTGGATGACCGCCTGTTGCTGTTCCTTCCAAAGTAAATGGTTCATACCAATCTTCTTCACGATCTAAACCAGCATCAACGGTTGGATTTTCAAGACCTGAAATTGAGATATTGTCTAATCCAACACAACCATTTGCATCTTTTACTTGAACACCAATATTGTAAACATCTGTTCCTTTTTGTGTATAAATTGGATTTTCAACATTGACACTACTCAATTGTGTTACATCCAAGAACCATGTTAAGCTATAATCTTCAGTTCCAACATAATTCAACAATGGTTTTAATTCTATTTCAGAACCATCACATAATTCTAAATCATCACCCAAAGAAACTTGTGGAATCTTATGAGCCAACACTGATGTTGTTGCTTCGGAACTACAATGTGTCATTTTATCTGTTACCGTTAATGTAACAGGATATGTGATTTCTGCTGCACCTGTAACATTTGCAGGAATTACAGCTTTAACAGAACTTGCATTGTCTGTCAACCATTCTAATCCTCCCGACCATGCATAATCAACATTTGCAGACGAAGCATTTGCAATCATTGTTATCGTATCAGAAGAACATGTTTCAATATCCTTTGTTGCAATTTCTGCTAATGGATTAGGATTAACAACAACGGTTGTAGTGGCAGTTGCAACACAACCTGTATTTGAAGTAACCTTCAAATCTACAGTTTTTGTACCTGCTTCTGAGATGTCTAACAATGGATTAGATTCTTTTGATATCACATCACCTGACCAAGCATAAGTAAATGTAGCAGAAGCAATACCTTCAACCTTTGCATTTGCCGACAACATCACTCCTTGATTTGAAGCACACTGTGGAGCAACTGGATCAATAGATATCGTTGGATTTGGATAGTTTTGAACGATTACTTCATCAGAAATTGCCGAACAACCCTTTGCATCCGTAAACTTATATTTAAATGAAAGCGCTCCAGCAATATAAGATTGTAATACTGGATTTGGAATAGATGCACTTGATAATGACGAAGCATATGTTGAGATCCATTCGTGAGTAACTGCACCACTTGTACTACCAGTAGTTACAGTTCCTAAAAGTTGAACTTCATCATCAACACATGAAATATCCTTATCTGCAGTAGCTGTCACTTTTGGTTGTTCATTCACTATCACAGAAACGTCTTTCTTTACAACACAAGAATTTGCATCCGTTACTTTATATTGTAAATAATATTGTCCAACATTGTCACTTGTATTTACTGTAGCGTTTGCAATATTTGTAGCAGACGTTAAAATTTGTGTATCATTACTCCACTCATATGTATAAGGAGTGGTTCCATTTGTTACAACTGGTTTTAACTGTAAATCTGCATACTGACAAACTTCAGCATCATCAACTGCGACAACAGGATTTGGATAAACAACTTGTTTTGCCGTAACTGTTTTCACATCACCTTCAGTCTTATCTGTAACAGTTACTGTCACATCTACAGTATTTTGAATATTACTAATTGATATTGTAGAATCATTAACTAAAGTATAAGCTGTTGCAGGAGACAAAGACCATTCGTATGTAAAAGGACCTGTACCACCTGTGCGCAAAGCTTCAATTTCTACATCTGTACCTGCACAAACTGGTGTCAAATTCAACTCAACATCTACAGGAGCATATACATCAACTAAAACTTTAGCTGTTGCTGTACAACCTGTTTTTGTGTTTTCTACATCTATAGTATAATATGTAGGTTTCATCAATGCTACAGTAGTTGGATTTGCAGAAGTTGGGTTACTCAATAAAGAAGCATCACTCCAAGTAGCTTTATAGTCTGATGAAGCAGGACTAATTGTTGTTGTTATTTGTGCAGTTTGTCCTTGTTGAATCTTCTTTGGCTCGCTTACCGCTGAAACTGTTACTTGCGGATTTACAACAATAGTTGCTTTTTCTGAATTTGCACAACCTTTATTTTCAATAGTATAAGTAATTTCATGTGATCCTACACCTGCAGTTGCTGGATCAAATTGATTACCTGTCACTCCATCACCAACATAAGTACCTCCCGCTGGAGTAGCAGCTAACGAAGTAACATCTGCATCTGCACAAATTTGGAAGCCTTCAAATACTATATCATCAACAGGTGTTACATTAATAGTTAATGTAGCAAATGATGGACAAGTTACTTTATTGTAAACCTTCGCATAATATTTTGTACCATCTGTTACTGCAATATTTGCCAATGTTCCAACCAATTTAGTATAATTTGCATCTGAATACCATTCAAATGTTGCAGTATTGTCTTTTGTGATATTTTCTTGAACTTGCGATAAGTCTATCAAACCTCTATCGCCGCCTAATTCTGGAATTTCACAAACAGTTACTTCTGCATCTTGAACTTCAGGAATAGCATATACTTGCAATGTCAATTTTCCTGGGATTTCCGCACATTCGTCATCTACATATACATAGAATGTAGTTGTACCTGCTTCAACATCAACGAACTCTGGATTTTCAATCAACTTAGTTCTTTGTGAATCCCAATACCACAAACGATCTGCAACCAAAGCACCACCTGTTTGATAATTGTATTCTGTCAAATTAAATTCTTCCAATACATTTCCATTAGAAGCACAAGTATCAGCAAGTTGAATTGCACGTTTTTCTATACCCGGATTACGAACCGTCAAATATACCATTGAAGTATCAGAACGAGTTACTTCAAAGTTATTCTTAACAATTGCATATAATGAATCTCCATCCGTAATTGTATATTTCTTGGCATCGGAATTTAATATTGTCTCATAATGACCTAATGTATAATACTTTAGATTATCAATATAGAAACCATAATCTTTAACCCAATTGTCATAGAAACCACGAATACGAACAGTAGTAATTGGCCCCATAGTTTCAGCAAAAGGTTCAAAGTCTGCTTCTATATGTTCCCATTCATATTGGTAACCTTCTGCATCTCTGTTACATACTGCAGGATAAGAAGTACATGGAATTGAAGCAACGTTCTTAGAAGCATCAACAAGTTCTATATACACTTGGAATTGTCTATCACAACCCCAATCAAAAGTAGTTGAGTCATAACGAATGTCAAAACTAAATTTAGAACCATATACAAGATTTAATGGTTCTGCAGAATAATTATACTTCAACCATAATGAAGTCGAACCTGTTTGATTATTTAGTTGTGGATCATCTGCAGTTCCTTGATCTTGCTTTGTTTTAACAATATGAACAACTTTTGATTCTTTTACAACACCTGTTGTGTCTGGATTATCCACTATTGTTCTTGTACCATTGCCTACACTCATGCTAAACTTCATAGGACGATTTTCATCAAAATCATCAACTATTACTGTATCTGCAGCAATATATTTATCAAAATGATCAACATAAAAACCTGTTACTAAGCCTTTCTTTCCTACAATTGTGTCATTCAGATTAAACAAATTGTAATACTGACTTTGATCAATTCTTGGATCTAGTTCTGGAGAGAAACAAACCGTATCATATACGGTATTCAAGTCTATTGGCTCAACAACTTTAATCAATACACTTTGATCCACATCACCGTAACATGCTGTTGTGATCGTTGCTGTATATTTATAAATACCAACTGCGTCAACGATTAAGAATGGATTCTCTACATTGACATCGTTCAACTTATATGGTGCATCCATTAATTCCCAATCATAGCCATTCCACATATAACCTTTCCAAGAGAATTTGAAACCACCATCGGCAAGCAAGCTCACCTTTGTACCACGAGTAACTGTTATACTTGTATCGTTATTGTTTACAATAACTGCATCAGGATAGTTATCGCTAAAACGAGAGAAATAACCATACATAGAACCCATCAAACGATAGCCCTTACCATCACCCCAATCGTGTGATGTCGAGTTCATCATACCCATGTGGAACAAGGAAGTTGTATTTTGAAGGAAGTAAGCGCCTTCCGGCATGTCACTTCGGCTGAAATAAATTCTTGCAACCTTCCAATCTGTTCCATTTATAGTTTCGAAATTAGCATTGTTGATTACCGAGTTAGATTCTCCATTCAACAAGAAATCATCTTCTCCATCACCTTTAACCATCAAGTTCATATAAAATTCTTGGTCGTTTTCTGAACCATATGTTCTCACAAAACCCATCTTATAAGAACCCGTACACATTTCAACAGATGGCAACAATGCACCTGCAACCTCACAATGGTAACCAGAAACGTGGAAAGCGTAAGCTGGTTCACTAGTATGGATAAAAGTATAGAGATTATCAGGATCTGTCAATTCAATAGAAACAGTCTCACCTTTTTTCAATGCTGAACCATATTGCGCACCATCCAATGTAACTATAGTGTTATCTTTTGTAGCAGTAATAGCAACTATTTCGTAAAAATCACTTGTTTTATTGTTTGCAGCAGCATAACCTTGACCTTGAGCAATAATATAATCCTTACCAATAACATTAATTGGAACAATTTGATCGCCGATGTAATCCTCGCAGTCACCTGAGTTTGTATAATAACCAGGATAAGCAGAGTCTTCACCAATAGTCACAGCAACAGGTTTTGTTGACTTTATGTACGTTCCAGCAAGACGAGAACTAGCATTTTGCCCAACAGCACGTACAACGTACGTTTGACCTCTATCCAAACGCACTGCTTTTGTAGCCCCTTGCGCAATACCCACACACGCCGTAGTTGGAGTAACATTAACAACAGTATTATCCTGTGTTGCAACAATAACTATATACGAATATGCACCATCACCAGAAACGCCATTATCAGGAACACCTTCACCATTGTGGTAAGGGTCATTTTCCATTTTATTTTGGAATGGAGCATAAAATTCTTTACCAAGACCATTCTGACCTTTCAAAGAAAATATATCCGTATTCAATACTGAAGCGATTTCATAATATGCAGTTATCAACGCATTAGAACGAATATAAATACCCTTGTCTTCTACAACATTTCCTGATTTAGAACATTGTATATCGTTAATAAACGGAGTCAAATCTATAGATTCCGTACTATTTGCGGCAATATTAACATTTGCAATTGTCAATCCTAATGCAGGTAATGATACCGTTACATCTGCATCAGCATCTTGTGTCGCCAAACGTAGATATATAGGGCGTCCACCGACCTTATGAGGATAATTTTGAGGCCAATACGGAGCATGGTCGGTATTACCATACGGTGCCGCAAACCAGAACTCATAGTCAACTTGCGAAAATGCTGACATTGCAAACATCATTGCACCAAAAACAAGCGTAAATACACGCTTTAAGAATGAAAAGTGTTGAATATGCATATTACGTTTCATTAAATTCGTTAATAAATAGACACAACTTTACCCCTTAAGGTTACGTCTTAATTGCCAAAAGAACAAAAATTTAAGTGAATAAACAAACTTTTTCTTACTATTCTTCAGAGAAAAAAGCAGACACATTTCTGTATTCCAAGAATACACGCGCTCTTGAGATACAACCAACATATTTCCCTTCGGAGATTACAGGGAAATTATAATGCCCACTATGCTGAATTATTCGAACGACTTCATCCATGCTTTGATCTGGAGAGAAAAAATATTCCGGCATATACATCAATGTTCTAACATCAACTGTATCATATAATTCCGGAGAGAATATCATATCTCGAATATCATCCAATTTAATCATTCCATAAAATGCGTTTTCTTCACCCACGACTGGAAAAATATTTCTTTTTGAGTGCTTAATAACCTCAACTAAATCTCTTAATGTAGCATCTGGAGAAATTGTATGTACATCTGTTTCTATCAGTTTATTTATATCCATCAACGTCAACACAGATTGATCTTTATCGTGAGTCAATAATTCTTTACGTTTCGCCAAAATATAGGTGTAAACTGATGTTTCCTCAAATATGCGAACTGTTGCATACGAGATTGCAGAAACCAACATCAAAGGAACAAATAATCCATATCCACTTGTAATATCCGCTATCAAGAATATTCCAGTAAGCGGTGCATGAAGTACACCCGAAATCATACCGCACATTCCTAACAAAACAAAAATAGATTCAGGAACACGAATATTAAAATAGGAAAAAATATAAGACGAAAACAAACCAGTTACCGCTCCGATAAACAACGATGGGGCAAAAATACCACCAATACCTCCAGCACCGAATGTCATCGAGGCTGCAACTACTTTTAATAGGATTACCGAAACAAATAAAGAACAAACTACTACAAATTCTTCTTGATAATCTACAAACCAAGTCTGCTCGAACAAGAAAGAATTATCTCCACGAAAAGACATATTTATTTCTTGAAAACCTTCTCCATATAGAGCTGGAAAAAAGAACAATATCACACCAAGTCCTATTCCACCAAAATACAAGCGTTTCTTAGCACGAATTTTAGAAAACAACTCAGCCATAAACACGTACATTTTTTTGAAATATACTGATAACAAACCTGTTATTATACCAAGTACAACAAACGATGGTACATCCTGAAAATCATATTCTCTATTGAACATATCTACAGAATGAAACAATACATCTTGTTCCAAAAAGAAATAAGAGGAAAGCGTCGCTAACGAAGAGGTTAAAATTAGCGGAACTATCGAAGACATTGAAAAATTTGCATAAATAACTTCTAACACAAATATTACTGCCGCAATCGGAGCATTGAAAATGGCTGCCATAACTCCAGCAGCACCACAACCGATTAACGAAACACATTGTTTATAATCTAAACGAAATATTCGTGCGAAATTCGAACCAAATGCAGCGCCTGTAACGATACTAGGTCCCTCCAATCCTACCGATCCTCCAAAACCTACGGTTAATGCACTCGTAAGCATAGATGAATACATATTATGTGATTCAATCTTACCTTTTCTTCGCGAGATTGAATACAGCACTCCCGGCACACCTATCATCGAATCGTTTTTTATAACATATTTTATAACCAAACGAGTCAATATAATACCTATCATTGGTAAAAAAAGGTACAGAATATTAGCATTCTGCGAAGGTGCCCATAAATGAACCAGATACTGTATTCCATGCACCATGGATTTCAACAATACGGCAGCCAAACCTGAAGAAATGCCTAAAACAAAACTGAGAATATACAAGAACTGCTTGTCAGTGATTTGTTTTAATCGCCAACGATATAATGTAACCCAGATTGATTTTTTTTGCGTATTCATCAATACAAAAATATATGTTTTGAAAATACTAAACCATTTTTTCTATCGTTTTATTGATAAACAAATAACAATTTGCCTATGAATAAAATCTCTACTAGTAACAAACAAATTACAACCAAGAAAAAAATTGAGACAAACACAAAATTCCTTAGTGCCTATTGTAGGGCTTTTACATGTATTCCGTATTTTGAAAATAAAAAACTCACAATTTGGTTGAATTAAACAAAAACGGCTACCCAATATGAGTAGCCATTTTTATATTATTTGCATTATTCTCTATTTCAAAATCTTCCTACAAAGACTCATTTGCTCTACAGTTAATTGTCCACCTGCTGTTGCATGTGCTTCATCAATAGCTGCAAACGAAAATGGACTGCCAAGAAATAGATTTGCGACACGAGTAATTCGTCCTATTGTACCCATTGCCAAAGCTACCAAAGGTTTTTCTTGATTATATAAAGAAAGTACATTAGCACAATCTGCTTGAGTTTTAGCAGTAGTAGCTACTTTAGCAATATCAGCACCTTGTGAATAACATTCTGAAACAATATTACATAATTCCTCATGCGAAGGTGTGTTCTCATAATTATGATAAGAAACAATTACCTTACATGAATGTTCTTGAGCACAAGCAATAACATCAGCTTTGAATGTAGAGTCGGATTCTATTTCTACATCTACGAATTTCGCACCTGCAATTATAGCTTTTTTTAACAACAAAGCTCTACGACCATCTTCACAATATTGTGGACGACAAGTTGCGATAGCAGGAACTGTAAGTTTAGAAAAAACTTGTTCTACCGAACTTTCGTCCAAGCAGCATAAATCGATACGAATCTCTGCCATCTCGCATGAATTCGCAACAGACAATAACTTAGTCTGATCTTTTTCTGTTACACTAACACAAATCATTGATGATAGATTCTAATTCGGCATACGATATTTTTTCTACGCAGCAAGTTCCCACACCTGTTAAATACACGAAGTGTACACTGTCGCCTTCGCGTTTTTTATCGCTACGCATTAATTTCAACAAATCAGTGGCAGAGGCATCGCAAGTTGTTGGCATACCCATTTTTTCAAGCAAAGCAACAACTCTATCACAATCAACTTGTGACATCTTGCCTTTCAACACAGACAATTTCGCAGCATACACCATACCAACTGAAACCGCACAACCATGAGGCATATGGGTTAATTTTTCTATTGCGTGGCCAAACGTATGTCCGAAGTTAAATATTCTACGAGCACCTGATTCTTTCGCATCACCACTAACAACTTCGGCCTTAATACGAACAGACTCAAACACTAAATTCTCCAAAACTTCTAAAGAATAGTTTTGTATATCATCGGTGTGTTGATCAATATAATTGAAGAAATCTTCATTATAAATACAACCATATTTAACAACCTCACCCATACCACTTAACAATTCTGTTTTTGGTAGAGATCGAAGAATTTCTAATTCGCAGATTACAAATTTAGGAAGACTAAATGTTCCAATTATATTTTTGATACCACGGAAATTTACTCCATTTTTACCACCAACACTCGCATCGACTTGACTCAACAATGTTGTTGAAACAAAACCGAAATCTATTCCACGCATAAAAATAGTAGCAATAAATCCACTCATATCACAGATTATACCACCACCAATTGCAAGAATAAACGAAGTACGGTCAAATTCAGCTTCTATTAGTTTTTCAAAAATACCATCAAGTGTTTGCATACACTTGTATTCTTCTCCTTGTGGAATTTCGATAACAACATCAGCCTTAGGGAATTGAGAACCATATAATGAATGTATTACAGGATCCGTAATAATTGCTATTTTTCCCTTAGTTGGTAAATATTTAGAAACATTTGCAAGCGTTTCACCTACATATATTTCCGACTTGCCTATAGCACTTTGTATTTCAAGTTTTTTCATTTTGCTGAAATTTTTCGGCTACGAATTTACAATTTCCGTTTGGATATTTATTGATTCTTGATGAATTGCTTTAAATGTTTTTTCAATCAATTCATTGCTCAGTCCTTTCTCTGCTCCGCGAGTTTGCATATCAGTTATGATTTTGTCCCAACGATTTGACTGGAACACCTGTATATTATTGTCTTTTTTTGTTTGACCAATTTCACGACAAATGTTCATTCTCTTTTGCAAAGTGTCAAGCAACATATCATCAAGAACATCAATTTTCGCACGCAATTCATTCATTATTTCGTTATAATCCGCATTGTCGGTATCTTTATGACGAATGACTAACTCTTTCAACAAACAACCAAGATCGGCTGGAGTAAACTGTTGTTTGGAATCACTTAACGCAACATCTGGATTGCAGTGAGATTCTATCATCAATCCATTTACTCCTAAGTCTAATGCCTTTTGAGAAAGTTCTTTTATATATTCTCGTTTTCCTGCCATGTGACTAGGATCACAAATTATCGGCAATTCTGGCAAACGACGATGAAGCTCAAGCGCCAACTGCCATTGAGGAGCATTACGATATTTTATCTTCTCAAAAGAAGAGAATCCACGATGAATAGCTCCAAGTTTTGTAATACCTGCCCCTGCAATTCTTTCAAAAGCACCAATCCATAGTTCCAAATCTGGATTTATTGGATTTTTAATAAGAACAGGAATATCAACACCTTTCAATTCATCCGCAATTTCTTGAACTGCAAAAGGATTCACAGATGTACGAGCACCAATCCAAAGTATATCAACACCCATTTTTAGAGCTTCGTTTACATGTTTTTGACATGCAACTTCAGTAGCCGTCAACATGCCTGTTTCCTGTTTTACATGCTTTAACCATTGTAAGCCTTCAAATCCAACACCTTCGAAACAATTCGGACGAGTTCGTGGTTTCCAAATACCAGCACGAAAAATTTGAATTCCTTGTTCCTTCAACCCACGAGCAGTTTCCATAACCTGCTCTTCGGATTCGGCACTACAAGGTCCTGCCATTATAAGAGGACGATGAGATTCTACGCCCCAAGTATTTATGCTATCTATTTTCATACTATTTATTTTTTATCAAGCACCTTTTTTATATTATTCGCTTCTTTGATAAGTTCATACAAATCAACAGTTTTATCTTCTACAATCAGTTGTTTGAATTTCTTCAAGACATCAATATACTTATCAATAGAATCTGTCAAGTATTGAGCGTTTTGACGGAAAATCGGCGTCCACATTTCAGACGAACTTTTTGCAATGCGAACCGTCGATGCAAAACCACTCCCTGCCATTTCAAATATTTTCTTTTCTTCGTTTTTCTCTATCTCTTGAACTGTAATACTTAACGCATAGGCAATTACATGTGTAAGATGGGAAACATAGGCAATATGTTTATCGTGGTCTGACGGAGTCATATACAATACACTCATACCCAATAGTTTGTACAAAAACAAAGCACGTTCTAAAGCAAAATCTGCACTTAATTCTTTTTCACAAATAATAGTTTTTTTTTCGGCAAACAAACCACGGAAAGCTGCTGTCGGTCCAGAGAACTCAGTACCAGCCATAGGATGCGAAGCAACAAAATTCTTTCTTCGAGGATGGTTTCTTACCTTATCACAAATGCCAACTTTTGTCGAACCAGTATCTACAACAACTGCATCTTCGCGAATTTCATCCAAAATTGCAGGAAGCATCTCGCGTGCCGCATCTACAGGAATAGAAAGTACGACAAGATCTGCAATCTTCACAGCTTCCTCACGCGACATGCCCATATCGACAATGCCAAGTTCAATAGCTTTTTTCAGATTATCCTCGTTTGCATCTACACCAATTATCTTTGTTTCAAAGCCACGGGCAGAAAGAGCAATAGACCCGCCAATCAAACCCGTACCAATAACAACTATATTCATATTAGTTTAGAATTTCGTAGTTAAATTTTTCATCTCTTTTGTATTCACCAAGTACCGACAAATTCGAAACCTGAGGAAGAACTTCAGCCAAAGCTTTATCGTAATCTGCCCTATCCTTCCATTCTACATCAACATAAAAGGCATATTGATATGGACTTCCCAATATTGGCAAAGATTGGATTTTAGTCATATTTACATTATTCTTCTTGAATAAAGCAAGGACATCTACCAAAGAACCTGGTTGGTTTGTAAGTTCAAAACATATAGACGCTTTATTATTTTCTTCACTTGGAGCAGCAGTACGACTAATTGCCAAAAAACGAGTATAGTTTTTCTTATTTGTTTGTATTTGTCTAGCAATGATTTCTAACCCATACAATTCTGCAGCACCTTCACTCGCAATAGCTGCAGCGTGACAAAGTTTTTCGTCTGCAATTTTTTGTGCACTTGATGCTGTATCTGCCCAGTTAATAGTACGAACATTAGGATATCTATCTAGGAAATCCTTACTTTGTTGAATAGCAATAGGATGGGAATAGACTTCTTTTACATCTTCAATTTTAACACCAGGAAGAACCATTAGATTTTGACTAATGTGAAGGCTGATCTCACCTATAACTTTCAATTTAGAACTTTTCAGTAATAAGTAATTTTCTAGAATACTTCCAGCTATAGTATTTTCTATAGCAACTATACCATAATCAGCAGACCCATGCTCCACGGCAAAAAACAAATCTTTGAACTGATTACAATTTAATGTAGTAACATCTTTTCCATAGAATTCCTTTGCTGCGATTTCATGGAAACATCCATTTACACCTTGTATAGCTATCTTCATAATATTCAAAAAAAAAGCCCCGAAAAAATCGAGGCTTTGTTTATACAATTCTAATTTAATTCATACACACAGCCTCATTCTTATTACTAAAGTAATAAAAGTAAAAATAGAAGAAGTATGTGTATGTGTTAGTCATTCGTTATCGACTTATTAGTTAGCGAATTTGATTGCTGCGTAAGCGTAGAATCTTTCAGTAGATGGGTTCAATACTACACCACCTTCGATTGGCAATACGAATTTGTCAGTAACTTGAAGAGCTGTAGATTTAGAAATTGAGATGTTGCAGATTGCGAAATCACCACCGTTTTTGTAAACTGGGCTAGTTGTATAATAACCTTCACCTGCACCAATACCTACTTTGAAAATATTGAAGTCATAAGAAATTTGACCATAGAAGTCACATTCTTTATCTTCCATAATGTTCAAAGCTGCGAAGAATTCTAATTTACCATATTTATAACGAAGAGCTGGTTCAATTGAGTGAGTAGCTGCGATATTATCGAAGTTAACACCTAACCAGTTTCCACCTGCATAGTAATCAGTTAATTCGATAGTTAAATCGAATGGGAAACGATATTTTGCATAGATATTGCTTTCGAAACCTAGGTCTTCACCTGTACACATTGTACCTTCAGCGCCAATAGAGAAACCACCAGCTTTTACTTCAAATGAAGGTTTGAAAGCAGGTCCTGAACCGCGTTGAACACCACGCCAAATTTCTGTTGATTTAAGTTCCAATGCAACTTTACATTGAGTATTGCAACTTGCTTCTTCTTGTGCGAAAGCACTCGTAGCGCCTAGGATTGCTGCTGCACATAGCGCTATGTTCATAAAAATCTTTTTCATTGCTAAATCATTTAAAATTTTTTGCAAAACTAATCTTTTTATGAGAAAAACAAATGAATGGTTATTTTTTTTTAAGAATAAATGTATTTTTGACAAAAACAATAATATGACAAATACAACAACAAAGACTAATTACCCTGCTCTTTATACATTAATAATTGTATTTTTCTTTTGGGGGTTCGTTGCAGCTAGTAACGGTGTATTTATACCTTTCTGCAAACATCATTTTTCATTAGATCAATTCCAGTCGCAACTTATTGATTTTGCGTTTTACACTGCATATTATGTTGGCGCACTTGCACTATTTATAATAAGTACACTTCGCAAATCAGATGTGGTTGGTTCCTGGGGATACAAAAAAAGTATCATTTATGGCCTTCTATTCTCTGCAATCGGAGCTATAGCAATGATTATCGGCGTGAAAAGCGATGTATATTTAGGTATGCTCGCCGGTCTTTTTATTGTTGCTCTTGGCTACTCTCTACAACAAACGGCTGCGAATCCGTTTGCCATTGCTTTAGGAGACCCTAAAACAGGTAGCGACCGAATTAATTTAGGCGGAAGCATCAATTCGTTTGGAACAACTATTGGTCCTATCATACTTAGTTTCGCATTGTTTGGTGTTGTAGGAGAAATCACTTCCGATCAGATCAACAACTTAAACCTTAACAATGTTGTCATATTATATTCTGTAGTTGGAATCCTATTTATTGCCGCAGCCGCAATTTTCCATTTCTCGAAAAAGGTTCCTGATTGCATTCAAAAATCAGAAGTCGAAACTTCAACAAAAGCATTAACATTATTCATTGTAATTACCGTGGCACTCCTACTTTTCTTTGTGCCTGTTTTCTATAGTTATAAAACCGACATCCTTGACGACAACGGACGAATGGCTTGTCTTATTGGTGCATTTTTTACTGTAGTGATATCTCTTCTATTTGCACATAGCAAAGCAAAAAAAGAAAGTCAAGGTTGGGGTGCGCTTCAATATCCACAATTAGCATTAGGACTTATTGCCTTATTTATATATGTAGGCGTGGAAGTAAGTATTGGTAGCAATATGGGAGAACTTCTTTCTCAAGAAGACTTTGGAGGTTTCTCAGCTTCAGAGATTGCTCCTTTTATTTCGATGTATTGGGGCGGATTAATGATCGGACGATGGGCTGGTGCTGTACTTGTTTTCGATTGGAAGAAACCAATTAAATTAGCTGCACTTGTATGTGCACCAATATGTGCTTTCTTACTCGTAATAGGTGCAAATACCCTTGCCGGCCATGACATGAGCATACTATATTATTTTATTGTATGTGTTGCGATTCAAATTGTTGCATTTATTCTTTGTAGAGAAAAACCTGCTCTTACACTATTTGTATTTGGAATCTTAGCTATGATAGCAATGACAATTGGTGTATGTACAACAGGAATGGTTGCAATCTACGCCTTCCTTTCTGGCGGATTATTCTGTAGTATAATGTGGTCAAACATATTTACATTGGCAACACTCGGTTTAGGCAAATATACTTCTCAAGGTTCTTCACTTTTGGTAATGATGATCTTAGGTGGTGGTGTAGTTCCTACAATCCAAGGTAAACTAGCAGACCTTGACGGTATTGGTATTCATACATCGTATATTATTCCTATTCTTTGCTTTGTATATATTGCATTCTATGCGCTATATACTAGACACATTTTACACAAACAAAATATAAATATAGACTAACTAGTAAACAGCGTAATAATAAAACATACGAAACCTTCGTATTACAAACAGTGAATTAACAAAATTTGTATTTTTGGACAATTTTGAGAGTATGAAAGCAGATAGTATTGTAATTATTCCTACCTATAACGAAAAAGAGAATATCGAAAAGATTATTCGTAAGGTACTTTCATACGAAAAACTATTCCACATACTAGTTGTTGACGACAACTCTCCTGATGGTACTGCTGCAATAGTTAAAAATTTACAGAATGAATATCCTGAACAACTTCATCTACTAGAACGTCCAGGAAAACAAGGTCTAGGTGTTGCATACATTGCAGGATTTAAGTGGTGTTTGGAGCATAACTATGAATACATTTTCGAAATGGATGCAGATTTTTCACATAATCCTGATGATCTCATTCATTTATATAACGCTTGTGCAAAAGATGGAGCTGACGCTTCTGTCGGATCACGATATGTTACAGGAGTTAATGTGGTAAATTGGCCTATGAAACGTGTACTACTATCCTACTTCGCTTCAATGTATGTACGCTTTATCACACGAATGCCTCTTCGAGATTCAACAGCAGGATTTGTATGTTATACTGCTCGTGCTCTACAAGCTTTAGATTTAGACAAAATACGATTCAAAGGATATGCCTTCCAAATAGAAATGAAGTTTAAGATATGGCACAAAGGACTTACCATTACAGAAGTGCCAATCATTTTCACAGATAGAAAAGAAGGTTCATCAAAAATGAACGGAGGCATAATAAAAGAAGCTGTTTTTGGCGTTATCTCATTAAAAATTGGTTCTTGGTTCAAGAAATAATATGGCTACACTTTTATATAACGGTACAATTGTAAACGAAGGAGAACAATTTCTTGGAAGCATTCTAATTGAAAATGAATGCATAACAGAAATTTTCAGGGATAATGTTCCACAGGAAATTCTTAATACATCCGACGTGATTTCCTGCGAAGGGAAAGTGATTTTGCCTGGAATTATTGATGACCAAGTTCATTTTAGAGAACCTGGCCTTACCCATAAGGGTTCTATTGAAACTGAATCAAAAGCGGCATTGGCTGGCGGGGTTACAACATTTATGGATATGCCCAATGTTGCACCGCAAACAACATCAATTGAAAACCTAGAACAAAAGCTTTCAATAGCATCGCAAACAGCGTATGCGAACTATGCGTTTTATTTTGGTGCCACAAATACAAATATTGATCAACTTCGTGC
Source organism: Bacteroidales bacterium (assembly GCA_045615765.1). Taxonomy (GTDB): domain Bacteria; phylum Bacteroidota; class Bacteroidia; order Bacteroidales; family UBA1715; genus UBA1715. Next base: position 90,224 of record JAZLFM010000028.1, read on the forward strand.
ACTAGACAAGCAATTAATTTGCGGTATAAAAGTGTTTATGGGTTCAAGTACTGGAAATATGCTTGTTGACGACGAACAAACTCTTCGTCAGATTTTTTCAGAAAAAGACCTGCCAATAGCGATTCACAGCGAAGACGAAGCAACAATAAAGGCAAATCTTACCACATATATGGCACAATATGGTGACAATATTCCTTTTAATTGTCACCCAAAAATCCGTAGCAACGAAGCATGTTTTATTTCAACAAAAAAAGCGATTGCCTTAGCACAACAATGCGACACACGACTACACATTCTTCACATAACAACTGCCGAAGAAATGGATTTGCTATCTAATGCCAATCTATCAGACAAACGAATTACTGCCGAAGTCTGTGTTCATCATTTATGGTTTACTGATGAAGACTATGCAGAAAAAGGTGCTTTTATAAAATGTAATCCTGCTGTAAAATCTAGAAAGGACCGAGCTGCTCTTCGTAATGCTTTGATTGAAGGAAAAATAGACGTAATTGCTACCGATCACGCTCCTCACACAATAGAAGAAAAGCTGCGTCCTTATACAAAATCGGCATCGGGAATGCCACTTGTTCAGCATTCATTATTAGTTATGCTCGAACTGTATAAGCAAGGAGTTGTTACACTACCATTGATCGTTCAAAAAATGTGTCACAATCCTGCAATTCTTTTTGGAATACAACAACGAGGTTTCTTACGAAAAGGTTACAAAGCAGATATCGCAATTGTTGACTTACAAGGAACCACAACTGTTACCAAAGATACTATAGCCTATAAATGCGGTTGGTCTCCATTGGAAGGACAAACATTTTCGGCAAAAATCGAAAAAACATTTTTAAATGGAACATGCGTATATTCCGACGGAAAAATCCAGGAAAAACGTATGGCTCAACAAGTTACATTTAATCACAAATAAAATTATGAAGAAGATCTTACTTGCAATTGGATTTGTTTTCTGTTTAAACCCACTTTTTGCAGACGAAGGAATGTGGTTACTTTCTATGCTAGATAAACTTGGCATTGAACAAAAAGGATGTAAACTCACACCAGAACAAATCTATAGCATCAACCACTCGTCATTAAAAGATGCCATACTTGGATTAGGCGAATCTAATCGTCCATATAACTTTTTCTGTACATCGGAATTGGTTTCCGATAAAGGCTTACTTTTCACAAACTATCACTGTGGTTTTGAAATGATACAAAAGCATTCTTCATTGACTCACAATTACATAGACAATGGATTTTGGGCTCAAAACCAAAGCGAAGAAATTCCTAATGAAGGTGTTACTGCCACTCGTATGGTTGCAATGTACGACGTTACCGATACTGTTTTGGCAACAATAAAAAACTATCAGAAAAAAGAAAAAGGAATTGCCGATATTTCTGAAAAATTAAAGAAAAGCGTCACTGACACTTGTGCCTACGGTGCCGATGTAGTTTCATTCTTTAACGATAATCAATATTTTCTTTTTGTGTACGAAACATACAAAGATGTTCGCTTAGTAGGTGCTCCTCCACGCACAATAGGTAAATTCGGCGATGAAACTGACAACTGGGTATGGCCTCGACATACAGGTGACTTCTGCGTTTTGCGTGTTTACACTAATGATTTAGGTATGCCTGAAGAATATTCAAATTCAAATAAACCGCTAACGCCAAAACACTATCTACCTATTTCAATGAAAGGGTATGAAGAAGGCGATTACGCAATGGTAATGGGATTTCCTGGATCAACAGATAGATATATGAGTGCAAGTGAAATCAAGTATTTCCAACAAATGCATAACGCCACTTTCCAACTAATTGGCGATGTAAGTCTTGCCACATATAAGAAATTCATGAATCAAGATACAGCTACACGAATTCAATACACCGCAAAATATGATGCTCTAAGTAACTATTGGAAATACAGTATTGGTCAGAATAAAGGCATTAAAGACCTTAACGTTGTTGACAAGAAAACCAAACAAGAAGATGCAATGCGTGCTTGGATAGCCGAAGACAGCAATCGTGTAGAAAAATATGGAAACATGATCGATACACTTACGGATTTCTACAAGAAAAACGGTATGCTCAACGCATATTACGCAATGTTAAATATCGGACTACTTAATGTTGTAGAATCATTTATGTTTACATACGAAAATCTTGTGATATTAGACGCGTTAGAGTCTCAAGATCCTATTGCTATTCGCGAAGTTCAGATTGACTTGCAAGACAAAGCGAAAAGCCATTTTAAAGATTTTAATGTAAATGTAGATAAAGCACAATTTGTCGCATTAACATACGCATCGTGGTATAATCTAGGCTATTACATCTATACTAACGAAAAATTCCCACTTGCGAAGAAATACAAAAATGATGTGAACAAATATGCAGATTATGTATTCAGCAAATCTATTTTCACAGATGAAAAACGCCATGAAGCATTCCTAAAAAATCCAAGTCACAAAGCCTTGTATTCTGATCCAATGTTCCAACTTATGCGTTACACATTATTGGAATATTTTAGAATCAGAGATGCTATCGACAGTGAAAAAATAGACAGCCTTAATACATTGTACGTTGATGCTACTTTACAAATGAATCCAGATTCTTTGTACTATCCTGATGCAAATTCTACATTGCGTCTAACATATGGTTCTGTTCAAAGCTATGAACCTAAAGATGGCGTTTCGTACCATTATTACACAACATTGAAAGGCGTCATGGAAAAAATGGATAGCACAAACCAAGAATTCCAAGTGCCTTCGAAGTTAGTTGAATTATATGAACAAAAAGATTACGGACAATACGCTGACAAAAACGGTGAAATGCCTGTATGTTTCATAACGACCAACGACATTACCGGAGGTAATTCCGGAAGTCCTGTTATGAACGCAAACGGAGAACTAATCGGTTTAGCTTTCGATGGTAACTGGGAAGCTATGAGTGGTGACATCATCTTCGAAACAAAAGTTCAAAGAACCATAGCCGTTGACGTTCGCTACGTTCTATTTCTTATAGATAAACTCGGTGGTGCAGGCTACTTATTAGACGAAATGAACATTGTAAAATAAAACAATCTAAAAATCATTCTGCAGTTTATATAAAATTGTATTTTCGCAAAAAAAATTAATATGGCACAACAACCTTCAATTCCAAAGGGTACGCGGGATTTCACTCCTGGCGAAATGATGAAACGAAATTACATTTTCGACACAATCCGATCTGTTTACAAAACTTACGGATATCTTCCTATTGAAACTCCTGCAATGGAAACAATGCAGACACTTATGGGAAAATACGGAGAAGAAGGAGACCGATTGATTTTCAAGATTTTAAATTCAGGAGAATTTAAACAAAGCGTTGATAACGAAGGTTATGCAAATGCTTCATCTATACAATTAGCAAACAAATTTTGCGAAAAAGCATTACGATATGATTTAACAGTGCCATTTGCTCGTTTCGTAGTAATGCATCGCAACGAAATTCAATTGCCATTCAAACGCTACCAAATACAACCAGTATGGCGTGCCGATCGTCCACAAAAAGGACGCTATCGCGAATTTTACCAATGTGACGCCGACATTGTTGGAAGCGATTCTTTATTAAATGAAGTTGAACTTGTTCAAATTATTGACACCGTTTTTACAAAATTCGGTATCAACATTACGGTAAAAATCAACAACAGAAAAATACTTTCAGGAATTGCTGAAATTATTGGCGAACCTGAAAAAATTGTTGACATAACTGTTGCCATAGACAAATTAGAAAAAATTGGTATAGACAATGTAAATGCAGAACTTCTTTCTAAAGGCATTACAGAAGATAAAATTGCGAAACTACAACCTATCATTATGTTGAGCGGTAGCAACGAGGAAAAGTTTGCTAAACTTAAAGAAATTCTTGCCGCTTCGGAAACAGGAATGAAAGGCGTTGAAGAATTGGAATACATATTTGCAATGCTTTCGAATGTTTCAATTAAAGCAACATTACAACTAGACTTAACCTTAGCACGCGGTTTAAACTATTACACTGGTGCAATTCTCGAAGTAAAGGCAAACGATGTGGAAATGGGAAGTATTTGCGGTGGTGGCCGTTACGACAATCTAACAGGAATCTTTGGTATGCCAGGACTTTCTGGTGTTGGAATCTCTTTTGGTGCTGATCGTATCTATGATGTTCTTAACCAATTAGATGCTTATCCAACCGACACTAAAGAAGCAACAAAACTATTATTCGTAAACTTCGGCGATACAGAGGTTGCATATATTCTACCTATCATTGCAAAATTGCGTTTATCGGGTATTGCATGCGAATTATACCCTGATTCTGCAAAAATGAAAAAACAGATGGGTTACGCCAACGAGCGCAACATTCCATTTGTAGCGATTGTTGGTGGTGACGAAATTGCACAAAACAAAGTGATGGTCAAAAACATGACAACCGGCAAGCAATCACTTGTAGATAAGGATGCTATTGCAGAACTGTTCTAAAATTCTAAGAGATTACTATAAAGAAAAAGCCGTTTTAAAAACGGCTTTTTTTATTCTTGCAAATGCGCAACTAAATCATCACGCATAGCACCTTGAATAGGAACCGATTTTTGAGTTTTAAAATCAAAATGGACCAATATAGATTTTGAACGCGCACAAACGGCACCATCTTGCCATAATTCCTGCATTACATCAAAAGAGGAATTTCCCATTCTACAAATCCATGTTTTTATTTCAACATTACTATGGAAGAAAATTTGTTTCATATAATCAACTTCCATACGAGCCATTATTAAGTTCCAAGCGGCAAAATCCATTTTAGGATTTAAGATACGGAACAACGGCGTTCTTGCTTCTTCAAACCAACATGGCAAAACAGTATTATTTATATGACCTAATGCATCAGTATCGGCAACACGAGGAGTGATTGTATATGTAAACATAATTTTATGGTAAAACAATATTTAGCAATGAATTTAATTGATACAAACTATTGTTTGTCGTATCTTGTAGTTCTACAACAATAGAACCTTCATACGAATCTCCCAATCGCATTTCAGCAGACTTCACTATCGAAGAATATTGTTCAACTAATGGTAAAACATCCATTTCCTTCAAATAATCTTTCATTGTTGCTGGAAAATCCGCAACCGTAAAATCCATATAATGATATGACGCACAGTTATTTGTATTTTGTTGCAAATCTTTCATGGTCTTTCCGTTTACCGTTGAAACAATAGGCAAGAATTCAACCTCATCTTTTACCTTTGATTCCGCATAGATTTTATCGGTTGTAAACAGGAATACATTATCCTTACAAACAACATACGCAGGGAAATTCATAATTTTCGAAAAATCGAAAAGTCCCGGAGCCATTTGTTCACAAACATCCTTAGAGATGTGAGTTAATACCATATTTGGAATACGAGAGTCATTCAAAGATGATGCTATAACTAAATGTGGGAAAGTTACTTTCTGATCTTTTTGCAAGTGTTTCCAAACCATTGCACCCTTATCTATTTTTTGCGCAAACTCCATAGCACGAACTTTTTCTAAAGAAACATCATACATAGAGAACACGCAGTCACCTTTGAATGCTAGAGCTAAATCTTGCAATGTTAAATTTAGTTTCGCTAATTCCTTTTTAGCATACAAACCATATTCAGAATCTTCTATCACATCCATAAACTTCTCTGTATTAACACCAAGAGAAGCAAACCACATCGTATTTTTAGGTAACACTCGGCAAATAGATGAATCAAAATTCTTTGCTACGAAATTATGCTTCTTCCAAAAACGCTTAAATGATCTTCCCGGATTACATTGTAAGGATACCTGTACTTGTTTATCAAATATTGCATTTATATGAAGATAATTGTCACGCAAAATTGATTCCGGAATATTTTTAGAACTAATCCATTTCGGCAATTCACTATACCACAACTTGTAATAGTCTATAATTTCTGATGTCGATAACCAAACTCCTAAATCAGATTTTTCTTCACAAAAAGTCTTATAATCTTTATTTTTTGCCAATGATTTCTTGGTAGAAAAAATTTCACGAATACATTCAGGAATACCTTTAGTATGCATAGTTGCCGAGCCAAATATTGCAATTTCATTATTATATGCTATCCACGAAATTCTATCATTGAAATTTTCATAGCAAACACAATTACCACAATCTGCCAACACACGAAAACGTTCGCTTAGGTTCTTTTTCAAATATGCAGAAAACGCTGCAGAATCTTTCAGCATTACCGACATACATTTATATGAGTTTTTAAACTCTTTCGAAGGAACCAAATAAGCAATCACATTCGACGATGTGTCTAAACCACAATCATCTTTAGTGAAAAAGGTTTTTACCGCCAAATCAAATGTCTCACTAGAGAAACCATATCCATTAAAAAATTCCAAGACCTTTGTTGCCGACTGCTCTCCCTGCGGACCAGCTTTTTGCATCATAGATCTATAGTCAATAGAAATAACTGACGCTGTCTTTCCTGGAATATATTCCATCTGTCGTGAAACTTTCGTACACGATGTTATCGCAAACAACATTGCTATAACAGAAAGAAGAAGTAGATTTTTTCTCATAATCCCGACATTTTGTGACTACTACAAATATACATTTTTTGTTCAATTGACAATAGCGAATTGTTGATTTTAGCACTCCGATTTACCGAAACAACTATCGTTCAATTGTTCCACCTGCAATTACATCTTCTCCTTCATAAAATACCGCCGACTGACCAGGAGTTACGGCCCATACCGGTTGTTCAAAAATCACTTTGTAAGTTTTTTCATCTAATTGTTCTACCGAACAAGCGGCTGGTTGAGTATTGTAGCGAATTTTTGCTGACAAAGATTTTGCTTCTGCAAACGACTCATATTTCATAAAATGCATAGAAGAAACTATCACCTCAGTTGTCAATAAATCATCTCTATATCCTACCGTTATAGTATTGTTTTCTTTATTGATTGCCTGCACATAAGCAGGAACGCCTAATGCTATTCCCAAACCTTTTCGCTGACCAATAGTATAAAATGGAAAACCTTCGTGAGTACCTATTTTCTTTCCATCAGCTAAGATGAAATCACCTTTTTTTATAATCTCATTTATATTTGGCACATATTGACGTAAAAATCCACGATAGTCATCATCAGGAATAAAACAGATTTCCTGACTTTCTGATTTTTTTGCCAAATCTTCAAATCCATATTTTACGGCAAGTTCCTTTATTTCTGACTTTTTGTATTGTCCTAAAGGAAACACCGTCTTTGCCAATTGTGCTTGGTTTAAATTCCACATCACATACGATTGGTCTTTGGTTAAATCAACACCTCTACGAACAAAAAATCTATTGCCTTCGGATACAATTTGAGCATAATGACCTGTAGCAATTTTTGAACAGCCAAGTTCTTCCGCTTTTTGTATAATGCCTTTCCATTTCACATTCGGATTGCAAACAACACAAGGATTTGGCGTTCTTGCCTGCATATACTCGTCCACAAAATTTTTCACCACACATTGCTTAAATTCTTCACGAACATCTACAACATAGTGAGGCACACCGATTCTTTCGGCAAACTGTCGTGCTTCGTCAACAGCTTTTGTACTACAGCAACCTGTTTGGATTTCATCACTATTCCACATTTGTAATGTTATTCCAACAATATCAAAGCCGCTGTCTCTCAACAACAAAGCTGTTATACTGCTATCAACGCCGCCACTCATTGCAACCGCAATTTTCTCACTTGCCATACTTAAAAATTTTGTATTCAAATGTAAAATTTTTCACTAGACTACTGAAGGTTTAAAAATAAAATTTGCTCCTTGTAAAATACTTTCGTTATTTTGCAGTTATGGTTTTGGAGTTTTCCGTAACGAAGAAACATACTTTTATACAGAAATACATTGAAAAATATACTATACAAAGTTTTCGTTTTGGTTAGCATTTTGTCGCTAATGTGTTGTTCTACAAAGAAAAACACATTCCGCACAAGAGCATATCATAATATGACTTCGCGCTATAATGTTTATTTTAACGGACGCGAAGCATACAAAAATGGAGTATCGACTCTTGAACACAACTACAAAGAGCCATTCAACGATATTCTTCCTGTATTCTACTACAAAGAAAAGAAACTATTACCGCCTATTGCCGGCGATATGGACAAGGCATATAATAAAGCTACAAAAGTCATTAAAGAGCATTCGATTACTGCTAAACCACAAACTAAAAGTCAAGCTTCTACTCCACGACAAAAAACATTCTACGCACAACGTGAATTCAATAAATGGGTAGATGATTCTTATTTGTTAATGGGAAAATCATTTTTCTATAAGGCGAACTACTTCGAAGCTCAAAAGAATTTTATCTATTTGCTAAACGAATATAAAGGACAGAAAATTTGCTACGAGACAAATCTCTGGTTAGCTCGTACAAAGGTTGAAATGGGCCAATACGACGAAGCGAGAGAAATTCTTGACAAGTTAGTAGAAGACGAACAAAATTGTCCTGAAAAACTGAGAAAACAATGTTATCCTATCTATGCCGACATCTATATCCAACAAAAGATGTACGAGGAAGCAATTCAATCGTTGCTAACATCGATAGACAACACAAGAAAGAAAAAAGAAAAAATCAGATACAAATACATTATCGCACAGCTCTATCAAGAACTCGGCGACAACTCCAACGCACTAAAATACTACGACGAAGTCATAAAAATGAATCCACAATACGACATAGCTTTTAATGCGAAAATCAACAAAGCTACATCGTTCGATGGTAGTACATCAAGCAAGGAAGTGCTTAATTCCTTGAACAAATTGCTTAAAGACGAAAAAAACAAAGAGTATCAAGATCAGATTTATTTCGCAATGGCAAATGTCCACTATACCGACGGTGACGAAGACGATGCTATCGAATGTTACGAAAAATCCATAGCGACAAGTGTTTCAAATCCACAACAAAAAGCAATGTCGTACCTTTCTATCGGCGAGATTTATTATGGCTATAGAAAATATATTCAAGCACAGCCTTATCTTGATAGTTGTATGAAGGAATTGCCGGAAACTTATAGAAACTACAATGAAATCCGTACTAAATCCGACAATTTGAATGTATTGGCAAAGAACGTACACGGCGCCGAATATGAAGACAGCGTGCAACGTATCGCCAATATGAGTTCTAAAGAGCGAAATACATACATCGACAACATAATCGAAAAAATTCGAAAAGAAGAAGAACTGAAACGCCAAGAGGAAGAAATTGCCAATATGAATTCAAACCTATATAATCAAGAGTTTGGACTTAATAACCAAAAGGTTTCGGGAAGTTGGTATTTCTACAACGAAAGTGTTGCTAAATTCGGTAAAACGGAATTTAAGAAACGCTGGGGCGACAGAGCCTTGGAGGATAACTGGCGTCGTAGTAATAAGAATTCTTCCAGCGACTTATTTACCGATAACGAATCTTCTGACGAAAGTGATGAATTTGGAGAAGAAAACGAACCTAAGAAACTACTTGTAACAGATAAAAAATCACGAGAATATTATCTGCAAAATTTACCGTTAACAGATTCATTGAAGAAAATCTCGAACATCAAAATCGAGAATTATATGTTCAACACTGGTATGGCATATATGAATTTGATTCACGATAACCAATACGCTATCAAAGCATTAGAAGATTTCGTAAATAGATTCCCTAACAGCGAATACAAACCTATGGCTTTGTATTATTTATATCAACTGTACGGGGAAACCAACAACAGCGCTAAAGCGTCGTCGGTTAAAAATGAGTGTATCTCGAAATATCCAGAAAGCAATTATGCAAAAGCGTTATCTGACCCTGATTTCCAGAAAAATCTAAAAGCACGCGACAAAGAATTAGAAAAAGAATATGCCGATTGCTACAGATCGTACTTGCGTAACGATTTCACTACAATCAACAGAAAATGTCGCACGCTTATTGCGAAAAATGCAGACTCTTACTTAGTACCAAAATTCAAGTTATTGCTTGCCTTAGCCGATGGCAAACAAAAAGGAACAGATGCTTTAAAAAAGAATCTTGAAGACTATGTGAAAGAATATCCGAAAACAGAAGAAGGTCAGTATGCAAAAAAACTGATCGCATATCTTCAATCTAACCAATCAAACGCGACATTTGAGTCGGCAATGATTTCGCAAAGTAACCCAACTACGGGAACGAATGCCAAAGAAGATGTTCAGGAAGAAAAAGAAATCTATGAATTCGAAGAAAATACACCACATTATTTTGTTATTAGTGGTAAGCAAGAATTTGTTGACTTTAATAGATTGAAATTTAATTTCATAAACTACAACCTTGACTTCTTTACGAACTTTAATTTCGAAATAGAAATCAAAGAAATTGATTCTAAATATGCTCTATTGCTCATAAAAACTCTTTCGACAAAGAAACAGGCTATGAGTTATTTAGAACTGATAGAATTCAATCCTGAAATCTACGATGGTATAGATAAGATATTCACTGCAAAATATGTGATTTCCCAGAAAAACTACCAAGCACTTTTGCAAGACAAAGACATATCGAAATACTTAGAATTCTACGATGAATATTATGCACAATAATTTGTTACGAAGCATATTATTTGTTGTTTTTCTATGTACGACAACACTCTCATTTTCACAGAAAATATTCTCTGGACGCATTGTTGACGCCGATAGCAAAGAAGCGGTAGTAAAAGCCTATGTAGAAAATTCTTCAAAACACCTTATTTGCGAATCAAATCAAAACGGCCGATTCGAAATCTATGCAGAAATCGGCGACACACTTGTGTTTTCGAGCATAGGTTACTATTGGGCAAAACACATTGTTTCCGAAGAACAAAATCTTGTGTTTCATCTTGCCCCGCAGGTTTATGAAATTGGCACTGTATTAAAAATGTTCCCGTATAATTACGAAGAACTTACAAGAAAAGTTTTGAGTATGAAACCTGTGGAAGATACTCTAAAACTAAATCTGGAACACGAACCATTTTTGCCTATAAACACCCATCAGGCTGGACAACTTAATTATACTATTGACGGAGCACTTACCACGCTCTACAACGCAACAAACCGCCACGCAAAAAATGCAATCAAAGCGGCGGAACTGCTAAACCACAAAGAAAACATTCTTATCATAAACAAGAAATTCAATAAACAAATGGTCGTGGAAATGACAAATATTCCAGACGAATATTTCGACAAATTCATCACTTTTTGCAATTTCAGCGATGATTTTTTACTCAACACATCCGAGTTTCAAATCATTATGGCTATTTGTTTCAAATATGACTGTTTTGTTGAACTATACCCTGAACTAAAGAACTCTCTCAACTAATGGAAATGCAAAATTTCGACATAGCAATAATTGGCGCCGGACCGGCAGGTTGTTCAGCTGCACTAACACTACAAGATTCTGCATTATCCGTTGCAGTATTTGAAAAATCAACATTTCCACGTCAGAAGATTTGTGGAGATGGACTTTGCGACAGAACTATAAATACACTAAAAGCTATCAAACCGTCATATCTTGACGAATTTCTTGCAAAGCATAATCCACTTTGTATCAAGCAAACAAAGCTAACCTACAAAAATAAATCATATCTTGTTGATTTTAAAAACTTTGGTTATATAAGCAAACGTGTTGATTTTGACAATTTCCTATTCTCATTAGTAAAAAGAGACTGTGCAAACACAACCATATTCGAGCAATGCACGATTCAATCTGCAACAAAACACGACCAAGGTTTTGTTCTACAAGATGGAGAAGGAAATAACTATCAAGCAAAAATTATACTGGTGTGCAACGGAGCTTCTTCAAAAATAGCCCGCACACTCACAAACGAAAAGCCAAACGAAAACATGGGCGTTGCCGTTCGTGCGTACTACAAAAACGTACAAGAAATTGAAGCAAACACTATGGAACTCCACTACAAAAAAGAATTTTTCCCAGGCTATTTGTGGATATTTCCTATTGCCGACGGTACGGCAAATGTTGGATTTGGTTGTAAGACAGAAAATCCTATCTGTGAAAGCGAAAGCTACCGTGACATAATGGAAAACTGGATAATCAATGACGAAGAGCTTCGCAAGCGTTTTTCCGAAAGTGAACGAATTACTCCAATTCAAGGGGGACTTATTCCCTACAATAATGGAACATTCTCGTGCGTAGGCGACAACTTCTGCATATGCGGAGACGCCGCACATTTAATTGATCCAATTTCCGGTGGCGGAATCGGTTCTGCAATGCTAAGCGGACGATTTGCAGCACAACAAGCAGAAATTTGCATAAAGAATGGAAATTGCAATAAGGAATCCCTACTCGACTACGAAAAAAATCTACGGAAACGAGTAGAAAAAGAAATGACCACAAGAGCAAGCATACAAAAAACTATCAGTAATCACCCATGGTTTCTTGATATACTTGCATTTTTCGGCCGCCAAGCATGGATCTTCAACAAGATAAAAAACTGGTATTTGTAATGGGATTTTCACTTATACATTAATAGAATATGAAAAATTTTAAGATTCTACTAATTGGGGTAATTATGTTTTTATTTCCAAGATGTCAAACATCAAGTCACATATCTTATATGACTTCAGATTATGCAAAAGAGGAAACACTTATTTTATTATATAGTAAAATTATCGATAGGGGAAGTTTTTATTTTTTATCCGACAATGGGACGACTTGCCGATTAACGGTATATTCGTATCGTTTTGATAAAAAAACGAAAAAGACTTCGTATTCTAAAATACGTGTCGAAGATTATAAATTCGAAGATTCTTGTGTTAAGAATTTGTCTTGGTTGAATGCGGACTTATTCAAAACTCAATTTTTGAATAATGAATATTTTAAACAAATATTTCCACCAAATTTTCTCGATTTATCCAATGATGAAAAAATGAGTCTGTTCGAAAATTTATCAAGACAATAAAGATAGTCTGTAATTAAACTAAACTTGTTACATTTGTAGAGCTTCAGGCTGTAAAAACGGAAAGTTTACATTTATTACACGTTCAAATGTGGTGTCGAAATGTGGGGCTTCGTCCATCTTTATATTCTTACTATGGCTTAGAACAGAATTAAAAAAAATAGAATTAATGAAAAAAATATTATTAATTATTACGTGTCTTATTATGAATATATTATCGTATGCTCAAAAAAAAGCAGATAATATTCCGGCTGATATAATAGAAAATTTATCTCAAATTGGAACTGATGATAATCCTTTGTTAAATCAATATGAAAGTCAATTTTTAAATTATTATTTTTCAAAAGCAGGATATGTTGGAATTGATAAAAATATCGATTTTACAAATTTACGATTTGCTTTTTTTAGAGGTAATATCGGAAGTATTGAATTTTATAAAAAGTGTTTTTTTAAGGATATTAAAGAGGGGCTTTTTTCTTTTAATGAATATTATTGTTTTCAGGTAATGTTATTTTCAAAAGAAAATGTGGATATAGTAAATTATGATGGTGCAATTATTTGTTGTAATAAAAAGACGTTGAATACTGAAAAAGAAATTGTTAGATTGTTAAAGAAAAATCAACAAATTCAGCACCATAGTTGTCCTGATAGTAGTTACTATATTGTATCACATATAAAAAAAATAAATGCAATATCAGGGGAAATATTGAACCATTTGGATGCTATGGGTACCAATGATTCTTTGATACTGAATCAATACGAGAGTGATCTTCTGAATATAGTATTCAAAGACTCGTTATGTGGATTTGATTTTACAAATAAAAAAATAGGGTTTATTAACAACGGTATAAAGGGAAAAACTGAATATTTCAATATGTACAAAAAAAGCCTCGCTGATGAAAATTTTCCTTTTGATGTGGGAACATTGTATATTTTCAATGAAAAACAAAAAAAAGAATCTGGAGGTTATGACGCGGCGATTGTGTATTGGTGTAAATTTATTTTACCACCAGATAAAGTAGTGGAGAGATTAAAGTGAATAACTAATCGTTCAATTTGTGCGTGCTTTAACAGAAATGATAGGTAATCATTGGTATACAGCCGATTCGTTAAAAAAAGGATTTCAAATACCTTCGTGGGAAAAATCTTTTAATTGTATTTCTGAAGGTTTTCTTGAATTGACTGATGATGAAAAAAATGAGTCTGTTCGAAAATTTATCAAGACAATAAAGATAGTGTACCCTTCCCAAAAACCGGAACTCTGTAATTAAACTAAACTTGCTAAATTGGTAAAAAAGAAATGATTTGGTTTACAACCGAAGACTCAATAAAAAATTGAATTTTACTCTTATTTCAAATATTTTTCTATATTTGTCCATATAATTTTTAGATATATGAAAAAATTAGCAAAAATCTTCTCTGTAGTAGCATTGTCAGCAATGACATTTGCAGCACAAGCACAAAATGTTAACAATGCTCAAGGTTATGTTCAAGTGTTCGATGTTGCTTCTACTAACAATCTTCCATTGAATGAATACAAACAATATCACGCAGAAAATTCTATTGCAGATATTAGTTACATGTTTTGGTCATTCCAAGGTAAATTGACTGTAAAAGTTGAAAACCTTACTAACGACACATTGTACGTAAACTGGTCAAAATCAACATTTACTATCGAAGGTGTTGAAATTCCAATGACTCCTGAAGAAAACCAATTAACTCCTACTCAATACAAGATTTTTGAAAAATACAAAGCTGAAGCTCCTGTATTGACAGATATGGATTACGAATGGCAAAAACTTACTATGGGTAAAGAGGAAAAGAAAGACGAAATCTCTAAAATTCTTAGTAAAAGTACATACACAAAAGGCAACTACTACATTATGCCTCGCACAAAAAATACAGATGCGGGTATAGTTTTAGACACAACTGTTGCTAGCTACGAAGAAAAACATAATTCTATCAAAAATCAAAAAGCAACTATCTACAAACAAGAATATACTCAAGAAACAACTCCTGTTACTTTCTCTTGTAAAATAGTTGTTTCTACTGATAAAAATTTCAAAAACGCACAAGAAATTGTTCAAACATTCTACATTGCTTCTGTACGCGAAATGGATGCAAAACACTTTAGAGGAAAACGCATCGGTCAAAATCCTGACGGCTATGCAAACTACAAATTCCCTGAAAGAAAAAGTACTAGCTTCTACGTTGAAATCAACCCACGTAATTCTGTTTATTTCAACAAAAGATTTGCGAGATAATATTTCTTAAACGATATAGAACGCCGAAGGCATTCCCTTCGGCGTTTTTTTTCTGTATAGGTGATGAACATTCTTTTTGTCTGCAATAAAAACCCATTTCCTCCTAAAGACGGCGGACAGATTGCAACATACGCAATGGTTCGCGGTATGGTAGAAGCTGGACATTCAGTGACCGTTGCGGCAATAAACACAAAAAAACATTTTCTTGATCCTACAACTATTCCTACTGATATTCCGGCATTACAAGACTACCATAGCACATTTCTAAACACAGATATAACTCCTATAGGACTTGCCACAAATTTCTTTTTTTCAAGACAACCATATACGGCAAGTCGTTTTGTATCAAAAGATTTTGAACTTGTACTGCAAGATTTATTAGCCAAGAAAACGTACGATATCGTACAATTAGAAGGATTATATCTTTGTTCATACATTCCATTCATCCGTAAACATAGCAAAGCAACAATTTTCTATCGTGCACATAATGTAGAATTCGAGATTTGGGAAAGACTTGCGCAGTCTACTAAAAATCCCATAAAGAAAATATACCTACAAAATCTGACAAAAAGAATCAAACGATTCGAAACAGCCACACTAAATCAATACGACATTATTGTTCCAATAACCCAACGAGACGCAGACAAATACAACAGCCTCGGAAACACACGCCCTACAGTTGTGGCGCCAACAGGCATTTTCACAAAAGATTTGCCTCAAATAATGAACAAAACACATGTGTCGTTATTTCACATTGGTGCATTGGATTGGGCTCCGAACCAACAAGGTTTAATATGGTTTTTAGACAATTGTTGGAATAAAATCAGACAAGGATTTCCAACATTAGAACTCCACGTAGCCGGACGAAATGCCCCTACTTGGTTTATTGAAAAGTTACAAATTCCAGGCGTTGTTTATTGTGGAGAAGTTCCAAGTGCATACACATTTATGGCAGAACATGCCATAATGATAGTACCACTACTCGCAGGCGGCGGTATGCGCATAAAAATATTAGAAGGATTGTCTTTCGGGAAATGTATCGTGTCAACAAGCATAGGTGCAGAAGGTATTCCCGCCGAACATGGCAAAGAAATCTGTATTGCCAATACAGCAGAATCATTTGTAAATGAAATTCTACAACTAATTCAGCATCAAGAGAAAATTCAGGAAATAGGCACAAACGCACAAGCATTCGTGCAGAAAAAATTCGACAACAATCAAATAGTCAACAACATTCTATCGTTCTACGAACAACACAAAAGATGAAAATATTTGTACTACTTTCACGAATACCATGGCCTTTAGAAAAAGGAGACAAATTGCGTGCCTTTAATCAAATTAAAAGCCTTGCAGCTAATAACGAAGTACATGTTTGTGCGTTAAACGATGACAAATCAGTAAATAAAGAAGAAGCTACAAAACAGCTAAAACCATTTTGTAAATCAATTACATACATAGACATTACAAAACTCCAAATTGTATATAACTTAGGGATTGCCTTTTTAAAAGGACTACCAATACAATGCGGCTACTTTTATACAAAATCAGCCCACAAACAAATTCATGCTTTAATACAAAGTATTCAACCCGATATGCTATTCGGACAATTTGTACGGGTTGCACCATATCTTGAACAAGAAGAAATAAAGAAAACACTTGACTATCAAGATGTCCTTTCGTACGGCATGAAGCGAAGAATGGATAAAGCAAGTTGGTTTAAACGCCCTATCTTCAACATGGAATATCGCAGACTACAACGATACGAACATCATGTTTTCGACAAATTTGACATAAAAACAATCATCTGCGATTCCGATAGACAACTCATAGAGCACGAAAAGAGACAAGAAATTCTTATCGTTCCTAATGGCGTTGATTTTGAACACTTTAGTCCATACGAGACGACGAAGACATACGACATTATTTTTAGCGGAAACATGGCGTATCCACCAAATGTTGATGCAGTTGATTTTCTTGCAAAAGAAATCATGCCATTAGTGTGGAAGCAAATACCAACTGCGAAACTCTGTATTGCCGGTGCGACTCCTGCCCCATCGGTAAGAAATGCCGCCAATCAAAACATAACCGTAACCGGCTGGGTTGACGACATGCGGGACATGTACGCACAGTCAACAATATTCATTGCACCAATGCGAATGGGCACTGGCCTACAAAATAAATTGTTGGAAGCAATGGCAATGAATTTACCTTGTATTACCACAAGTTTAGCAAATGGTTCTTTACAAGCGGCCCCTTCCAAAGAAATTCTTGTTGGCAATACGGCAAAAGAACTTGCAAATCATATAGTCAATCTATTAACAGACAAAGATATGGCAGCAACTATTGCCAACAACGGACATAACTTTGTACACTCCAACTATGAATGGAATTCAACCACCGATATCATGGAATCGGCTATGAAGCAATGTTTGGAAGCATAGAAATGTTATTTTGCCACAGCCTTTTCAATACATTTCCACAATGCATCAGCAGTCTTGTCCCAAGAAAATTTGTCTAATTGAATCTTAGAATTTGCCAACAAGGTAGCGTAAACATCTGGCTTCGAGAACAATTCTACCATTGCATTAGCTATAGAATCCACATCATGTGGTTCACACAACAAAGCTGCCTCGCCAGCAACTTCAGGCATAGATGTACAATTAGAAGTAATTACCGGCACACCACAGGCAAATGCTTCTAGAATTGGTATTCCAAACCCTTCGAAAAAAGGAACATACGTCATAGCGAATGAAGCACCAAGCAAATAATTCAAATCTTTATCCGAAACTCTACCCGTAAATACGATATCGTTTTTATACTGATGCTTGTCGTATTCCTGTTGAATAGTTTTCGACAAAAACATTGCTTCGCCAACAATCACCAACTTCATATCCGAATTAGTTTGAGATTTAAATAAAGCGAATGCTTTAAACAAATTCTCTATATTTTTTCGAGGATGAAGCGTTCCTGCATATACGAAATAGTCTTTACCCTCCGTGTATTTTTGCTTTATCAGAGTTTTCTCCGTCTCTATAAGAGGTTGAAACGAACTACTTACACCATTATACACAACATCAATAGAATCAAGAGGAACATCATACAATGAATGGATATCTTGTTTTGAATATTCCGAAACAGTTGCAACACGAGTTGCTTTTTGAGCATATTGAGGAAAATATTTTCGATAATATTTTCGAACCAAATAAGGTAGATGTTCCGGGAAATGCTCAAAATTCAAATCGTGAATTACGTCAACAATAGGGACATTACCCTCAACTATGCTATAGCCATCGGTAGAGACAAACACATCAGGTTGCAAAGCCTT
This sequence comes from Bacteroidales bacterium, assembly GCA_045615765.1. Taxonomy (GTDB): domain Bacteria; phylum Bacteroidota; class Bacteroidia; order Bacteroidales; family UBA1715; genus UBA1715. The sequence continues at coordinate 108,784 of JAZLFM010000028.1, forward strand.
TACAACACGAGGCAATTGTGAATGAAACCAAAACCACCATAAAAAAGGATGTCGAGCCTGAAATGGGACAATAATAGGCTTTACATTGTCAGAAAACAGAAACGATTTGTCATACATTCTGTCAAACAATAAATAGAATTGATGTTCAGGATGATTCATGCACATACGTTTAACCGTTTCGTAGGTAAAACGTGAAATACCATCAATTCTTCCTTTTATAAGGAGGCGAGTATTTATAACTATTTTCATAGAAACAAAAATAAATAAAAAAAGCGAAACATTTCTGTTTCGCTTTTGGGTGCCCAGAGGGATTCGAACCCTCGACATTCAGAACCACAATCTGACGCTCTAACCAACTGAACTATGGGCACCATAATTCAGTGCAAAAGTAGTATTTTTTTTATTACTTCAAAACTTTATTGCATTTTTTGTTCAGAAAGTAATTTTCCATCTACAGAATAGTACTTCCATACTCCCGAAGGACGTCCATTTTTGTATTCTGCGATATAGTCAACCTTTCCATTTTCGAACCATTGAGTAAAAACGCCATCTTGAACACCATTTTTATACGTGCCCATCATCATTTTTTCACCATTTTGATACCAAAAAGTTGTTACACCGTCGCGAACACCATTCTTATTATAATGAACCTCTTCTTGCTTACCACCTTCAAAATAATAACGCATAGTACGGATTACATTTACCGAATCATCCTTTGCATAATATTCAACATACGCAACATTTCCATTAGGATGGACAGAAACAACGACCTCACGTTCATTATTATTTGAGCAAGAGAATAGAGTGCATACGCAAAGCACCAACAGCCAATATATGTATGATTTTCTCATTCTTGTTTTATTTTTATTTCGGAGCAAAATTAGATTTTTTTCGAATAAATTAAAAAAAGTCATTGTTATTCTATAAAGTTTTATACATTTGCAGTCCCAAATTAGAAGGAATAATAGTTATTACGATGTACGCAATAGTAGAAATAGCAGGACAGCAATTTAAGGTTGCTAAAGACGATAAAGTTTATGTTAATCGTCTATCTAACAACGAAGGTGAATCAGTAGATTTCGAGAATGTACTTTTAGTAGCAGACAAAGACGTAAAAGTTGGTACTCCAACTGTAAAAGGCGCTAAAGTTACAGCAAAAGTAATATCACATTTAAAAGGTGATAAAGTTATCGTTTTCAAGAAAAGACGTAGAAAAGGATACAAAGTTAAAAACGGTTTCAGAGCTGCTTTAACTCAAATCCAAATTGAAAATATTGTTGCATAATTTAAAGAGATAAGACAATGGCACATAAGAAAGGTGTAGGTTCTTCTAAGAACGGTAGAGATTCAGAAAGCAAACGACTTGGCGTTAAAAAATCAGGTGGTCAATCAGTTGTAGCTGGTAACATCATCGTTAGACAACGTGGTACAGTTCGTATGGCTGGCGAAAATGTTGGTATGGGTCGTGATCATACATTGTTTGCTTTAGTTGATGGAAAAGTAAAATTCCAAAGAAAACGCGACGACAAAATGTACGTTTCAGTTGTTCCTGAAGCATAACATTATACAATAACAATTTTTTACTCCTGAATATATCCTTTACGGAATAATATTCAGGAGTTTTTTTTATATTTGTACGTTATTAAATTTACATATAAAAATGCTTACACTTCAAATAATTCGAGAAAATCCCGAATTCGTAGTTAAAAGACTTGCTGTCAAGAACTTCGATGCAAAAGAGGCTGTCGAAAAAATTATTGCCCTTGATGAAAAACGTGTTGCCATTCAACAAGAATTGAATGCGAAACAATCAGAAATCAACAGTTTATCCAAGGAAATTGGAGCTTTGTTTGCACAAAAGAAAATAGACGAGGCTAATGCCGCAAAAGAAAAAACTGTAGAATTAAAAGATGCCATCAAGAAACTTGACCAAGATATGGCCGACGCAATGGCTGAACTACAAAAAGAAGTTGTACTTCTTCCTAACCTTCCTGCAGAAATCGTACCGGAAGGAAAAACAGCAGAAGACAATGTGATTGTAAAAACAAGCGGAACAATTCCAGAAAAAGAAGGCTTACAATGCCACTGGGATTTAGCAGAAAAATATAATCTTATTGATTTTGAATTAGGTAATAAATTAACAGGTGCAGGTTTCCCTGTATATGTTGGCGTAGGAGCAAAATTACAACGTGCTCTTATTACATTCTTCTTGGACCGCGCTACTGCTGCTGGTTACAAAGAATTTCAACCACCTATTATGGTGAACGAAGCATCTGGATTCGGAACTGGCCAATTACCTGACAAAGAAGGTCAAATGTACCACGTTGGCATTGACAACTTATATCTAATTCCAACAGCGGAAGTTCCTGTTACAAATATCTTCCGCGATGTAATCGTAAAAGAAAGCGACTTCCCAATAAAATGTACTGCTTATACTCCTTGTTTCCGTCGTGAAGCAGGTTCGTATGGAAAAGATGTTCGTGGTTTGAACAGACTACATCAATTCGACAAAGTTGAAATCGTTCGCATTGATCATCCAAGTCGTTCATATCAAGCTCTTGACGAAATGGTTGCACACGTTGAATCATTGGTACAAGATCTTGGCTTGCCATACAGAATCGTTCGTCTATGCGGTGGTGATATGAGTTTCACATCGGCTTTAACATACGATTTTGAAGTATTCTCAGCAGGACAAAAACGTTGGTTGGAAGTTAGTTCTGTTTCAAACTTTGAAACATACCAAGCAAACCGCTTGAAATTACGCTACAAAGACGAACAAACTAAGAAAACTGTATTAGCACACACATTGAATGGTAGCGCATTGGCATTACCAAGAATTGTTGCTTCTATTATAGAAAATTACCAAACAGAAGATGGAATACGAGTACCAGAAGTACTTGTTCCTTATATGGGCGGAATGACAATCATCAAATAGTCCTAAGCTCTTGTAACAAACTTAGAATTTGAGTGTTATGAAAAAAAATAATAGCGAATTTGACTTCGAACTGAATCAAGAGATGTCGTTTACCCCTTCGGGAGACGACCATCTACAAATTGATGGTGACGAACCAAAAACAGTAGAAAATGTAACAGAAACAATAGAACCTGTTACAGAAGCACCTGTTGTAAACGAAACAGTCGAAACTCCAGTCGAGCCAATCGAAGAAACCATTGTAGAAGCAGTTGTAGAAGAACCTGTGGTCACTGAAGAACCAAAAGAAGAAACTACAAAAACTGAAGCTGCTCCTATCGTAACACCAAAGAGCAAGAAAAAGGCTAAAAAAGAAAAGGAAACTGAGCAAAAGAAAAAAGGAGGATTTCTTCCTATTTTACTTGTTCTTATAGCATTACTTGGCGTAGGATTTTGGTATTTCTGGTCACATAGAAAAGTTGTTACTCCGGTAGTACCTCCTGTGGTTGACACAACACCAGTTGTGAAAGAAGAACCTATAGTTGAAATTCCAGAAGAACCAATGGTAATCGATACGGTACCAGCTCCAGAACCAACACCTCCTCCATTTGATTTCGGACGCGTTGCAACAAAAATAAAAGTACCAAGAAATTGGCTTATTGGCTTCCGTGCAACTCCAGATGAAGTATTGGCTATAAAAACTGTGGCAGAACTTTCGTATGTTGATAGTCTTCCTTGTGGATATTATTGGATAGATGACGCCCGTAAAGACGGTGAGAAATTATTCAAAATATACATTGGTCCATTTGATACCAAAGAAGAAGCAGAGAAAGAACTTCCTAAAATTCAAGCAAAACGAGCTGATGCTCATGTATATACAGAAGACAAACGATACAAAAATAACTAACAATGAATGTTTTATTACTCGGTTCAGGTGGTCGTGAACATGCGTTAGCATGGAAAATGGCACAAAGCCCTCTATTGGATAAATTATATATTGCTCCTGGAAATGCAGGAACTGCAAGTGTAGGAACAAACCTTCCTTTTTCTGCCACGGCTTTTGATGAAATTAAAGAAGCTGTGAAAAAATATGACATCAATCTTGTTGTTGTTGGTCCTGAAGATCCACTTGTAAAGGGTGTTCACGATTTCTTCCTAGCTGATTCAGAGTTACAAAACATTCCTGTTATCGGGCCACAAAAATATGCAGCTACATTGGAAGGCAGTAAAGAGTTTGCAAAGAACTTCATGATTCGTCATAATATTCCAACTGCAAAACATTTTACTGTAACTGCAGAAAACATTACAGAAGGATTTGCCTTTTTAGACACACAAGTTGCTCCTTATGTACTTAAAGCAGACGGATTAGCAGCAGGAAAAGGGGTGCTGATTTTGAATGACTTACAAGAAGCTAAAACAGAATTACAAAATATGCTTCAAGGTAAATTCGGCGATGCTAGTAAAACAGTCGTTATAGAAGAATGTCTAAAGGGAATCGAAATGTCTGTGTTCGTACTAACTGACGGCGAAAGTTATGTTTTACTTCCTGAAGCAAAAGATTACAAGCGTATTGGCGAACACGATACAGGTCTTAACACAGGTGGTATGGGTGCAGTTTCACCAGTACCATTTGCCGACAAAGCTCTTATGACGCGTGTGGAAGAAGAAATTATAAAACCAACAATCGCTGGTCTTAAGAAAGATAACATTCCATATTGTGGCTTCATTTTCTTTGGATTAATGAATGACAACGGAACACCTAAAGTTATAGAATATAATGTTCGTATGGGTGATCCAGAAACAGAAGTTGTTATTCCTAGAATAAAATCAGACTTGTTA
>JAZLFM010000029.1:0-2857 GCA_045615765.1 Bacteroidales bacterium
ATTTTCAAAAAACATCTATATAAGAACAACCAAGCCGATCTAGCTGCGCGCGTTAAGAAAATCGCCGTAGGGCGGCGTAAAGAAAAAGACGATTGTTGCGGAGTTTACGGAGCAACTCATAGTCTTTTTTAGCCGGCCGCAGGTGATTTTTAGCGAAGCAGGTGTTCGGCGGGGTTCTTTCGTTCTTTCTTGACCTGCAGCAAGAAAGAACAAACGGGGAAATGCGAAACATAAGACAAGTTACCAAACTATAATTGTCGATTAGAAAATCCGATATATTGTCTGGCGGTTAAATGTCAATTATTTTCAGTAATGAATAATTCCCTTATTTTTCACCTTATGGATATAAAAAAAAAGATGTCCATTTCTGAACATCGTTTTTATGTGTAAAACAAATTAAGAACTATTCTTAACTTGCCATTAAACTTAATTTAAAACGTTTTCTGAACTTTTTCAAACGCTTCTGTCTTATCTTGTACCGAAAGAAGATAATCAATATCGTCAAGGGCATTTACAAGACAATGCTTCTTGTAACCATTGATTTCGAATTTTTCACTCTTACCAGTTGTTACGTTCGTAACTGTTTGGTTTGGCAAATCAACCTTTACCTCTGCTTTTGGATTAGCAAACACAGTATCGAAAAGTTCTTGTTGGAATGCCTCGCTAACAATTACCGGCAACACAAAACAATTCAATAAGTTATTTCTGTGAATATCTGCAAAACTTGAAGATATTACAACACGAACACCGTATCCAGCGATAGCCCAAGCTGCATGTTCACGACTAGATCCAGAACCCCAGTTTTTACCACCAATGATAATTTCGTGTACACCTTTGCTAGGAACTTCTGAATATTCAGGTTTATTCATAACAAAGTCGGCAATAGGCTCATTGTTTGCATTATAACGAAGATCGTGCATAAAAGCATCACCGTAGAATTTTGGATCACGGGTTGTAAATGCAAGGTAACGAGCAGGAATAATATTATCTGTATTATTGTTGTCAATTGCAATTGGAATACAAGTTGACTGAATTATATCGAATTTTTCTTTTGCCATAGTCTTAAATTTTACGAGGGTCAGTAATTACACCAGTTATTGCACTTGCAGCGACTACAAGAGGAGAAGCCAAAACTGTTCTTGCTCCTGGACCTTGACGTCCTACGAAGTTACGATTTGATGTAGAAATTGAAAGTTTTCCCGCTGGAACTTTATCTGGGTTCATTGCCAAGCAAGCTGAACAAGAAGGTAAACGTAGTTCAAAACCTGCTTCTTCAAGAATCTTATCTATACCTTCATCTATAATTTGTTGACGAACCAACCAAGAACCAGGAACTAACCATGCAACAACATTTGTTGCTTTTTTCTTGCCTTTTACAACAGATGCAAAAGCACGGAAATCTTCTATACGACCATTAGTACATGCACCCAAGAAGCAATAGTCAACTGGAGTACCTTCCAATTTTTGTCCTGGCTCAAATTGCATATAATCTAACTGTGCCTTTAATTGAGTCTTTTCTGCTTCAGACAAACCATCATAAGTAGGTATAGTTTCATCAATTGCTATACCAGCACCTGGATTTGTACCAAATGTAATACGAGGCTTAATGTCTTCTGCACGATATGTTACTTCTTTATCAAATACAGCGTCAGCGTCTGTTTTTAAAGTCTTCCAATATGCAACAGCCTTATCCCAATCTGCACCTTTGGGAGCATATTCACGACCTTTCAAGTAGTTGAAAGTAGTTTCATCTGGTGCAATAATACCAGCACGAGAACCCATTTCAATAGAAAGGTTAGACAAAGTCAAACGACCTTCCATTGAAAGATTACGGATAGTTGAACCTGCATATTCAACAACATAACCAGTAGCACCAGAAGTTGTCATTTGGGCCATGATATATAAAGCAATATCCTTAGCAGTAACACCTTTTTGAAGCTCACCTTCAATGTTAATTCTCATTGCTTTAGGCTTGCCTTGTAAAATACATTGACTAGCTAAAACTTCAGCTACTTCACTTGTACCAATACCCATTGCAAGAGCACCTACAGCACCGTGAGTAGATGTGTGAGAGTCACCACAAACGATAGTCATACCAGGTAGAGACAACGCCTTTTCAGGACCTACAACATGGATAATTCCATTGTCTTTAGTTCCCATTGCAAAGTGCTTGATACCAAATTCCGCACAGTTTTTTGCCAATGTTTCTACTTGTTTACATCCGACAGGATCGTTTATAACCTCTTGTTGATCAGAAGGAGTGTTATGGTCAGGCATAGCTACAACATGATCTGGACGGAATACCTTAATTCCTTTATCACGAAGAGTATCAAATGCTTGTGGAGAAGTTACCTCGTGTGCATATAGACGGTCGATATACAATTGAGTAGGACCATCAGGAACAACTTGCACAACATGTGCTTCCCAAATCTTTTCAAATAATGTTTTTCCCATTGTTAAATTCGTTAATTGCTACTGCAAAGGTAATTATTATTGACAATTGATAATTGAAAATTGACAATTTATTCAATGAATGTATAAGTTTGATAATAATAAAGATATTCAGTCCAAAGATCTAATTAACTTGCAAAGAAACGATTAATCGCGTTTTACCATATTGTTCCATTACTGGCAAAATCCATATTCCGGAAATTCCGGCGCACGGGGCGGGGATATATAAAAAAAACGCCTACCATGTTCATGATAGACGTTTTGTAAAAAAAGAGGCGGCACCTACTCTCCCGGTTTTGGCCCAGTACCATCGGCGCTTCCGGTCTTAACTTCTCTGTTCGGTATGGGAAGAGGTGGAACCCCGGAGCTATAGCCACCCAAGTCTTATGTTTCTTTCATCGACCCA
>JAZLFM010000030.1:0-11098 GCA_045615765.1 Bacteroidales bacterium
GCCCCTTTATATAAAATGCCTTATGAAAATTCGTTTGTTTTTACTAATGCTAATTTTTTTGTTAGCTAGTATAAGTAAGTCTTTTGCAACGTTTGTTAAAATTAATGGCAATTTTGAAGACTATGGGTTGTCATCAGTATATGATGGTTATTATGTAATAGAAAATTCGACTGATTTAGAGACTTTTCGTGATTTAGTTGATAATAGTGAAACTATGCGTTCTGCAAATGTTGTATTGCTTGCAGATATTGTCTTAAATGAACGAGTTTTGGATACTAATGGAGACTTGAGAAGTGATTATGAATCTGTCGGATTGCAGGAATGGATCTCTATTTCTCAATTTAGTGGTGTGTTTGATGGGAATGGTCATTCTATTTCTGGAATATATATGAATAATACATCCGATAGTTACGGTTTTTTCTCAAAGTTATTAAATGCAATAGTAAAAGATCTCACTTTATTGGATTGTTTTGTTTCTGGGGGTACTTATGTTGGAGGATTTGCTGGTGTTGCTACAGGAAGCACAATAGAAGATAGTTTCATAACTGGTCGAATACAAGGTAATATGAATGTTGGAGGATTTGTTGGTGTATTAGAGTCGTTCTCGGAAAATCTTTCGAATACAACCTCAATAAACAGATGTGTAAATTATGCAACAATTTCTGCTACAAAATATGTTGGTGGTTTGTCTGGCTATGCTCGCAATACAAATTTAATGATTAGTCAATGTGTTAATTATGGTGATGTTTATGGAGAATATGTTGGTGGCTTATTAGGTTCTGTTAGTGCTTATAATGGAGAAACATACCATGTGTTAATTGAGGATAGCAGGAATAAGGGTGCCATACAATCTGTTTCTTATGCAGGAGGTATTTTGGGATTGATAGAAAGTGTTACTGTTTCTGTAAAAAGATGCCTCAATTCGGGGAAAATAGACAACAATTTTATCTCAGGAGGCATTGTAGGTCGTAGTGGTGACATCTTAATAGAGGAATGTTGTAATACGGGAGATATTAGTACAAGTGAACATGCTGCTGGAATTATAGGTCGTAGTGAATCTAATGTTGTATTAAAAAATAATATTAATTCAGGTACGATTTTAGGGGAGCGTGTGATCTGTGGCATAGGTGAGCTATCCGATAATTGTTCTATGTTATCCTGTATTAATGTTGGTTTTGTATATGCACAATCAATAGTTGCACCTCTTTCTTGGAGTAGTTTAGACGCTTCTCAAACAATAGAGAATAATTATTATGATAGTAATATCTATTCATTATACGATGATCATGGTGTAGGGATTTCTACGGAAAATCTATGTAGTGGCTTTTTAATGAATCTAGATGAATTAATTTGGGTGAAAGGCAACTCATTGATAGAGTCAAATATAATTTCCGATGATAATGTGTTTGGATATACTATAAATGGTCGATATCCTCGCTTAATATGGATGCAAGAACATCCTATTGCAAAAAAAATGATGTATAATTTTGGCAATGATCAGCCTGATTGGGAAACATATATTCCAATATACACATTATCTGAATTAAATAGAATTAAGGAAAATACTTCTGCTAATTATGTTGTAATGCAAAATATAAACGATATTGGTGCTTGGGAACCAATACAAGATTTTAGTGGTAAATTTAGTGGTAATAATAAGTGTATTTCTGGATTTAGTATAGATTTTCCAAACGTAGATTCTGTCGGTGTATTTAAATCAATAGCAACAACAGGCTTAGTAATGAATGTTGTTTTAAAACAAGGTATAATTCAGGGTAGGTATAATGTTGGTGGTATTTGTGGTGCAACAATGGGTATTATTAGAAATTGTAAGAATTATGCTACAGTGAAAGGTTCTCAAAATGTTGGAGGAATTTGTGGACGAATAGAAGCAGGGGAAATTATAGGTTGTTACAATGAAGGTTTGGTATCTGCACTATCAGGTTGGTCTGCAGGAATTTGTGGATATGGTGAATCTATTTATACATTAGTGAAAAACTGTAGTAATAAAGGTACTATTGATTCAGGTAGAGGATGTGATGGTGGAATTTGTGGGGCTGGTTCTATGCGAATAGAGTCTTGTTATAATATGGGAATGATTAAGTCTACGGGTTATCATAATGGAGGAATTGTTGGTTGGGCTACTGGTAATCCTGTTCGGTTTTGTATAAATGTAGGTGAAGTTACAGGTGTTGCTAATTTAGGTGCTATTGCAGGAGAAGGAATTGTTGAACATTGTTATTATGACTCTGAAAAATGTACGGTGAAAGGGAGTAATAATATTGATTTATTGGGTTATGTAGAAGGAAGGAAAACGAAAGAACTCTGTAATGAAATGATATTAAACGATTTATTCTCATCTGATTGGGCAATTATGCCTTTTGAGGTAAAGGATTTAAAGAAATATATGTATTACCCATATCTAAAGATTTTTGGGGAAGAAAGTGCAGAATTAGGGGTAATTTTACCTTGTAGTCCTGTTTTTTTTAATTTTAATGAAGGTGGTACAACCGATAGCATTATAACATATTATGTAGAGGGAGAAACGGCATTGTTGCCAACTAATGTTACGAAAAAAGGATGTAGTTTTAATGGTTGGTATGATAATTCAAGCTATACAAGTTCTAAATATACAGAGATACCAGTTTCGTCAGTAGGTTCAAGGACATTTTATGCTCAGTGGATTGTGAATACTTATACAGTAGATCTAATCACTAATGATGGTTTTATCAATAGCGGGAATGTTATATCTTATTCCTATGGTTATGGTGCAACATTGCCTGTAGATGTCACTAAGGCTGGTTATGATTTTGCGGGTTGGTATGAGGAAGAAGATTGTTCTGGAGAACGAGTGTACTCTATTGCAATGGATGATGTTGGGAATCGGATTTTTTATGCCAAGTGGGTAGCTAAAAAGTATGCGATAACTTTTTATACAAGTGGTGGAAGTATATTGGATGAAAAAGTTACAGAATATTCGTATGGGATGGAAATTTCCCTTCCAAAAAATCTAAGACTAGAAGGATATACCTTTAAAGGTTGGTATAGTAACTCTTATTTTGATGGTTTGCCAGTAACAGAAATTGAAGCAGGTAGTTTGGGCGACAAACAGTTTTGGGCGAGATGGGTTATTAATAAATACGAAGTTTCTGTTATTGCTGGAAATGGTGTGGTTGAGGGAACTGGAATTTTTGAATATAAATCAATTGTATCATTAAAAGCTGTCGCGAATGAAGGTTATGAGTTTGTAAATTGGGGTAATGGATCGACCGATAGTAAGATTCAATTGGTTGTAACAAAAGACACAATGGTAACTGCAAACTTTAGGGAGAAAGAAAAAGTTCTTGCAGTAGGAAAATTAGTCTTTCCTATATTAAAAACATCTCGGAAAGTTGATCCAATAGATTTGTCTGAGTTATTTCAATCTAGTGAAGATGGAGATATGATTTTTACGGCAACTTCTTCAACTCCAAACATTGTTAGCGTAGCAGTTAGTGAACAAAAACTATTTCTTACAGTTTATGAATATGAGGGTGAAAGTGAGATTACTGTGACTGCAACACTTGCAAATGGAGAAAAAAAATCCTTACAAGCAAAAGCAACTGTAGAATTTGCTTGTAATATTTTAGTATCGGAAACGATTACGAATGTCAGTTGTTATGGAGAAAATGATGGGAAAATAGCATTATGTATAGTTAATGCATCAGAACCTTATTCATTGCAATGGATAGGTCTTGAAGAATTCAATGATACCTTATATTCTATAAAAGCTGGTAATTATATTGTATCAATTGAAGATGCAGAAGGATGTATGTACCAAAAAATGTACAATGTGTTGCAACCACAAGAAATAGAGATTAATACAATTATTACAAATCCAACTTGTGGGAATTCAGATGGTTCAATTATTACAAGCATCAGTGGCGGAACAAGTTTCACGTACATCTGGAATAATGACACAACAACTCGTAGCCTTGTAAATGTTGCCAGTGGAGAATACAACTTGGTTGTAGTGAACAACGAAACTGGCTGTAAGGCGGAAACATCGGTAGTATTGTCGGAACCGGATGCCCCTGTGGTGAAAATTTCTGATGTAATTGAAACAGCTTGCAACGAGAGTAATGGTGCGGTAATCATAAGTGGTTCCGATAATCTAATCTATAAGTGGAATAATGGTCGTGCCACAAAGAATTTATTGAATGTGCCAGCAGGTGACTATACTTTAGTCGTTACAGATGAAAATAATTGTAAGGATACGATAGATGTTACAGTGCCAAGCATTGCCTTGAAACAACCAGAGATTTCGTTGGTAACTGTGAGTCAGGAGTCTGGTAAGAACTTGGTAGTGTGGTTGAAGGAGAACACGGATTTGATAGATTACTACACTATCTACCGTGAAACGGAAGGCAAGGACATCTATGAAATGGTTGACAGGGTTCCGTATTCGGAGTTGAGCGTATACGAAGATCTGGATGCAGATCCAAATATCCGTGCGTGGAGATATAAGATGACGGCAACGGACGTGTGTGGTACAGAAACAGAGATGAGCGCGCATCACAAGACCATTCACTTGAGAAAGAATATGGGTATGAACAATACTTACAATTTGGAATGGGACGAATACGAAGGTTTTGACTTCTCTTCGTTTGTAATATATCGTGAATACAAGGTGGGCACAATGTCTATGCTTGATACAATAGCGACATTGCCATCGAATGTAACGGCAATAACGGATTTGGAGCCAGTAAAACGCACGACTGGTTATTATGTTGGAATTGTATTACCTACGGTAATTAATCCAAAAACTCAATTTATGAAATCAGAATCAGGACCATTTGTAATGGCTATTTCAAATATTGCAGAAGTAGAAAATGATGAAATAACAGGCGTTAAAAATGTAGAAAATCAGATGTTTGTTTTCGCAATCGACCATTCAATCTATGTAAAGAATGCCGAAGGCAACGACATCACGATTTACGACAACAACGGTCGTTCGATTACGCAAACGCAAACAAATAATACGTTAAATATGATGCAATATGATGTTCGTTTAGATGGCATATATTTCGTGAAAGTTGGTAATGAATCATTTGCGGTACTAGTAAAATAATATTGTGACATTATTTTATGTATTATTGCACAAGTAATTGTAGGGCAGGTTTAAAACCTGCCCCTTTATATAAATCAATAAAAATATGATAGACTACAAAAACGAAATACTTCGTCTCAAGAAAGAAAAAAATGCCGTTATCTTGGCACATTATTACCAAGAAGATGATATTCAAGATATTGCTGACTACTTGGGTGATAGTTTGAATTTGAGTCAAACGGCAAAAAATACCGATGCAGATATTATTGTTTTTTGTGGCGTGCATTTTATGGCAGAAACAGCAAAAATTCTTTCTCCACAAAAGAAAGTTTTACTTCCAGTAATGAATGCTGGCTGTGCAATGGCAAATACTATCAATGCTACAGATTTACAAAAATATAAATCAGAACATCCAGACACAAAGATTGTTACTTATGTAAATACAACAGCAGAAATAAAAGCTTTAAGTGATTGTATTTGTACATCGACGAATGGTTTGAAGATAATCAACCATTATCTCGAAAACGGTGATAAAATCCTCTATACTCCAGACCAGAATCTTGGAAAATATGCAATGAAGATTTTGAACAAACAATTTGAAGTGTGGGATGGTTGTTGCCCGATTCATCATTATTTGGACATTAACAAAGTATTAGAGCAAAAACAATTGCATCCTAATGCGTTAATTATTGCTCATCCGGAATGTCAGTTGGATGTTTTGGAAATGTCGGATTATGTTGGCTCAACAGCTCAACTTCTTACGTTTGTTAGCACATCTGAAGCGAAAGAATTTATTGTTTGTACGGAAAAAGGTGTGTTGCATGCAATGCAGACAAAGAATCCTGACAAACAGTTTTATGTTGGTAGTCCAACATTAAATTGTCACGATATGAAGAAAACCCGCCTGGAGGATGTGTATAATTGTCTTCTAAATGAGACTAATGAAATCTTTGTTGAGGAATCAATACGCATTAATGCGGTGAAGTCACTTGATACAATGTTAGAATTGTCAAAGTAACAGTATGAAAATACTGCGTAGTATATTGTGTATTCTTTTTTTACATACTTCGCAGTATGTTGTTTCTCAGGAATTTAAGCAATTCTTTTATCCGAATGGTGTAGTTTCGTCAGAAGGTTACATCGTCGATGGAAAACCTGATGGTTTATGGAAAACATTTTATGAAAATGGAAACCTAAAAACTATAGGGAAACGTACAGATTTTATGCTCGATAGTATATGGTCTTTTTATGATTCAGATGGGTATTTGGAGAAAGAAATATCTTATTTTGAGAATAAAAAGAATGGCTTTTCGAAGGAATATACTCATACTGACTCAATTACATATTTGTCGGCTATGGTTTTATTTGTAAATGACCAAAAACAAGGTGAAGAAATATTTTTTTCATCGGATGGTAAGAAAACAAAAATGATTCCATACAAAGACAATCTTCGTGAAGGAACTGGATATGAATATGACGATACTACAATAGTTACTGTTTCGGTTTATGAAAAGAATGTAAATGTTTCGAATTTAGCAATCAATCGTACCGATTCCCAAGGTGCCAAAACAGGTCTGCATATCTCGTTTTATCCTAATGGAACTATTCGTTCGGAGGCTTCTTATTCTCATGGAAAATTAAGCGGACAAGCGCGTACGTTTAATAAGCATGGACAGTTGCTGAAAACAGCCGTATATGATGAGGATACTTTGTTGTCTTCAAGTTCAAATATGGATGATTTTGCAGAACCAACCGAAAAGAAAACATACTATTCTGATTCTAAAGTCCGTACCAAAGGTGCTTATCGCGGAAAGACTCCGATAGGCATTCATCGTCAGTATGATAGACAGGGAAACATTGTCGCAGGTGAATTATATGACACCACAGGAACTTTGTTGGCGAAAGGTATTACTTTGGAAAATGGGGGAAAAGAGGGGAAATGGATTTATTATGGACCGTCAGGTAAGAAAGTTTCTGAAGGAGAATATTCGCTTGGTAAGCAAATAGGGATGTGGAAATTCTATTATCCTGATGAAACACTAAAACAAGTTGGATATTTCTCTCAAGGCTTATATAGCGGTGTTTGGGAATTTTATAATGCCGCGGGAGATATTCAAAAACGAGAAGAATATAGTCAAGGTAAGCGTGAAGGATTAAGTGTGGAGTATGATGACGAGGAAGAAAAAATTCTAGAAGGTATGTATAAGAATGACCTGCGTCATGGCCATTGGATAGATAAAACAGGAGATCTTATTACTCAGGGAGAGTATGTGTATGGGGAAAGAACAGGTGTCTGGAAAAGTACCTACAAAAATGGAAATAAAGCATTTAAAGGAGAGTATTTTTCCGACAAGCCACAAGGTAAGCATGTGTACTACTACAAAAATGGTCAAGTAGAACACGATGAATATTGGAAACAAGGCACTCCTGTAAAGACATGGAATTATTATGAGGAAAATGGTACTCTAAAATATTCCGTGTATTACAAAGCCGGTAAAGAATACAGAATCACTTCACCATTAAAGTAGAGATGTAGTATGACCACATCTCCACTAATAATTTGTTTCTGAAAAAATAAGGTTGGTATTATCGGAATAACTCAATTCTTTTTTCTTCGATTTTATCATTAGAGCTGTTACCGTATAATAGCCAATTATCTATTTCCGACTTAAGAAACGTTAGTTTTTTCCCATATTTGTGATATGGAATAACGCCTTGCGAAACCCAACCATACACTGTTGCTCGTGATGTTTTGTCCGGTAGGTACTCAATTAAGTCGCTAAGAGATAGCCATTTGTCACTTAATCGTTCTGTGGAAATCAAATGCTGAATGAGCAAGTCTTGCCATTCCCTTATTTCATTGCGTAGGCCTTGTAGCTCTTTGGCAAAGAAATCATGTTCATGTTTCATTTTGTAGTTTTTAGTTAATTTTTTATTTAAGTTAATTGAGGTAGTTGGACAAATATCTATAAAAAATGCGAATTACAAAAATTCGTAAATTCATGGATTTCGATAAAATGTGTAAAAAGTGAGATTTTCCTTATATTTTGTATGATTTGTTTATGGATGTTTCTAAAAATAGTCAAAATTTTTTTCCTGAACTGTAAAAATCTTGTTCGAGAACCACCTAGCAAATGTTCTTTGCAGGTTGTTTAGAAATTACTTGAATTTGTTATCTTTGCTTAACCTATAGAAATATAGGTAACATAGTAATGGCGTTTATCTAACGTTTTGTTCTTGACGCATAAAAACCTCGCAAATTTTTATTTCAAAGTCGGGAGCGAAGCAACGGTGGATGTCTGCGTGTTTTGGTATTTCGAGGTTTCGACCTCTACTGAACGCGTGGGCTTCGGAGTTGCTCGTTTTACTTTGAAACCAGGCGAGGTGGTTTATGCGTGGAACGAGTGTTAAACTTTGATTCCCACGCTTTTTATTTATGTTATTGAGGTACATATTCTACTTGAAAGTGGAAATCAAAAGTGGGAATTAGGGCAGGGTTTTACTCTGCCTTTTGTTTTTATTTCTATGTAAGAAGAATAAATTTTCGGGTTGTATACATTCATAGCAAGAAAAAATCCTCTATCATGTTGTATATCAATTCAAAAAAAATACCTTTGCGTAAGAAAATAATATAAAAATGAGTATTCCAGTAATTACTGCCGATGAGGCTGCATCATACATCAAGAATGGTTATAGTCTTGGTGTAAGTGGATTTACAGCAGTAGGTTGCCCGAAAGCAATTGGTACTGCTATTGCAAAAAAAGCTGAGGCTGAACATGCCGCAGGAAGAGAGTTTAAAATCAATTTATTTACCGGAGCATCTACGGGTGAATCACTTGATGGTGTTCTTTCTCGAGCAGATGCGATTAATCTTCGTTCTCCATATCAAACAAATAAGGATTCTCGTGCTGCTTTGAATGAGCAACGCATGCGCTATTGCGACTACCATTTGTCACAATTGGCACAAGATATCCGTTATGGCTATTTTGGTAAAATAAATGTTGCTGTCATAGAGGTTTGCGACTATGATGAACAAGGTAATTTGGTGTTGACTACAGCAGTTGGTAATGTTCCAACTTTCGCTCAGTTGGCTGATATAATCATTTTGGAACATAATGCTAACCGTCCAAAGGAAATGCGTGGTATGCACGATATTTATGTTCCTCTTGATCCTCCTTATCGTAAGGAAATTCCTCTTTATAAACCAAGTGACCGTATTGGTGATCCAATTTTAAAAGTTGATCCAAAGAAAATTGTTGGTGTTATCGAAACATTCTTCGACGATGAAATTAAGGCTTTCACTGAGTTGGATGAAACTACAATTAAGATTGGTGAAAATGTTGCTAATTTCTTGGCAAACGAAATCAAAGTAGGAAGAATTCCTAAAACATTCTTGCCTATACAGTCAGGTGTAGGAAATATTGCAAATGCAGTACTTCATGGTATAGGTGAAAGTGAAGATATTCCTGCTTTTGAAATGTACACCGAAGTAATTCAAGATTCTGTTATCGATTTGGTAAAAGATGGTAACATTAAATTTGCCAGTGGTAGTTCATTAACTTGTAGCAAAACAGCTATGGATAAGGTTATGAATGACTTGGATTTCTTCCATAAACACATGGTACTTCGTCCTCAAGAAATTTCTAACCATCCTGAAATCGTTCGCCGAATAGGACTTATTGCTATCAATACTGCAATTGAATGCGATATTTTTGGTAATATGAACTCTAGCCATTTCTATGGTACAAAGATGATGAACGGTATTGGTGGTTCTGGTGATTTCTTGCGTAATGCATACTTATCAATCTGTACGACTCCATCTACTGCAAAAGGTGGTATGGTTAGTTCTATTGTTCCTATGGTAACTCACCAAGATCATTCAGAACATTCTCTAAAGATTATCGTATCGGAATACGGTGTTGCCGACTTGCGTGCGAAATCTCCAATGGATAAGGCAAAAGAAATTATTGAAAAAGTTGCTCATCCTGACTATAGAGAATTGTTGTGGGATTACTTGAAATTATCTACAAAACCTTCTCATACTATGCAAAAACTTGACAAAGCATTTGCTATGCACTTGGAATTCTTGAATTCTGGTGATATGAGAAATACAAAATGGTAATATAATCTTGTAGAGGCGATATTCTTATCGTCTCTACTTTTTATACTGTAAATATGAAAAAATTATTACTTTCTCTTTCAGCAATTTTGTTGTTTGCTTTTACAACAGATTATCCTTGCGAGGAAATGGTTTGGATATGTGTTAAAAATATGTCTTACCATAAAACAAACACTTGTCCTCAAATTAAGAATTGTGGAGCACAACAAGTTACGCTAAGCGAAGCAAAGGCGAAAGGTAAAAACATTTGTAGCATTTGTTATCCAAAACAAAAACAGGCGGTAAAGAAATCTACGCCAAAGCAGTCGTCGGCTACTACATCTTCAACAAGCAGTCAGGCAACAAAAACACAAAAGTCTTCAACAACTACAAAGACTCAAGCGACTAAAACTAAAAAGAAATAATTATTTGTTTGATTAATAAGTAAGAGCCGTTCAAACGAACGGCTCTTTTTTTTGTATCAGCGTTATTTCTATTCTAAGGTTTCTGTTACTTTTCTTTCTATAGCGAAAGAAAAGTAACCAAAAGAACGCCATCGACCCACGCCTTCGCTAAAAAATGACTGCATTCCGCTAAAAATCTTGGGATTTGCGCCCACGCACAATGCTCCGCCGCAAAAACAACATTTTTGGCCGCTTCATTCCGTCATTTTTTTTAACGCTCATTCGTGAAGTCGATTTTAAATTTTTTCATAGAACAAAGAACAAACATATAGTCATGGATTTTTTCCGACTCAGCTGCGCGCGTTAAGCATTTTTGCGTAGCAAAGCGTTAAAAAGGAGTTGGCGCCTCCGGCAATATCATATAGAAATCTAACACCCGGCGCTTCAGCTCCTTTAGCGGAGCGCAGCAAAAATGTAGCGAAGCAGGTGGTCGGCGGGGTTCTTTGG
>JAZLFM010000031.1:0-45512 GCA_045615765.1 Bacteroidales bacterium
GCACAAACGAAAACGCACAATTCTATTTAGTGCCTATAAACAAAAAACTCCAATCATTATGATTGGAGTTTTTTTGTTTATGTACAATTCTAATTTTACCAATTCTTAGCAATAGTTTTTGCTTGATTACATGCTTTTATGATATATGTACCAGCGTTAAGCTTTTCAACAGAAATTACAACTTTATCAATATCTATAGTAGTGTAGGAAATGTTTGTGATTTTTCTGCCCATAGTATCATAAAGTTCAATGCTACAAGCAGCAATTTCTTTTCCTTCAACTATAAATTCGTTCGAACTTTTCTTTGTGTATGCTTTGAAAGCATTCTTTTTCTCTGTGATTCTATTAATACATTTTATGCTAGAGTAAGAGTATTCTCCATTAAAATCAGTTTGTCTTATTCTATAATATGAAATTCCATCTAAAGGTTCATAATCAACAAACGAATATTCATGTGTGATGCTAGTAGTTCCAGCACCATATACCTTACCTAAATTTGTCCAGTGGATTCCATCATATGATCGTTCAATGCTAAAGAAATCATTGTTCTCTTCAGAAGAAGTTGTCCATTCTAATAAAACCGATTTTTCACGATTGGTTGCTATCCATTTACTGATAACAATAGGCATAAGGATGGCTGGCTCGTCTTCTTTTAAAATCAGTGTGCTTTTACCTACTGTCTCAACACCATTCCACCATGTGTTCATAGTATTGCTATTTCCAAAGCCATTGTTGTCATATCTTATATTTTCGTATGGGAAAATATGACCTCCTGCAACAGAACCTAAATATCCACCTTCTTCAACATTTGTTATACCTTGACAACTAACTTCTTTTGCTTGGGTAATAATTTGTTTTTGTATACATTCGCCACCTGTACTATACCAAAAACCTTTATTTGCGCAATAAGAGTATGTTTTTGTGGTTGTTCGTAAACAGTTGTCTGCACATTCTCCAGTGTAAGCCTCATAATAGGTAAGTCTTTCTGTCTTTTTTTCATATTGATAGCGTCCTCGTTTATCAAGAATCGGCTTTCCATTAGAGTCTGTTTTTATAACCTCTGTGGTCGTTGTTGTTTCAAATGAAATACCTGTACCTTGCCAATTTGCTGCAGGTTCAAATGTTTCATCTTCTTTTTCTATGAATTTACCAGATACAGGATTTGTGCAAGCATAAAATGTTTTGACATAGTCTTCCAATTTGCTTTTACATCCAGTAACATTTGTACAATATTCTTTGGTTTCAGTAATTTCTTCTCTAGTGTTCTTTCCATATTTGTATTCTGTTCCTTTTATAGTTTTCTTTTCAAAGGTACATTCTGTGTTATATGATATTTTTCTATCGTCCCAAAATAAGTTTAATTCGTACCCTTGTTCGTCTGAGGGATTTTGAGTTTGGTAATAATTAAGAGGTAAAGGTATTGTTGTTTCATTCTTTTTGATAGGTGAAATTCTATATACAACCATACCTTGTAGTCCATTACCTAATTGTATGTTTTCAGGATCATAGAAAGGGAAGTGAGTAACTCCGGAATTTTTATGATAACTAACATCTATTTTCCCCGTAATGCAATTGCCGTCATCGTCTTTTCCATCCCAAGCCATATAGTAAGATTTGTCATCGTTAAAAAGATGTCCAGCTGTTTCGGTTCTCCACATTTTCCCGCAACAATAAGTATTTACTAAAACAATATTATTATCAAAATCTTTATCAAAGTAGTATGTGTTTTTGGAAGTGGTACCCATCTGTTCGAGATCGGGAGTGTCTTGTGTTGAAGTGCAGCCATTGGTTGTTACATATGAAATTATGCCATCTATGTCGTTTATAGAGTAGCTTACTTCGTTGCATCGTGGGGAAAATGTAATAGTATTAGAGGTATTATAGCAATGAGAAATACTACCTGTGACCTCCGAATCTTCATCTCCAATAATACTACCGCAATGATAGCCGGTTACAGGACCGTTATTTAAACAAGCATCTATGGTAAAGTTTGTGTATGTACGACCGACAATACCTCCTGCGGAACCGTAATCATCATCTTCGTCATTTTCATCATAACTGTAATCTGTTGCTTCTATAGCTCCTTCGTTTCTACAATTTGTAATATTACTACTAGTTGTGCCATTTATTAAGCCTATAATTCCACCACATGCAAAGTCGTTTTTGATATAATTTAAATTATAACAGAAATTAATTGTTGAATTCTCTATTCCTCCTACAATACCGCCAGTTGCTTCTGTATATTTCGTTTCAATTTTACCATAGTTTGAACATGAATCCAAAGTACATTTTATGCCATATCCTAATATTCCTCCTACATATTCAACATCTTGATTGCTCGTAGAAGTCTGTAAGTTTGTAAAACTAGTGCAATGCGAGAATTTTGTGTTTACTGCATAATTACATATTGTTCCAAAGGAGTTTTCGCTGATATTACTGTTGGTAATAAGTATATTCTCGCCTTTTACATGTATATTTTCAATCGTGGCATCTTTGCAATAAGCAAATAATCCTTTTACTCCAATTAAACTTATAGTATCTTGATCTTTTGTTGAAGTTTTTTCTCCTTCTATGGTTGGGTTTGGGTCATAATTCCCACATCGTAATGTACCTTTGAATGGATTTTCTGAAGTTCCAATTGGTTCCCATGTGTCGTCTAATATTATTGTTCCGCTTGGTGCGGTTAAATAGAAGTGAACATTCTCAAATCCATTATTTCCCCCAGGAATGTTTTTTATAATTGATTTTTTCTCTTTATTGCTATTAATATAAAAGTCATCCATTATATAGTGAAAATCTCTTTTATATTTAATTGCTTTTTGTAGTTCTTCTAAATCTGCTTTTGAATTTAAAATTATAGGGTTGTTTTCTGTACCTAATCCTGTATATGCACCAAAATTAACATCATTTGGAGAAATTTCTTCAATTTTTATTGTATCTCCATAATTATATGTTTCGTCGCTATTAAGTTTGAACCTTTGATCAAAAAGTGATAGTTTGTAAAGACGAGGACAGGTAGAAGTTATTATGGATGGTGTATACCAGTGCGTACCAGCATTTGTGATATGAGGATTGTCTTTCCAAGGGTAGTGGTACCCTTTGTTACTTTTGGACGCATCCATTCGTTCTACGAGAATTTTATCAACTCCTTCTCCGTTATCTTCTCCATCAATATATAATTCAACGGTAGCATCTTCTGTATTTAATAATTGCACAACAAATATTAAGTCTTCGCACGAAAGAACATCACCAGCAAGTGCTAATTGTTCAGGGACATTCGGTGGGTTTGCGGCACCTCCCCATTCATCATCATTTGGTCTTGTTAGGAATATCCTATATTCTGGTTTAAAGGTATTTCGATTTGGATATGATTGTCTATTTTCTTCTGCTGTAGGAAATTCGTCTGTTGCGCCAAATGAGTTGCAACCAAGTATGAAACGATATGGCTTTGCTCCGGCAAAATAAACTTTTGATGTATATTTATCGTTTGAACGGGTATAGAATGTAGACCAAACCTCATTATGAAAACCACCATCTCCTCCTGTAGGAGAAAGTCCCCATTCGTATGCCCAAACTCGGCCGTTAATAGGTTGGTTTGTTTGATTATTTATGACAGTTATGTCAAAGTACTGAAAATCAATAATTAAACTATTCGAATTTATCGCGTATCCATTATCAAATTCTATCCAATAATTCCCTGTATCGGCAGCAGAAGTTGGTTTATATGAAATGGATTTATATCCATTACTATTGATAGGATGTCCATCTGTTGCTGTTTTGGGACCATTAATAGCTTGATTATAAGCTGTTGTTCCAGAAATAAATGGACCATCTTTTAAATTACCGGTTTTTGCAACCGTACCGTCAGGTTTCATTATTCTGTAATTTAAAGTTGAAATATTGGATGATATATTAGAGAGTGTGTTACTCTGATCTTTAAAAATTTTATCTCCTACGCCAAAATGTATTTCTTCGTTTATGGCATCAATAATTCGTATATAGATGCGATCTTGTTCGCTGGCACTTTCAGAACCATGATATCTACCAAAAGAGACAGATTGAGCTTGACCTATTGAGATATAGCATACTCCTTTAGGAGTACCGTTTTCTTGTGGGGGCATTAATTGTTTTGTTCCATCTGCAAAAACCGATAGGGTAGAAAACAAAAGGAGAAATATTGTAAAATAAAATTGTTTCATAAAACACCTCACTTTTGTGCGTATTAAAACTCGTATGCAATATACAAAATAGAGAGACTGTTTTCAAGTCTTTTTTACTGAAATGAGGAAGGGGATTTTCTTTATTTGATGTGAAGGAATTTCCCTTTATACAGTTTGTTGTTCGCTTTTACTTGTATAATATATGTGCCTTGTAATAGACCATGTAACGGGATAGTGAATAATCCCGATTGGATAGTATACATTCCTTGTTGCACAATTGTTCCTTGTAAATCGGTAATATATACCATAACAGAATTGTAGAAAACATTCTTGAATTGTATATGTATTTCATCTTTACAAATACTCGGATAGAATGTAGCAGATGTTTTTTCACTAAATTCAATATGTGATGTGTTGTTGATCGGATATTGCAGAATTGATGTTGAATCTGGATTGTAATGATATTTTGTTTTTGATATAATTGGTTGTAATCCAATATTATATTGCCTATTGTAGTTTGCGTATTTGTTCCATGAATTACTGTTGTAAAAATACCCGTCAATATTTGATTCTATGTCTGAATAGATGAATAACGATAGGTTCTTTTCGTATTGTGTTGTATCAAAACAAATACCGTAAGCAAAAGATTTATCGCATACAATTACAGAATCGAAGTGTATTTGATTGAAATGTTTCTCTTTTAATATACTGTTAGAAATTGTTTTTCTGGCAAGTTCTTGACTAAAATCTTCATCCCAAATAATTATACTTGTTTGTATATCGTTGGCTGGAATTTCTGATACTGCAAGCTTCATACTTCGTATATATGTTGGATTCTTTGTCGTTATTGTATTTGCAAAACAGATACTTTTTTGTTCGTTAGGGCCAGCTAAGTTTTTTTCTGAATTGTTAAAAAAGATTGTTGTATTTTTTATTCGTGCTAATGAGTCAATCGCAAATAATTCTTCGGTTGGATATGGTGTTGTTTTGTCCACAATTTGTTCTTCGAAAATCGTTCCTGTAAAATTTGGTGTATGTAATGTGTCTGGCATATTTGTCGCATGGGCAAGTACAGATAAATGTGCAGGTAATCCTAATGTTTGTGTATTAACCCAACCTCTTTGGTGCTTTACATACATTGTCCCAATACGATTTGATTTTGCCATATAACTTGAAAAAATATGAGATTTAGTCTTATAGCCAATCCAACAAGGTCCATCGCATTTTATAGGTGTTTCTAACGGTATATATATTTGTGTTTCGTTTTGTCTTGTCGTTTTGCTGTAAGGGATTTCTAATAGAACTGTTTCTGGACTAGTTCTACCTGTCCATATATAAAATGTTAAATCTTCAGTATTTTCATTTTCGTCAATGGTGCCACAAAATACGATGTCGTAGATTGTTTTTTCTGTGTTTATTTTTTCTGCAAATGTGTTCCAACTAATATTGTTTGTTCCAGACCATAATCCTTGTGCTTTGTCTCCAAAATTGAATAATTGTAATGTGTCGTCAGGAAGGATGTTGGTTACAACATTCTCGTCAATTGTATATGGATTGTATCCGCTGCAGGTTGTTACATTTGTATTGATAGGATCAAGCCATGGTTGTAGTTGTGCTGTTTTTGAATTATAGTAATCCCAGGCTTTCGAAAATTTTGAGAAGTAATCATTTATAGGCTGCTCGCAATCGGCTTCTCCGCCAGAGAGAGTACCTATAATGTAATGATTTTTATCAAATAATACAGCACCAGATGATCCGCCTTCTGTTGTTCCTTCATCCCATTCTGAAATTTTCCAATGACCATCGGTTACGTATGTTTTTGCTGTTGTCCGAAAAGTTTCTGTTGTTGGTTTATTATTGTCTTTAGAATATTTTTTTACATCTCCTTTGGGATGGTGTATGCAAACAACACCTTTGTCGATTGTTTCGGAAATATTCCAACCTGCATAATATGGATTATACGATTCTGGAGGAATCTGACTTAATTCTAAAAGTGAAAAATCTAATTTTCCATCTGGAGCTGTTGCTATGAGTGAAGCTCCTGATATTGTTTGTGGTTTTGGAATATTTGTTCCTCCACATTCGTTATTCTCATATCCAAAATAAAAAACAGTGCGTAATGCTTTTGTATTACTTGCAACGCAGTGATTTGCCGTAATAAGGTATGGAGTTTTGTTTTTTGCTGTATTTGCAATGAGTGTTCCGGTGCAAAGAGTAACACCTTGGATAACCATTTTACAAACGGAATTTTTTTCTGTTTCCCATTCTGTTGTACAATTAATGTCTTTGTGGCAGTTGTTTGTTCCGTCTTTTAATAGATTTCCTTCTTTTAGAATATTGGTATAATCATGAGAAATTTGCGTTATTGTCCATGAACCTGTTTCTTCTATTTCGCTAGGCTCTGTGTATTGTACCAGCACTTTGTCTCCTTTGATAAGGGTTGTGGCAATAATTCCGCTCTTGTTCGCTACATTGTTATTTATGATTTCTGTATCTGAACTGCTGAGGGATTGTATGGAAAGTTGTGCTCCGTCGGGAATTTTTACATCTTCAAAAATTAAGTTGATGGAATATGCACCGGTTGATTCTATCGTAACGTTGTAAACAAGTGAATCCTTGTATCGTATCGGTTCGATGTCATCTTTTGAAATATGTACATAAAAAGGATAAGCAAATTGAAATGCTCCTTCTTCATATTCTGATGATATAAGTGAATCGGGTATAGGTGGTAATTTAATTATAGGATTGCATTGTTTTTGCGTATTTACATAACTATGTGCTTGTGATTGTGCAAAAGAAAGAAGCGACATACTCCCAAAGTATGTCGCTATTAATATGAATCGTATTTTGTTAGTCAAGTTCAAGTCCTAAAACAAGTACATCATCAATTTGTTTTTGAGAACCTTTCCAATCTTCGAATGTTTTGTCTAATAATTCACATTGTTGTTCCATTGGAAGATTGCTTGATTCAAATAATAATTTTTTGAAATGAACACCCAAGAATTTCTTATTGTTTTCACCTCCAAATTGATCTTGGAAACCGTCAGAAAACATAAATAATCTTGTTCCATGTGTGTAAGTAAATTCATGATTTGTGAATCCTCCGGATGTTTCCGATGTTATTGAACCACCAACTGATGCCATATCACCATCTATTGTTTCTATAAGATCATCGTGTACGCAGTAAGCAACATGGTTAGCGGCTGCAATTTGTATCGTGCGAGTATCTTTGTCTATTAAACAAAGTGTGATATCCATTCCGTCTTCTTGTGAATCTGGAGAAGCGTTTTCTTTCTGATTTAATGCACTTCGTACGCCTAGATTAAGTTTGTCCAAAATCTCTGCAGGAGTACGTAATTTCTTATATGTGATTTGTTGTAGAAGGGTTGCTCCAATCATCGACATGAACGCTCCTGGAACACCATGACCTGTACAGTCCACAACGGCTACATACATTTTATTCTCTTTTTCTAGGAACCAATAGAAGTCTCCACTCACAACATCGCGTGGCTTGAATAAAATGAATGCGGAAGGAATATAGTCGTGAAGCACGGAAATGGATGGAAGTATAGCATCTTGGATACGTTTTGCGTAGCTAATGCTGGCTTTAATCAATCTATTTGATTTAGATAATTCCTCATTATTTCGTGCCAACATATCACTTTGCAACTCTAATTTTGATTTTTGCTGCTCGATTTCGTTGGTTCGTTCTTTTACCATTCGTTCTAGTTTTGCATTTTCTTCTTTATAGAAATGCTCTCTATATTTTATGTAGATGTAAATTCCTAATCCTAAAAGTAAGAATAGGATAGAGTAGAACCAAGTTGTTTTCCAAAATGGCGGAATGATAGTTATTTTTATTTGGGTTATTTCATCACTCCAAACGCCATCATTATTTGTTGCAGTTACTTCAAAAATGTAATCTCCACCAGCAAGATTTGTATAGGTTGCAGAGCGTTTACTAGCATCAGTGTAGTTCCAGTCTTCATCAAATCCAACTAAACGATATTTATATTGCACTTTCGATGGTGCGACATTATTCAAGATAGAAAAATCTATAGAAAAGTTATATTTATAAGATAACTCTAATTCTTTTGTTGTTGTAATAGATTGATTTAGAACAATATCTCCTTGGATTTCTTCGCCGATTTCAACTATTTTGTTGAATATTTTTAGATCTGTGATAACAACTCTTCCTGTATAGGTGTCGTTGATAATGCTGTCTGGGTAGAAATACGATAACCCTTGTGAACCTCCGAAAAACAAATATCCATTGGCAGATTTAAACGATGCACGTTCGTTAAATGAGTTTCCTTGTAAACCATCAGATTGATTGTAGTTTGTGAATGTTTCTGCAAATGGTGCAAATTTAGAAATACCGTAACATGTACTAATCCATAGATTTCCACGTCGGTCTTCTTGTATAGCAAGAACCATATCATTTGTTAACCCATGGGATTTTTGAGTATATGATTCAAAGGTTTTATCTCTTCTGTTAAATTTTGAGATACCTGCACCGCCGGTTCCAACCCAAAATGTTCCATTTCCACTTTCAAGTAAAGAATATACAATTTCACTATTAAGGGAATGTGGATTACTACGATCAGGTTCATAAAAGGCTACTTCGTTTGTTTCCGGGTTAACGGACATAACTCCACGTCCGTTTGTTCCAGCCCAAATCATGTCTTGTGAATCTTGCATGACGCACCAAATAGCGTTACGCATAAAGTTTGATTTGTTTACATCGTATGTGGTAAATTTGCAATTTTCCCACTCAAATTTACAAAGTCCTCCTCCGTAAGTTCCAATCCAAAGTCTTAATTTGTTATCAAGACACATCGCAGTTACCGCGCTGTTTGGTAAAACATTGCGTACATTTTCTTCATAAACATAATGATCAAGAATACCTCTCTCTAACGAAAAACGGAATAGTCCGTTACCATCAGTACCTAACCAGAAGAAACCTCGTGGATCTTGTACTATAGAGGTAATCATATTAAAACTTTCCTTGTCGTCTTTTTTACTTTGGAATGATTTAATGACATTGAAGTTTTTATCGTAATATAACAATCCTGCACCACGTGTTCCAACTAAGAAATGTCCGTCGTGTTCAGGTGAAAAATTTCGTATCTCTAAGATTGACATCACATTATCCGAAGATAATGGCGCATTTTTGAAATCTATGCTTGGATGGTTTGTAGAGAATCGTTTTCTATGTGTATTATATTTGTTTAATCCTGCAGTTTCCGAACCAATCCAAAGTATTCCAGATTTGTCTCGTAAAATGGAAAGGATATTATTTGAAGACAATGAGTTTTCATGTTGATTCATTTTCTCGGAACCAAGGAATTGTCTTGTTGTCAGATCAAACATATTAAGACCGCCACCGCGTGTACCGACATACATTGTGTTTGAAATGGTGTCTTCATAGAATGTCCAAACTATATTGTTAGATAAAGTCAGTGAATCGGTCGGATTGTTTTCATACACTTTGTATTCGTGTGTTTCTGGATTCAATACTCCAAAACCTCCATAGTATGTTCCTATCCATAGATTACCAAATTTATCATTTTGTATGCTCATAATGTCATGGGCGATAAAGTTGATATGTTGGAATATTCCCGTTCTTTTATCAAATTTATCCAGACCGCCACCTTCATTAACGCCAACCCAGATATTTCCCAAATGGTCTTTGTTAACAACGCGAACTTGGTTGCTACCAATTGAATTTAAGTTGCTAGGGTTATGTTTATAGGCTGTGAATTTGTTAGTTTTTCTATCAAAACAGTTTAGACCTCCGCCGTATGTGGCAATCCATAGTAATCCATCATTGTCTTCTACAATGTCATATACATCGTTATTACTCAATGAATTTTCGTCTTTAGGATTGTGCATGTATCGGGTAAATGTTTCTGTTATAGGATTATAGACGTTTAGTCCACCTCCTAGTGTACCAACCCAGATTTTACCTTCTGAATCAAGATATAAACATAATATACGGTTACTTGATATAGAAGTTGTATCGCTTGCCGATGGCTTGAATATTTTAAAATCATATCCATCGTATCTGTTCAAACCATCAAGGGTTGCAAACCATAAAAAACCTGTAGAATCTTGTATAATGGAATTTATACCAACTTGTGACAATCCATCTTCCATAGATACTTGCTCAAAGTGCATTTCATTCACTTTTTGGGCAAAACCAATGAGGGAGATTACTGAAATTACTATATAACAAATAATGCGTTTCATCTTCTATAAATTGAGAAAGGTAAAATTACTTTTTTATTGTGGTAAAAAGAAATTTATTATGAAAATTTTTTCGGAAATGATATGATGTTTGTTCAGTGTTGTATATAAAAAACAAAGGCGTCACCAATTGGTAGCGCCTCTGTCTTTATACAGTTGTTGTATTGTTATCGCAATTCTGCTCCTAATTCTTTTTTATAGTTTGCAATAAGACGATTCATAACTGATTCTATTTGTGTGTCAGTTAATGTTTTTTGGTCGTCTTGTAACCAGAATGCTATCGCATACGATTTTTTACCTGCAGGAATACCTTTACCTTCATAAACATCAAATGCAGTTACTTGTTTTAATAGTTTCTTTTCAGTGTTGTATGCAATCTTTTTGATTTGCTCAAAACTAATAGAAGAATCGATCAATAAAGCAAGGTCTCGTCGTACGCTTGGTGCTTGTGGCAATTCTTTGAATTGTACTTTTTGACGATAGTTTTCAAGAATAACATTCCAATAGATTTCTGCAAAATAAACAGGCTTGTCTATATCGAATTTTTTTAGAATTGATTTAGAAACGGATCCTAAGCGAGCAACTACTTTGTGATTCAAAATTGTACATTCTAAACCAGAAAGCATATCATCTTTATATGATGCAAATTGTATGTTCATCATACCAAGTTTAGACAAAACTTTTGCAACTGCTGATTTTAGTACAAATATGTTAGTGTCTTCTTGTTTGCTTGCCCAATGAAGTGGCGATTGTTTACCTGTGATACAAAGAGATATTTGTTGTTGTTCTCCGTATTTTTCAGTAACACATCCTTCGTCTGCTTTCGTAAAATAAATGCTTCCAAACTCAAACAACGATAAATCGTTTTGTTGGCGGTTTATGTTATGATTTACGACTTCCAATGCGCTAAATAACATTGTATTACGCATACAATCAAGCTCTGCACTAAGTGGATTCATGATTTTTACAAGGTGATTTTTTATATCGCTTTGTAAATCTGAATAATATGCAGAGTTTGTCAAGGAGTTGTTCATTATTTCATACCAACCACAGGCAACCAACATATCGGCAATAGTGTTACGAAGTTTTGTTGGGTTGACAGCATCAGCATGAGTAATTGCTGCATGTAGGTTGTTAGTGAATTCAACATTGTTGTATCCATATATGCGAAGAATATCTTCAATGACATCTTCAGCACGTTGTACATCTACGCGATATGGTGGTACAAGTAGTGAAAGTTCTCTTCCTTGTTCTGCAACGATTTGTATTTCAAGTCCTTGTAAAATTTTCTTTAAAGTGTCGTCGCCAATGTTTTTACCCATTAAAGAATATGCTTTGTCCATATTTAAGGTTACAGGGAAAGCAGGGAAACTTTCTGGATGTGAGTCAAAAATAGGTCCACATATTTGTCCGCCAGCAACTTCTTGTATTAAAAGTGCAGCTCGTTTTAAAGCATAAATAGCATTGTTTGGATCAATGCCGCGTTCGTAACGGAATGATGCATCTGTATTTAGGCCGTGGCGACGTGCTGTTTTTCTAATTGAAACAGGATTGAAGTATGCGCTTTCAATAAAAACAGATGTAGTCGTTTCAGAAACACCCGATTCTAATCCACCAAATACTCCAGCTATACACATAGGTTTATTTGTGTTACATATAACTAAGTCGTCGGCAGAAAGTTCGCGTTCAACACCATCCAATGTTTGCATTTTAATTTTGTCGGCAACTGTTTTTACATGAATTTCAGAACCTTCAATTTTTGCAACATCAAATGCGTGTAATGGTTGAGCCATTTCCATTAAAATGAAATTTGTGACATCAACCACATTATTTATAGGACGAAGACCTACAGCTTTCAATTTGTTTTGTAACCATTCAGGAGAGTCTTTTACTGTGACTCCGGATACAACGACGCCAGTATATCGTGGACAAAGATCTTCTCTTTCTACAACGACAGAAATTGGGGATTTTTGTTCAGATAATTGAAAAGCATCTACAGAAGGTAGATTTAGTTTTGCCGAACCGTTAACATTTAAGTATGCAGCAACATCTCTTGCGACTCCAATATGAGAAGCTGCGTCGATACGGTTTGGTGTTAAACCAATTGCTATTGTGTAGTCATCTTTTATATTGAAATATTCAGCGGCAGGCATTCCGGCTTGTAAAGAATCGGGTAAAACCATAATTCCATCATGGCTTTTACCTACACCGATTTCGTCTTCGGCACAAATCATACCGCAAGAAACTTCACCACGAATCTTTGACTTTTTGATGACAAATTCTTGATCTCCATCATATAGTTTAGTCCCTTCAGTAGCAACGACTACAGTTTGACCTGCAGCAACATTAGGTGCTCCGCATACAATAGGAAGTATTTCTGGACCGCCAACATCTACAGTTGTAATATGTAAATGGTCGGAATTTGGATGGTCAACGCAAGTAAGAACTTTTCCTATAACCACACCTTCCAATCCACCTTTTATGGTTTGAAATTTGTCTACACCTTCGACTTCCAAGCCGATGTCTGTCAATATTTTAGCTGTAGTTTCTACATCAATGTCTAATTGAATGTATTCTTGTAGCCAATTCCACGAAATATTCATTTTCTATCTTAAAAAATTAGTCAAACAAAAATACTTTTTTTTCTACAAAAGACAAAGGAATACGTTTGTGTTTTATAACAAAAAACGGTGGCCTTTAGGACCACCGTTTTCTTGTTATAATTGGATTTACTTATTAGTATTCCAATTTGCTCATTCTTACATAAGAAGCATAGCGTTTCTTTGCCATATCTTCTGCAGCATCGAACAATTCTTGTGCTTCTGTTGGGTATTGTTTCATTACAGATGCGTAACGAACTTCTCCCTTCAAGAAATCTTGGAATCCTTCCCAAGCTGGTTCTTTGCTATCAAGTGTGAATGGATTCTTACCTTCAGCTTCTAGTTCTGGGTTGAATCTCCATAGATGCCAGTAACCGCATGCAACTGCAGCTGCTTCTTCAGCTTGAGATTTACCCATACCTTTCTTCAAACCATGGTTGATACATGGAGCGTAAGCGATAATGATAGATGGTCCGTGGTATGCTTCTGCTTCGCGGATTGCTTTCAAACATTGAGCTTGATCTGCACCCATTGCGATTTGAGCTACATATACATAACCGTATGTAGTTGCAATCATACCGATATCTTTCTTGCGAACTCTCTTACCTGAAGCTGCGAATTTTGCAATTGCACCAAGTGGAGTAGCTTTTGATGCTTGACCACCAGTGTTAGAGTAAACTTCAGTATCGATAACCAAGATGTTTACATCTTCGCCAGAAGCGATTACATGATCCAAACCTCCGTAACCGATATCGTAAGAAGCACCGTCACCACCGATAATCCATTGTGAACGTTTTACTAAGTAGTGGCTAAGTTCTTTCAATTGACCACATGTTGAACATCCGCTTGAAGCAGCTTTTTCAATCATTGGTTTTAATTTTTCAGCTGCTGCTTTAGATGCTGCTGCGTCGTCCATTCCGTCAATCCATTCTTGTGCTGCTGCTTTGAATTCTGCTGGAGTTTCAGCTGCAGCAATAGCACCTTCGAATAATGTTTTGATACGAGCACGCATTTTCTTGTTTGCTACATGCATACCAAGACCGAATTCACAGAAGTCTTCGAACAATGAGTTTGCCCAAGCTGGACCTTGACCCTTAGCGTTAGTTGTGTAAGGAGTAGAAGGTACTGAACCTGAGTAAATAGAAGAACAACCAGTTGCGTTAGCTACGATTTCACGATCACCGAATAATTGTGAAATTAATTTTACATATGGTGTTTCACCACAACCTGCACAAGCTCCAGAGAACTCGAATAATGGTTGAGCGAATTGTGAATTCTTAACGTTTGCTGTTACGTCAACAAGATCTTGTTTAGAAGTAACTTTTTCAACGCAATAGTTCCAATTTGCTGCTTCTTTAGCTGCTGCTTCAGAATTGTCATCGTAAGGAACCATTGTAAGAGCTGAACCGCCAAGTTTTGGATTTCCAGGACATACATCAGCACAGTTACCGCAAGCAAGACAGTCTTTAACACCAACTTGCATTGTGAAGTACATACCCTTCATTGCAGCTGGAGCTTTCATTTCTATTGTTTGACCGTTGAATCCTGCTTTTTCTTCTTCTGTCATTACGAATGGACGGATACATGCGTGAGGGCAAACGTATGCACACTTGTTACATTGGATACATTTTTCTGAATCCCATACAGGAACGAATGCTCCAACACCACGTTTTTCATATTTAGCTGTACCTGCAGCCCATGTACCATCTTCGATACCTTTGAATGCAGAAACTGGTAATAAGTCGCCATCTTGAGCATTGATTGGACGAACAACTTTATTGATGAAATCGTTACCATCAGAGTAAACTTTTGGTTGAGCTTCAAGAGATGCCCATGCTGGATCGATAGCAAGTTGTTTGTATTCGCCACCACGATCGATTGCTGCGTAGTTCTTGTCAACAACATCTTGACCTTTCTTACCATAAGATTTAAGTGCAAAATGTTTCATTTCTTCAACAGCTTTATCTACTGGAATTACGGCAGTAATACGGAAGAAAGCAGATTGAAGGATAGTATTTGTTCTATTTCCAAGACCAATTTCTTGAGCAATCTTAGTTGCGTTGATGTAGTAAACTTTAATATCATTCTTAGCGAAGTAAGCTTTTACTTTGTTAGGAATGTTGTTTGCAAGTTCTTCACCATCCCAGATTGTATTCAAAAGGAATGTTCCACCTTTTTGCAAACCACGAGTTACGTCATACATATTTAAGTATGCTTGTTGGTGACAAGCTACGAAGTTTGGAGTAGTTACCAAATATGTAGAACGGATAGGAGCGTCACCGAAACGAAGGTGAGAACATGTGAAACCACCAGATTTTTTAGAGTCGTATGCGAAATAAGCTTGACAGTATTTATCTGTTGTTTCACCGATGATTTTTACAGAGTTTTTGTTAGCACCTACAGTACCGTCAGCACCAAGACCGAAGAATTTAGCTTGGAACATACCTTCTGGAGCAACAGAAACTTCTTCGCCTGTTGGAAGAGATGTGAATGTTACATCATCAACGATACCAACTGTGAAGTGGTTCTTTGGTGTGTTAAGAACCAAGTTGTCATAGATAGCAATGATGTTAGCTGGAGTAGTATCGTTTGAACCAAGTCCGTAACGACCACCAACAACCGTAAGATCTTTAAGCATACCAAGTTCTGACAATGCATCAACAACATCCAAATAAAGTGGTTCTGAGTTTGCACCTGGTTCTTTTGTTCTATCAAGAACAGCAATTTTCTTAGCAGAAGCAGGAATAGCTTCTTTTAAGTATTTAAGTGAGAATGGACGATACAAGTGAACTGAGATAAGACCAACTTTTTCACCATTCTTCATTTTGTAGTCAACAACTTCTTTGATACATTCTGTTGCAGAACCCATTGCGATAATAATGTTTTCAGCATCAGCAGCACCATAGTAATCGAATGGACGATATTTTCTACCTGTGATAGCAGAAATCTTATCCATATAGTCAGCTACGATATCTGCAACTTTCTCGTAATATGGATTACAAGCTTCTCTGTGAGCGAAGAAAACGTCATTGTTTTCTGCCATACCACGCATTTCTGGGTGTTCTGGAGTAAGAGCTCTTTCACGGAAAGCTTTTAATGCATCTTGGTCAACAAGAGGAACGATATCTTCTTGGTCGATAACTTCGATTTTTTGATATTCGTGTGATGTACGGAAACCATCGAAGAAGTTCAAGAATGGAACACGACTCTTGATTGTTGCTAAGTGAGCAACACCAGACAAATCCATAACTTCTTGTACAGATCCTTCAGCAAGCATTGCGAAACCTGTTTGGCGGCAAGCCAAAACGTCTTGGTGGTCACCGAAGATACAAAGTGCGTGAGAAGCAAGAGAACGTGCAGAAACATGGAAAACGCAAGGAAGTAATTCACCTGCAATTTTATACATGTTAGGAATCATCAAAAGTAAACCTTGAGATGCTGTGAATGTAGTAGTTAAAGCACCTGCTTGCAATGAACCATGAACTGTACCAGCTGCACCACCTTCTGATTGCATTTCTTGTACAAGTACTGTTTCACCAAACATGTTTTTACGACCTTGAGCCGACCATTCATCAACATTTTCCGCCAT
Source organism: Bacteroidales bacterium (assembly GCA_045615765.1). Classification (GTDB taxonomy): domain Bacteria; phylum Bacteroidota; class Bacteroidia; order Bacteroidales; family UBA1715; genus UBA1715. The sequence goes on from JAZLFM010000031.1 coordinate 16,599, forward strand.
AGGAGACGACGGAGTGATAGGGTAGATAGCTGCTACTTCAGTGAACATATATGCTATGTGCGCTGCTGCTGCGTTACCATCACATGTCAAAAATTTTTTATCTGCCATGATTTTGTATAATTGTTATAATTAATATTCTATATGCGTGCAAATTTAGAAAAAAGTTGTTGTTTTTTTCGATAAATGGATAGTTTTTTTGAAAAACAACGTTTGTGCTTATAATTAGGAACATGTAATAAATAAAAAAGGGAGTTCGCAAACTCCCTTTTTTTCTATAGTTACTTATTTTTATTTTCCCATCGACAACAAGAATTCGTCGTTGTCTTTTGTTAATGGCATTTGTTTGCTCAAGAAATCCATTGCTTCTACCGATGTCATGTCTGATAGATAGTTGCGTAGAATCCAGCATTTATTAAGTCGTAGTTTATCAACAAGCAAGTCGTCGCGACGGGTGCTTGAAAGTGTAACGTCAACAGCTGGGTAAATACGTTTGTTCGCAATCTTTCTGTCAAGTTGCAATTCCATATTTCCTGTACCTTTGAATTCTTCGAAGATAACGTCATCCATTTTTGATCCAGTTTCTGTTAATGCAGTAGCAATGATAGTAAGTGAACCACCATTTTCTATATTACGAGCAGCTCCGAAGAAACGTTTTGGTTTATGAAGCGCGTTGGCGTCAACACCACCAGAAAGGATTTTTCCTGATGCTGGTTGGGCCATATTGTATGCACGAGCTAAACGTGTGATTGAATCAAGAAGAATACAAACATCATGTCCACATTCAACAAGACGTTTTGCTTTTTCCAAAACGATGTTTGCAATTTTTACGTGTCTGTCTGATGGTTCGTCGAATGTTGATGAAATTACTTCGGCACGAACACTACGTTTCATATCTGTTACTTCTTCAGGACGTTCGTCAATCAAAAGGATAAGTAGATATACTTCTGGATGATTGTCGGCAATTGCGTTTGCAATACTTTTTAATAATGTTGTCTTACCAGTTTTTGGTTGTGCAACAATAAGTCCGCGTTGTCCTTTTCCGATAGGAGTGAATAAGTCAACGATTCGTGTGGATAAATCGTTGTGTCCATTACCGGTAAGGTTAAATTTTTCTTCTGGAAATAAAGGTGTAAGGTGGTCGAAATGTACACGGTCGCGAACTTCGTCAGGAGTGCGTCCGTTTATTTTTTCAACTTTTACCAAAGGAAAGTATTTTTCTCCTTCTTTTGCCGGACGGATAGGTCCTTCCACTGTATCACCAGTTTTTAGACCGAACAGTTTTATCTGTGACTGGCTAACATAAATGTCGTCTGGCGAATTTAGGTAGTTGTAGTCACTTGATTTTAAGTAACCATGACCATCTTGCATTATTTCAAGAACACCACAACCATTTATAATACCATCAAATTCATGATATTTAGGTTGTTCTTTTTGTTCTTGTTGACGGTTTTGGTTCCTTTGTTGGTCGTTATTCTTTTTTTCTTGTTTTGGTTGTTCTGTCTCATTATCTGCTACTTCTGTAGATGCAGTTGGAGTTTCCGCCTTTTCTTCGTTGCTAGTTTCAACCGTTTTTTTTTCTTCAACGGTTACTTCTTCTTCTGTTTTTTCTGCAGCAACTTTTGATACAATTTTACGAGGGCGTTTTGCTTTCTTTTCTTTTGCAACAGGTTGCACTGCTTCAGCAGATACTTGTTCGGTTTCGTTTAGGTTTTCCGATGCCATTATAATTTTTTTAGATATACATTTAAGTTAAATACAAAATTGTCTTTGAAGACTTTTTGTATAACATATTTATTTAGTAGGATTGTTTGTCTAATCGTTAGACATAATTTTCTTGAAAACGATGCAATATTACGGGTTTTTATGAAATGACAAGCGATTTTACAGTCTTTTTTGACTTGAAAAATACTCAATTGCTCTATTTCTTGGTTATAACGAGTTGTGTACGTCTATTTTTTGCTCTATTTGCAGGTGTATCATTAGGTGCACAAGGTTTTGTACTACCATAACCTTTCCATGTTAATCGTTCTGGTTGGATGCCATATATTTTTATTAGTTCATTAGCAATATAGTTTGCTCTGTTTTCTGATAGCTTTTGGTTATATGTGGCATTTCCAACATTATCAGTATGTCCGCCTATTTCTATATGTACCGTAGGATTTTGTTTCATAAATCTGCCAATCGCTTCCAGTTCAGATTCTGATTCTTTTTTATATGAAACTTGGTCTGTGTCGAAAAATATATTTTTAAGTACGACAAAGTTTCCTACGATAATCTTCTGTAACGGAATTTCGACTTTTGCAGAACCTTGAAATGTTTCTAATGAAACTGTTTCTGAATAGAATAAATATCCTGCTTTTTCAACAGACAAAGCATATTCATGTCCTTCGATAAAAGGTACAATGCATTCGCCACTGAGTTGGTCGGAATTACTAATGAATACTTTTTGGTTTGTGACAACATCAGAAAGTATAATATTTGCTCCCAACTTTACTTTTGTTTCCGCATCGAAAACGATACAGTTTACATAAGTTACAGGATTTGGTTTTATTTTAAAGGTTTCGTCAATGGTAAACTCATATATGTCGAAGCCGCCAATGCCTCCTAAACGATTGGAAGCAAAATATCCTTTTGTGCCTTCTGCATTTATTATTAGATGTGATTCGTCTTCATAGGTGTTAATTGGATATCCTAAATTTTCTGGTGTAGCCCAAGTGTTTTGTTGGAAATTATTATCGTGAATTATTTTTGTTCCAAAAATATCTTTTTTGCCCATTCCGTTAAGTCCGTCGGTAGCATAATACAGTGTAGTTCCGTCAGCATGGATGTATGGTGATTCTTCGTCGTATTTTGTATTAATTTCTGATCCAAGATTGACTGGTTTTGTCCATTGACCATTTTGAAAATACGATACATATATATCTTTTTTACCCATTCCTCCAGGACGGTTTGATGCAAAATATAATGTTCTTCCATCAGCAGAGCATGAAGGCTGTGATTCCCAATACTTACTGTTGATAGGTTCGCCTAAATTTATAGGTTTAATCCATTGGCCACCAATTTTTTTTGACATATAAATGTCACATGAACCAAGGCCGTTTGGAGCTCCGCAAATGGTGAAAAACATTGTTTTTCCGTCTGCGGTAATCGATTGGGCACCTTCGTTTGTGTTTGTATTTATGGAAGATAATGGGACGCTTTTATTCCAATTGTCTCCATTTTTTGTGGAAGAAAATAAATCTTCTTGTTTTACTCGTGGATTACTAGTGGGAAGGTTTGTCGTGAAAATAATAGTATTGTCGTCAACCGTAATAGAAGGATGGTAATCGTCGTATTGAGTATTGATGTTTGTTCCGAGATTTTTCGGTGTAAAATTCACAGGATTGTTTTGTAATTCAATGGCTGCTGTTGTTTTTGCATATAAGTCATTGAATTTCATTTCTTCAACCTTTGAAAGTGTAGTAGAAGAGTGCATTTCGTTCGCTCTTTGGAACTGTTGTAGATTATAAAGAGCTTCTTTATACTTACCGACATTATATTGCTCGTAGGCAAGTCTGTATCGTGTCCATAATTGTGTTCCGCCGCATTTGTCTACGCAAAGTTGTAATGTAGCGAGCATATTTGCAGTGTCTTTTCTTTGTTCGTAAACGCCTGCTAATAAATTATATGCTTCAGCAAAATATTCGTCTTGTTTTAGCGCATTTTGTAGGTTGATTTCAGCTTTGTCATAGTAGAGAAGTTGAAAGTTCTGTAAACCTAGTTCGTATGCAGCAATAGCTTTTTTGTTTTTCGAAGAATATTCTTGTGAAAAACATAATGTAGAAAAAAGTAATATGGTTATAAAGACGAATAGTTTTTTCATGATTCTAAAAATAAGTACACGAATGGTTCCTGTACAAATTGCTTGCCAATAAAAGTGAACTATAAACAAAAGCCAATCCTATCGTAAAAACAGAAGAGGATTGGCTTATAGTATTAAATAAAGTTGAAATGTTCGAAGTCAGTTGTTTTTTCACAATATTCACATTTTAGGCTAATGTGTGGTGTTTTGCTAACAACTGAGAATTTCGTCATTATATTTTGATGATTTGTTACACATTTGGGGTTGAAGCATCGAGTTATTCCTTGAATCTTTTCTGGACAAGTTATAATTTTCTTTTCTATAACTTGATAGTCTTTTATGATGCTCAATTTTGCTTCAGGAACGAGAATAGCAATTTTGTTGATTTCTTCTTGCTCGAAATATTTATCAGCGATTTTTATAATTGCTTTGCTACCTAATTTTTTGCTTTCCAAGTTTAGTCCAAAAGTGATTTGAGTGTTGATCTCTTCAAGTTTTAGGATAGAAATAACTTTAAAAAGACTTTTGCTTGGTATATGATCGATAACAGTTCCATTTTTTATGGCGCTAACCACCATTTGTTTCCCTTGAATATTTCCCATGTTTTTATGCGTTAAGGTTTAACAAATAACTAATGATTGCTTGGCGAGTAAATACTCCATTGCGAGCTTGCTCAAAATAGTATGCTTTTGGATTTGCATCAACATCAGGTTGAATTTCGTTCACACGAGGAAGTGGATGCAAAATTTTCATGTTAGGTTTTGTTTTTTCAAGCATTTCATTTCGTAAAATGTACAAATTCTTTGTCTTTTCGTATTCCATAAGGTCGGAAAAACGTTCTTTTTGTACACGAGTCATATATACAATATCGACTTCGTTTAGAACAGATTGCATGTCTGTGTGTTCGTAGAACGGAATATTGTTTGCTGTAAGAATTTGCTTGTATTCGTTTGGTAATGCAAGTTCTGGAGGAGCAACAAGATGGAATGTTGGTTTGAAATATCTCATTGCCATAATTAACGAGTGTACGGTTCTTCCGTATTTTAGGTCGCCAATTAAAGCGATAGAAAGATTTTCAAGCGTACCTTGCGTTTTCGTTATCGAATACATGTCCAACAATGTTTGAGTTGGATGTTGGTTTGCACCGTCTCCTGCGTTGATTACAGGCACATTTGCAACTTCGCTAGAGAATTTTGCCGCACCTTCTAGTGGGTGACGCATTACAATTAGATCGCAATAGTTTGAAATAATTTTGATTGTGTCATGCAACGTTTCTCCTTTTGTCGTACTTGTTGTTTCTATGTCAGAGAAACCAATAACACGTCCGCCAAGACGGTTTATTGCACTTTCGAAACTAAGGCGTGTTCTTGTAGAAGGTTCAAAGAACAATGACGCAATAACTCTTCCGTTTAATAGATTACGGTAACTGTTTGCTTCGAACTTTGCTGCAAGTTCCATGATTTTGAGGTATTCTTCTACATCAAAATCGCTAATTGATACTAAACTTCTTTCTGTCATAGGTATAGTAAAAAAAGAGCCGGTCGTAAAAACCAGCTCTTAGATTAAAATGAAAAATCAGAATTTTCAGAATCTTTACGAGACTCACTTCTAGGAACGAAATTTGGATTTTCTTCGGTAACGAAGTCAACCGCATCTTTCATACCTTCAATGAATTTTTCGAAATCTTCTTGGTATAAAAATATTTTATGTTTTTCGTATGAAACTTTTTCTTCAGATTCGAAGATTCGCTTGCTTTCTGTTATTGTAAGAAAATAATCGTTTGTCTTAGTTTTTTTTACATCAAAAAAGTAGGTGCGTTTACCTGCTTTTACAGATTTTGAGAATACTTCTTCTCTTTCTTGATTTGAGTTTTCCATATCTTTCTACATTAAATCTTTCTCTACCCAAAAATATATTTTTTTGTTTTGTAAAACTTTGCAAGCGAACAATAGTTATTAACATATTAGCAACTATATCAACTGTAGGTCGTGTAGTCGTTTATATGCGCCATTTAATGCAATCAACTCGTCATGTTTTCCTGATTCTACAATACGACCTTCGTTCAAGACTATTATATTGTCGGAATTCTTGATTGTCGATAATCTATGGGCGATAACCAGTGAAGTGCGATCTTTCATTAAGTTTGACAACGCTTCTTGTACGAGTCTTTCTGATTCCGTGTCAAGGGCAGAAGTCGCTTCGTCGAGGATAAGAATCTTTGGATTTTTCATGATTGCTCTTGCGATGCAAAGTCTTTGTCGTTGACCACCAGAAAGTTTACCTCCTTGGTCACCAATGTTTGTCTCGTATCCGTTTTCTAATTCCATAATGAATTCATGGGCATTAGCCAATTTTGCGGCTTCGATAACTTTTTCTTTATCTGGATTTTCGATGCCAAACGCTATGTTATTAAAAACGGTGTCGTTGAATAATAAAGATTCTTGTGTTACAATACCAATAAGGTTACGTAGATCTGCTAGTTTCAAATCTTGTATTGGGGTATTGTCTATGCAAATTTCTCCTATGGTAGGTTCGTAAAAGCGTGGTATTAAGTTGGCTATAGTTGTTTTGCCTGATCCCGATTGGCCGACAAGCGCAACGGATGTACCTTTAGGTATGTTTATAGAAACATTTTTAAGTATAGTTCTTTCTGAATTGTAGCCAAATGTAACATTGCGGAATTCTATAGATTGTGTAAAGTTGTCTATAGGTTTTGCGTCCTCTTTTTCTTCGATTTTTGCATCCGATTGAATTATTTTTTCAATTCGGTCTATACCAGCGGCTCCTTGTTTTATGTTGTAAAAAGCCGAAGTGAATGATTTTGCAGGGCTAGCTATTTGTGTAAAAGCAAGAATGAATGCAATGAAAGCTTCGGGAGACATTCCGCCGTCTTGGGCAAGTACAAGATTCCCGCCCATAAATATGGCGACAGATAAAATGAGTACGATCAAGAAATCTGTAAGTGGGTGTGCTAAACTATTTTTACGGTTTGCACGGTTCATTTCTTTATAATACGCATTGCTTCGTTCTTCGAATTTGTCGCGCATGTGGCGTGTGCCATTAAATATTTTTACCACTTTTAAGCCAGAAAGTGTTTCGTCAAGATATACAAGTATGTCTCCTTGTAATTCTTGTGTTCTGTTAGTTGCTCTTTTAAGACTTTTACCGATTTTCCCTGTAATTATTCCCATAAATGGTAATAAAAGGAACACTATCAGTGTCATCTTATAACTGATTATAATGATACCGGTAAAGTACACTAAAATATAAAGTGGGTTTTTTATGATATCTATAAATGAGTTCATACTGGTACGAACTATAGTTATGTCTGAAGACATTCGCGACATAATATCACCTTTACGTTCGTTTGTAAAGAAAAAGACAGGAAGTTGTAAAATTTTTGAATACGCAATGTTGTAAATATCGCGTGGAACTCCGTTTACAATAGGAATGTTGAAATATTTTCCAAGGTACTCAAATCCGTCTTTCAATAGAGTAACGAAAATTAATGCTAAACAAATGAATATAAGTGCGATAGATTCGTTCCAACGTTCTATTACAAGCGTTAAATAATAGTTGCAATAAAGTAGAAGTGTGTCTTTTGACAATATGAATGTTTCTGGAAGTTCATGTACTTGTTGGGTGTGGTCGAAAAGAACGTTGAAGAATGGTATGATAAGAGCAATCATACCAAAAGAGAAAATCGCTCCTAAAAGATTGAAAATGAAAACAAGGACAAGATGTTTTTTATAGTTGGATAGATATTTCCAAAGTTTTTTGAAGTCGCTCATTTAAGTAATTTTTGCAAAAGTATGACTTTCGTTACAAAAGACAAACTTTGTTTGTAATTCGTTCATATTTTAATTTGTAACAAAAATATTTAAAGAATAAATTCGCCAATTGAAAAAGTGAATGTATGCGTAGTTTTATTTCTATAATTTTTGCTGTGTTTACACTGAATGTGGCTGTGGCACAGAATTTTATTTTGCCGTTGGATTTACGTCCTACATATTTGGCAGCGAATTTTGGAGAGTTGCGTCCGAATCATTTTCATTCAGGACTTGATATGAAAACCGATAAGGTAGAGGGTAAGGTTGTTCGCTCAGTTGATACAGGCTATGTTTCTCGCGTGCAGGTTTCTCCAACTGGTTACGGGCATGTTTTGTATGTGAATCATCCTAGTGGATATACGACAGTGTATGCTCATCTGAAGTCTTTTGATCATAAAATAGATTCTGTTGTTCGAGCTTATCAGTATGAACATAAAAAGCATCAAGTTGATATCTGTTTTACTCCGGAACAATTGCCGGTAAGCCGTGGCCAACAGATAGCATTGTCTGGAAATACAGGTAGTTCGGGAGGTCCACATCTTCATTTCGAAATACGAAAAACGGAAAATCAACATGCACTCAATCCTATGCTTTTTTATGATTTAAAAGATAATGTAGCGCCGAAAATCTATAGAATGGGTGTGTATCCAATGGATAAAGAAAGCTATGTGAATGGGAAAAATACGAAACAATTATTTGAGGTTGTGTCCAAAGGTAATGGTGTATATGTACTGAATGCGCCGATAAAAGTATGGGGAAAAATAGGTTTTTCTGTCCAAGGTTTTGACTATATGCCAGAAATGTCAAATATCTATGGCTTTTATACAACATCGCTTTCTTGTAATAATAAGACAATTTATTCGCGGAAAATTGACGAGATAGACTTTGCAACAACAGCAGACATAAATAGTTTGATTGATTATGAAGAACGATTGGTTTCGAAACGTAACTATGAGCGAATGTTTGTGAAGCAGAATAATGAGTTGGAAATTTATACAAAATTGGAAAATCAAGGGATTTATGAAGTTACTAATGCGGAAACGGCTCAATGTGAAATCCGTGTGACAGATTTTGTTGGAAATGCAGCATCGCTACAAATTAATTTGATCCAAACGAATGAGGGATTGGAGAATACAGTTGAAAAAGTAACAGACACAAAATTGTTTAGTTGCATTGATACATTTACTTATACCTACGAAAAGTTCCAATTTAAAGCGAAAGCAAAAACTTTTTTTGAAGATTTTACTTTTGATGTCGTAGTTTCCAATGCAAATGCAAAGAAAAGATATTATTCGTCGGTATATAAGATTGTTACCGATCAAGTTATGTTCAAAAAGTCTGCAGAAATAATTATTCCTTTTTCTGTGCCAGATAGTTTACAAGGTAAAGCTATCATAGAAAATTGTGGCAAGCGTACTCCTGTGATGACGAAGTTTGACGACAATGGATGTGCACATGCATTTATAAAAACTCCAGGAAGTTATGCTGTTGTTGTGGATACAGTTGCACCAAGTATCAAAATAAGTCAAGAAAAATTGGCTGATATGACAAATCAGCAATATATCTTATTCAAGATGATGGACAATTATTCTGGTGTAGCAAAATACAATGCATATATAGATGGTGAATGGCAAATTCTTGACTATGATGCGAAAACAAGTGCTGTCTTTTTATGGTTCGACAAAGACAAAATGGAATTCGGGAAAAAGCACACGTTACGAATTGTGTTAGAAGACCTTTGCCACAATGTTTTTGATGAAGAATATGAATTCTATAAATAAAAAAAGAGGCTTAACGCCTCTTTTTTTATTCTTCGTCGAGTAAATCTGGTCTGAGTAGTTTTGTTCGTTCCAACGATTGCTCAAGTTGCCATTTCTCAATTTCTTTTGTGTTCCCTGAAAGTAAAATTTCCGGAACGCGCCAGCCATTGTAAACCTCAGGCCTTGTGTATATTGGCGCCGCTAGTAAGTTGTCTTGGAAAGAGTCGTCAAGTGCTGAGGCAAGATCGCCCATTGCTCCAGGCAGTATGCGTACTACGCTGTCGGTAACAATTGCAGCGGCAAGTTCCCCGCCAGTTATTACGAAATCTCCAATCGAAATTTCTTTTGTGATTAAATGTTCACGAATACGATGGTCGATGCCTTTGTAGTGTCCGCAAAGTATTATGATGTTTTCGAACAACGAAAGGTGGTTTGCGGTTTTTTGGGTGAATTGCTCACCGTCAGGGCTCATGTAAATAATTTCATCATATTTTCTTTCTGACTGCAGTTTTTGTATGCATTTGTGTATAGGCTCAATTTGCAATACCATACCAGCGCCACCGCCAAATTGATAGTCATCTACATGGTGGTGCTTTGCATCCGAAGAATAGTCGTGTAAATCATGTACGACTATTTCAACTATACCTTTTTCTTTTGCCCGTTTTAATATAGATGTTTCTAACGGACTTTCAATTACTTGTGGAACAGCAGTGATTATATCTATGCGCATGGAAAATATTTTCTGAAAATGAGTTGTTTTTGTTTTTTTACATGGGCAAAATTATGTATTTTTGCAATATGTTGTATGTGTTGTAAACACCTATGACGTGGTCTATGATATAACATGTTGAATTCCGAAATAAAGCAATGGAAGAAGTAAATATGCAAAATGAAGAGTTAGAAGTTCCGAATCAAAATAACGGTTCGGTTCAAGATGCTGATTTTTATGCTTGTAGCTTACAAGAATTGATTTCTGCTATGGAATCTTTTTGTACCAAAGAATTGGTTGAGGTGCATAGAAAAGATATAGAGAAGATTCGTTCTTTGTATTATAGTAAGTTGAAGTCAGAAACGGATGCTGCTCGTAAATTGTATGTTGCTGAACATGAAACTGCAGAAGGTTTTGTGTTTGAATCGCATGAAGCTGAGTTTAAGGAAGTGTATGGTCGTATAAAAGATTTACGTGCAAAAATTGCGGAAGACAAGCAAAAAGAGCAAAAAGAAAATCTGAAAAAACGCTATGAAATCATACAAAAAATAGAACTTCTAACGCAGTCTCCAGAATCGATGAATAAAACATTCGCTGATTTTCGTTCTTTGCAAGAAGAATGGAAGAATGTTGGTAATGTTGCCATTGCAGATGAAAAAACTGTTTGGGAAAAATACCATTTGGAAGTTGCAAAGTTCTATGACTATGTGAAAATAGACCGTGAATTGCGTGACTTAGATTTGAAGAAAAATTATGAAGCAAAAGTAAGCTTGTGTGAAAAAGCTGAGGCATTATCTCAAGCAAAACAAGTCGTGAAGGCTTTTGCCGATTTGCAAATCTTACATGAAGAATGGAGAAAAATAGGTCCGGTAAAAGAAGAATTCAAAGATGTATTGTGGGAACGCTTTAAAACAGCGACAACTATTGTAAATAAGGCACATCAAGATTATTTTGAGAATCTTAAAAAACAAGAAGCTGAGAATTTAGAGAAAAAAACAGCTTTGTGCGAGAAGGTTGAAAAATTAGTTGCTTCGTTGGATGCAAAGACTGTAAAACAATGGACGGCTGCTACAAACGAAGTCTTAGATTCTCAAAAAGAATGGAAAACGCTTGGCTTTGCACCGCAAAAACAAAATACTGCAATTTATGAGCGCTTCTCGAAGGCTTGTAATGAATTTTTTGCATTGAAAAAATCTTTCTTCAGTGATGTAAGAGATGTGGAAAATGAAAATAAAGCTCGTAAAATAGCCTTATGCGAAAAAGCTGAATCTATGCGAACTCGTACCGATTGGAAAGAAGCTTCTTTGGAATATGTACAATTACAAAAAGAATGGAAGACAATAGGACCAGTTGCATTTAAGGATTCTCAAAAATTATGGAACCGTTTTCAACAAGCTTGTAATTCGTTTTATGATGCTAAGAAAGCATACGAAAGTCAGAAAGAACAAGCGTTGAATGATAATATATCGATCAAAGAAGAACTTTTGGTGAAGATTTCGGAAATTCCAGCGGAACCAAAAGAAGCAGCTTTGAAATCATTGTCTGTGCTACAAGAAGAATGGGCGAAAATTCAAGTCCCTGCACAAGCGAAGGCGGATTTGCAAAAACGATTTGCTGAGGCTACTCGTGACTTGTTGCAAAAACTACAGATAGAAAATACTTCAGCAAGTGATTTGTCGTATAAAATAAAGATAAACTCGTTATTGCTCGAAAAAGATGGAAGTTCTAAAGTTGATAGTGAGGTTAAATTCTTGAGAAAACGTTTAGCTTCGGCACAATCGGAATTGAAAGCTTTGGAAAACAATATTGGTTTCTTTGGTAAATCTTCAAATGCTTCTGCTTTGATTGCATCGGTAGAGAAAAATATAGAAAAAAGTAAATCGGAAATAGCTCAATTAGAAAACAAGTTAGCTATTATAAAATCAGTTATTGAAAAATAAATGAGATTTCTTCGTACCATATTATATATAGTAAGCATATTCGTGATGATGTCTTGCGCTTCGAGTGGACAAAACGAGTCTATTGATGACGCATACAGCGATGTTGTTTTAGGTGAGGATTTGGTGCGAATTGGTATGCCTGAAAAACTAGATTATTTGATTAATAATTTGGTGATTTCTGACGAAATGATAGGTCTGCTTGCTAAAGCCGATAAAAATTTGTTTGATCGTTCATTGTTGAATTCTACTGAAAATGTGAAATATTACAATACGAGCAAGAATAAGGCTGTAAATATGGGTGTGTATGGCGCAGAATTGAATTATCTGATTCATTTTGAACAAACTGGATATTCAATGAAGTATATGTCTGCATCAAAATATTTGGCCGATCAAATTGGCGTTGCAATGGCTTTCGACCAACATGCTGTGGAGGAGTATCAAAATAATGTTGAAAATAAAGATTCGTTGATAAACGTTATTTTTGTGGTATATGACAATGCACGAAGAATGTTGAAGAACGAAGAACAGTTTATGCTTTCTTCTCTCGTAATTGTTGGTAGTTGGATAGAAAACATGTACATCACAACAGAGTTGTTCCAACGTGCGAAATCAACAACTTTGAAATCTAAGTTGGTTACATCTATAATTGAACAGAAAGACTACTTAGAAAAAATGTTGGATGCAGTTGTGCTTTTAGATGAAGGTGATAATATTTTTGTAGCAGATATAATAGAAAACTTAAAGTCTGTAGAGGCTCAATATCAAGAATTTGGCGATAAATTATTGTCAGAAGAAGATGTGAAAGCTTTGCATCAAAATATTACTAAGGTTAGAACGAAAATAATTCAAGAAAAATAAGATTTTAAAATTTTTATATTGTGAATCAAACAAGATATATTTTTGTAACAGGTGGAGTTGTTTCTGGACTCGGAAAAGGTATTATTTCTGCTTCGGTAGGAAAATTATTACAAGCAAGAGGCTATAAGGTGACTATTCAAAAATTGGATCCATATTTGAATATTGACCCGGGAACATTGAATCCGTATGAACATGGCGAGTGCTATGTTACAATCGATGGCGCTGAAACAGATTTGGATTTAGGTCATTACGAACGTTTCTTGAATCACGAAACTACTCAGGCAAATAATATTACTACAGGTAGAATTTATCGTAATGTTATTGAAAAAGAACGTCGTGGAGATTTTCTAGGAAAAACAGTTCAGATCATTCCTCATATTACAGATGAAATTAAGAGAAATATTAAATTAGTTGGTAATAAAGGATATGATTTTGTTATCACAGAAATTGGTGGTACGGTAGGTGATATTGAGTCTTTGCCATTTATTGAAGCTATTCGTCAGTTGAAATGGGAAATGGAAGGCTATTGCTTGTTTATTCACTTAACATTAGTTCCATATCTAGCTGCGAGTCAAGAATTAAAGACAAAACCAACACAACATTCGGTAAAACAATTACAAGAAGCTGGTGTTCAACCAGATATATTAGTTTTGCGTACAGAACACAATTTGTCTCCGGAACTTCGTAAGAAAGTAGGTCAATTCTGTAATGTTGGAATGGATTCTGTTGTTCAATCAATTGATCAACCAACAATTTACCAAGTTCCTCTTGCTATGGCTGAACAAAATTTGGATGAAACTATCTTGAAGAAGTTTGGAATTCAACCTGCAGCAAAACCAGAAATGAAACCTTGGCGTTCGTTCTTGGATAAATTGTATAACCCAAAACATCAAGTGAATATCGCTTTAGTTGGAAAATATGTAGAATTGCCAGATGCGTATAAGTCTATCATTGAGGCATTTATTCATGCAGGCGCTACTCATGAATGTAAAGTGAAGTTGAATCTTGTTCATTCAGAGGAATTGACGACAGAAAATGCATCAGATATGTTGGCAAATTGTTCCGGAATTCTTGTAGCTCCAGGATTTGGTCAACGAGGAATCGAAGGTAAGTTTGTCGCAATTCAATATGCTCGCGAAAACAATATTCCATTCCTAGGTATTTGTTTAGGTATGCAATGTGCGGTAATAGAATTTGCAAGAAATGTGTTAGGTTTCAAAAATGCAAATTCAACGGAAATGAACGAAACAACTTCATATCCTGTTATTGATATTATGGCAGATCAGAAGAATATCTCTGAAATGGGTGGTACAATGCGTTTAGGTGGCTATCCATGTTCTTTGAAAAAAGGTACTTTGGCACATGAAATCTATGGAGCGGATAATATTATTGAACGTCATCGTCATCGCTATGAATACAATAATAAATATATGGCAGATTTCGAACAAGCAGGTATGGTAGCTTCTGGTTTTAATCCAGATACAGGTTTGGTCGAAATTGTTGAAATACCTTCTCATAGATGGTTCGTTGGTGTACAATTCCACCCAGAATACAGAAGTACAGTGGTTCAACCACATCCGTTGTTCGAAGCTTTTGTAAAAGCATCATTACAATATAAAGAAGAAAAGAAGTAGAAAAGTATAAATAGGTGTACTAAACACCCATATAATCTAAAAAATGGATAAAAATTCGGTTATTGGAACTGTTCTGATATGTTTGTTGATGGTAGGTTATTATTATTTTACAAAACCTACAGAAGAAGATTTGAAACGAAGAGCAGAATATTTGGATTCTTTACGAAATGTTGAGCTCCAAAAGCAATTACAAAAAAAAGAAGATTCTATCTTAGCTTTGGAGTTGTTGAAAGACACAACGAAAAAAGACTCTGTAGCAAACGAAGTTTCTTTAATGCGTGAATATGGTCGTTTCTATAAATCAGCACAAGGGGAACAACAATTTGCAACATTAGAAAATAATTTGATTTCGGTTTCAATGACCAATAAAGGTGGTAAACCATCTCGAGTTTTATTGAAAGATTATAAAACTTACGATGGCAAACCTTTGAACATTTTAGCTGGCGATAGTACTCATTTTGGTTTGTTGCTAAGTGAAATAGGTCGTTCTACTGATGAAATGTATTTTGTACCATCAGAAGTAACGATGACGGCAGATTCGGTACAAAAAATTAGTTATCGTTTAGCTGTTGATGAATTTTCATACATCGAATATCAGTATTCTTTGAAACCAGATTCCTATATGGTTGATTTGGCAATTTCAACAAAAGGAATGGAAAAGGTTGTTCGCGAGTCTCGTTACAATTTGCTTTGGAACACGACAATGAATGTTCTTGAAAAGTCAAAAAATGCAGAATCGTTGAATACTGCAGTTGTTTGGAAATATAAAGATGATGATACCGAAACATTAAATCCTCGTGCAAAAGATGATGAAACAGAAAAATTGTCTGGACAAGTAAAATGGGTTTGCTTCAAACAACATTTCTTCTCTGCAGCTTTAATTGCCGATGATAAATTTGAAAGAGGGGGTGATGTGAAATCTCATGTGTTGACAAATAGCGACACAACAATGAAGGAATTCACTGCAAATCTGTTCTTAGAAAAAGCTAATACCATAAACTTACACTTCTTCTTTGGTCCAAACCATCTTCCTGTTTTGAAAGATCAAGGCGTTGATTTAGAAAGTGTTTTGGATTTAGGTTGGTTCGGCTTTATAACTAAATATGCTATAGTTCCTATTTTCAATTGGTTGCGTGGATTTATTGATAGCATGGGCTTGGTTATTTTGTTAATGACAATAATTTTAAAATTGATATTATTCCCATTAACATGCAAATCATATTTGTCAACTGCTAGAATGCGTGTTGTTAAACCTTATGTTGAAGAAATCAATGCGAAATATCCAAAGCCTGAAGATGCTATGAAAAAACAACAGGCAACAATGGATTTATATAGAAAGGTTGGAATTAACCCTATGGGTGGTTGTTTACCTCTTTTGATTCAATTCCCAATTTTGGTTGCAATGTTCCGTTTCTTCCCAGCTTCTATTGAATTACGTCAGGAGAGCTTCTTGTGGGCAGAAGATTTGTCAACGTATGATTCCATATTTGAATGGACAACGCATATTCCAATTATTTCGTCTATCTATGGAAACCATATTAGTTTGTTTACATTGTTGATGGCAGCTTCAATGATTATCGTAAACAAGATAAATACTGCAAACACAGCGCAGGTTCAAACTCCTGGTATGCCGAATATGAATGTGATGATGTGGATCATGTCCATTATGATGATATTCTGGTTCAATGATTATTCAGCAGGTTTAAGTTATTATTACTTGTTGGCTAATGTAATCACTATGTTGCAAACAATGTTGATCCGTGGTCTTGTGAATGACGAAAAGATTTTGAAAAAAATGGAAGCAAATAAACAAAAAGCTTCAAAACAAAAGAAATCTCGTTTACAAGAACGACTTGATAAATTGGTAAAAGAGCAACAAAAGCAAATGCGTAGATAGGCATCAATTATGAGGCGTACAATTCCGTTTTTATTATTTTTTACAATAGTATTGTTTTGTGCGTCTTGTTCTTTTTTGAGTAAGCACGAGGGATATAAGTATAATTCAAACCATAATTATTACTTTAAGTTACTTTCGTTCTCTGATACCTATAAAACAGCACATCCTAGTGATGTTGTGATTGCGAGTGTGCAATTTGCTCCATTGACTTCCGATAGTTTGGCTATAAGCACGGAAAATGAGGTCGTTGTATATGACACTGATAGTCTTTGTCTTTCCCAATTGCTACTTGATGCCCATTCAGGAGATAGTCTTGCTTTTATTGTTCCAACAAAAGAGTTTGTTTTTGGATTTTCTGGAAACGAAGTTGAATGGTTGCAAAGTTTTGAAGAAATCCAATTGTTGGTAAAGGTTAAAGCAGTGTTGGATAGTGCAACATTCCACCAACATAAAAAAGAATTAGCGTTGTGGAAACAAACCAAGTTGGATTATGAGATGTTTATGATTCAACAATATATAAAGAAAAGCAATGAGAAATTCGTGCGTCAAAAAAATGGCATATATAAGCAAATCATAAAGCACGGTAATGGCGGTTTTCCAAAGAAAAACGATGTGGTTACAATTACCTATCAGGGTAGTTTACTAAATGGAGAAATCATTAACCATTTTACCACTATGGATTTTGTTATGGGTGCCGAAATGCAAGTTGTAGCTGGAATTTCGGCTGCTTTGCAAACAATGCAACAAGGTGAGCGTGCTAAAATTATTGTTCCCAGTTCTTTGGCATGGGGTGAGAATGGTACTTCTGACGGTTCGATTGCACCATTTACGTCTGTAGTGTTTGATTTGGAGTTGAAAAATATAGAAAGAGAGTAATATGAAACAAATAGATATTTGTCTTGATACTATAGAAAAAATCAAAAATATAATTGCAGAAAACCAATCTTTTGTAATAACCGCACATCATAATTCTGATGGCGATGCGGTTGGCTCTTCTACTGCCATTGCAGAAGTTCTTCGTAAGATGGGAAAGACTGCGTACGTTATTTTACCGAATGATTTCCCGGCGTTTTTCCGTTGGATGGTTGGAGCACGTGATATTATTAACTATGATCGTCAGTCAAAAGAAGCAAAATCTATTTTAGATAACACAGATGTGCTTATTTGCTTAGATTTTAACCAACTTGGACGTGTTGACAAGATGGAACCTGTATTGGCAGCTTGGAATAAAACGTGTGTCGTTATTGATCACCATTTAGATTTGCGAATACAAGCGGATGCAATTGTTTCTGTGCCTGAAGCTAGTTCTACTTGTGAATTGGTTTATAGAGTGTTGACATTGTGTGGATACGAGTCGTATATTACTAAAGAAGTTGCGGAATCTATATATGCTGGTATTATGACTGATACTGGTAGATTAGATTATTCATCCTCGTATGCTGGTGTGTATGAAGTAGTTGGTAAGTTAATCGAAAAAGGTGTAGATAAAGTCTTTGTACACGATAAAATTTATAATGTGTACACATACAATCGTTTGTGCTTGCAAGCAACTATTTTGAAAGAAAATATGGTGTATATTCCTGAGTATCATGCCGTATATATGACTATATCATTGAAAAATCAAAAAGACTATTCTTTTCAACTTGGTGATTCTGAAGGTTTTGTGAATATTCCTCTTGCATTGAATGATGTTAAATTCTGCGCAATGTTTACGGAATATGAAAATGGACTTGTAAAAGTATCGCTTCGTTCTAAACGTGATTTCCCTGCAAGTGATTTTGCTTCTCAATATTATTCAGGCGGAGGTCATTTTAATGCAGCAGGAGGGAAGTTCCATGGAACATTACAAGAAGCTGTGCAAGTCTTCAAAAACGGTTTGGAAGTGTATAAAGAAAAACTACAGAAGTAGTAGGATTTTGTAAATTCCCCTTTAAAAATTAAAAACTCATAATCCCCAAAGGGATTATGAGTTTTTTTGTAAGAGCGAGGTATAACTAACCCTTAGTTAACTATTTGTCGTTAATCACTAATCACTAAATATTCGTCTATTCTTCTTCGTTGTCTATTATAGAATCGGAAGCGAATAAGATGCTATGAAATTCTGTTAGTAATGCAAGTACTCTTGTTCCCCAATATAATTTATAATTAAGTATAAATTCTCCAGCTGCGGCTTGTAAACCTTCGTCGGAGGTGTCTTTACAAAGTTCTACAAAATTTCGTGCATCTTGATAAATGTCGGCAAAACATTCCGAAAGGTATGTTTCTATGCTGTCGCGGTTTGTATAGCTGTCAGGCTCAATCATTTCAATTCTATTGTCCAAACTACCAAGGCGTTCTTCTGCTTTTTGACGGATAGTTTCCCAATCTTTTTCTGTTACATAATGTTCGCAGAAATCGTCAACATCGGCATCGGGAGAAAGTACGGCTGCTTTCATATACAATAGCGATAACAATTTATGGGTACGTTCCACAAAATCTTTTCTAGACATTTCTGTTGCTGATTCTAAAGTAGAGCAAAACTCTACGGCTACAGCAACTAATTCAATAATACTTTTCTTTTCTGCCATATTATTCTGTGATTTTTTTGTTGAATGTGAATAAACCTAAACAAGTTATTAAACCGTTGAGAATCATGATTTCGAATCCGAATTTGTATCCGAAAAAGAGTTGCTCTGAATAGATGTTTAGTAAGTAACTTATTATAGGTGATAGTATTGCGATAAAAGGAACAACTTTGTCGTTTGGCGTTCTGTTTTTTGCAAATAGTCCAAAACAGAATAACCCAAGCAGTGGACCGTATGTGTAGCCAGCAATGTTAAATAAGGTTCCAATAAGAGAATCTGTATGGAACGGCTTAAATATGATTATGATACCGAAATACACGATTGCAAATGAAATATGTACAATTTTTCTAATTTTTGTTTTTTGTTCATCGGTATGCTTTTCGTCTTTTGAAAATTCAAGAATGTCAAAACAAAATGTTGTTGTTAACGATGTTAGAGTTCCGTCTGCACTAGAATAACCTGCGGCTACAAGACCGATAACAAAAACGAGACAAGTGATTTCGTTTAAATGGAATGCAACAGCAGGGAAAATGCTATCGGATTTTTCTGGTAATACAAATCCGGTTTGGTTTGCGTAAAATAATAATGCAACACCTAATGCGAGAAATAGGAAGTTTACAACCAATAGTGAAACACTGAAACTAAGCATATTTTTCTGCGCGCTTCTTAATGACTTACAAGTAAGGTTTTTTTGCATCATATCTTGATCGAGACCTGTCATTGCAATTGTGATGAACATACCGCTTAACACTTGTTTCCAGAAGAAATTGCTTGCGTGCCAATCGTCCTCATATAGTTTAGTAAGACCTTGCTTACTAGCTTCTTCCAACAGGTCGAACAAGGAAATGTTCATTTCTTGTAGTAGGCATACAACTGTAATTATTGTTGCAAGAAGCATAAATGTGGTTTGTAAAGTGTCGGTCCATATCACTGTTTTTATGCCTCCTTTAAATGTATAAATAAGTATTAGTACAATGAAACAAAGAGCTAATGCCCAGAATGGAATGCCGATAGATTTAAATACAAATTCATGTAGAATAAATACAACCAAATACATTCGTAGTGCGGAACCTACCAATCGTGATAAAATGAAAAACGAAGCTCCTGTTTTTTGGGACTTTGGCCCAAATCTGTCTGCCAAGTAAGTGTAAATCGAGGTTAGATTCCATTTGTAATATAATGGGAGTAAAATAAAGGCAATAGCGATGTAACCAAATAAATAGCCAATTACAACGCCAAAATAAGTAAATTGTGTAGCTTGTACATAACCCGGAACAGACATGAATGTAACGCCAGAAAGAGATGCGCCAATCATTCCGTATGCTACAATAAACCAAGGAGATTTTCTATTGCCAGTGAAGAAAGTGTCATTTGTCGCTTTGCGCGAAGTCAGATGTGAAATAAGAATTAGTAATGCAAAATATGCAATTACAATTCCGACTATAAGATATGGATTCATAGAATTTATTTTACACCGCAAAGGTAGGATAAACATTCCATTTTTGAAAGAAGCAAGGATAATGATTGGTTGTTTAGTGATTAATGTTTAGTGATTAGTGATTAGTGTTTAAGGGTTAGTGGATAGTGGGTAATTGTAGGGGTGTACCGCGTACACCCCTTTTATGATGATAAAACATTTTACATATTGGTACTGTTCGCTGTTCGTATGTTATGATTATCACATCGTTATTTGCAAAACATTTGCAATTTGTTGAAAACTTGTTTATATTGCACCGCAATTTTTATGCATTGTAGATGAATAGGTTTATTCGAATATTATTTATAGTGCTATTTGTCCAGGCGATTTCTATCGTGTCGTTTGCCCAATTCGATACGGCTTCGGTTGCTCGGAGGGCTCGTCATGTAAATATTGGAGACGCTAAAAATGTAGAAAAATTGTCTGCTGTGTTGTCAAAAGGATGTAAGTCCGACGATGAAATAGTGTATGCATTTGCATATTGGATCTGTAAGAATATTCGTTTGGATTATTCTGCCTATGAAAAAAGACCTGCAGAAAACAAACCTTTAAAAAAGATTTTGCGTTCGAAAAAAGCTTTGTGTGATGGATATACAAGACTTTTTGTTGAACTGTGTCATTCAAAAAGAATTCCTGCTGTATATGTGCCGGCTTATGTGAAGGATTACGATTTTATTGTGGGTGATACTTTGTTCCGTGCCGAGTATGCATACGCATTGGTAGCAGTTTCTGATGGATGGCAAATTATGGACTTGACAGCGGCGTCAAGCAAGGTTGTATCCGTTGCTAATCCTATGTCGCGTGTGTTATGGAAAATGTTCCGTATTCCATATTCAACGCATTTAAAGGCGGTTAAGGAGTTTAATCCTCACTATTTGTATATAGATCCGTTTGTTAACTTAAAACGTGTCGTTCCTGTAGTCGATATGTTCCAGATGTTGGAGTATCCTATGCCTATGACATACTATATGTTAGGTGACTCGATGGTGAATTCTTATGTTGATAGATACCATATAAAGAAATCTCATACTGAAGATATTGAACATTTCTGGCAGATGTCTCTTAATGATAAGAATGTTTATTTAGGTGATGAAAGCGAACGTCTAAATATGTACAATCAATTTACTAAGGCGTTGTATTATTATTTTACGGTAAAGAATTTTTATAATACATATTATATAAAGGAAAAAGGAAAGATTTTTGCTCCACTGGAAGAATCCCAAAAAGCATTAAAACTCCTAAAACAGGCAGATTCCTTGTTCGTGTTGGCTGCTAAAAACAACGAACATGAATTTTTGTCAAAGCAGCGTAGAAGTGATTATTGGAGGGTAAATTTGGTGGAATCGAATAAGATTCTTTCGTCTCGTTTAGCTTTGCAGTCTAAGGTTAATTCACAACAATTACGAACGATTAACAAGGTGAACTCACTAACAAAGAAAACACAGGCTTTTATTGCTAAATATAAGGACAAATATGTGTTACGTGATATTTCAGAACTTGGTCGTCCTCAAATGCAAAATCGTGATTATCTTGTAGATGGTCAAGCAAAATTAGATGCCTCGAAGGAGGCGATAAATCGCTGCGAAAATTTATTGCGCGATTTTGATTCGCTTTTGTCTGAAATGAATAAAAAAGAGACAGAAAATGTCTATACGCAACAAAAAAATGCTTCGAAACTTTGTAATGATGAGTTAGCAAGCTTGTCGCGGTATTTGGATAGAAAGGAAAGTAATTTGTCTTTGGTGTATTATTCAGACAAATATGTGTTCAAGAAAGGATATCTGTTGATTTTCGAAAAGGTAGGTAATATTAATGAATCCTATACTGATCCTATGCTCGAAATGCTGTTGGACCGTAGCCCGCAGATTTATACAGTTATTCAAAATTATGTGAATGAAACAACTTCGGCGTTAAAACTCCTAAAAGAAGCAAAGG
Organism: Bacteroidales bacterium; assembly: GCA_045615765.1. Lineage (GTDB taxonomy): Bacteria > Bacteroidota > Bacteroidia > Bacteroidales > UBA1715 > UBA1715. The sequence goes on from JAZLFM010000031.1 coordinate 39,044, forward strand.
TGTTGTTGGCTAATGATTATGGTGAAGATGATACATACGAAAAAATAGCTCTTGCTTTTAATAAACAATTGGATGCTTTTACCAAACGATTGAATGAAGTATCGGCTTTTACAGATAAAATTTCCACTTGTTTGAAAGACGACGTTACTATGTATAATGATATTGTAGGTTTGTTGCAACACGATAACTCTATGGAAAATCGTCGTCATAAGGAATACATGGAATATCGTAAAAGTATAAAACAAGCCGAAAACGATAAAATTCGTTACTATCAAGAAACGATGAAGGGCTATCAGAAGGTGATAGTTCGCGCGGTAAATGGAAAATAATCTTAATTTTTCTGCATAAGCTTGTTCTTTGCATTGATAAATTGCTTATTTTAGCAATTAAATAATGCACATGAAAAAAATTGTAGCTTGTATATTATTGATTTGTAGCTCGATGTTTGTTTCGGCGCAATCATCTCGTTTTGTGTTTTTTTCTGCAGGTTGGAATTTATTGACCGATATGACCATTTCCGAATTTAATTGGAGGTCTGATGTTGTTGTTGACGGAAATACAGCAGAACCAGGTGAGTCGTTCCAAACAGTGCAATGGAATTTGATGAGTGGAATGGTTTCTGCACGTTTCTTATTGATTCCAATTAGCGAAAAAGTAACCATTGGGGTTTCTGCAACTCCAACAGTAAGTTTAGGTGCAATTTATTCTATTCGAAGTCTTGGTTCCCGCTATGGGGCGAATTTCTCTATGCCGTTGTTGTTGGAATTGAATTGTGGTGCGGCGTGTCGTTATTCTGCAATGAATGACCGTGGATTTGTAATTGGAGCAGGTATAGAATATTTATATACGCCTATCGCATCGTATGAATTATCAAAGATGTCATTTACCAATAAAGACTTCCAAAATTCGTGGTTTATGCCTATGGTAAAGGTTGGTTATAGGTACTGGTCAAAAAGAAATAAAGTAAAAGAAATAAATTTAAAGGTCGGAATGTGTGAAAAACAAGAAGATTTTTATAACTTTGGCAAAATAATAAAAGCGTACAGACCAATACATGTAGGTCTATCTTTTATGAAGATATTAAATTATTGATTTTTAGAAGTATTACAAAATTGTTATGTATATGAAACGATTGATTCAGTTAGTAATTTGTTTGAGTATTCTTTCTACTAGTGCGTTTGCAAAAGGTGGAATTGGAGAAAAATTCTTCTTTCAATTAGGTGGAACTGTAGGTGCTGATGTGATGAACATGAGTGGTACATTCTGTAAAGATGCTATTGCTTCAAATATTGATCCTATAGAATTCTCAAGTTTGAATGTGAACTTTGCAACACTTTCATTTGTAGGTCGTGTGAATTTCCTAGAAATCTCGAATAACTCTTCATTGTCGTTGGCTTTTCGTCCGGCTGTTAGTTTTGGTCGTGCAATGAATGATCTAGGTGGTAACTCTTCTATGGTTCGTTTGCCATTGACAATTGGTTTTAACTCTGGCGCTTCTGCTACTGTGGCAACAAGATCGAAAACAGGTTTCTCTTTTGACTTAGGTGCTGAATTTGTTCAATATCCACTTGGAAATGCAGTTGATGTTTGTAAAAACGAAGGTGGCCAAGTATTGGATATAAAAATGAGCTGGATTCAACCTGTTGCAGTTGTAGGTGTTAAATTCTTCGGAAAGAAATATCTTTGTAAAGAGTTGAACTTCAAGGCTTGTTTCATGTCTATGGGATCAATCAACAACAAGTCTGCTCTTGATAGCAACTTGTATGGAAAAATCTCTGATTGGCAATCTGTTGGTTTGATGATTTCATTCCTTCAATATTTGAATTACTAATAAAATAATTTGTAATAATATAATGCCGGGTTATTCCCGGCATTTTTTGTTTATATATGGCACAATTTAATTTGTCGGAGTTTGGTTCGAAATCATTGGTATTATCACCAATTAACCAAATGACAGCTTCTTTTTCTAAAGATTTTCGTCAAGGTATAGATATAAACCTTGGAGTTGGATATGTGAATGACGAAACTATTCCTCACAAGGAACTAACGGAATGTTTTCAATATGTTTTGGCACATACCGATCAATATAAAAATGCGTTGAATTACGGCTCGGCAGATGGTTCTGCAAACTTACGCAATGCAATTTGTAATTATTATGTAAAACATAATATAGGTTGTTTAGGTGCAGAACGTATGGCAAAAAAATCTATTTGCATTGGCGCAAATGGTGCTACAAGTTTACTTGACTCTTTTGCTTCGATTATGCCTAAAGGTATTGTAATTACTTCAGAACCAAATTACTATATTTATATAGAAACATTAGAACGGAATGGATTTACGGTGCTTACTGTTCCCGAGGATGCGGAAGGAATGCGCGTAGATTTGTTGGAAGATTTGATTCAACAAATAGATATAAATCAGTTAAGTTTTCTCTATATTGTTACTGTAAATAATCCTTCGTCTGTTATTATGAGTAATGCCCGACGACGTGCTATTGTCGAATTGATTACTATGGTTGGAAGAAAGGCAGGGAAGAAGATTCCTATGATTTTTGATAAAGCTTACGAGGATATTATTTTTGATACAACAATAGAACCTGTAGAGTCGGGGATGTTGTATGACGAAGATGGTTTGGTTGTGGAATTAGGGACACTTTCTAAAATAATTGCTCCGGCTTTGCGAATAGGCTATGCTATTTCCGACGATACGGAAGTAATGCATGCTCTTATACAAAAAACAGGCGACATTGGTTTCTCGGCACCTCTTATTAATCAGGAAATGTCTGCTCGTTTTATCGATGAATATATTTCGAATCATGCTTTGGCTGTACGGGCTGGATATAGACGTAAGGCTGAATTCTTAAAAAAATGTATAGAAGAGAACTTAGGACCTTATTTGGAACGATATTCCGGAGGACAGGCTGGATTCTATTTTTATTTGACATTCAAAGACATAGAAACCCATTCACAGTCGTTATTCTTTAAGTTTCTTTCAAGAACAAGCGGAGATTGTGCAATAGACGGCAATCCTAAAAATCCTCGCTTGGTTTATGTTCCTGGAAATATTTGTGTATCACAAACAAGTAAAACGAAAGATGTTGGTAATAGACAATTACGAATTTCTTACGGCTTTGAGGATATTCCTGTGTTGGAACGAGCGATATTGCTGATGAAAGAGGCTGCTCAATATGCAAGTAAGCAGGGGTGCAAATAAAAAACATTTAAAAGTTCATCAGGGTATTGATATACCATTTGTCTGTAAATAAAGCATAGAGAGAATCTCATACTTTTCTTTCTATAGCGAAAGAAAAGTATGCAAAAGAACGCCATCGACCCACGCCTTCGCTAAAAAACGACTGCATTCCGCTAAAGGATTTGGGTTGCCGCGTGGTTAGATTTATATCTGCAATTGCCGGAGGCATCAAATCCTTTTTAACGCTTCATTCCGTCGTTTTTCTTAACGCTCATTCGTGAAGTCGAAAAAGGTCTTTCTTTGTACGTATTTCTATGCGACAGGCAATGTTTTTTATTCTCAGGTTATAATCTACGAAAGAATAACAAAGCCGATTCAGCTGCGCGCGTTAAGAAAATCGCCGTAGGTCGGCGTAAAGAAAAAGACGATTGTTGCGGAGTTTACGGAGCAACTCATAGTCTTTTTTAGCCGTCCGAAGGTGATTTTTAGCGAAGCGGGTGTTCGGCGGGGTTCTTTGGTTCTTTCTTGACCTGCAGCAAGAAAGAACAAGAACATTGATTAAAAAGAATACGATTAGTTGTGCAATAAGTTGTATTGTCAATTTATTGTTTTAAGGCTATTTTTTATTGTATTCGTCTTTGCGTTCTGGATTCATAGGAAACCAGCCTTTGTGTACTCTTTCTCTTTGCTCGAACAATTCTAAGATGCTCCAAAGACATGAACAGCCAATTACGCCAAGTATAGGACTTATAAGTTGATTTTCTATAAATAAAGATGCTGTAAGAAAGATTATACCTGCAACAAGAAAAACCCACCAACAGCCTACGCCAAAATGGTATTCCGCTTTAATAACAATAGGGTGGAAAAAGCCGATAACGATAAATGTGGCAACAGCAATAGCAATACCGATAAAATTCATTGGTAGTTGGTTATTTTACAAATTTTGATAATAAACGAAGATATTGAACTTGATAGCCGCCGCTAACTTCACTAACAGACCATGAATTGATAGGCCATCCGTTATTCATATCTAAATAGGATTTTTGTGCAGGTTGTCCGATTAATGGTTTTACATCAATTTCGTAGCAACGAGCATTGTTGTATTCATTTCCGCAATTGTTCGGACAGCATTGATCCCATGCATATTCTATGTTTGGTCCACCGCAAAGAAAACCTGGTGCAGGTCCGTATGTAGAAACACCGGCTTCGTCCCATTTTTGATTTCCGTTTTCGAACCAACCATGATAGATTTGGCGAACGCTATTTTCGGCACCATAATTTCCCATGTTTGTTAGGTAACATTTGTTAAGAGGATTTACGCCATGAAGATAATGCACGTATCGTAAAGCATATTCTTTTGCTTCATTGTGGATGTTTGGCATAATATCGTATTGAACAAGGTTGTAATAGATACATCCTTGTTTTGCTTTTGTTCCGTTACTTCCCCATACATAATCTTTTTGGAAAGCTAAATATGGATCGTCGTCAGCTTTGATGGCGAATAGATTGAAAATCGTATCGGTTGCTCGTTCATATACAGCTTTAATGTGGTTGGTGATTTCTGGTTTCGCATTCTTTAGTGAAGTGTAGTATAAAAGCATATCTTGGTTTGCTTCACCGAATGGAAATACTAAAATCCAGTCAACCATACGGGCAATTTTGTAATTGCTTTCAAAGAATACTTTGTATTTGTTATGATCGGTTGCATCATATAATCGAAGAGCTGCAAGTAATTTTTTCTCTGCTCGTGTTAAATCGTCGCATTCTTGTTGGCCGGCAGCTAACCCTGCAGTATTATGATTGCTATCGTTGTTATAGAATAAAATATCTGGATTTTTGTCTGCCCAATCCCATGCTTTTATTGCAGCAGTTTGTAGCTTTTGCGCAAAAGCATTATCGTATTGCTTGAATATTTTTGCTCCGTATGCGTATGCTGCAGCGGCAGATAATGCCGACGAAGTGCTTGGTCCGCCCCAATAACTAGGTTCTTTGCTAGCCGATGGAGGAGTAGCTTCGTGCGAACCAATAACAGCAACAACGCTTCCGTCTTCGAATTGCAGACGGAGCAGATGTTCTAAGCCAAATCGAACTTCATCAATAATGTCAGGAATTCCATTTCCTGATTCTGGAATATTGAAGTCGTCGGTCCATGCGGCAGGATTTTCTTCGTATGAAAGAAGAAGATATTGAATGTAATCGCATGTCCAGTTTGTGTATCGGTTGAAATCACCAGCATCGTACCAACCTCCGTGTACATCTTTTTCGGTAGAAACATCGTCTTTTTTCATGAAGTCTCTTGCATTCTTATCTTGCATAGGACCAAGATGACTAGCCTTGTCTGCCCAACCTTCTCCGGCGAATAGTGCAGCTTTTTCGTATCCGGCACGTTGGTAGTAGAAATAGCGAAACGCATGTTTTAATGCTTCTTTATACACATTTTTAGAAATATCGAATGTGTATGAAATTTCTTTGGTTTTAAGATCCTTTATATAGTATGAGCCTTCTTGTTGTATTTCGGAGAAATCAAATCTCCATACCATATCTCCACAAGTAGAATCCACTTTACCTTCTTTCCAAATGTTTGCGGTTCCTTTATAAATGGTCTTGTTCGATTTAGCATCGATTACAGCAAATTTCTTTCCTGGAGTATAGTTTTCGTTGGCGTCGTAGCCGATTTGCGGACTACGGATAATTGCAATTTTTTGTGCTTCAGGAAGATAACCGAATTGGTCAACGACTATATATTTTTGAGCAAAACTTGTTGATATACAAGCGAAAATAGTGAGGATGGAACAGAATAAGTGTTTCATTGTAGGTTTAAAATTTGGGCAAATATACAAATAAAGATGTATATTAAAAAAACGACGGCAAATGCATATTTGTAGAGACGCGATTTGTCGCGTCTCCACAACTGATGTTGATAGTATCAGTTTTTTATATATTTGTACAATCAAAAAACAACAAAGAGAAATGCTGCTTACGATCAGAAACGCCGCAGCTACGTTGCTTGCATAAAACCATGCCCCAGCGGCGCCGGTCTATTTGTGCGTCTTGTGCGAGATAAGTAACAAAAAAAAGAATAGAATGTATGTTGTATTGAAATAAATTATAGATATTGAAACAAATGAAATTTTTAAAAGTGTGTTATGCCACATTATTAGGGTTTGTAGCGGTGGCGTTGAATACGGAGATGGTATTTGCCCAATTTGCCTTTTCTGTTTCTTCTACAAAAAAAGTATGTTTCTCACAGGGAAACTTGCAATATCAGGCAAGCACA
>JAZLFM010000032.1:0-26040 GCA_045615765.1 Bacteroidales bacterium
ACTTACTTGCAGTAAACGACTTATAACAGTGGAACTTTTCCCTCTGTTATACAAATTGACTGCTTTTAATTTAACTGACAAATCATAATATCTTGACATGTTCCCAAAAGTTTCTTTGTCCAACTTTTTGGGGTCACATCACGCATACGCCCCCATTGTTCCCAACATTTCCCTGGGGCGTACGCGGTACGCCCCTACAAGAATTTACAATTTGAATTATAAAATGAACATGGTTGGGCATTACAACATACGAATGTAATATCACATTGCCTTTTCGGATTTTTTCCGTATTTTGTAATTCACGCAATGCAATTTCACCATTGGTATTCAACATCATTTTGCCGTTCACAATTTTTCCAAATTGATGAATGCGTTTTTGGGTACAAATGGTAATAAAATACAATCCTTCGGATGAATAATCATACCCTTTTAACCGAATGGATTTTCGATTATGTTTTTGCGGCATATTTATATGGTTTTGTGCATGGAAAACATACAAAATCAATATGCAACACGAAAATTTATTTTCATAAACAAAAAGAAACAACCATAAACAAAGTAACAGTTATTTCCCAATTACACTTTCGAACAAAGTTAGATATTTTTCTTTTTGGGAATTTATAGAATAGCGTTCAACTAATGGAAGAAACGCTACATTGCCATATTCACACTGTTAGATGAATATGTTCTAGAAGTTCAGTTGCCGAAATTTCCAATCTACTAAAAGCAAACATTTTTTTACCTAAATCTTTTAAGCTCGCACCTATCAAATAAACAATATTATCTATTATCAAGAATCTATCGTGTGACTTATTAAATTCAATTATTTGAATAGGTTTGTATTGACTATTATACTTTTCCAAATCCAAACGCAACTGTTCAGAAACCCGAGCAGTATAAATTATTACGGAGGCTGTATTTTTACATTTTCCTAACATAGAAAGAACCGTGTCATCAATATAATTGTCAATTACAACAATCCGAGAATTAGCAGAACGAATCAAATCATTTGCAAATTTATATGCATCAAAAATTTCTCCATTGAAAAAAATACCTTGAATAGGTGGCAATGATGTTTGGATAAAGAAATCTATTTTATTTTCTGCACTCATCATTCGATGTTCCAATCTTTCAATTCGTTGAATTGTAAAATTTTTATGCAACAAAACATCTGTCAATTTTGAAGTAGCCCATTGACGAAACCGAGTACCTTGCAAACTCTTTACCCTATAGCCAATTGAAATTATTACATCTAAATTATAATATTCAACCCGATAAGTTTTCCCGTCATTAGCAGTTGTTGCAAAAAATGCAACAACTGACTCAAATACCAATTCCTTTTCAACAAAAATATTCTTTATATGTCTAGAAATAACAGATTTATCTCTATTAAAAAGAGTTGCTATTTGTTGCATATTTAGCCATACTGTTTTATCTTGAAACAACACATCTAAACGTAATGGTTCATCTGGCTGATAAAGAACAATTTCTCCTTTTTCTTCCATTTCAAATATTGATTTCAGTGTATGACAAACATACAAAATCAATATTCGATATGAAAATTTATTTTCATAAACAAAAAGAAACAACCATAAACAAATCAACAGTTATTTTCCTATAACACTTTCGAACAGAGCTAGATATTTTTCTTTTTGAGAGTCTATCGAATAGCGTTCAACAACAGTTTCCCGACCTTTTTTACCAATTTCTTCTCGAAGTTGCGCGTCATCTATCAAACGACATAACACAGAAAACCATTCTTGGTCCGACGATGCAAAGAAACCATTAACTCCGTCTTCAATTATCTCTGTATTTACTCCTACAGGCGACATAATGGTAGGAATTTCCATTGCCATATATTGCAGACCTTTAAAACCGCATTTTCCTTTAGCCCACTCATCGTCAGGCAATGGCATAATACCAATATCTATTCTTTGCAAATCAGAAACTTCCGTATCGGCATTCCAATGTATAAACTCTAATCCTATTTCTGGTACTTGGTATGGAACATTACTAATTTGTATAAAATGTACTCCATCACCGTACTTATCCTTCAACTGTTTTAATACAGGAATTATTAACTTAAAATGTCGGATTGTAGTTTCACTTCCTGTCCAACCGATACAAATTGGTGAATGAGCTGTCTTTTTTTGTGGTTTATGATAGTTTGTATCTATTGTAGTTGGAATAATTTGCACCGATTTAGAGAATTGTTTTGCATGATTTGCCAGATATTGATTGCCCACAATTACCATCTTCGACAATTGAATAATCACATCCGTTTTCGATGCATTTTTCATCCATGCCAAATTCTGATTTCCGTCAGAAATATCTTGTATCCAAATGGAATCATCAAAATCAAAAATAATGGGTTTCTTACTTTTAGCCAACGCTTTTTCGAAAATGGTTGTACCTACCATAAATGCCTCGCGATAAATAAATATTGCATCGTAATTCCGTGCACGAAGCACATCAAAACATCTATGTAAGAATGATTTACAGAAAATAAATGTCTTTGCTATATATTTCCCTTTTTGATAAAAATACGTATCATCCCAAGCCGACAGAATATTAGAATAAGTAATTTCGTATCCATTTTTCTGTAAAATCGGAATAAAGTGTTCACAACGAAATCGTTGTCCAGGGCTACGATTCGGACGATGAGGAACTATATACAGAATGCGTTTCATTGCGCAAGAATTTTTACAGCAAGCTCACGCAACAATTCCGGTGCTGAAGCACTACCTACATTTACGCCTTTCATTTTTAAATCGTATTCGCGAAGCAATGCCATAATATTAAACAACTTCATTGCAGAATATTTTTGTTTCGCTGGTCTATACTTCATACGAACCAAAAAAGAACGATTTGGTGGAAGTCCTAATTCCTTTGCAATTTCTTCGTCTGGTAATTTTTTAGGATCAAGATAGTACAACAAAAAAATATTTTTAAAACATTCGTACAAGTTTCCCATTACCGTAGGATTTAACTCCTTAGGATTGTCTGAAAAATATTTAATTATACTAAAAACCTTCAAACTATCTTTTTCTTGAAATGCCTCTACAAGTTCAAAAACATTGTATTTCTTACTAATACCAATATTTTTTTCAACAATTTCCTTGGTAATTTTAGTCATTTCTGGAACTGCCTGCTTCAATTTTGCAATTTCATTTTCAATCTTTTGCAAATCGTTTCCTAAATAATCTGCAAGTATTTGAGAAATGCCATAATCAGCAGACAAATGAATAGATGTCAAATAATCTTGTACCCAAGAATTCAAATTATAATCAGGGACTTTTTCGGAAGTAAACAAGCATCCAGACTTAGCAATGGTTTTAGAAGCAGCAGATCTTCCGTCTAATTTTTTCCCTTTATAACAAATAACAAGCACCGTTGTCGGCATACATTTTTGCGCATAAGCTCCTATTTCATCCATCTTTTTCAATGCTTGTGCTTCTTTTACAATTATAACCTGACGCTGCAAACCAAAAGCAGGGAACTCACGAGCCATCAATGAAATATTTTCGGCAGTAGTATCGGCACCATACAAAACATGTAAACCAAACTCCTTGTCGTCCTCCGACAAACAATGTTCTTCTATATAGTCCGAAATCTTATCAATATAATACGGTTCTTCCCCTTGTAGCACATACAATGGATGATATTGACCTGCCTGCAAATCTGCAATTATCTTTTTATAATCTTGCTCGGTTTTATATTGATATGCCATTTGTAAAATACTAAATGTTATTCGTAACTTTGTCTTGTAAAAATAATAAAAATGTACGAACTAAACCTTCCCCCTTTTGAATTTCGTCTTAAAAAAGAAAAAGAGCAAATTTTTATATACGACGACATTCGAAAAAAATATGTCGTATTAACTCCCGAAGAATGGGTACGACAACACATCGTACATTTTCTTATAAGCCACAAACATTATCCTGCCACACTTATGAATGTAGAAGTGGGAATGAACATTCGGTCAATGACGAGGCGTGCCGATATTGTTTGCTACGACTCACAAGCAAATGTGCTTTTAATTGTAGAATGCAAGGCTCCAGAAGTAAAAATTACTCAAAACGTGTTCGAACAAATCGCACAATATAACATGTCGCTAAAATCAAAATACCTATTGGTTTCCAATGGATTACAACATTATTCTTGTAGCATTGATCATACAGCAAAAACATTCCAATTTTTACAAGACATCCCCGACTACACCTCAATTATAACCTCAACGAAATAAATTTGTCACACTTTTCTAAGGTTGTTTCTTTAGAATAATGTGCCCAATTGCACATCGAAGGCAATTTCCTTTACAACAATATTCATTATACAATTGTAATAAGCCCTGTGTTTCGTATGACGAATTTGCGCGAATGCCATATTGCATAAATTCAGAAACAATTCTATTCTTTTCCGCAGGAATCGCCAATAACAAATTATATGCTTTTTCACAAAAAGTTTCTTCTCTTCGTTCTTTGCCATAAGCATATAGAAATGGGACAATTGTATTTACAACAAGAGTTTGTATTGCTTGTTCACCTAAATGCGCTGTATGCATTCCCGTTTGTTTTCCAAACAAAAAATGCGATTTCCAATAATCACTTGTATTGCAGACAAATAGACTCTGTATCTGTTTGCAATCAGAACATTCAAGAATCAACGAAGACAAAGAAGTTGTAGAAATAAACAAACTTGCCATTTGCGCTATTCGCATTGTAGGGAAATTATACGGACGCATTCGTGCAAATTTCCACCATGTACAACTAATTGGCGTCAATCCATACTTTTGTAATAGAAAATTTGATTCTTTATGGAGTTGTTTTTCATATTCATCAGGATTCGAAGACCACAGATTTGCTACGCCAAACAACAACGCCTCGACCTGGAACAAACTATCTGCATGTTTTCTTATTAGCTTTAACGGTAGAGATTTTGCCAATAATTCCATAGCATCACCATTTACCTTGTTTCCCAAATGGCGTGCCAACACACAATACAAAGTTTCGTCCCAATCAGAAGTCGTTTCACTATAAATTTGTAAGATTTGTTCCGCTTTTCGTTCGAAACGCTCTGCCACCATTCGTTCCATAAAAATAGAAATCCGAGCAGGATCAACCGTAGATAAAATTCTACCACACTTCACATTTTCCTGCATATCGGACAATCGCATATAATTTTCCTTAACATGGGGTAAAATTGGCATAACCAAGGTTGGTAACAACATACCTTTTTCCGTAAACACATCTTTATCGTGAACCAATACGACATGAAGAACGACACTATTATAAGCCGATTGAGTATTATGTTTATGTAACTCCCAATCACTAGACTTTATGTGAATTTCCACATCTCCTGCCCAAACTGTATTTCCTATTTGAATTTTCGCATTGAGGAAATCAGGACCAGCATTAGAATTGAACACACCGATAGCGAGAACACGAATATCCTCACCTACAGATGTGCACAATCTGTCCGTGCACATCAATTGATGGCGCCAGACATATTGCAAAAATGCTTCTGTCATTTACTATAAAAGCTTCTTTGGAGGTGCTGCTTGAAATTCTTTCAAATAAAATGGTTCAAAATATGCCACATCTGCAAATTCCTGTCTATCATACATTTCCGAAGCAATATAGCCAACAGTTTCCGCAGTAGCATAAATTCCATCTACAAACGTAATATTTGAACAATCTAGTGTTTCTTTACATTTTTCACTTCCATCACCACAGAAAAAATACTGCTTTGTAGAATCAAATGACGCGTTTGTCTCGTGTGTGACAACCAACGCATACGTATCTTCCAATTTTTCCATTTGCCAATTCCACTGAGAAGTGTACACTTCCATACGACGAGCGTCTATCATTGGCATATAGATATTGTTAGGATTATCGTTTGCAACCTTATTTTTACACGACAATGCTAAAGCCTGTAATGTATCAACTGTTATCACTGGTAAAGAGCAAGCATAGCATAAACCTTTAGCAACCGAAGCCCCTATTCGTAAACCGGTATAAGAACCAGGACCGATAGATACAGCAACAGCATTACAATCTTTTACCTGTAATGAACGTTCCTGCAAAAGTTCTTCTATAAGAACCGTCAATTTTTCGGAGTGCGCGTTCGGCTCCTTAATTTCGCGAAGAGCGACACATTTGCCATCTTCATGAATAGCGACGGAACAAACTCCTGTCGCTGTTTCAATACTTAAAATTCTTTTCATATATATGGATTTGAGTGTTTTTCTTCACCAATAGTTGTTTGTGGACCGTGACCACTTAACACAACAGTATTTTCAGGAAGCGTACAAAGTTTGTTACGAATACCTTCACACAATTTGTATTCATTTCCACCATATAAATCCGACCGTCCTATACATCCAGCAAACAAAGCATCACCACTAAAAAGAACCGCATCGTTTTCACAATAGAAACAGACACCACCAGGACTATGACCAGGTGTACCAATAACTTGTAACGTACTATTACCTACCTGTATTTTTTCACCTTCATACAAAAAATGAGAAATAGACGGAGGCGTTTCTAATTGTACACCAAACATCGAACCTTGACTTTGGGCATTATCTATAAAATATTGTTCTGCCTGATCTGCATAACACCCAATCGTTGGATATTGTTCCACTAAAAAATGAGCACCAAAAATATGGTCAACATGACAATGTGTAAACAATAATTTTGACGGAACTAAATTATGATTATTCAAAAAAGCAACAATTTCCTCTCGTTCCTCCGGATAGTACATACCTGGATCTATAATAGCACAATCAGAACTGTCTTCATCATAAATCACATAGGTATTTTCTCTTAATATATTGAATACAAATTGTTTGATTTTCATTTCTCTAAATTATATCAACATTGCGAATGTACACAATTTACACCATTTTTCTACACAAATCTATTTCTTATGTAAGACGCATAACTAAAACTTGTTTTGTGTCCTTTTCAATAGCGAAATCTTGACTAATTCTCATTCCAACAACCCAAATTATCTGCCCATCAGATTCCAAAACAGCAACTGATTGTTTTTGTATCAACGAAAGTTTTTCATTAATCAGAAAATCGCTAATTTTCTTTTTCCCTTTCATACCAAAAGGAACAAAAACATCACCTTGTTTCCATAAGCGCAAAGTCAACGGGAATGTCAATTTATCGTAATCAAGCATTGCCACATTTTTATCTTTACAAATAGGACAAGCATCCTTTTCTGCTACCGACAATGTTATTGTTTTATTCGCGAAATGATATGAACCATACGGAGCTGAAATTTTTTCTGGTTCCAAGGCAACAACATCTTTTTCAACGACATACAAAGTATTTCTATCATGAATTGCCTTATGGGTAGCAGATTCAAATGTTTTTCCCGACTGCAAAGTCAACACTTCGTAAATCTGCGAAATTGTATCGCTATTAAAACCATAATTATGAAGAATCTCGAACAACAGTGTCTGCGATTCCGTTTGTTGCAAAATCAGTTGTTCGTTTATTTCCAAACCATTCTCGGTTTGTTTACAACAATTATCTTTCAACAATGCAATATGCTCTTGATATAACGAATACGAACTTTGTAAATAGTTCATACTTGTCGTTATTGAGCGAACACAATTTGGAGAAATCTGCTGTAACTCCGGTAGAATAATATTGCGGATTTTATTTCGAACATAATCATTGGTAAGATTCGAAGAATCTGTTCGAAAGGTTATTTGTTGTTCTTGTGCAAATGCTTCTATCTCCTTTCGCGTAACTTCTAGTAACGGCCGAATAACTTTACCATTTCGAATAGGAATGCCTTGTAATCCACGAAGTCCTGCCGATCGTAATAAATTGATGAAAAAAGTTTCTATGCTATCGTTCTGATTATGTGCAATAGCAATACAAGTATATCCATGCAACTGACACAAAATTTCAAACCAATCGTAGCGTAGATTACGTGCAGCCATCTCTATAGAAATCTTTTGTTCTTTGGCCACGGTAGCTGTTTCAAAAGAACAAATATGAATCGGAATATGATACTTCTGCGCATATTCTTCCACAAAGGTTTGATCGCCATCCGACTCCTGACCACGCAATTTAAAGTTACAATGTGCTATTGCAATTTTACATCCTAACTGACGTAAACTATCAACCAAAACCATAGAATCTGCTCCCCCACTAACTCCGACTAAAACCTCATCGGTCGCCATAGAAAACAAATTATTTTGTTCTATCGTGATTTGTATCTTATCAAGAAAAGACTGATTCATACTGAGTAGTTGTATATCTATGCAAAGGAAATAAAAAAGCACTTACATTTCTGCAAGTGCTTTAAAAGATATAGGAAAAATCCTAGATATTCACATTTGGAAGTTTTGCCAAACTTGCAGCAATTTCTTCATCAGTTGGAATAGTATCGGTCATTGTTTTTGAATTGAATTGCTCGTATGCAACCAAATCAAAATATCCCGTACCAGTCAAACCAAATACAATAGTTTTTTCCTCACCTGTTTCTTTGCATTTCAAAGCTTCATCAATAGCAACTTTTATAGCATGGCTACTTTCTGGAGCTGGTAAAATACCTTCAACACGAGCAAATTTTTGTGCAGCTTCGAACACAGCTGTTTGTTCTACAGCACGAGCTTCCATATAACCATCATGATACAATTGAGAAAGAATAGAACTCATACCATGGAAACGAAGACCACCGGCATGACTAGCAGATGGTATAAACTGACTACCCAAAGTGTACATTTTTGCCAATGGACATATCATACCTGTATCACAGAAATCGTAGGCATATTTACCACGAGTAAAACTTGGACAAGAGGCAGGTTCTACTGCAATAACTTGATATTTTGCTTCGCCACGCAACATTTCACCAATGAATGGACTTACCAAACCACCAAGGTTGGAACCACCACCAGCGCAACCAATGATCATATCAGGTTTAATTCCATATTTTTTCAAAGCAGTTTGTGTTTCCAAACCAATAATTGTTTGGTGCAACAATACTTGATTCAAAACAGAACCTAGTACATAACGATATCCTTCTGAACTTACGGCAGCTTCAACTGCTTCGGAAATAGCACAACCTAGAGAGCCTGTAGTTCCTGGATGTTCAGCCAAAATTTTACGACCTACATTTGTTGTATTACTTGGAGAAGGAGTAACATTTGCGCCATAAGTTCTCATAACTTCACGACGGAAAGGTTTTTGTTCGTATGAACATTTTACCATATATACACGGCAATCAAGATCAAAATAAGAACAAGCCATACTTAAAGCAGTTCCCCATTGTCCTGCACCAGTTTCTGTAGTCACACCTTTTAACCCTTGTTTCTTTGCATAATATGCTTGTGCAATTGCCGAGTTTAGTTTATGACTACCAGAGGTATTATTTCCTTCAAATTTATAATAGATTTTTGCAGGAGTGCCTAAAGCTTTTTCCAAGAAATAAGCACGAACAAGTGGAGATGGACGATACATTTTGTAGAAATTCAAAATTTCTTCTGGAATATCGAAGAAACGAGTATCATTATCCAACTCTTGTTTATTTAATTCTTCACAGAAAATAGGTGCTAAATCTTCTAAACCAAGAGGTTTGCCTGTTCCTGGATTAATAAGTGGAGCAGGTTTATTTATCATATCAGCACGAACATTATACCATTGTGTAGGTATTTCATCTTCTGCTAAATAAATTTTGTAAGGAATTTTTTCACTCATTATTGTATATTTTTAGTTTTGACCCTCCAAAGATAGAAAATTTCAAGAACAATTGGCATTCTTACGATACATTTATAGTTTCAAATCATAACAGAGCAATAAAATCATCTACTTTTATATCCAATTTGCAAAAAGCAAACATTTTCTTTCCTAAATCTTTTAAACTAGCACCAATAAGATAGACTACTTCATCAATCATAAGGAATCTATCATGTGACTTTGAATATTGTATTATTTCGATTGGTTTATATTGCTTATTATACTTTTCCAAATCTACTAGCAATTGTTTTGAAATATGACTAGAATAAATTTTTGCAGACACTGCATTTTTTCGTTTTGCAAGCATCATCAATACCGTATCATCAATATAATTATCAATCAAAATTATTCGATATTGAGCAGAACGAATTAAATCATTGGTAAAACTATAAGCATCAAAAAATTGACCTTCAAAGAAAATTCCCTGCACAGGAGGTAAAGATGTTTTTACAAAAAAATCTATTTTCTCCTGATGCTCTTTTAATAACCATTCGTGTTCAGTTAAACGAGTCTCCAAATCTGTAATTCGTTGATTCTGAGAATAACCTTTTAATAAATATTCTTTTAATATTTTATTTGACCATTTCCTAAACAATGTCGCATTTTTACTATTTACTCGATAGCCAATAGATAATATAGCATCAAGATTATAAAATTTTGTTTTATAAATCTTACCATCAGAAGCAGTATATTCCAAAATGGAATACACTGCTTCTTCATCCAACTCTTTGTCTTTAAATATATTGATCAAATGTTTTGATATCGCAGGTTGCTTTACTCCAAATAAATGAGCAATCTGTGCTTGCGTGAGCCATACCGTTTCATTTTCAAGATAAACTTCCAAACGGACATTTTCATTTGGATTGAACAAAACGATCTCTCCTTTATTCTCTAATTTCATATTTTATCAAGTATTGCGTATTACAAACATAAGAAATTAGGGCCGAGCAAGAAAATTTATTTTTATAAGCAACAATAAACAAATATGAACTAATAACATAAAAAAGGCGTATGTAAACCATACGCCCATATCCAAAATTCGTAACTTATATTACTTAGACAGAAAATCGAATAAAATCTATCCTTCTATCGCATCCAAGAAAGCCATGTCCTCACTAGTAATTTCAAAATCTATTTTTGAATTTTGAACAATATATTCTTCGTGAACAGACTTTGGTAAAGGAAGCACATTTTTCTGTAAAACATACCGAATCGCTACCTGAGGAACAGAAACACCATATTTTGCAGCAATAGGCACTAATTCCGCTTTCTTTATCAACTGCCCTGTTGCATTAGGCGAATAACCTTCTACTAAAATATCATTTTGCTGACAATACGCCACCAATTCTTCTTTTTTATCTCCAATACACAAACGAACTTGATTTACCGCTGGTTTCGTTTTAGAATTGCACATAATGTTCTGCAATTCTTGAATACTAAAATTAGAAACACCTATATTTTTCACAACACCATCAGCAACCGCTTCTTCCATCGCTTTCCAGACTTGAAGATTTTCTTCATTATATGTTTTTATAATTTCTGGTTTGAACATTTCTGACCAAGGTTTTGGTGCATGTATCAACAATAAATCAATATATCCTATAGCAAGATTCTTCAACGATTGTTGTATTGATTGCTTTGCTTCGTCATAGGTTTTTACTTCTGCAGGAATTTTTGTCGTAACAAATATAGACTTACGGTCTATTCCACTATTGCGCACTGCATTTCCAACCCCTACTTCATTTCCATATGCCAAGGCTGTGTCTATATGTCTATAACCATTTTTCAATGCAGATGTAACAACTCGTTCTGCATCAGAATCATCTACCTGCCATGTACCTAATCCTAATTTTGGAATATTAACACCTGAATACATGGTGAAATCTTCTTGTAATATACTCATATCCTTAAAATTTTGATGTATGTGCAACTATTCTAATACTACATTCATATAACAAATAAATGGGCAAAGCAACCACAAATAATGTAAACGCATCTGCTGTTGGCGTAATGACCGCTGCAATAATACAAATTGCAACTATCGCATGTCTGCGAAATTTCTTCATTATATCTGCTTTAATAAATCCTAATTTGGCTAAAATCCAACTAAGAATAGGTATTTCAAACAAAATCCCCATCAATAAACACAACAACAATAAAGTACCTATGTATGAAGACAATGAAATGAAATTTACGACCTCATCACTAACTTGATATGTTCCCAAGAAGTGAAATGTCAATGGGAATATCAAGAAATAAGAAAGTGCTACTCCTAATAAAAACATTATATATCCTCCTCCGACAGCCTTTAAAGCAACACGCCTTTCACTTGAATATAAAGCAGGAGATATAAAGCGAAACAATAAAAATAAAATATATGGAGACACCAACAATGTTCCTGCAAAAAAGGCAATTTTCACATGTATTAAAAACTGTTCCGCTAATTCCGTATTTATCAAATTAACAGAAAAATTTTCGACCTCTGCTCCCATCCAAGCAAACAAGCGATAGGTCAAAAAATCTGCATTCTTAGGAGCAAGAACGATAGAAAACAATAAATCCTTAAAACAAAATGCCAATATGGAACAAACTATTACGGCAACACCTATGCGAACTATGCATCCGCGTAGTTCGTCCAAATGTTCCCAAAAAGAAAGTTCACTATTGTTTGTTGTCATTCTTTTCTTCTGGTTTTTCGGTGCTTTCATCTGTTCCATTCATACCTTCTTTGAAACTTTTAACACCTTTACCAAGACCTTTCATTAGTTCTGGAATTTTCTTTCCACCAAACAAAAGCAACACTATAATTGCTATTACTAAAATCTCTTGAAAACCTATAGAACCTAAAAATAGTAGTGTATTCATATCTAAAGTTTATAGCACAAAATTATTTCTTTATTCGTAATTCTTGAATGAATTTTTCAACTACAGGAAAACATTCTTCCGCAGACTTACAATCTTTTACTCTTTTCTCCAATGGACACCAATCTGTTTTGGAATTATTAATAATATAGTCAACCTCAGCATCAAAAGTAACATGAATTCCACGAGATTGTAACATTTCTTTTGCTGAAGTACTAATTGTATGTGTAAATACTTCAGAAAATCCTCCCAAAACAATTAACGAAGCAGCTCCTTTACCAATAATCTTATCGGCAATTTTTGCATTTTTCAAAAAAGGTTCCTGCGTCTTAACCAAATCATACAAATCTTGCACACCTCGCTGACTATAAGTACGAATTTCATTATTGTTTTCTATGACACAAGAATAATTTCCTTGATCTAACTTTTTAATAAGACCCGCCATTACAACGGCCGATCCTAAATCTGCTCCATTTCGTTTTAACGTTTCCACGAAGCTATCAATACGATTCATTTCTTTAGGAATATCAATGCGTTGTGGACAATGAGACAAACATTCTCCACATCCAATGCAATGGTTTGCCTGACGAAGTTTTGGAACACTTCTATCGTAGCCTACAAGAAAAGCTTTTCTCGCTTTTGCATATTCTGGACTTTGACGATCTTCCTGAACCGTACCTTCGTTCAAACATTTATTATAATGACTGAAAATTCCAGGAATATCCAATCCATACGGACATGGCATACAATATTGACAGGTATTACATGGAACCATAGGATAATTTGCATATATGTCAGCTATTTCTTCCAACAACTGATATTCACTCTCGTCAAGTTCTTTCAATGGAGAATATGTACGAAGATTATCTTGTAAATGCTCCATATATGTCATTCCACTCAACACTGACAAGATATTTGGCATAGAACCAGCAAAACGGAATGCCCACGAAGCTATACTTGCCTGAGGATCTTTTTGTTTTAACAGTTCTGTTGCATGATCATTCAAATTAGCCAAACGACCACCCAACAATGGTTCCATAACAAAAGCAGGAATATTTCTCTTTGCTAATTCTCCATATAGATATTCAGAATTCGTATTAGCCGGATTTATCTGTTTTGCATGTTTCCAATCAACATAACTATGTTGAATCAATACAAAATCCCAATTAATCTCTTCGTGACGAGATAACAAATAATCAAAAATTCTAATATCACCATGATACGAAAATCCTAGATTCTTTATACGCCCCGCTTTACGTTCTTCCAAAAGGAAATCCAATATCCCATTATCAATATAACGAGCACGGAAATACCCCATAGCATCTTCTCCACCACCAACAGAGTGCAAAAGATAATAATCCAATGTGTCTACTTGTAATTCTTTGAATGAATTATAGTACATTTCCAAAGAAGCCTCACGAGTAAACACGCCAAAATTCGACAACTTTGTAGAAACAAAATATTCACTACGTTTGTGACGACTTAACGCAATACCCAAAGCCTTTTCCGAACGACCTTGACAATATGCAGGAGAAGTATCGAATAAATTCACTCCATGCGCAATAGCATAGTCAACTAAACGATTCACTTCTTCTTGATCAATTGCATTTTCAGAATCTTCACGACCGCTGACACCTTTTACTGTAGGGAAACGCATACATCCATAGCCTAAAAGAGATACTTTTTGACCATGAGAATCTGTTCTATATGTCATTTTATCGGTTGGAATTTCCCCTAATTCCGAAACTGTCGTTGCTTTGTTTTTATCAGAACATCCAGAAAGCGTAGCTGCTGCCGCTACACTACCAGCTCCTAAGAATTTCAAAAATTGTCTACGATTTATTGTTTTCTCTTCTTTCATAGCAACTTATATTTCATGTTGAACTTCGTTTCCTTCTACATATATAGCACTTAATGGTCGTGCAGGACAAATAAATTCGCATTCTCCACAACCGATACAGCGTTCTGTATTCACAACAGGTATTTTCAAATCAGAATCTTCCCCTTCTTTGTTTACCAATAATATTGCACCAACTGGACAATGACGGGCACAACTGCCACATTTCTCATTTTCTGTTTCTACAATACAATTATCTTTCACCCAAACAGCATGTCCAATTTGTATAGAAGACTTTTCTGCTGGTGTAATTTTCTGTATTGCACCCGTTGGACAAACTTCAGAACAACGCGTACATTCCGGACGACAATACCCTTCTTCGAATTGCATTTCTGGTTGCATTAAACTCTCCAACGAATTTGATGGTCGTAACACCTTATTTGGGCATACAGAAATACATAATTGACATGCAGTACAATGATCAGAGAAGTGTTTAACACTTATCGAACCTGCGGGTTTTGGAGCAACAGTTCGTGTCGGAATTTTTTTATCTTGAATAACAGCAAACCCGCCATCTACTTTCTTTTCTTGTGCTTTCACAGCCGTACCAACTGTCGCCATTGCTGCAACCGTTAAAAACGCACGCTTTGAACTATCTTGCGGTCCTGCTTCTACAATAGTTTTCTTTCTGCGTGTATATGTCATTGCTCCTTTATTACATGTTTCCACACAATCAAAACAAGTAACGCAACGACTATAATCTATCGTATGTTCTTCACTATTTATACATGCAGCCTTACATTTACGAGAACAAAGTCCGCAACTATTACATTTTTCTGTATTTATTATAGGTTTGAACAATGAATATTGTGCGACAAATCCCAAAATAGAACCGACCGGGCAAATTGTATTACACCACGTTCTTCCATTTCTCCACGCGAATATTGCTAAAACCACCAATGTAATCAATGCTATAACCAACGACGAAACACTTTTCACCCACACATCAACGGAATAAAACATATAACTATCCATCCGTTCTGCCAAATATGCTAATCCATTGTTTGCATACAGATAAATCGGAGCTAATAAATTTGCAGCGATACGACCAAAAGCACTATATGGAGCAATTACATGTGCTACCACACCTACGCCCGGAATCAACATACAAGCGACAAACAACACAAGTGCTACAATTCGAAGCACTTTTTTATTGTTTGAATATGAATATTTATATTTGTTTTTCTTGCCCAACTTTCCGAACCAAGCAAATACATCTTGCATAATTCCCAAAGGACAAATCACAGAGCAATACAAACGTCCAAATACCAAAGTAAGCAACAATAAACCAACAATCACCCCAACATTTAATGCTAAAATGGCTGGTATAAATTGAACTTTTGCAAGCCAACCAAAATAGGAATGTATTGTTCCTGTAAAATCTAAAAACAGCATTGTCACTAACAACAAAAGACAAATTGCTGTTATTATTCGTATTTTTCGTAACATAATCTACTACTTTTTATTTTGCTTCAAATTTAATGAAATTCCACCTAATACTGTTGTTTTTGGTAATGGATATCCCAACATTGTTTCATAATCTCCAGAACAAATTGCTTTTTCTATTTTACAGAATACCGAGAACCATTTATTTATAGGACAAGATATTTTAGCATCTAACAAGGCAAACGAAGTATTTTGTTCATTATCGCCTGTTGCCAAACACATTTTGTCTATAGATTGAGCACCAATGTTTACTGTATATTTTGATTGATAAAATGTCGCATTTACTCCTATTTTTTGACGCATTGCTCCAACTATAGGGTTTTCCTGATACATATAGCTATAATTTCCCTGTATACCAAACGATGCTTTTCTATATTCTGCAGAAGCCTCGACACCACAATTAGAGAATTCTCCCGAATTCATATTCTTTGGCTTTCCATCTACTACAATTGTTTCTATCATGTTATCTCCTTGCGTATAGAATAATCCTAACTCAAAATCTGAGAATGAAAGTTCTTTTTCTTTATACAAATTCCAAGTCAAGTCAAAACTATTACAATGTTCTGGGAGCAAATCCGGATTTGCAGAACCATACATGAACCACTCTCTCATATTGGGTGTACGGAATCCTTTAGAATAAAGGAACGCAAGATTTCTCCATTTCACATCTACCTCAGGTATCCATTCCATACCATATTGTTCATGATAATCTGCACGAACTCCGGCATACACCCTCATAAAATCCCTAAACAAAGCAAATCTTCCATTTGCCATTATATAACCAGCGTATTCTGAGAAAGACACATTATCGGCATAGTGTTCTGTCAGTGGATTTCTATATGCATCCCCACCATACCATTTTAGATTTACGCCTGCCGTAATGACCTTATACAAACTCTCTTCTATATCAACGCCACACAAGTAATCTTTAGAGTGAAACAAATATTCTTGCGCAGGTGCACCTACTTTATGACCATCATTTATCGTATGCTTGCCATAATTATAATAGAACTTGGTAAAACCAGTAAACATACTATGACCACATGTCATCCCATTATGCAAAGAAATCTCTGAATTTGCTCGCAACACATCGGCATGACAGTCCAACAACGGAGTTTCAATAGTTCCTGGCATATCTATATTAAATTGAGTAATATCAGCTACAGCCTTAACACGAAAAATACCACTTAACCTAATTGATGCATTCACCAAACCATTATGCGATTCATATTCCGAATTTTCTCTATAACCATCAGAATGAGAATAATTGGCTCCAGTAAATAAAGTAAATCTACCATTTTTATATTCATCACTTACTGAAAAATTCGTTGTTCCATACGAACCTACACTTGCATTTGCGTGGAAAATTTCATTCTTGCCCGACTCCCAAATATTCGACGAGCGTGTTGTGATGTTCATTACTCCTCCCATTGCATTCGAACCATATCGAACAGAACCAGCTCCTTTTTCAAAAGATACCGATTCTATATTATTACTCATATAGGTATCTGGCATAGGATGTCCATAAATGGCAGCATATTGTGGATGTCCATCTAAAACAACTAAAATTTGTCCTTTTTTACTTGAGAATCCTCGGTAAGAAATATTCCCAGAACCACCGCTAGAAACACCATAACCTGCAGCACCTTGTTCATTCACAAACAAACCAGGCACATTTTTCGTAAGTAATGGCATAATTGATGTTTCTGAACTTTCCTCTATTTTTTCACGAGTTATTTCTGTAGTTGGGTTCTTTGTCCCCCACAATCTTGACATCTTAACAACACGAGGAACTTCAACTGTCATTAAATCATCACTTTGCTCATTATTTTGAGCATTAACACATAAAGACAATGCTCCTAAGCAGGTCAGCACTAAAAATATCCTCTTCATCCTCTTTTTCTAAAATTTTGTCAAAAGTAGAAAAAAAGTTTAAACTAATAATAAGTAATTGTTCTTGTTGTTTCTGTTACTATTTCTGGATAATTTCCATATTGCATACTCATTTTTGATTTTAGCCAATTCCCATTTACATCATACTCATATTCATAACAAGAAACTATAGATTCCTCTCCTTTACTATTCATTGTTTTTACATGATGATTCTGATTATAGGTATACACAAAATCCATTTCTTCTATTTTTGAATTTTGTACCATCATCCAATCATTATTTGCGATATATGAATTAACAGTTGTAGGTATTCGTTTCCCATTCCATTCTCTACCAGCAACGTATTCCTTAAACATACCATTTTTATAATAAGTTACAGGACCTATATAATACTTGTTTTCCCCCACTACAAATTCACAAGCAATAGGAAGATTACCGTCATACTGTATTTCAATAGTATCATTATCGGTAATTGCAAGCAAAAACTCTCCTCTATCTTCAAATATCCAACTTTCACCTAAACTACAAGAAATTTTTGCCAAAGACTGAATTAAACGAGAATCTACCCAATTGCGTGGATCTTGCGGTACAAATTTTTCACTTGAATTATATTCATATTGTATTCTTTGGTCATTTCCTTCTTCTAAGATCAACTGATTTTTATCATTATACTGATATGTTGTTTGTTGTTCAGAAACACCCAATTTTTCAGATGAACGTATAATATTTCCACCCATATCAAACTCCATAAACACATAGTTTTCTTCATCTACATATTGTTGAATTGTACGCACTGCTCCTTGCAATTCTAAAGTTGCAAGTGTGTTGGCATCCCACCACAGATCTGCAGTTTCTATATCCAACTCTTTTGACTGTTTTTCTTTCTCACAAGCCCCCATCAGCATACTACCGACAAGACATAATGAAATTACTAAATGATTTTTTTTCATAGTTATTGTTTTTAGTTCGACTTCATAACAAAGATAGAAAACGCTATATTCCTGCAATGAAAAATTTTATAGAACATCCATAAATAACACGAAAGAACAATGAAAATATCATAGATATCAGAAAACCTTTCCGTAAAATTCAATAAGTTTGCGGCGCAAATTCAGTATATTCTTAAACAAAACTATATGATAGAATTACATATTGCATCGAAAAAAGACATTCCTGTTATACAAGATGTCGCAAAACAAACATGGTTCGTAACATACGGTTCAATCCTATCTAAAGAACAATTAGATTATATGTTTGAAATGATGTATTCCAACGAATCTCTTGCTCAACAATTTAACGAAGGTCAAATATTCTATATAGCCTACGAAAACGAGATTCCCTACGGATATGTTTCGGTAGAAAAACAAAGTGAGGAAATATTCCATCTCCAAAAACTATATGTTGCACCACAGAAACAAGGTTCTGGTTTAGGTAAGATATTGATAAACAAAATATTCGAACACGCTAAACAAAATTCTGCGACTCCTCAAAATTGCTATGTGGAATTAAATGTAAATCGAAATAACAAAGCTTTACAATTCTATCAGCACATGGGTATGCACATCGACCGTACCGTTGATGTGCCAATTGGTGAAGGATTCTTTATGAACGATTACATAATGAAAAAACAAGTATAATGAAAGGCGTTCTTGTTATTCTATTCTATCTTGCAGTAGGCGAAGGCATTAGTATGCTTACCAATAAGATTATTCCCGGCAATGTAATTGGAATGGTTCTTTTCTTTTTATCTCTTCAACTACAAATCGTAAAAGAAGAAACGGTAAAACCTATATGCGATTTTCTCACTCAAAATATGACATTAATGTTCTTGCCACCAGCTGTTGGACTTATTGCCGCATACGAACTATTAGGAAATCATATTCTCACTATTATTCTGGCAATCATTGTGAGCACAATGCTCGTTATGGCTGTTGTTGGTAAACTACAAGATATATTGGGCAAAAAAGATGAAGGAGATAATCAATAGCGAAGTCTTTATTGTTGGCCTCACAATTCTTTGTTATTGGATAGGCACTCTCATCAACAATAAATATAAAAGACCAATTACTAGTCCTATTCTTATAGGATTAATACTAATTATTCCTATTGTTCTATTATTACAAATAGACTACGAAACATACGAGCAGAAAACACATGTAATTACTTTTCTACTTGGACCTACAGTTGTTGCGCTTGGATACAATATGCACAAACAAGTACAATCTATAAAAAGTAATCTTTTTCCGATTTTAATTACCATTTTTATCGGCAGTATTGTTGGTGTTCTCAGTATAATTGGTATTTGCTATGCCTTCAACGTTCCCACAGAACTGATGGTTTCGATGGAACCCAAATCGGTTACCATGCCAATAGCGTTAGGTATTTCTGAACGTTCAGGGGGAATTTTGGCACTAACAGCTGTTTCCGTTGCTACTTGCGGGATTTTTGGAAGTATAATCGGACCACGGTTTTTATCAATATTACATGTAAAAAGTCCTGTTGCAAAAGGACTTGCCATGGGGGCTGCATCTCACGGTGTTGGCACCGCAACTGCACTAAAAATGGGACAAATCGAAGGGGCTATTTCTGGTATGGCAATAGGTTTAATGGGAGTTTCTACAACTATAGTTATTCCAATAATAGAAGCTTTGCTCTCTATTAAATAGAAGTTATTTTTCTAGAAATTCTAATAAAGCTGGCATATTTGCTTCTGCATCTTTTACACCTAACTTATAGAGTTCCACCAATTTATCGGTGTTATTCTCCAAGCGACCAATTTTCATCTCTATACTAGGACGAAAAACAAACGATTTTCCCTGCTGTTCCCACTCTTCAAGCTGCTCTAAACTTTTATTGTACATAATATGACGATTTGCTGCAGCTTCTATAAATTTAGGATATTTACGATACACAACTTTCATAAGTGGAAGTAGAGGATTTTTTTCTTTCTGATACCCTTTTGGACGAGTTAAAACAACAACTTGCTTCTTAAAACCTTTGTCGTCAATAAAGGCAAAAGGAATACTATCACAAATACCACCATCTAGGAATTTTTTTCCTTCTATTTCTACAATTTGGGAACAAAGTGGCAACGAAGCTGAAGCGCGTACATATTTTATTTCTTCGTCTAAATCTATATCTATCAATCGTTTATACTCAGGTATACCGGATTCAACATTGGTAACACAAGCATAAATTTCCGAATTGAGCGCCTTCTCATTAAACTTTTTAAAATCAAAAATATCTAATTCGTATGGAAGTACACGATAGCAGAAATCTACATCAAAATAATTTCCTGAACGAATCAGATTTCTCCAACTTTTATAACGAGGATGCTTACTATGAACTGTATCAATACGCAAATTACGACCTTTTTGTTCCGAAACATAATTACAAAGATGTGTTGCTCCAGCAGAAGTTCCGACACCAGCTCCAAAACAAAGTCCCTTGTCATGAAACACATCCAATACCCCTGCGGTATATGCACCACGCATACCACCACCTTCCAAAACCAATGCTGTAGATTGATATAATTTCATTATCGATACAATTCTAATTATTCCTAGTTAAATTACTAAACACTAATCGTTATTTTTCATTTCCACCTCTATCGTATCACCACAATTCAATTGATATTCTTTTCCATAAATCTGAATACTTTGAATAGCTCCCGAAGTCAATACCATTGACACTGTTTTTTTGGTAACCGTAATCGTAAGAACTGCTCCACGGTAATTTATAGAGAAAGAATATGACTTCCATTCTTTTGGAATATATGGACTAAATTGTAAAGAATTGGTAGCCACACGCATTCCCGCAAATCCTTTCACAATTGCCAACCAAGAGCCCGACATACTTGTAATATGTAATCCTTCGTGCGCTTCCTTATTATAGTCATCCAAATCTAATCGAGCAGTACGCAAATATAATTCGTATGCTTTTTCTTTATTTCCGATTTTTGAAGCAACCACCGAGTGAATACAAGGAGATAGTGAAGATTCATGTACACAACGAGCTTCGTAGAAATTGAAATTCTTTTGAATTGTTTCTAATTCAAATTCATCTTCAAAAACATATAACCCTTGTACAACATCTGCTTGCTTAATATATGGAGAACGAAGTATTCTATCCCATGACCAATGTTGATTAATTGGACGTTGATCTGCTGGCAAATCTGCTACAGTAACTGGTTCTTTATCTAAATAACCATCTTGTTGCAAAATAATACCATATTTATCGTCATGTGGTAAATACATATTATTTACAATATCCGACCAAAGTCCAATTTCTCGTTCATCGAAAGATATTTTCTTCTGTAATTCGTCATATTTTTCGCTTGCAACTCGCTTAGTCCAACTAATTACTTCCAATGTATAACGCAAACACCAGCGAGCATAATAATTTGTGTACCAGTTATTTGAAACATTATTCTCATATTCATTTGGACCTGTCACACCTAAAATCATATACTTGCGTTTTGTTGGCGACAAAGTGACTCTTTGTGCCCAAAAACGAGAAATTCCTATTAAGACTTCCAATCCATAATCTACAAGATAAGTTCTATCGCCCGTATATGTTACATAATCGTAGATTGCATGGGCAATCGCTCCATTTCTATGAATTTCCTCAAAGGTAATTTCCCATTCATTATGACATTCATCGCCGGTCATTGTTACCATTGGATATAATGCCGCACCACGATTAAAACCTAATTTTTCAGCATTGGCAATAGCTTTACCTAATTGTTTGTAACGATACAACAACAAATTACGCGATACCGATTCTGGCGATGTTGATAAATAGAACGGGAAACAGAATGCCTCTGTGTCCCAATATGTTACACCACCATATTTTTCCCCTGTAAATCCTTTTGGACCAATATTCAAGCGGCTATCTTCGCCTGTGTATGTCTGTTGTAATTGAAAAATATTAAAACGGATACCTTGTTGTGCCTTTACATCGCCTTTAATAACGATATCACTTTGTTTCCACTTTTCTGCCCAAACATGTTTATGTGCTTTTAAAAGAGATGCATATCCTTTTTTTGCAGCATCTTCCGCTCTTTGCAAAGCAATTTGAGCCAACTCTTGTTCTTCATAATTGAGCGTAGAAACTTGTGCTGCATATTTATCAAGTGTTACCGGTTCACCTTTTCTCAACTTCAACCCTGCCATTTCCGACAATATACCGCCTTCGGTTTTGTGAACAGTAATTATATCTCGAGAAAAGACATTCTTCATAGCCGTAGCAAGCGTAAATTGCGGAACGCCAAATGGATTTGGAATTGTTTTATCTACCGCAACACATTCTTTCTCGTTATTGATTTGTGCAATCGATTGCCAGAAACATTCATCATAATTTGAATCCTGATTTCTTACATCTGATTTAATTAAAGAACTCATACATAACGTACAGTCAACATTCAATGCTGTTAATTCGTAATGAATAACTCCAATTTCAGACTCAGTCATACTAATAAAACGAGTACTTTCAATCTTTACTTGTGCTCCATTTTTCATTTCTACCACACAAGTCTTCGACAAAGTACCTTCTTTCATATTTAAAACTCGTTCGAACGAAAGAATAGTAACCGTTGCCATATCGAGCAACTCGCCGTCAATCCAAGAATGTATGCCTACCCAAGTTGGAGCGTTTATTACTTTTGCGAAATAATCTGGATAACCATTTTTCCACCAACCCACACGAGTTTTGTCAGGGAAAAAAACTCCACCGATATAGTTTCCTGGCAATGTTTTTCCAGAATACGCTTCCTCAAAATTGGCGCGTTGCCCCATTTGTCCATTACCAATACTAAAAATACTTTCCGCTATTTGATGACGATTTGCATCAAAATCGTTTTCTATAATATTCCACTCGTTTTCTACGAACATAGCTGTAAATTTTATAGCAAAAATAATAGTTTTCGGCAACTACATAACGGAAGTAACCAACAATAAAATCATTTTTTCGTAGAAATCCGTACATTTGGAAAAATGTTTTTTATGAGACAATTAGTTCTATTTTTTAGTTTTTTATCAATTTCATTTTTTGCAACTGCACAATACAACGGATACGCTCTTTCTGCTGCAGGAATCAGAATCTATGATGCAAGTGCTTCTGTTCTTTCTGAGATAAATAAAATAGACGGAAAAGAAAAGAGATTGGTTCAAATTGGAGCCGAAACATCGCAATCTGATTTCGACAACATTTGTTCTAAATTAAAATGGATAGAGAAATTCAGCATTGAAAAAACGACAGAAATCACAGACCTATCGTCTCTCAAAAAATTAAAACAACTTGAATATCTAAAAATAGACAACGGCACTCATAGCACAAACGACAGCATTTCACTAGCTGCTTTAGCAGAAATAATAACATTGAAAGAACTCCATATACTTGGTAAAAGAACTATTGATGTGGAAGTATTGGCAAACCTAGTTGAACTAGAAAGTGTTTCATTCGTAAACACGCAACTACAATCTCTTGGGTTTCTTGCCGAAATAAAAGGACTCAAAAAATTAAATATTTCTGGTGAAAATCACACATTTACTAATTACGACACATTAGGAAAGCTAAACCAATTAACACTTCTCGATGTTTCTTATAATCCACAAGCAACAAGCGAAAATCTTGATGTATTCTCAGATGTCAGCACCCTGACAAAAGTTGATGTTTCGCATTGCCAAAACCTTAAATCACTCGGATTTTTATATGGTAGTACCGGAAAATTACAAGAATTTTATGCAATAGGTTGTACAAACATAGGCAACTTTGATATGCTTATTCGTTGCTATAAATTAAAAAAGGTTGACTTATCTAATAGCTCAGCAAAGAATGTAAAATTCCTTACCAATAAACAATACATAAAAGATCTACGACTTGCCCACACTGAAGTTTCATCTATAACCGATTTAGCACAAAGCGTGGAATTAGAACGTTTGGACATTTCATATACGAAAGTTGACAGCATTGATTTCTTACAAAATATGAGCAAATTAAAACGCTTAAACATTTCAAATTCAAATGTTACTGATGTATCAGCACTTTCGGGCTGCACAGCATTAACCGACTTTGACTGTTCACACACTCCTATTACGTCAATAAACGGAATGGAACAATGCATAAATTTGACCAAGATAAATATAGGGCACACTACAATTTCAGACTTAACACCTTTTTATTCTGCAAAAAAAATAAAAAGCATAATTATTAACGAAAACGTGCAACCAGCAGAATTAGAAGCGCTGAAAAGACGATCGCCATTGATTATTATTGATGTTGCTCAATAATAATTGAATGATTACTGATTAATTTTTCTGTATGGATAATGATTCTGCTATATCATTGGCAAATTTATCATTATCAGGGGCAAGGCAGAGCCATTGCCCCTACGGATTCATACAATCCGAATCCCATTTTGATGGATTGGATCGAATATAATTTGATATGTTTTCATACGATTTTTGCGTGCGAATTATATGTTCGTAATAATTCCGTTGCCATAATTTATAACCAGGCGTATCATTCGTTGAATTATACAATTTCGTTGTTAATGATTTGAACGCACACACAATGTCGCCAACCGTACGGGCAGGGCTCTGCCCCGTATATTCCATTTTTTCGCCAATAAATGGGGCGGAGCAAAGCACCGCCCCTACGGATTCCATTAAATTTCAATATATTTTGGGGAATAATATCCATTAATAATGGATAAAAAAATCGCAGAACCCGAAATGGATTCTGCGATTTGAATTAATTATATCATTTTTATTTCCCATCCCGAAGGCTGGCGGTTTGCTGCCACTCCGTGGCTGGTAACCGCCAGCCTTCGGGGTTTATTATGTTTGTTGTTCTTTGGCTTGGAAATGGTAAATTCTACAAACTGCGCACAAGACGCACAGATTGACCGTTGTAGCGGTAGTAGTCGCTCACGTAGGCATAGCCGCTGCCGAAGCCCAGGAAGTACGGGTAGTAGCTGCCGCGAGCCGTAGACGACCAGTAGCTCCCGCTGGAACCCACGTTATTCACGTCCGAACCGCTGCGGTAGCCAGCAGCAGGAAGAAAAACGGCACCGTTCGCTTCCATCTTTGACCATTCATTTACGGTATAAGTGTTAGAACCAAAACCATACATACCGGCCTTAAAAGTCAGACCATCTGGTGTTGACCAATTATCTGACAA
>JAZLFM010000033.1:0-2220 GCA_045615765.1 Bacteroidales bacterium
AGAACTTCGGTCCTTCTGTATTCCAGAGTCAGGGTATGTACTCAAAACAAAAATTATAAAATTTGTGCGTACACCCCCGACAACCCGTACACCTTGACAGGACAGAACAACGTACACAATTCCTTGCGAATTGAATTTGAGTTTATTATTCAGCCAATTATGTAAGAATGGTACATAAATGGTACAAATAAGGACGAATAGTACAGAATACTTAGTCAGTGTGACTTTGTACAATTGTACATTTTTTATCATTTGATACTCCAAAATGTGAATTTTACCAAGCAAATATGAAAATTTTCATATTTTTTTGAGTAAAAACATACGTGTTTTTTGAATTTTGACTTTTTTTTCAAAAAATGTTAGTAACTTTGCAGAAAAATATGAACTAATAATGAGAAATAAAGATCTAAACAGAATCAAAATGGTACTGGTAGAAAAACACCGCACCAGTAAATGGTTGTCTGAGCAGTTGGGTAAAGACCCTACGACTGTTTCAAAGTGGTGTACAAACCAATCTCAGCCAACATTAGAGATCTTGTTGAAGATTGCAGAACTTCTAGAAGTTAATTATACTGAGTTAGTTAGAGCAGAACAACAATAACAAAATCATTCAAACAAGAAAAATAACATTCATATAAAATTATTAACAATGAAAAAGAAAGCATTTTTTGCAACATCTATCACATTTGTGGCAGCATGTATGCTAGTAAGCTGTGGTTCAAGTAGACAGCTTCCACCACCACCTCCTCCTGTAAAACAAATCGTACAGTATGCCGTAACCTCCGGAGGCGAAAATCTATCTGCACTGACAAAAGTCACAGATGGCGATGATGTTTGTACGATGCCATTCGGTGGTGATAATGGCAAAGATTTGTTCTATCTGAAGCGTACTCATGAAGGTGTTAATACATATAGTAATATATTTAAAAAAGAAAATCCATTAGCAAGTGCATCATCAGAGAAAACAGCTGGAAAGAATTCAAATGCACACCCAGCATATTGTGCTGCTATTGACAAAATTGTTTTTCGCTATTATCCTGCAGGAAGTTCTTCTTCTGATATTTACATGATGCCCGCCACCCAGGGAAAAGCTCTTACCCAAGTAACCGATAGCCGTGGTGATTGGGAGGACAACCCTTCGTTCTCACCTGATGGAAGATTCATTGTTTACGACAAATCGCAAACTGGCGTAAACAAAAGAGACACTGAAATTTGGATAAAAAATCGTGAAACTGGCGAGAATACCTTGCTTGGAAAAGGAGCCCAGCCTTCTTTCTCCCCTGATGGCAAAACAATCGCATTCATCAAATATTCAGGAGTAGATGCTTTTATATTTACTATGACTATTGATGGAGATAATCAGGTTCAGGTCACCGATGCCAAGAAGGGTTTTGCCCAAAATCCAAAGTGGAGCCCAGATGGACGTTATTTGATTTTCTCTGCAACCAAAGATAATAAGAATTCGGATATATTCACTATACGTACAGATGGTGAATTGTTAACTCAATTGACAACTAACGAATCAACGGATGCTCAGCCTTATTGGACAAAGGATGGATATATCTATTTTACATCTGACCGTGGAGGAAGACAAGGAAATTTCCAAATCTGGAGATTTAAATACTAATGAAATAAATTTTTGCAAAATGAAAAAATCAACAAAAATCAAAGCCGCTATTGTTGCAGCAGTCATGCCGCTATTATTGTCGTCATGTGCAACTATTGTATCTGGTGGTAGCCCGAAGATTACCATCGATGGCAATGTTAGAGAACCTGTTACCATTACTACCACAAAGCAGACCTATCCTAATGTGACTCTGCCATACGTGGTAAAAGTTAATCGCCACAAAATTGATGGACAACGTATCTATGTTCAATCCGAGACTACGAGATATAAAGATATAGTTCTCGAAAAGACAACTAATGGTTGGGCTTTCGGAAATATTCTTATCGGAGGTCTTATTGGTTGGGGTATAGATCTTGGAACTAATGCGGTTAGCAAACCTGCACAGAAGCATTTTTATATAAATGCCAATGATGTTCAGGGAGTTCCTGCTCAGCAGAACACCAACTACAACAACAATAATAATTCTGGAGTTGGTGTAGAAGCACCATGATTCTGTTATATTATTAGTTCAGCCTTAACAAGTTGTTAAGCCCATAAAGTAACCGACTGATTTTAAGCCTAAGTATAACCGTCCGCGTTAGCATATTGTAACC
>JAZLFM010000034.1:0-74506 GCA_045615765.1 Bacteroidales bacterium
AGGCATTGGGAAGCAACAACATCGTATGGGGAAGTTTGGACGGCACATTGCCAGTGGTAGCATATGGTAAGAAATACCACTTCCAGTCAGGCCAGACACTTCAACCAAGTACGTATCGTTTCGTAATCTACGACCAAAACACCTAGGATGCAGAAAACAATTTGGGTTGTAAGAGTGAGATCGATACTGTATCATTGACAGTTGCCCCAGCAGCAGAGACGAAATTGTATGGCGCTGATTCAGTATGTGTCGGTTCCATCGCCGAACAATACTACACACAATACACGAAAGAAAGTACATACTTCTGGGATGTTACAGGCGACCACTTGAACTACGCTAAGACAGATGCCACATCGGTACGTTATGTGGATTGGATGAAACCAGGTATCGATACTTTGACAGTGTACGAACAAACATGGGCAGGCTGCGAAGGTTTCGACACATTGATAGTGAAGATAGCTCCAATGCCAGAACCAATGTTCACATGGTCAATGCCAGGTTCTACGAATGTGATAGAATTGGTTGACAGTACATTGCAAGACAGTTTGTGGTATACTAACAGCGAAGGCGAGTTGGTAGCGGAACCAGTTACTTACTCGATAGCATGGAACTTCGGCCATATCGGAGAAAACGATGCGGACATAGATTTGGAAGTACCATACAACCAACGCCATATAGCAATCCGCGAGGGCGACTATGTATATGGCTACAACTGTCCAATCTTGACGGTGACGAACTCATTCGGTTGTAAGGAAAAATACAGAGAATGTATCTTCGTGAACTTAACATCATCGTTGTATGTTCCGAACGCATTTTCTCCAACGAACCCAGCACACAGTGTAAGAACCTTCCAGCCAAAAGGCTACAACTTGAAGACTTGTGAAATCTCGGTATACGACAAGTGGGGTAACTTGCTATGGTACTCGGATGAAGTTGAAGACGGCAAGTTCGTAGGAAAATGGGACGGTATGTACGACGGCAAGATGATGAAGTCCGATGTATATATCTGGAAGATGGAGGCAACATTCCTAGACGGACAAATTTGGGAAGGCTTCGACAATGGAAACGGCAAGAAAACAAAATTCGGTAGCGTGACATTGGTACGATAGTTGTTCCGATAGAATAAAGAGAAAGGCTGTTCTGAAAAAACAGCCTTTTCTTTTTTTGTAACTTGATTAAAAACTATGATTTTTTGAAAAAGAAATTTTTATATTTGTGGAGTTTGAAAAAATAGGTTGGTTTTAAAAGCCAATCAAGAATTCAAAGAGATCGTACTGTTGTTTATTTTGTATAGGCAATTTATGGAAGTAAAAAAATTTGAAGATTTAAATTTATATTTAAAAGGATTTGAAATAGAATCCATAGGAAACCAAGCTGTTAGAAAGGCTCAAGAGGAAAATCGTAAGAAAGGTATTCCTCTTGTATATTCAGTTGATGGTAAAATATATTATGAATTAGCCGACGGAACTATTACAACAAATAGTCCATTTGAAACAGAAAAAGAAGAACTACCTAATACTACCTTATAATAAAAACTATGAATAAATTAACAAAAAGTTTTCTGCTTATAGCAGGAATGATGCCAGGCGTATTATTTGCGCAAAAAACTGTAACCGTAGATGTGAAAGCTAATGTGCATTCAATTAGTCCATATATTTATGGTACTAATGAAAGTTATGAAAGATCTACTGCAACTCGTTGGGGTGGAAACAGAAGTTCAAGTTATAACTGGGAAAACAATGCTTCTAATAGTGGTAATGACTATTCTTTTACTTCTGATAATTTCTATGATGCATCAGGTAATGGGAAAGGTACACCTGCTTACCCAATATTAAATGCAGTTAAAACTGCTGATAAAAATGGACAATATAGCTTAGTTTCATTGCAAGCTGCAGGATATGTTGCTGCTGATGTTAATGGGGTTGTTTCTGCGCAAGATGTTGCCCCTAGTTCACGATGGAAACCAATATCGTATCACAAATCAGAGCCTTATACATTGACGCCTGATGCTACAGATGATACTGTTTATATAGATGAACTTGTTAATTATTTAACTACAAAACTTGGTAAGTCAGGGGATGGTGGTATCTCAGCTTATGCTGTAGATAATGAGCCATATTTGTGGAGTAGCACGCATGCTCGTATGCATCCTGATAAAACATCTCCAGAAGAACTAATTAGTAAAACTGTTGCAGTTTCTTCTGTTGTAAAAACAATGGCTCCAGGTACTGAAGTGTTTGGTCCTATGTTTTTTGGATGGTCTGATGCATATAGATGGGGTATGTCTCCTATAGAGTGGAATAAATATTATAAATTAAGTACACGTGAAGGTTATACCTCTAAGTATACTTGGTTTGTAGATTATTATTTGGATACATTATGTCGTTATGAAAAAGAAACAGGACATAGAG
Organism: Bacteroidales bacterium; assembly: GCA_045615765.1. Classification (GTDB taxonomy): domain Bacteria; phylum Bacteroidota; class Bacteroidia; order Bacteroidales; family UBA1715; genus UBA1715. The sequence goes on from JAZLFM010000034.1 coordinate 2,412, forward strand.
CTGTAGATGCTATCGCATTTCATTGGTATCCAGAATCATATGGATTAAAAACTAAAAAGAGAATTGTGAATGTAGAAAGTACAGCAATTAGTACAACTAAAGATGACTTGACTAAAGATGATATGATAGAAGCTCGTCTTCAAGCTCCTAGAGGTTTATGGGATTCTAAATATACATATTATGGAGCAAATGGTGGTCCTTCCTATGTTTGTTCTGAAGGAGGAAAAGCCATTATTCCAAAAATAAAAAATTCAATAAATAATTTTTATCCAGGTACTAAAATTGCCTTTACGGAGTTTGAATATGATGCAGAGGAACATTGGTCAGGTGGACTTTGTTTGGTTGATGTATTGGGTGTTTTTGGCCGTGAAGATGTTTATTTAGCATGTAAATGGGATATTTTTAAGAATTATTCTACAGCTGCATATGATTTATATTTGAATTATGATGCGCAAGGTGGTGCATTTGGAACGACTTCTGTTTATGCTCAACAAAGTGATACAGTTGCTTTATCAAGTTTTGCTTCAGTAGATGAGAAAGGTAATTTGCATATTATTGTAGTAAATAAAACAAGAGATGAACAGAGTACAAATTTTGAGATTGCAAATGGATTGTATTCTTCTGGTGTAGTTTATGGATTTGGAGAGAAATCGGCAAAAATTACTCAGTTAGATGCTATTGAAAAAGTAGAAAATGGAGCATTTACATATACAATTCCTGCTTATAGTGCAGTCCACATTATTTTAGATGTTGTTCCTCAAACAAATTTGGTAGAAGCTAAAATTGAAGAAACAGATAAAACTTCAATAGTATTAAATTTTACAGATAATCTTACAATAAAATCATTGCCTGCAGTAGTAGATGAATTTTCTGTGCTTGTTGATGATGTTGATTTTGAGATAACATCTGTTTCTGTAGAGAATACAATTGCAAAACTACAGTTAAAAAATGCAATAAAGAGTACAGACAACAATATAAGGGTTTCTTATAGAGGTGAAAATTTAATAGGGAAATCTAATTTGCCTATAGCATTATTTGATACAGTATATGTTTATAATGAAATAGAAGGTGCAGAATTCAAAGTCCTTTCATCTGTAGTTGATGAATTAGGAACGAATTTTACAGTTAGTCTCTCTCGAAAAGTTGGCGAATTTTCAGGAAATGCTGGCTTACAGTTAATGCAAAATGACGAAGAAATTGTAATTGATTCGGTAAAAAGATCAGAAGAATCGTTGTATAAACTTATTGTATATCCATCAGAGAGAATAGTAAGATATAAAACAACTTATTTCTCTTCAGTTTCTAATGCTAATCTTTCTTCTCTAGATGGAACTTATTTAAGTGATTTCAAATATGAATTGATAGGAGGAGGAAATTATTCTCCAGAGATTGATTCTATGGTTATAGAAGATAATTTTACTGTTAAAATTTATTTCTCTTCTAATTTAAAAACAGATGTAGATTATTCAAATGCAGGATTCTCTGTACGTGATAACGAAGGAAATAAAATAGATTTTACAGCAACATATAACGAATATAGAAGATTCATTACTTTTACAATGAAAGAAGCCTTGGTTGCTGGAGTTGACTATACTTTATCTCTACAAGATGAAGGAAAAGTTGCTACAATTCATAATGGAGTTATGGAAAGTTTCGACCAAGTTCTTGTAAATAACTTGAAAGATAGAGGAGCGGTTTTGACACCTGTACCTGGTGTTATTCAAGCAGAGCAATATTGGTCATGTGTAGGAACTCCTGAAGTTGAAGTTTGTTCAGATACATCATCACTAGGAAATGGATCGTCATTAGGTTATATAAGTATAAATGACTTCTATACTTATAAAATATCTGTTCCAGAAGACAAGAATTATACAGTATATATTCGATATTCATCGGAAAGTAACGGAGCTTTAAGCTTTATAGTTGATGGTGTTGCTTATCACTTGACTTTACCTTCAACGAGAAGTTTCTTTACATGGAAAGATGTTTACCGTGTATTGCCATTACAAGCAGGTGAACATGAAATAACAATGTCGATAGTTTCTAGTGGTTTTAATGTGAATTATATTCAATTCACGGATGAAGAAAAGTATCCAGTAACGACAATAACAAAGGCTCAAGTTAGTAAAACTGGTGATAAAATGATGGTATTCTTTAATACCAATATCGCCGAATTACCTGAACCGGGTGAAGTATTAGTAACATGTAATGATAGTATTTCTATACCTGTAAGTTCATTTAGTTTTAATTCGGAATCGGTTATAAATTGCTTTTTTGACACGTTAGTATATAAAGGTGATTTGATCTCTATGCAGTTCAACTCAAAGAATTTAGTTTCGGCTGATGGAGGCTTGGTTTTTGACACGACTTTGTCTGTAGTAAATAACTCATCACTTGTATATAAGGCTCCAGAACCACCAAAACCTGTTGCTGTTGAAGATTTACAGGCAAGTGTGACGGTCAGCCCTGTTCCAGCTCAAGTAAATCAACCTATAATTCTTTCAACTTCAAAAGAAGTTTCATATAAAATAATTGGTGTAAATGGTAGTGTTATTGAACAAGGAATTTGTGATGGAGAAAAACTACTAACCATTTCGAAGAAAGGTGTGTACTCTTTAGTTGTAACAGAAGGCGATTCATCTATTATTAAGAAAATAATAGTAAAATAGAATTTGTAACAATTAAATTGTATTGTATATTTGTTGTTATAAACAAAAAAAAGATATTTAGTTATGAGAAAAGGTGTATCATTATTAGCAGGAATTTGCTTGACTTTAGGCGTTTCTGCACAACAAACAGCAATCCCTTCTACATATTGGAAGGAATTTGAGGAAAATTACGAGCAGTATGATAGTTGGTGGGAAGTTGATGACCAAACAACAAATGTAAAAGGTCTTGTAGGTTTAACACCTAAAAATGGTATGAAAGTAGCAGAGGGAAGTATCTCTAATAATGCTTACACTATTGAAACTGAAGGAGATGTTTTTAAAGTTCGTTACGAAAAAACGACAAGCTACGAAAAGTTTGGTTTCCAATGGATGGAATGGGCATATCCTGCTAATTGTGCTAGCGATAATTGGCAATTGGTAAACCCTATTACTGGTGAAGAATGGGCTGATGGTTGTCATCGTACTGCAAAAGGTAACACAGTTGATTTTTCTGATCCTGCTAACCGTATTATTTCATTCAAATATCAGGCTTTAAGTGATGCTTCTATAAATCTTCGTGTTGACCTATGGGATATAAAAGGTCGTAAGACTACAAAAGAAGGATATATCTGTACTGATGGTTTGGAAAAGGTAAGTTCATATGCTCCAAAGGATGAAAAAGCATGGAGTGAATGTATTTTGTTGTATGCTGATCCTGACAATGATGAGGAAGGTACATTAGATGAATTATTGGACATTTACCTTGAAGGTCGTATATATGGTACTTGTAGCGGTGTTTTAGAAGATGGTAACAATACATGGTGGAATGGTATTCAATTTGACGCTCAACCAACATTTGGTTTGAAACTAGATCCTTCAAGAATTATTGGTATAGAAATTTACATTAACTGTGATGTTTCTACAAAAGGTCAAACTTCAGAAATCTACATTAAAGACCTAACAGTTGGTAATACATTAACTCGTAACGATGCATCTGAATATACAGCTATTGAAACAATTGCTGGCGACGCAACTGTAGAAATAGTAAATGGTGTTGTTTATTCAGAAGGAAAAATTGTGATACTTGATATGCTTGGACAAGTGGTTAAATCTGCAAAAGAAGTCTTAAATATTACTGATTTACCTGCAGGTGTTTATTTTGTTCAAACAGCAGAAGGAACAGCAAAATTTGTTAAATAATAAAATTAGACAATAAAAAAGAGCTCGCTTCGGCGGGCTTTTTTTGTATAGATACATGATTATTTCTACCTTTGTGAAACTAAAAATAAGATAATGAAGAATAATATAGAAACTTTATGTGTGCAAGCTGGTTATGAACCAAAAAACGGTGAACCACGCGTTATGCCAATTTATCAAAGTACAACGTTTAAATATAGTTCTACTGAGCAAATGGCCGATCTTTTTGACTTAAAAGAGAGTGGTTATTTTTATACTCGACTACAAAATCCTACTAACGATTTTGTAGCAAGTAAAATTGCTCAACTAGAAGGAGGTGTTGGTGCGATTTTAACTGCATCAGGACAAGCTGCATCATTCTATGCAATTTTCAATATATGTGAGGCAGGAGATCATTTCGTTTCTTCATCAACTATTTATGGTGGAACATTTAATTTGTTCGCTGTAACAATGAAAAAACTTGGTATAGAGTGTACATTTGTTGATCCAGACGCGAGTGAAGAAGAAATAGAGAAGGCTTTTCGTCCAAATACAAAAGCATTATTTGGTGAAACTATTGCAAATCCAGTTTTAAGTGTTTTGGATTTAGAAAAGTTCGCTCGTATTGCTCATAGAAATGGTGTTCCACTAGTGATAGATAATACTTTTGCAACGCCAATAAATTGTCGTCCATTTGAGTTTGGTGCAGATATAGTTATTCACTCTACTACAAAATATATGGATGGACATGCCACACAAGTTGGTGGAGCAATTGTGGATTCAGGAAATTTTGATTGGGAACAGTTCCACGACAAGTTTACAGGATTAACAGAACCAGATGAATCATATCATGGTTTAACATATACAAAAGCCTTTGGCAAGATGGCATATATTACTAAGGCAACAGTTCAACTTATGAGAGACCTTGGTTCAATACCTTCACCAAACAATGCGTTTTTGTTGAACTTAGGATTGGAAACGTTACATTTGCGTGTACCTCGTCATTGTGAGAATGCGCAAAAGGTTGCAGAATATTTGGAAAATAATTCGCAAGTTGCATGGGTTAATTATAGCGGTTTGAAGTCGAACAAATATCATGAATTGGCACAAAAACAGTTTACTAACGGTCAATCTTGTGGTGTTGTAACATTTGGTTTGAAGGGCGACAGACAGCGTGCAATTCGTTTTATGGATAATTTAAAGTTATGTAGCATTGTAACGCATGTGGCAGATGCTCGTACTTGTGTGTTACATCCAGCGTCACACACTCACAGACAATTGTCGGATGAACAATTAATAGAAGCTGGCGTTCGTCCAGATTTAATTCGTTTCTCGGTTGGTATAGAAAATGTGAATGACATTATTGCCGACATTGAACAAGCATTACAAGCATAATTACTAAAAAGAAGGCACAAACGGTTTTGTTTGTGCTTTCTTTTATTGTTTTTTTCGAAAAGAGCAGTACAAGTTATAATTAAATCATTATTTTTGTAATGTTCTATGAATGAGATATTAACCCATTTATAGGTTAGAAAATCAGAGATTATGGAGAATTTTTTCATTGAAGAAACAGAAGACACGCCTAGAATTGAATTCTTGGCGGATTCACATGTATTCACTATTTCAGGTCGTTCTCTTCCTGAAAACGCCATAGATTTCTATGCTCCAGTGTTGGAATGGGTTGATAAGACTCTTAACGAAAATGAGCGTGAAAGTTTCACTTTTGAGATTAAAATAGAGTATTTTAATACTTCATCTTCAAAACAGTTGGCTAAGTTATTTTTGACGATAGAGAAGTATTATGAGAAACATGATATTTTAATCAAGTGGTTTTATGAAAAAGAGGATTTAGACATGTTGATGTCTGGAAATCAATATTCTAAGTTTTTGAAACTTAACTTTAAATTCATAGAAAACTAGCTCTATGTTGAATTATATCATTTGGAATGTAAATCCAGAGATTTTCAGTGGATTTCCTGTTCGTTGGTATGGTTTATTCTTTGGTATAGGTTTCTTTATTTCCTATTCAATTGCACTCAAAGTTTATACTCGTGAAGGATTGCAACAAGATCAAGTAGATACTTCTGCATTTGTGATTTTTTTACTTTTGCTTTTAGGGTTACGCTTGGGACATTGTTGCTTTTATGAACCAGATGTCTATTTAGCTCCATATTTGCATCCACTTATAACTGAAGCTGATGGTTCGCAACATATTGATTGGTATGGTCTTTCTCGTATTTTTAGAGTATGGGAAGGAGGTTTGGCTAGTCATGGTGGAGGAATTGGTTTAATATGTGCCTTTATAATCTTATCTCGCAAGTTTAATCGCAATTTTTGGTGGTTCGCATCTCGAGTTGTTTTGGTTTTACCTATAACTGCTTTTATGGTGCGTATGGGCAATTTAATGAATTCTGAGATATACGGTGTTGCAACGCATCTACCATGGGGATTTGTATTTGTGCGTGATGCAATTATTCCTGCAGATGTTGATACTATAAGTAATGCTCTATTGCAAGCAGGTGTTATTTCTCAGGATGCATATGCTTCATTGCATAGTTTCTTGGTTAGTTGTTTGTCGCGTGTCGATCACGTGTCATTTATGAATCTTTTTGAGATTTTAGAAAAATATAGATTTGTTACAGAAGGACAATTTACAACAACAGTAGATGCATTTGTAAATAGTGGTATTCTAACGGTAAATCATCCTACTCAGATTTATGAAGCAGTAACATATTTATTGACAGGATTTGTTCTGCTTGGATATTATGTATTCCAAGTTAAGAAAGAACGAAAAATCTCAAGTTTTATGATTTTGGGATTAGCTATGTTATGCATTTTTGTGAGCCGTTTTCTATTTGAATTTATTAAAAATGCTCAAGTCGATTTTGAATACGGTATGGTGTTTAATATGGGCCAATTATTAAGTGTTCCGTATATAATTGCAGGTATTGTATTTGTATGTGTTTCTGTCATTCAGAAGAAAAAAGGAACGACAGTGTAATTTTATTTTTATAAGATATTTCTATTTTATAGATAATTATTGCATTTCCACCTAATACATTTCTTCTTGGTTATTACCAAACATAGTCTTCATTTGATGAAACCTCAAGCCCAATAGGAAACGAATCGACGGTTTTGTTTAGAATGGCATGCTTTGAAAGTGAATAGAAGGGGTTAAAATAGATATATGATGTATCATTGTGGTTATTTGATTTCTTGAATAAGTCTTACGTTGTGTAGAACATCTCGAGAGAGATTCTCATAAAAATAAATTCTCTCATCTCCATTTTGTAGAATTACATCTACAAATTCTAATATACAATATCTTTTTCTTTTAAAATTTTCTTGTTGTTTGCAATGCTGTCCTTATATGCAGTAATAAGACTGTCTTTCTCTTGAATATTTTTAAGAAGTAAAGATTTCTTTGTGCAAATAAAGATGACGTGATAAAAAAGTAGCAAGGATAAGATTGAGGCCTCTATTCATAATATAAATTTTGATAAAAGATGTTGAAAATAAGCGTAAGTAATAGAATTACAGAGAAGATTATTTTGTGTTGGAACCTTTGATATATAAATTTTTCTATAATAATTCCAATTAATAATAGACAGATGATAACAAGTGGGGGGAATTGGCAGCAGGCCTCCTTGAAGTTGCCTTTTATTAGTAAAAGAATTGCCCTTTGCGTTCCACACAAAGGGCAACTAATGTCAAATATCTGTTTATATGCACAAGGCAATAGATATTGTTCTAACATTTTATAATATGCTTGATAATATGCTTGATAGACTAAATATGCTTGATAGACTAGAGGCAGCTGAGCCAATTAACCCAACAATAATGATATAGTAAACGATGTAAAGACTACTAAGAATGATACCAATAATAGATAAAATTCTTCCTGCATTTACCATTCCTGGATTATTATAATTGTCAGGTTGTTGTCTATATATGGAAAGTCCTTTGTTTGCCATAACAAGTCCAACAATTCCACAAATAAGTCCGATAAAAAAACATCCAAATACTATTGAGCATATTCCGAGTACAAGTGCAGCAATTGAGTTCGGTACATTTGTTTTTAGTATGTTGTTTTCCATTATTATTTTTCAAATTAAAAACCTAAACTTTCTGCACTTTTCTCAGCACATTTTTTTGTGGCTTTTGCAAGTCTTTTTGTTTGTTCTGGAGTAAAATCTTCAGGCTTGTGTTTATCTATTTGTTCACTAGCTTTTGCAATTTTTTGAAGGTCTCCACTTTCACATGCTTTTTCGAAAGCGTTAATGTCGGAATCAATCCCACCACAACTAGCTAAAACTAGAGCAGAAAATCCGATACTTAAAAATAAAATAATCTTTTTCATAGTAAAAATGTTTTGTTAATAATTAATATAATGCTTTAGTTAGTTTTTGAGTTATTTTATTCACTCTATTTGCATATTTTGCACTAGAGCAATTTTTTGCATCATTTTGCATTTCTGTAGCTTTGGCAGCCATTTCTTGATAGTCTGAAAGGATACTCATATCAGAAGGATTTGCTTTGTATTTTTTCAAAACATCAATGTAGTCATCAACAAATTCTTCATATTCATCTAGAAATGCGGAGCAATCGTCTTCTGTAGTTTCTTCTACGACAGGAGTAGATTCTTCTCTTTTTTCAATTGTTGTTTCAACGGTTTCTTGTTTCTCAACAGTCTCTGTTGTTTTTTCTACTTTGTTTGTTGATGTGTTTGTGCTAGTTTCTTGGTTGGAAGCACTTTCTCCACCGCAACTTGCCAATAAACCCATTGCAATGGCAAGACTTACAGATAAAACAGTTTTTTTCATTTTTTTTGTTTTTATTTATGTCTACTCTTTTCAGGATTTTCGACAAACTCCACATTTGCAAATATGGAAAATAACATAATGTCTTATTATTTAACCATACGATTATGAAATTCTCGTTTTGTCACCATTTTGTTCACTGTCATTTTCTATCTCTTCTGCTAAGTTTTGAAAGAAGTTATGATTTAACAGTAGGGAGATTTTTTTCAGAAGAGTCGTGTCTATACTTTCTTTTTGAAAGATTTTGTAGATGTTTCGCCTGTCATAGCAGAGTTTTTCTGCAAACCATTTTACGTTGCGGCCTTGACTACGGAATATTTCTTCTATGCGATTACCTATATGCATGATATGTTTATTTGTGTATTATTTACGCAAATATGCATATTTTTTTGAAACGATTATCTATTTTGTCAATTTTTTTAATCATTTTTTCTCTTGTATTTTTTGCTATGGTAATAAAAAAGGTGCTTGTAAAAACTTACAAGCACCTTTTCGAGTATAACTAAATAAATATTAAGAATTAAGCGAAAGCTAATAATATTAGGAATTGAGCAGCCATAATTCTCATAAGCATTGCTAAAGGATATACTGTTGCGTACGACAACGAAGCTTTACCTGATTCGTCAACACTGTTTGCAAATGCAAGTGCTGCAGGGTTGGTACAACTACCAGAGATGAACCCCATAAGTTGTGACGCTTCTAGTTTTAACCATAATCTTCCAATTATAGCAATTAGAATAATAGGAACTACTGTAATTATTGTACCATATAGGAACCATGTTGCACCGTTTTCTACCAAGGTTTCGAAAAAGACTCTACCTGATCCTAAACCTACGGCAGCAAGGAATAATGCGATGCCGAGTTCTTGTAGCATCTTTAATGCACTACTTGTGGCATATGTTACCAAGTGAAGTTGTGGACCAAATCTATTTAATAGAATAGCTATAATAAGTGGACCACCAGCAAGACCAAGTTTTACCGGTTGTGGAATGCCTGGGATTGCAAAAGGAATAGAACCTAAAAATACACCAACAGCAATTCCTAAGAAAATAGGAATCAAATATGGATCGTTCAATTTCTTTTTAGAGTTTCCAACGAATATACCTAGTTTTTGTATTGCATGTTCTTGTCCAACAGAAACAAGTGTGTCTCCAACTTGCAATGTTAAATCTCTTGTAGGAACCAAGCTAACACCAGCACGAATTACACGAGAAATATTTACGCCGAATACAGAGCGAAAATCCACTGAAGAAATTGATTTTCCGTTCAACTTAGGATTGGAAACAACAAGTTTTTTACTTACTAGTTGTGTGTCGAGTTTGTCCCAAGATTCTAGACCCATGTCAAGTCTTTTACCGATACATAATTCGATAGTTTGTGCGTCTTCCTTGGAACATACAATATAAATTTTATCGCCTTGAGCGATAATTGATTCATCGTTAGGCACTTCCATTGTGTTTGACGCAATGTGGTACAAACGTGTCATTACGAAGTTTGTTTTGATAGCAGCTTTGATTTCATGTAGTTTCTTACCAAAGCATTGAGAGTTCGTTACTTCAATTGTAAAGAAATCCAATGCCGATTCTTTTGAATCTTCTTCAATTTTTGTGTTGTCTTTACAGAAGTATTTGATGAAGATAAATACGATAATCACACCAATCACACCCATTGGATAGGTGATAGCGTAACTCGCACCAAGAAAAGAAGAGCTACTTCCTGTGATATCTGTATATGTTTGTTGAGCCGCACCAAGTCCAGGAGTATTTGTTACAGCACCCGACATAAGACCTACAGATGTAGGAAGGTCGGTTTGCGTAAACCAATAAATACAAAGAGCAGCCGTTACATTTAAACATACAAGAATTATGGTTAGTATATTCATTTTTAGACCACCATGTGCTAATGAAGAAAAGAAACTCGCACCTACTTGGCTACCAATTGCATACACAAATAGAATCAAACCAAATTCTTTAATGAAATGTAGGATTTCTGAATTGATTTTGAAACATTCAAAATGTCCGATTGCTAATCCGACAAAAAGAATCCATGTAACACCAAGGGAAACACCGCGGAATTTTAGTTTTCCTAAAAAGAATCCTCCAACGATTGTTACAGCAATCAGAATGATTGCCTGCGCAACACCTTCTTGAGAAAAGAAATTTACTAACCAGTTCATATTTTTTGTTTTTTGCTTGTTTGTTGATCGTCCAGTATCAATTGCATGATAGAGGAAAATCTGGTGGCAAAAGTAATTTCATAAATGAACATTTATATATTTGCATAATGGAATTATTACATTGAATCAATCGGTAAAAACGATTAATTATGGAATTGAGACAATTGCAATATTTTTTGAAGGCGGCAGAATTACAGAACTTCACAGAAGCATCGAAACAATTGTTTATTACACAAAGTACACTTTCTCAGCAAATTAAACAGTTAGAGAATGAGTTAGGGATGTATTTGTTTGATAGAATCGGTAAACATGTGTATTTAACGGAGGCAGGTAGAGAATTTGCACCATTTGCTCGTCAGACAATTTTTGACGCAAATTTGGGAAAGCAACGAATCTTGGATCTTCAGAATATTCGTACAGGGTCACTTCGAGTAGCAGTTACCTATAGTCTTAGTTTTGGATTGTCGTCTATCGTATTGCGATTTATGGAGCAATATCCAAATATTCGTTTGGAAATAGTGTATTCAACTGCTTCCGAATTATTGCAAATGCTAAAACATAGAGAAGTAGATTTTGTGTTGTCGTTCAAAACAGACAATGATGACGAGATTGAAGTAACCGATTTATATGAAATTCCGTTAGCTGTTGTAGTAAATAAGAATCATCCTTTAGCGCAACAGGAAAGCGTATCGTTACAATTGTTGCAGCAATATCCATTGGTGTTGCCATCCGAAGGTTTGACGGCTCGTGCCATATTAAATAAGTTATTGCTTGAAAATAATATTGAAATAGAGCCGCATTTGGAGATGAATGATGCGAATATCCTATTACAACTTGTAGAATCGTCAACATTTGCGACTGTTTTGTCGCAAGCAACTACAATAGGCAGAAGTAACTTAAAAGCAATCCCGATAGGAGAACATAAAGAAAAAATGACAGCGTCGTTGCTTACCTTAAAAGGAGCTTATTTAAAGGCAGCGGCACAAGCATTTATTTCAATAATAAAAGAAGACTTGGTGTTTACTGCTTTAAATTAGCGAATAACAGTGAAAGAAATACCTTTAATCTTTCTATACATTTCAAGAGAATATACATCAGTCATTCCGGAAATAAAATCTACCACAGAGAATATCCTATTGTAGATATCTCCGTCATCTACAATAAGTTGAGAAGGAAGAAGACGTAACAATTGTGATGTGTATAGAGATTTATCTTTTTGTTTTTGTAGAGAAGCAGTAACAAATTCTTGTAAAAGTTCACTTAGAATTTTATGTCCGGCAACTTGAATTTCTATTACCTCGCGTGCGTTATAAATTTTCTCTATTGCCAATGTAGAAAGGTTTTCCAAAGCTTGTTTTGTTGTTCCTTCTAAACCATCGGTAAGCGATTCGAAATAACGCGAATTCATAATATCATCGTAATGCTTCCAGAAAACATTTACGCAATCCGTAATAAGTTTATTTATTGTTCTGGAACGAAGAATCACAATTTGTTCATTCTCGTCGGTAATGTCAGCTAATGATTCTTGTAAATCTTGTAAGGCATCCTTGTCTGTAACAGGATCGAAGAAGTCGAACATCAGTTTCTTTGCTTCTGTAGTTGAGATTATGCCAAGTCGGTGGGCGTCTTCCAAGTCAACGATTTGATATGAAATGTCGTCAGCAGCTTCCATAAGAAAAACAAGTGGATGACGACCATAGATAGTTTTGCTACCGTTATATGAAATGAGGCCTAATTCTTTTGCAACTTTTTGAAGCACTGGAACTTCACTTTGAAATACACCATATTTATGATATGGACAATTTCCTTGGGAAAAATCATCAGATGTACAAGGATATTTTAGCAATGTGCCAATTGTTGCGTAAGTTAGTGCAAATCCACCTTTACGACGGCCAGTAAAGTGATGGGTAAGAAGTCTTAAAGTATTAGCGTTTCCTTCGAAGTTTGTAAGGTCTAGGTATTGTGCTTCGGTTAGTTCTGCAGAAAGGTTGTTTTTGTCAATTTCTTCAAAGTAACGCGATATTGCTTTTTCTCCGGAATGTCCGAATGGCGGGTTTCCTAAGTCGTGTGCCAAACAAGCAGATGAAACAATAGTACCGATGCTGTCAAGAAGATTTGGTGAAATGTTTTCGTTTCTTTCGGCAAGCCCGTTCGCAACCATATTTCCTAATGATCGACCAACAGAGGCAACTTCCAAACTGTGAGTAAGTCGATTATGTACAAAAATGCTTCCTGGTAGTGGGAACACTTGTGTCTTGTTTTGTAAACGTCGAAAAGGAGACGAAAATACAATTCTATCATAATCTCTTTGAAATTGTGATCGTACATCGGTAGTTCGTACTACTTCGTCTTCTAGTCCCAAGCGTTTTGGAGACAATAGTTTATTCCAGTCTAGCATTGTAAGTCATTTTAGTGCAAGTATATGAAAAACTTTTTACTATTCTTCGAAATGCTTGATTCTATTCGTAATACAAATCAAAAAGATGAATGACATTGCCAATTTGTTTGTATTTTTGAGCATAATTTATTGAGTTTATGAAAAAAATAGGCGTTTTATTATTGTTGTGTTTTCTGTGTGGGTATTCTTATGCTCAGAAAGTGAACAAGTTATATAAGTTATATGGAAGTCAAGAATATGCGAAATGTATTCAAATGTGCGATGCCGCATTGAAGAAAAATCCAGATATGCTTGAAGTATATTATGTGAAAGCTATAGCATATTTCGATATGGCTCAGTCTCCTTCGGATTATAAGACGATTTCCCGTAATCCTTTGCTCGATTGCCTTACCAACTTAAGCATTTTGAGTTCCAAGGACGAGGATCGTGAAGTTCTGGAAGAACATGGCGACACATTGCAAATTATCAAGGAATTTGCCGAGGCTCGTGCAAAAAAAATAAAGGTTTCCAATACAAGTGAAGCCCAAGCAATAAATCAGCGTCTGGCTAGTATTTTCCATACAAAAAAAGCCGATGGTCTGGAATATGCTCGTTTAGATGCCGAAGCGGGACGTTATGATAAATGCTATTCAAAAGTTGATCGTTTGTATGCAAAATCTCCTGCTGAAATCTCAAGTTCAAATGAAAATTACACCGCATTGACGCAGGGAGCTATTTTGTTGGCAGAAAATTGGATGTTTAGCGATTTATTTTCAGTAATAAAGAACTACAAACAAAAGTATTCGGGTAATTATGGCATTAGTGAAGGTTTTAAGAAGGCTTTGTTTATTAGTATAGATACAGCCCGAACAGATGACAATAAAGGTTTGTTTTACGATTTTTCATTGAAAGGTTTGGAGTTGTATCCTGAAGATAAAAGTGTTTCGAGTTATATTGAAAATCGTTGGGTTGAATTGATAAATTCTCAATCTTCGGCGTATAGATCTACAGCAACGCATGAACGTACATGGAAAGATAGTGTGTATTTGCGTAATGCATATCGTTATTTATCTCTTGCCAAAAGTGTTTTCCCAACGAACAAACGATTTGACGATATGGAAAAACAACTGAATCGAGAATTTCATACGATTCCTTTAGGATACGAGATGGAGAATTTCAAAAAGTATGCATTGGAGGCAGTAAATACATGGCGAACAAAAGGTTGTGATTGTGATACAAGTCAGGTAGTGTATGTTGCGCCTGTTCCAACTATAGAATGGGATACGACATTGGAACGATTGGCAAACGAACATGCTCGAGAAATGTTTTTCGAAAATCATAGCGAGGATGTAAATATCAATGGTGAAACTCCATGGGATAGAATAAATAAGACTCGATACAAAGGCACAACATACGAAACCGAGGAAGGAACAAATTTTGTTCAAGCAATGAAAATGGCATTTTGTGTCGGTTATGGCATTTCGTTTAATGGAGTTTCAAGTGACGAGGATATGAAGCATGTTGTTGATTCAATGGTAACTCATTGGATTATGGAGAAAAACTCTCAAAACTGTATGAAAGTTATGACTCCAGATGTTACGCACATGGCATTGGGAATGTATGGAGATAGATGGGTATTCTGGGCTATAACAAAATATGACATATTAATTCAAAAGAAAAAGAAGAAATAAATGCTACAGTCATATTTCTTAGATAATTGTGTTGAGGTTGGTTGTGACGAGGCTGGTCGTGGTTGTCTGGCTGGACCTGTATATGCAGCAGCTGTAATTTTTCCGAAAGATTACACTAATGAATTATTGAATGACTCAAAACAGTTAACAGATAAAAAAAGAAAAGAATTGCGTACGCAGATAGAGCACGATGCGCTTGCCTGGGCTGTGGGTATTGTCGATAATCACGAAATTGACGAAATAAATATTTTGCGTTCATCAATTTTAGCAATGCACAGAGCAATAGATCAACTCTCGATAGTACCGGAACATATTATTGTCGATGGAAATAAGTTCACGAAATACAAAAATATACCTCATGATTGCGTTGTAAAAGGTGATGGTAAATATCTTTCAATAGCTGCTGCATCAATTTTAGCGAAGACCTACCGTGACGATTTTATGGATTCAATACATGAAAAGTTTCCACAATATAATTGGATTTCAAATAAAGGATATCCTACGATGCAACATAAGTTAGCTATACAAGAATATGGTTTAACAGATTATCATCGTACAACATTTAATTATAAGATAACTCAGCAGTTGTCTTTGGATTTATAGAAAAAGAAAAGCCTCAAGAATAAAATCCTGAGGCTTTTAATTTGTGTATCAAATGAATTATTTCATCACTTTCTTTGCAATTTCTGCAAATTGTTGACCAATAATAGAGTTCTCATTCATAGCAGCAGGTTTACCTGCATCTCCACCTTCGCGTACGCTCATTACAATAGGAACAGAACCAAGGAATGGAAGTCCGCGTAGTTTTGCTAATTCTTCTACGCCTCCTTTACCGAAGATATAGTATTTGTTGTTTGGAAGTTCTTCGGGTGTGAACCATGCCATATTTTCTACTAAGCCGAGAATTGGAACTTCAATTTTTTCTTTTTGGAAGAAATCAATTGCTTTAACGACATCGATAACAGCAACATCTTGTGGTGTTCCCACCATAACTGCACCAGTAATATTAATTATTTGACAAAGTGTAAGTTGTATGTCGCTAGTACCAGGAGGCATATCAATAACCATAACGTCAAGTTCGCCCCAATCAGAATCTTGAACAAATTGTTTTAGAACATTTCCTGCCATTGGGCCGCGCCATGCAAGCGCATCTTCGGGACGAACGAAGAAACCAATAGAAAGCATTTTAATACCATATTGTTCAATTGGCATAATCCATTCTTTGTCTCCGTCTTTACGAGAAAGAGGTTGAGCGTCTTCAACATTGAACATTTTAGGTATTGAAGGGCCGAAAATGTCGGCATCAAGCAATCCAACTTTGTAACCTTGTTTTGCAAGAGCAACGGCTAAGTTTGCACTTACGGTAGATTTTCCTACTCCACCTTTACCAGAAGCAACTGCTATGACTTTCTTAACTTTTGAAATGCCACCTTCGCCTGCCATATCGTTGGCTTTTACAAAATTCACCAATACATCAACACGACTTGCTGTTGGAATGCCACGTTTTACAGCATCTTGAACGGAAGAGATAATCCCACGTTCGAATTTGTCGAATTTTTGAGGGAGTTTCAGTTTTATTGTTATATCATTCTCGTGAGTATCAACAAGTTCAACAAATTTTACTATAGGCTCAGACTCTCCTGGTACGGGAATCTGCATTAAAAGTTTAACGATTTGTTCTTTCATTACATTTTGTTTTGTACAAAGATAGTACGAAAGAATTGAAAGAGGAAGAAATCAAGATAGAAACTGTCAATCTATCTTTGTGCTTTTACGATTCGGTCTTTTCCAAACAAATCTTGTATCACCTGGGTTTTCTTGAATCCATAGGATTGGAATAGTTGAGCGGTTTCTTTACCCAAAGTTTCATTTATCTCGCAATAAATAAGGCCGTCGGTAGTTAAATGCTTTACGGCTAATTTGGCAATGGCATCGTAAAACTGTAGCGGATTATTGTCATCGTCAACAAAAAGAGCAAGATGTGGCTCGTGTTGGAGAACATTTGCACGCATGTCTTGTTTCTCAGCATTGCACACATACGGAGGATTACTTACAATAATGTTAAATGTAACATCTTCCGGTAAACAATCTTTTTGCTGCATGTCTGCTTGAATAAAATCTATAGAGACGTTATTGTTTCGGGCGTTATTTTGAGCGATTTCTAGTGCTTTAGATGAAATGTCCATTGCTGTGATGTGCGCCAATGGTAAATTGTGCGCCAACGAAATTGCAATACAACCACTTCCTGTACCTAAATCAATAAGATTTCCTTTGAAGTTTGGATTTTCTTGTAAAATGAGTTGAACTAATTCTTCAGTTTCTGGACGAGGTATGAGTACTGCAGGCGAAACAGTAAATTGTAAATCAAAAAAATCTGCCTTCCCGCGAACATATTGAACAGGTTCCGACTGTGCAAGTTTTTGTAAACATGTTTGGAAATAGTTTTTTTGCTCATCGGTTATTGGTTCGTCTGCTTGTAGAATAAGTGAAGTTGTAGTGAAACCAATTTCTTCTGCAATGATAGAGAAGATTGATTGGATTTCTTTTGCATCATAAAGTGTTGCAAGATTCTGCTGAAATTCTATTTTTACATCACGAATAGTCATATTGCAAAATTACGGTTTTTAAGTAATGTACACGAAGGAAGACGAAAAATATATGCGTCGTTGTATAGAATTGGCGCAAAAGGCATTTGGTAACACGTATCCTAATCCTATGGTAGGTGCGGTAATTGTTCATAACGATGAAATTATCGGTGAAGGTTTTCATCATAAGGCTGGAGAACCACATGCTGAGGTTAATGCGGTTCGTTCTGTCGAAAATCAGGAACTACTTAAAGAAAGTACCATTTATGTCTGTCTTGAACCGTGCGCGCATTTTGGAAAAACTCCACCTTGTGCAGATTTGATTGTTTCAAAACAGTTTAAACGTGTCGTTGTTGGTTGCGTAGATTCATTTAGTAAGGTGTCGGGGAAAGGAATAGAAAAAATTCAACAAGCAGGAATAGCAACCACGATAGGTGTATTAGAACAAGAGTCTCGTTTCTTGAATCGTCGTTTTTTCACCTATCATGAACAGAAGCGGCCATATATTATTTTAAAGTGGGCGCAAAGTCAAGATGGTTTTATTGATAAACTTCGTAGCGATAAGGAATCCGACAAAGGTGTTCGCATTACCGATGAGGTTTGTCAGAAATTGGTGCACCAATGGCGTGCGCAGGAACAAGCAATTTTGGTGGGAACAACAACAGCGCTTTGCGATAATCCTAGCCTTACAACTCGTTTAGTTGAAGGGAAAAATCCGTTGCGTGTTGTATGGGATTTACACGATAAAATTTCCGAAAATGCTTGTCTAAAAGATGGCACAGTAGAAACAATAGTGTTGACATATGCAAAAAAAATATCTTCTCAGAATTTAGAATATGTACAAATTCTGCCAGAAGAAAATGTATTGCAAAAAACAATAGATGTATTGTATCAAAAAGGGATACAATCTTTGATTGTCGAAGGAGGTACAAAAACACTACAAACATTTATTGATGCAGGCCTTTGGGATGAAGCACGAATATTTACAACAAAAGAAAAGTTTGGCAACGGCATTGCGTCACCAAACATAGTATGTGATTTTTCGCAAGAACAGCAAATAGGAAATGCCTGTTTGCAAATAGCTTTCCGTATTTAGAATAATGACATTTGTTCTCCCGACATTGGGTTCGAAGTAGTGTTATCGTCGTTTGTTTCCGACGGACTTTGAGTTGTTGGTTCTTCTTCTCGCTCGTCTTCAGGAAGTTCTTTTTCAAGTGGATCGACAAATTCCATCATATCAATAGTGTATGGTGAGATTCGTTTACCTTTAGCCTTGTAACCTTTCACGCCAATGAATTCATCTACATCGATATATTCCATTTCTCTGTTTGCGTGTTTACCACCAAAACTTAGGCAAAGTTGTGGGAATCTATCATCGTTGATTTCTATTAATCTTGATCCTTCAGATTCAGGTAAGAAGCTAACGTATTTAGAAGTTTCTTCTATCTTAAATCGCTTGATATAGCTCAAATCTTGTTCTGCATCGTGGACAATTGCTGTCCAGATTTTCTTTTCGTTGTATTTTTCAATACGTTTAATGTTGTACTCAAAGTGGTTGCTCAAGTCAAATGTAGTAAGGGCAAATTTTCCATCTTCCGTAATCACAAGAATTTTATCTGCACCCTTGAATTCGCCAAGAAAATCTCCATAGCCGGCATCGTTTAATCGTTTTGTTTCAGCGTTGAAATAGATTTTTCTTCCACCAAGAGTAGAAACACCTTCCTCGATTTTTTCAATTTTTGTTGCCGGATGTTTTGTTAGAATATTACCTTTTGAACTTTTCCCTTTAATTGATATTGTACTAAAATCAACTTCGAATACAGGCTTGCGTAGGCGTAAATCTGAACGAAGTCGTACTTTAATAATTTCGGCTTCTCCATTAGGATTTGCGCTGAAATACAATACTTTCGTTTTGTCTGTACCTAAGGTTAAATCGTATTCTTTATCACGCGTAACACCAGTTACAGGGAAGCGTTTAATATATGTCACGTTGGTGTCGCCGTCACGGTAGGCAACATTGTACACGGTACGTTCGTCGTTTTTGCGGAATACGCCAATGTGAATAATGTCTTTTCCGAAGAAAGCCTTGTCGCTGACTTTCGACACTTTGAATTTACCATTTTGCATAAAAACGATAATGTCGTCAAGATCAGAACAATCGCACACGAAAGTTTCTTTCTTTAAGCTTGTTCCGACAAAACCTGTTTCGTAGTTTGCATATAATTTTGTGTTGGCATTAACAACCTGCGTTACTTCGATTTTTTCGAAGTTTCTTATTTCAGATTTTCTTTCGCGACCAACGCCATATTTTTCTTTAATATGTTGGAAGTAGCGAATGGTGTAGTCCACAATGTGGGCAAGATCATTTTTAACATCTTCCATTCGTTGTTCCAACGATTTTATGTATTCTTCGGCCTTATATGTATTGTATTTTGAAATCTTCTTGATAGGAATATTCGACAAAGTAATACAATCTTCGCGGGTAACTTCTCGCCAGAAATCTTTCACATACGGCTTCAATCCCTTGTCGATGGTTGTAAGAATGTCTTCTTCTGTCTTACAAGGCTTGATTTTCTCGTACACTTCGTGTTCTATGAAGATTTTCTCCA
The DNA here is from genome assembly GCA_045615765.1 of Bacteroidales bacterium. GTDB lineage: Bacteria > Bacteroidota > Bacteroidia > Bacteroidales > UBA1715 > UBA1715. Next base: position 22,494 of record JAZLFM010000034.1, read on the forward strand.
ATGAAGTCTTAATCCAGCTTTCCTTTAATTCAGCCAAAGTGATTTCTAATTCCTTTGTAAGCAAGAAAACCGTTTGGTCTGTATTTCTTCGAAGTATTTCGGAAACACCTATGAACAAAGGTTTTTTGTTGTCTATAACATTAGCGTTTGGAGCAATCGAAATACCGCATTCGGTAAATACATATAAAGCATCAATGGTTTCGTCTGCCGAAACATTTGCAGGTAGGGTAATTACTATCTCTGCAGAAGCAGCAGTATCATCGTCAACGTGTTTTATCTTGATTTTGCCAGCATCGTTTGCCTCAAGAATTGACTTTATGATAGAAGTCGTTGTTTTTCCGTATGGAATTTCGTTAATAACCAAAGTCTTGTTATCAACTTTATTAATACGGGCACGGACGCGTATGCGACCACCTTTTAAACCATCGTTGTATTTTGATACATCAATAAGACCGCCAGTTGGGAAGTCAGGATATAATTCAAAAGGTTCATTCCTTAAATATGCTATGCTGGCATCTATCAATTCATTGAAGTTGTGAGGAAGAATGTTACAAGCCATACTCACACCAATTCCGTCAGCACCTTGTGCTAAAAGTAATGGGAACTTTGCAGGTAAAGTGATAGGCTCGTCGTTACGACCATCGTATGAAGGTGTAAATTGAGTTGTTTTTGCATTGAAAAGAACTTCAAGAGCAAATTTCGACAATCGGGCTTCGATGTAACGACCAGCAGCCGCGTCGTCACCGGTGAAAATATTTCCCCAGTTTCCTTGAGTTGTTACAAGCAAGTCCTTTTGTCCAATACCAACCAAGGCTTCATAAATACTTGAATCACCGTGAGGATGTAGTTTCATTGTTTCACCAACAATGCTTGCTACTTTGTTAAAACGACCATCATCCATTTTCTTCATCGTATAAAGCACACGACGTTGAACAGGTTTCAAACCATCTTCAATATATGGAATTGCACGGTCAATATTTACATACGATGCATAGTCTAAGTACCAGTTATAGAAATAATCATTTATGTATTGCGTGTTTTCTGCAATACTTTCATTTTTAGGTGTTTCTTGAGTCTGCAAATCGTCGTTTTGTTCTTCCATTTGATTCAATTTTGCTACAAATTTCAGAAAATCAGTAAAATAAAGAAGTTTTTTTCGAAGAAAATTTGAGCATCTTTTACACAAAGTTAAAATTTATATAGAAAATAAAGCTTTGTATGGAGTTCTTGTGAATTTGGTAATAAATATTGTTACTAGTTGAAAATCAATTTATTAAAACGTGTCATTCCACGATAAAAACGTTTTCATTCATTGTGTTTTTAATTTTTCTAATGCAGATACAGCCTTTCAGGGGTGCTTTTTGTCTATAAAAAGTGTCATTTTGTCTATAAATGGATTTTGCGTTATAGGAAAAAAATATCTTGCCGCCGATTTTAAGAATAGTGTTGAAAGACAATATATATGAATAATCAAGAAAAAATGGAAGTATTGCTCAATAAGAAAGAGCAAGCTCTTGCAGGTGGAGGTCAGAAAGCAGTTGACGCTCAACACGCAAAAGGAAAATATACAGCTCGCGAGCGCATAGAAATGCTACTTGATGAGGGTAGTTTCGAAGAAATAGATATGTTCGTAACACACCGTTGTACCGATTTCGGTATGGAGAAAAAAGTTTTCTACGGTGATGGTGTTGCTGTTGGTAGTGGAACAATTGATGGCAGATTAGTTTTTGTATATGCCCAAGACTTTACAGTAATTGCTGGTACATTGTCGGAAACAATGTCTCAAAAGATTTGTAAGGTTATGGATCTTGCTATGAAGATGGGTGCTCCTGTGATTGGTATAAACGATTCTGGTGGTGCTCGTATTCAAGAAGGTGCGTGTGCATTGGCTGGTTTCGGCGAGATTTTCGAAAGAAATGTTCTTGCTTCAGGTGTGATTCCACAAATTTCGTTAATATTCGGTCTTTGTGCCGGTGGAGCAGTGTATTCTCCAGCACTTACCGATTTTATTTTGATGACAGAACAAAATAGTTGTATGTATATCACTGGTCCAAAGGTTGTGAAAACAGTTACGGGTGAAGATGTAACTGACCAACAACTTGGTGGCGCATTAGTACATTCAACTAAATCAGGTGTTTGTCATTTTACAACTCCAACAGAAGAAGAAGGCTTGCAATTAGTTCGCAAGTTGATTTCGTATATTCCACAAAACAATATGGAAGATGTTCCTGTTGTAGAAACAAACGATCCATATAACCGTATAGACGAAGCGCTTGATTCTTTGGTTCCAGATGATCCAAATAAACCATACGATATGAAGGAAATTATCACATCGTTGGTTGATGACAAGGATTTCTTTGAAATTCAAAAGGATTTTGCAAAAAATATCATTTGTGGTTTTGCTCGTTTCAATGGAAAATCAACAGGTATTGTTGCAAATCAACCAAATTTTATGGCAGGTGTTTTGGATTGCAATGCTGCTCGTAAAGCTGGTCGTTTTGTTCGTTTCTGCGACGCATTCAATATTCCAATTCTTACATTGGTTGATGTTCCTGGATTCCTTTGTGGTACAGGACAAGAATATGCGGGAATTATTGACCACGGAGCAAAATTATTGTTTGCATACGGTGAAGCAACTGTTCCAAAGGTTACTATTACGATTAGAAAATCATACGGTGGTGCTCATATTGTAATGAGCTGTAAACAATTGCGTGGTGATGTTAACTATGCTTGGCCAAATGCTGAAATCGCTGTAATGGGTGCTGCTGGTGCTATCGGTATCTTGCAAGGTAAAGCTATGAAAGCAATTGAAGATGACGAAGAACGCAAGAAATTCAAAGAAGAAAAAATTGCAGAATACGAATCTAAATTTGCAAGCCCATATCAAGCAGCAGAACGTGGATATGTTGACGATGTGATTTTACCTCACGATACACGTTTCAGAATCATTCGTGCTTTTGAAATGTTGCGTACAAAACGCCAACAAAATCCTATGAAGAAACACTCTAATATGCCTCTATAATGGGAAAAGAATCACAAAATATTGTCGTTAAATCAATTAGTTCGGAAGCAACAGAAGAGGAAATGCTTGCTATTGCAACTGCCATAAACTTATATGTTCGTGGTGGCTTCGAAGAAAATAAATTGACAATAAAACACAATAATTCTACAAGTTGGAATTCCAAAATATTTGGAATCAATCAATTAAATAAATAATATGAAGAAGTTCAAATTCAATATACAAGGAAATCCATACGAAATCGCCATCAATAAAATGCAAGATGGTGTAGTTGAAATGGATGTGAATGGAAAGAATTACACAGTGGAAATTGAACGTGAAAGAACTGTTGTTACTCCACCTGTGCAAACAGAAAAACCAAAACTTGTTGAACAAAAACCTGCAGTTGCAAAACAACCAGCTGCTCCAACAGGCGACCAACCATTGACTCTTATGAAGGTTTATGTTGCTAGCGGACAAAAGGTAAAGAAAGGTGACAAATTGTTCACTATGGAATCTGGTGGCAAAGAATGTACAATTACTGCCGACAAAGATGGAGAAATCCATAGAATTGATGTGAACATTGCAAATAACCTACTTGTAGAAGGTGATATTGTAGATCTACAAAACAATGGTTCAGCAAGTACTACAACAAAGGCAAATGTAGCCTTAGATAAGGCTGTTCCTGCACCACTTCCAGGTACAATTGTTCAGATTATGAAACCACAAGGAAGTACAGTTGCTGTTGGCGATGTTATTTTGACTATGGACTCAATGAAGATGGTCAATAATGTGTGCGCTGAAAAGGCTGGCGTTGTATCGGCAATGGTAGTGAACGAAGGTGATGCAGTACTTGAAGGCGATCCTTTGTTTGTAATAGAATAGCATTGCTTCGCTCGGCGAAAGATGATGCAGAAATATGACGCAATTGTTATTGGTGCCGGTCTTTCTGGACTTTCGTGTGCGTATTGCTTAGCAAAAGAAGGTTATTCTGTCTGTGTTCTTGAAAAAGAGCATATTCTTGGAGGAGCTTTTCAATCTTTTACCCGTGGTGGACTTCGGTTCGACACGGGTTTTCATTTTGTAGGCGGTGTTGGCGAAGGTGAGATTATGCACCCGCTAATTTCATATTTTGGTCTTGAAAATCTTCCGTGGAAACGTCTCGAGACTAATTGTTTCGAGGAGGTCTTTATTCGTGGTAAGGAATTTCGTTTCCGTACCGGCTATGATGCCTTTCAACAAGATTTAATACAAACATTTCCTGATGATGAACAAGGAATACGGGATTTTGTTGCTGTGATGCGTTATATAAACGACCATTTGTACGAATCTACTGATCCACAATGGAACATCTTTGATGAAAAATATTTTTCCGTATCTGCTTACGAGTTTCTGCAAGATCATATAAAATCTCCGCTTTTACGCGATGTTTTATGTGGCGGTTCCATAACAACAGAACTTACAGAAGAGTTACCATTGTATTCATTCGTTCAATCGTTGAATTCGTTTGTACAAGGGGCATATAAACTGCAAGGTGGAGGTCAGGTGTTGATTGATGCTTTAGCACAAAATATACGCAATGCTGGTGGTGAAATATATTCAAATGTAACGGTAGATACTTTTGTACTTGATGCAGAAGGAAAAGCAACCGGAGTTGTGTGTGGTGAAACAGTTTATGAAGCAGATATTTTTGTATCTACTATCCATCCGTCGTTGACGGTTTCAATGATACCAGAAACACCTTTGGTTCGTTCTGTTTATAGACGTAGAATGGGAAATTTGCAAAATACAGTTGGAATGTTTACCGTACAAATGCAAATAAAGGAACATACCATTCCTTATAAAAATAGGGCAATCTGTATTTACAATTCCACAGATTTGTGGCATAATAATTTCGGTAAAGACTCACAGGTAAACACTATGCTGATAAACTATGGAGTTCCTATGGATGGAAATGATTTTGTGCGTACAATAGATTTGTTGACGCCTATGGATTGGACTTCAGTAAGTGAATGGGAAGAAAGTTCTATTGGCAAGCGTCCACATGCATATAACGCTTTTAAGGAACAAAAAGCAAGGGAATGTATAGAATTAGCAAAACAATATGTCCCTAATTTAGAGGATTCCATTGAAAAAATATGGACCAGCACGCCGTTAACATATCGTGATTATACTGGAACTATACATGGTTCTGCATACGGTGTGAGAAAGTCTAGTAAATCATTAATTACCACAATTCTTTCTCCTTCAACACCGGTAAAAAATATCTTTTTATCAGGTCAAAATATGACGTTACATGGAATGTTGGGAGTTTTGATAACAACTATTCGTGTTTGTGGTCAGATTGTTGGAAGGAAAATCACGATGTAAGGCTGATAGTTGTATAAAAAAAGCCGATTGGGTTATCAATCGGCTTTTTTTATTATATAAGATTCTTCTTATTCGAAAACTATGGTTTTATTGTTGTAAACCAAAGTTTTGTGTTGGATATGAGACCAAATTGCTTTTGACAACACGATTTTTTCCAAATCCAAACCTTTACGTTTCATATTTTCCACTGTGTCTTTGTGAGAAACTTCTGTAACACCTTGTGCAATGATAGGTCCGGCATCAAGTTCTGGAGTAACATAGTGGCTCGTTGCACCAATCAATTTTACACCACGAGCATAAGCCGATTCGTATGGTTTTGCACCAGGGAATGCTGGCAAGAAAGAGTGGTGGATGTTAATGATTCTATTGGTGTAATCTTTAATGAAAGAATCAGAAACAACTTGCATATAGCGAGCAAGAATCACTAAGTCAATATTATTTTCTTGTAATAACTTTTTGATTTTTGCTTCTTGTTCTAATTTGTTTTCCGGAGTAATTGGCAAACAATAATAAGGAATGTTGAATTCTTCTGCTATATGACGAAGTTTTTCGTGGTTGCTGATGATAAGTGGTACTTCGATGTCCCATTCGCCAGAACGGGCACGAGAAAGTATATCGTAGATACAGTGTGAAAGGTTCGACACAAATATGGCCAAGCGTTGCTTTGTGCTTGAAAAATGAATTTCAAAGGTCATATTTGCCGGTTTTGCCACCAAAGTATCGAAATAGTCACCGATTTTTTCTGTAGGAATATTGAATCCTTCCAAATCCCATTGTACTCGCATAAAGAATTCTGATTCTTCATGGTCAACATGCTGGTCCAAATAAAGGATGTTACCGTTGTTGTTAAGAATAAAGTTTGTAACAGCAACAACAATACCTTTTTGGTCTTTGCAGTGTACTAAAATAGTTGCTGTTTGTTGTGTCTTCTTTTCCATGATTATAGTGCGTTTGCTATTTCGTCGGTAATTTCCAAATTATGATATACGGCGCTCACATCGTCAATTTCTTCCAAAGCTTCCACGAAGTTCAATACTTTTTGAGCCTCTTCTAAAGGAAGTTCCTTCATGTTGTTTGGAATTTGTTTCAATTCTGCGCTATCGATTTCTACGTTAAGTTCTTCAAGTTTCTTTTGGATTTCGCCGAATGAGTCGTACGGACAATACAATGTTACGATTTCTTCGTCTTCTGCGTCAAGTTCGTCAAGACCTGCATCGATTAATGCAAATTCGAATTCGTCCATAGGCATTGTGATAGCAGATTTCTTGATTTCAAAAACACCTTTTCTATCAAATATGAAAGCAAGAGAACCATTGTTACCAAGACTATTGTTGTATTTCTTGAAAACGGTACGCACAGCAGTGTATGAACGGTTATTATTGTCGCTCAAGCATTCTACAAAAACGGCAACGCCACCATTGGCGTACCCTTCGTATGTAAGCAATTCAAAGTCAGATTTGTCTTGTTTACCTTTGTTGATCGCACGCTCAATAACATCCTTAGGCATGTTTTGACTTTTTGCATTTTGAATGCAAAGACGCAAACGTGGATTCATATCTGGATCACTACATTGACCTTCTTTTACTGCAATTGTGATTTCTTTTGAAATACGAGAGAATATTTTACTTCTTTTAGAGTCGTTTGCTCCTTTATCTCTCTTAATTTTTGCCCATTTACTATGACCTGACATACGAAACTATAATTAAATTCGCCCAAAAGTACATAAATTTTGAATTATTGCCTAACATTGCTGATTAATGTTTGGAATAGAACTACGAAAACATAAAAAGTGTAAATTTGAAAAAACTTTGTTCTATGAAAAAAATCCTTCTTCTTTCCGACACGCATAATTATGTGGATGAGGCGATTCTCAAACATGTTCGTGAAGCTGATGAGGTATGGCATTCGGGTGATATTGGGTCGTTGGAATTGTTGGAGAAGTTGCAGGCTATCACGACAGTTCGCGCTGTTTGGGGAAATATTGATGGACAGGATTTACGTGTACGTATTCCAAAAATCGAAACTTTTGAATGTGAAGGTTGTAAGATTATGATGACGCATATTGGTGGTTATCCTGGGAAATATGAGGCATCAGTTTATCCTAAAATCGTGGAGTATAAACCGACAATTTTCGTCAGTGGTCATTCGCATATACTTAAGGTTATGAATGATAAAAAGTTGGGGCTGCTTCACATGAATCCAGGTGCCATCGGGAAATATGGATTCCATTTGAAAAGAACGATGTTACGATTCGAGATTGACAACGGCGTTCCGAAAAATCTGGCCGTCATTGAATACGATAAATAATCTTGTGGAATTATGTTGGAAATAAAAGAATTTCATACACCATTCGAAGACTTGCTTCAGATTTTCTCTAATCGTTCGTTGTTGCATTATACCGACTTGGACTATTGCACGGCAATTACCGATAAATCGTTGGTTGCATGGGTGACAGATGCCGACCGTATTTCTTTTGCAGGTTATGAAAACGGGCAGTTTGCAGGCTTCGTTTCCGCTCATTTGGTAAAGAAGCATGTAACGGCTTCTATCACTATAGTTGTATTAGAAGAGTTTCAACAAAAAGGGTATGCAAAGTGTTTGCTTTCGTTCGTTGCAAAAAAACTGCGACAAATAGGAATGGCGCGTATCGAAGCACAAATTTGCACAGAAAATCTTGCATCAGTTTCGTTATTTGAACAACTAGGATTTGAACGAGAAGGTATTTTGCATAAGAATTTCTTAATAGATGGAGTATTACGAGATTCGTATATGTATGCTGCTTTCAATTAAAATTTGCTCATGAATTTATAGAAATACTCTTTGTTCTCTATCGAGAATTGGTTTTTAATGCCAAGAGCAATGGAGATGAATTTGTTCTCTGAATTATATACCAGAAACCATTTGTCTGCGGAATTTTTGTAGTTGTTCCAAAAGTTTTCCTTGCTACGATAGTAGCGGCGAATCACATCTTTGTCAGGAACAAAGTGACCACCTTTCAATACACGTTCTTTGATTCGTTCAATGCAAACTTCGGGTGAATAAAGAAAAACATAAACGAGGGTAACTTCGTAACCTTCTTTATGGAATTCGTCCATCATTTTGGTAAGGTATGTTCCCGAAAGTGTACTTTCAACTAATATGCTTTCGCCTCGTTCTTTGTATTCTTTTAGTTTTTTGAAGAAAATACGTCCTGCACTTACGCTGGCTTTGCTCATGTCTTCGGGATTGATTGTCTTGGCGATTTCGTCGGCGTTTAGGCATGCCATAGGGTGCATGGCAACATATCCTTGGGTGAATGTTGTCTTGCCTGATCCATTTGGACCGCCAATAATAACCAATTCTTTTGTCTCTGACATAAACTTTAAAAAAGGGTTTTCTGTTACAAATATAAAGAATTTGTATTAAAACGACAATTGTTGATAGATGTTTTGTGGAGGCATGAATTATTGTAGAGACGCGATTAATCGCATCTCTACATAATAATATTATGCTGCCAAAGAAGAATTTCCGCCCATCATGCGGACAATTTTCTCTATACCCGTATTGCGAATTTGTCGAATTCGTTCTTTGCTTAATCCATAGATGTCGCCAATTTCTTCAAGGCTAATGTCATCTTTACCTAAGTCAATTAATCCAAAGTATAGTTTTATGACATCGCGTTCTTTTTCATTCAAGCTGTCAAGGCATTTGTGTAGCATTGGCATATCAAGATTCAAGAACATTTTTTCCGTTAGTTCTTCTGCATAGTCAGAAGTAATTCTTTCGTGATCGTCAACAATATCGTCTTCGCCATCGATGAGGCCGAAGTTTCTATCGAGACTTTTCACCGCATGATAGTAATTTCCTTCTGTATCAATGTAGCCGTTCAGTTTCTTTTGTGATTCTATCGTTGCCATAATTTTGTTAAAAATCCAAACGTTGGCATAAGTAATGAAGCGGTTTCCTTTTTGAGGTTGGAATCGTTCAAGTGCTTCGGCAACACCTTCGTTTGCGGCGCTGATGAGTTCTTCAGGATCAACTATTCCTCCGAAATATTTTTGTGCTTCGGAAAATGCATGTCGAAGTACCGATGTAGCTAGGCGGTCTTTTGCTTTTTTATCTCCAGCAATGAACGCTTCGTACAGTTTTGTTTCTTCTTCAGGTGTTAAGATGTCACATCTTTTTAATTCGTTTTGATATATTGTCATGATTGATTTTGTGGAATTTTGTTTTTTCATAAGCTGTTTCGTTTTTAGATGGATAAATAAGGTTAATTGTAAAAAAGATATTTGATTTGTTTAAGTTTCCCGTATGTGCTTGGAGTTGACAAACGAGTCCCCCGCATATAAATCCACCGTGGCTTTTCTGCTCGGTTGGCTCCGAATTTCGGACTCAAAATGTAGAAGCGTTTCTCTGAAGTAATGAACTATGGTCGCAGAGATTCGATACATAGTTTGTGCTGTATTACCAGCGGGAATGTGTATTTGCAGTTAGAAGTCTATGTGATTTGAAATTTGGAAGTATAAGCATCGGTTTGGTGGTAAGTTACCTATGGGTAGTATGTGTTGCGATTGTATGCGTAAAAATGCATCTGTATTGTACCCAGAAAAACCGATTTGTATCACAGTCAAAATTGTTTCGGAGTTAATATACCATTAGACAACGATATTCTGTTACTTTTCTTTCTATAGCGAAAGAAAAGTAACCAAAAGAACGCCATCGACCCACGCCTTCGCTAAAAAACGACTGCATTCCGCTAAAGGATTTGGGCTGCCGCGTGGTTAGATTTTCCAATGTCATTGCCGGAAGCATCAAATCCTTTTATACGCTTCATTCCGTCGTTTTTCTTAACGCTCATTCGTGAAGTCGAGAAAGGTCTTTCTTTGTACGTATTTCTATGCGTCAAACAATATTTTTTGTTTTCAGGTTACCATCTACGAAAGAATAACTAAGCCGATTCAGCTGCGCGCGTTAAGAAAATCGCCGTAGGTCGGCGTAAAGAAAAAGACGATTGTTGCGGAGTTTACGGAGCAACTCATAGTCTTTTTTAGCCGTCCGTAGGTGATTTTTAGCGAAGCAGGTGTTCGGCGGGGTTCTTTCGTTCTTTCTTGACCTGCAGCAAGAAAGAACAAGAACATTCATCAGTAATGTGACGGTTTGTTGTGCAATAAGTTGTACTGCCGAAATGGATATTATCCCCATTATTTAAAACTTTAGGGGTTTTGCAAATACGAAGAGAAGGATGTCGGTAAACCGACGAAAATACTTTTTCATTCAAGGGAAATTTAGAGTGAAAAAGCATTACTTTTCTTATACGAAAGGCAAATTTGATATGGTTTCTAGTATGTCAAAGAACGCCCGTTTTCAAAAAAGACGAAAACATACAAATATACGAAATGTATATTCGGTTGTCAAGAAGAAATAATTACATTTCTTACAATGCCTTGATAATCAGTAGTATATTTTAGTCTTTGTGATATTTGTTGTGGTGATGAACCGTAAGAACGGTCCTCTATAAAATAGAAAAAGTTCAACGCATTTGCATTGAACTTTCTTCCTTGCGGAAAAGGAGGGATTCGAACCCCCGGTACCTTGCGGTACGCCGGTTTTCAAGACCGGTGCATTCGACCACTCTGCCACTTTTCCGGACAGGGACAAAAGTACACTTTTTTTGTAACATACAATACCTTGTATATTTTTTTTTACAAAAAAAGTTTGATTGGTTTGTAAGTTATTGAACAATAATATGTTATTATTTTTATTTTTCTGAATAAGTTATTTTTGAAGTCTGCTTTTGGTCAGATACAAGTGTTTTTTTCCAAGTATAGAGATTGAAAAAAATCAGTTTTTCACAAAGAAGAAAGAAAATATTGTTTTTCGATAGTTCGGTTTTTGTCTAATAGATTGAAAAAGAATTTTTATGTATTTTTGGCAAGAATTATTGACTTATGGCTCAAACAGAACAAGCGTGGGGATCGAGAATTGGTTTGATTTTAGCAATGGCAGGTAGCGCTGTCGGCTTAGGTAATTTCTTGCGTTTCCCTATACAGGCTGTCCAGAATGGTGGCGGTGCGTTTATTATTCCTTATTTAATATCATTTTTGTTTTTAGGACTTCCTTTGGTTTTAATAGAATGGTCAACAGGAAAATTTGGTGGAAAGTTTGGCAGACATTCTCCTCCAACAATAATGCAAACATTGAATAAGAACATTTTTTGGCGATATGCAGGGTCACTAGGATTATTCTCGAGCATTATAATTTGTTCGTACTATTGTTATATTGAAAGTTGGATACTTTCCTATGCGATTCACTCTGTAGTGGGTACATTCAACGAAATGACAGAAATGGAGATTTCATCATTCTTCGACTCCTATTTACAATTAGGAGTTTCGACCTCGGGAATTCCATACGACACTTTCTTTTGTTTCGCTCTCTGCTTATTTTTGAATGTGTTTATTCTTAGTCATGGTATAGCAAAAGGGATAGAGCGTGCGGCAAAGGTGACTATGCCGTTATTGTTGTTCTTCGGAATCTTTTTGGTTTACAAAGCATATACAATGAAGGCAGGAGTACAAGGAGCATCTTTTGATAGTGTTGTTGCTCTTAATTTCTTATGGACTCCAGATTTTGATTCTTTGTTGAATCCAAAAGTATGGTTGTCGGCTGCCGGACAGGTGTTTTTCACACTTTCTTTAGGTATGGGTGCAATTCAAACCTATGCTTCATATTTGAAAGAGAAAGATGATATTGCGTTGAGTTCTATGACAGCCGCGTTTACGAATGAATTTACCGAAATTGTTTTGGGAAGCGCGATAATTATTCCTATTGCCATTGGTTATTTTGGTATAGATAGAGTGGTAGAGCTAACACAATTTGGTGGATTTGGTTTAGGTTTTCGAACTATGCCGTACTTGTTTAGTCAGTGGGGAACCGTATTGTCTGCATTAGCAGGATTTTCCTTCTTTGGATTGCTGTTTTTTGCTGCCATAACTTCAACACTTTCGATAGCACAACCATTCGTTGCTTTCTTGTCAAACAATTACGATTGGTCGCAAAAAAGAACTTCCTATTTTCTTGGAATAGTGATATTTGTAATGGCAATGCCATGTATTTTCTTCTTCGACAAAGGGGTGTTCGATCAATATGATTTCTGGGGAGGAACTGTTTCGTTGTTTTTCTTTGCCATGCTCGAAGCTATTGCATTTTCTTGGGTTATGGGCGTAAATAAAGGATGGAAATTGATACATGAAAATGCGGATATGCAGTTGCCTGGAATATTTCGTTTTGTGCTTCGATTTGTTACGCCTACAATGTTGATAATCATATTCGTTGCGTCGTTGATTAAACCTAAAAACGATGATTGGTCATTGTTAAGTTTTAAAGGTTGGGAATTAGACGACTCTAGTATTTTAGGAGAATTACGACATCAAAATATAGGGCCAAATAAGACTTGGTTTGCTGATGAATTTTATGCTGAAAATGAAGGCGTGGTAAAACAAATTTCAGACGATGTTATTGTTGTTGAAGGAAAAGAATATAGCCTTCCCAAAGATGCTGAAGTTTGTGTAGCAGTTGATGAAGAAATTTCGTTAGGAGCGCCATTGTATAAGGCAAAGATTGTGAATTCAGTGTTTTATATAGATGTATGTAGAATCGGTCTGCTGGTGTTTTTAGGTTTATTATGTCTCTTAATCTACAAAGCAAAACCACATAATTTTGAGGAGAAATAGGAATGTCAACAATAGCATTGTGTATAATGGTTTCGGTTCAAGCGGTAGTTACGCTTGTTACGGTTTATTTATATTATAGAATCTTGAAAAAGAAAAACAAATAAGAGTGTATGAAAACATTTTTTGATTTAGCCCAAACTCGTAGAAGTACGAGAAAATTTAAGACAGATGCTGTTCCACAAGAAATACAAGAACAGTTACAAAAAATTGTTTTGATGTGTCCGGCCAGTAAGCGTGCTAATCCATGGGAATTTATTTTTGTAGAAGATAAACAAACATTGGAAGCAATTGCAACATGTAAGCAAATGGGTGCAGCTTTTGTGAAAGACGCTCCTTTAGCAGTCGTGGTCGTTGCCGACCCACAAAAAAGCGATGTGTGGATTGAAGATGCCTCAATTGCATCAACATATTTACACTTAGCGGCAGAAGACTTAGGTTTGGGCAGTTGCTGGGTTCAAATTCGTCGTCGTGGGAAGGAAAATGGCGAGGCAGCATCCGATGTGTTGAAGTCGCTCTTGAATATTCCTGAAAATTTAGAAGTCTTATCGGTTATTGCTATTGGTTACAAAGAAGAAGAACGCAAACCATTTGATTTGACTCGCTTACAATTAGAGAAAATACACAAGGAAACATTTTAATGCTCGTCTTGTGTTTTTGTGTAATTGTAGATTAAAATACAAATGTTACAAAGATATTTTTATATTTGTCTCAATAATAAAAAATAGAAATCATGAAAGGTAAATACCAAAAACTAATCGTTATCGGAATTGTTACTGTCTTCTTTCTTATAGCATTTGGTAACAGTATGTTCATCAAGTTGGAAGCGACAGAACGTGGTGTGATTTTCCGTCAGTTTACTACAGGTTTGGACAAGGAAAATGTATATGAACCAGGTTTCCACGTAATTGCTCCATGGAACGACATGTATGTGTTCAATGTAGCTGAACAAAAAATTGAAGAGACAATGGACGTGCTTGATAAAAATGGACTTTCTATCAACATCGAAATAACCGTTCGTTTTTATCCTATTTATAATAGTGTAGGTTTCTTGTACGAACAATTCCGCACAGATTATGCAAATCTTTTGGTTATACCAGAAGTTCGTTCTTCTGTTCGACAAGTTGCTGGTCGTTATTCTGCAGAGGAAATTTATTCTACAAAACGTTCTGAAGTAGAACAAACAATTATTGACGAAGCAGGTAAAAAATTGCGTGACAACCACATAGAGATGAAAGCATTGTTGATTCGTTCTATCAATTTGCCACAAGATATACGTCAAGCAATTGAAAATAAATTAAAACAAGAACAAGAGGCTCTTGCATATCAATTCCGTTTGGACAAGGAAAAATCTGAAGCAGAACGTAAACGAATTGCTGCAGAAGGTGAGGCTCGTGCAAACAATATCATTAACAATAGTTTGACACCAAACTTGTTAAAAATGAGAGGAATAGAAGCTACACTAGAGTTGAGCAAATCACAAAATTCTAAGACAGTGATTGTTGGTGGTGGCAGCAATGGTCTTCCTTTAATTCTTAACTCAGAAAAATAAAAAAATACAAAGTTTTATAAAGCAGGCTATTTCAATACAATGAGATAGCCTGTTTTATTTTTGAAATAATTGTTAGATACAACTTTGAGAATATCGGGTTTTTGTATCTTTGCCTGTCATATTTAGGAAGAAATTAACAAAAATAAAAACTATGAAAAAACTACTTTTAATTACATTGTGTATTACAACAGCTATAGCGGGTATTTCACAGAATTTCCCGTTCCCTATGAACGAACAAGGATATTCGTATCCGTATGGTATTTCGGCTACAAGTCCAAGAAACTCAAGCATTCAAAGCAAGTTTGTTGCTTGGGATAAAGCATTGTATACAGAAAGTGGGGATTTTGGTCGAATAAAATTTGACAATACGCAATACACTGTTTCAGAGGGTGTTGCGTACGGTATGTTGATTTATGTATATATGGCAAATGCAACAAATACAAAATGTCAAGAACGTTTTGATAAATTGTATGCGTATTACAAAAAATGGTCAGATTCTCATGGATTGATGCATTGGAAAATAGATGGTTTTTCATCTATTAATGGATACAATGCAGCAACCGATGCCGATGTTGATGTTGCGTTAGCTCTTTGTCTTGCCGCAAAACAATGGGAAAAATCTTCAAAATATGATTATGCGAAAGAAGCAGAAACAATTCTGAAGAATATTTACAATTATGAAGTTACTTCAAAAACTATTGGTGGCAAAAGTGTAAAAGTCTTTAAACCAGGTGATGCATGGGATAGTTATGGAAACCCATGCTATTTTACGGTTGCATCAGTAGGCGTTTTTCAACAAGCGCAAGATGAATTGGGATTTACTACTACAAAGGATTGGGCTTCTGTTTACACAGGTTCTCATACATATTTGGAAAAATCACAAAAAAATGGTGTTTGGCCTAACTGGGCAAAATGGGATGGATCTTTAGGTACTGGAAACAGTGGTGACGCTGATGATTTCGGTTGGGATGCGTGTCGTGTTCCTTGGCGTGTTGCTTGGGATTATGTATGGTTCGGTAATACAAGTAGCAAGAATATGATGGCCAAGACTATTGCTCTTTTGGATGCAAAAGGTTGGGCTAAAAGTCCAACATCAGTTGGATTTATGACGGGTTTGAATGGAAGTAGTTATACTTCTATTACAACATCACAATTCCCTGGTAATGTTTCGTGGACAGGTAGTGTTGGTTGTGCATTTATGACAGATGCAAGCCGTCAATCAAACCTTGATTCTTATTATAATCAAAATGTAAATGCCACAGGTGGTCCATATTATGCACAAACAATTCAAATTTTGTACATGTTGACAATGAGTGGTAACGCGGCAAACTTCTATGATTGTGGCGGAAGTGCAACAGTAACTCCACCAGTGGTTTCTTCGGCAACTACAGACGGAAAGGCTATCACTTTGACATGTTCAAAGAAAATGAATTCTTCAACAAATTATAGTGGTTTTACAGTGTATTTAAATGGTGTTGCTCAGTCAAATGTAATCAGTTCCATGAGTGTTTCTGGTAGTGCTATTACCTTGAATTTGAAAAATATTACAGTTGAATCAGGTGATGCCGTTGCTGTATCATACAATGGCACTTATTTAACAAGTGAACAAGATGCGGCTCTTGGTTCTGTTGTAAAAATGACAGTTAAGAATAATATTCCTGGTGGAAATACTATTTTGGCAGATTGTGAAAATGGTGAGGTAACTTTACTTGGTGGCACATGGTATTCCTATGTTGGTGTAGGAACAGCTTCTCATAAAATTGAAACAGGTGGTGCTAATTCAACAAGTCATGCTGCTCATTTTACTTATTCTGGTGTTTCAGACTATTCCGGAATGGGTTTCAATATTTTGGATGAAGGTGATCCGTATGATTTGACAGGTTCAACAGGTATTACTTTCTATCATAAAGGTAATGCTGCTACATTAGAGGTTGCGACTCCAACAACAAGTGATTATAGTCACCATGTTTATAGTGTTCCATCTCATGCTAACTGGACTCCAGTTACTGTAAATTGGACAGACTTAACTGGACCAGGATGGGGAGCAGGAAATAGCATAGATTTTAATGAAGGAAAATTGTATTCGGAAGTAATAAAATTCCAATGGAAAGTTACAGGCTCAGGAGATTTCTATATTGACGAAGTTACTTTAATTGGAAAAACTATTGCAGCTTCTTCTGCAGACAAATCTGCTTTAGAGAAAACGCTTGCATCAGCTAATTCATTATATGGTGCGGCAACAACCGATATGTATCCTCAATCGGCTATTACCACTTTCTATAAAGCAATTGATGCTGCAGCAACAGTAAATATGAATGCTTCAGCGACACAAACAGAAGTAGATAATGCAAATACAACATTAACAAAAGCTATCGCTACATTTAAGGCTGCTGCTTATGCCGATAAATCTGCATTATCAAAAGCGATAGCTTCTGCTACAACTGTAAGCAAAGGTGCTGTAGTTGGAACTGCAAATGGTCAGTATCCACAATCTGCTAAAAATGAACTTGATGCTGCAATAGCTGCTGCACAAACTACGTATAACAAAACAGGTTTGACTGCAAGTGAAGTTTCGGCAGCTGTGACAACATTAAATAATGCAGTAACAACATTCAAGAATTCTGTAAATTCTTCAGTTGACAAGGGTGGCTTGAAAGATATTATCGATAGAGCTACAAATATCCTTGCTACAACTACGGCCGGAACTGCTGCAGGACAATATTCTGCAACAAGTCGTACAGCTCTTGAATCTGCTTTAAAGACGGCAAATACAACGTACAATAATGCTTCTGCTACACAATCAACAGTGACTACTCAAACTAATTCTTTAGTGTCGGCATATAATGCATATTTGGCATCGAAAGTTACAGAAACAGCTGTTGATGATGTAGTATTCGAAATGAATGTGTATCCAAATCCATGTTCTGATGTCTTGAATATAACTTCTACGGAAGACATACAATATGTCCGTTTTGTAAGCGTTGCTGGCGTAAAGACTGTTGTTGAAGTAGGCCAAACATCTGCTCAAATAGATGTGACTTCTCTTGCAAAGGGATTCTATTCTTTACAAGTAGTTTTCGCAGAAGGAAAAATTAAGACAACAAAATTCATAAAGAAATAATGATATGAGAAAATTAGTTTCACTAATTGTGGGAGTTTCTATGGTTTTGTGCAGTTTTGCACAGAACTTCCCATTTCCTATGAATGAACACGGATACAGCTATCCGTATGGTATTACACCAACTACATTGAATAACGAAAATATCCAAAGCAAATTCGAAGCTTGGGAGAAGGCGTTGTGGGATGAAAAAGGAGAATTTGGCCGTATTAAGTACGACGATAAAGTTTCTACTGTGAGCGAGGGTGTTGCATATGGTATGTTGATTTATGTGTTTATGGCCAATGAAACAAATACACAATGCCAAGATCACTTCGATAAATTGTATGCGTATTACAAAAATTGGGCAAATAAAAATGGCTTGATGAACTGGAAAATCACGGGTTTCTCTAGTGTTGCTGAAGGTGGTTTTGGTGGAGCTACCGATGCTGATTTAGATGTTGGATTGGCGTTGTGTTTAGCTGCAAAACAATGGGGTTCATCTGATAAATTCAATTACTCTTTGGAGGCAGAGCAGATTTTAACTAGTATTTATAGCTATGAAACATTTACTAACAATAAATTTCAATGGTTGAAGTCTGGCGATACATGGAATGATGTTGGTAACCCTTGTTATTTTACAGTTGCTTCTATTGGAGTATATGATCAAGCACAGTCATCTTTAGGATTTGGTGTAAAGATGAACTGGTCAAAAATCCATACAGATTGTTTTGAATATTTGAGAATTTCAGAAAGAAATGGTGTGTGGCCAAACTGGAGCAAATGGGATGGAACTCCATCTTGGCGTCCATGGTTAAAAGACGAAAAAACTCAATGGGATGAACAACAATTTGGTTGGGATGCTTGCCGTGTTCCATGGCGTATTGCTTGGGATTATGTATGGTTTGGTACACAGGACAGTAAAGATTTAGCTTCTAAAACCCTTGCGATGTTGGATACAAAAGGGTGGACTAAAAGTCCTACATCGGTAGGATATTTTGAAGGCTTGGACAAAGAGGGCTATGAAAATATTAAAATCCCTTCTAGTATGGGTTATAGTGCTGGTAATGTTGCATGGACTGGTAGTGTTGCTTGTTCATTTATGACGGATGCAGATAGACAAGAGAGTCTTGACAAATATTATGATCATGTTTCAAAAACATATGCAGGACCATATTATGCACAAACTCTTCAGGTTTTGTATTTGTTGACATTATCGGGTAATGCTGCAAATTTCTATGCTGTTAATGCTACGGATGAAAAAGAAACTTTGAAGACTGTAATTGAAAAAGCAACTTATGTAAAAAATTCAGTCGTAGTTGGTAATGGTAATGGTGAATATAAACAATCTGTTGTTGATGTATTGGCTTCTGCAATTTCTGCTGCGGAACAAAAATATAAAGATTCGTCTTTGACAAGCGATCAGATACAAACTGCCATTACAGATTTAAATAGTGCTATTTCAACATTCATGAAAAGTGTGAATGTTGTTGCAGATATAGCAGAATTGAAAAAATACATTGATATGGCGACTGAGATTCTTGCGACAACATCTGCAGGAACTGCAGCAGGTCAATATTCTGCAGATAAACGTACTTCGTTAGAATCAAAATTAGCAGCCGCAAATAAGCAGTATAATTTGGAAACAGCAAAACAAGCAAATGTTGATGCAGCAGCTCAATCATTAAAACTTGCCTATAATAGTTATGTTGATTCAAAAGTTTCAACTGCTATAGATGATGTAGAATTTGTTTTAAATGTATTCCCTAATCCTTGTACTAACATTTTGAACATTGTTTCTAATGAAACAATAGCATTAGTAAATATTGTTTCATTGTCTGGTGTAAAAACAACAGTTGAAGTAGAACAAACATCTGCCCAAATAGATGTATCGTCTCTTGCAACAGGAACATATTTATTGCAAGTTTCATTTGCGAATGGTACTGTTGAAAAAACGAAATTCGTGAAAAAATAGCACTTTGTGTATCTTAGACACTTCTAGAATGCCGATAAACAGGAATGTTTGTCGGCATTTTTTGTTTTTATAATCCGTTTTTTTGTGAATAGTTTCTGGTTAAATTTTTTTTCGTTGTATATCCGTCAATACTGCGTAAAATGCTAAAAGTGTATAGTTTACAATAATTAAAAATACTATTGAAAGCCTTTGTCAAATCAAATGTTTTATTGTTTTTTTGTAGCACGAAAATTTAGAGAATTTATGAAGAAAATATTTTTATTCCTTGTTGGAACAGTTTTAAGTATTTGTTGTTTTGCACAACAATTTCCATTCCCGATGAATCAGCATTCGTACAAATATTCGTATGGAATATTGCCAACCAATGTCGATAATGAGAAAATACAATCAAAGTTCTCGACTTGGAACAAGAATATGTACATAGAAAGTGCAGATGGTCAGTTTGGGCGTATTCGTTTTGATGATATTAAATATACTGTTAGTGAAGGTATAGGTTACGGTATGTTGATATACGTTTACATGGCTAATGAAACAAATAATTTCTGTCAAGATCACTTTGATAAGTTGTATGCTTACTATAAAAAATGGAGCAATGGCAATGGCGTCATGAACTGGAAAATTGAAGGATTCGAAAGAGTAAATGGATACAATGGTGCTACTGATGCTGATTTGGATGTTGCTTTGGCGTTATGCTTGGCGGCAAAACAATGGGGATATTCTTCAAGCTTCTCGTATGCAGATGAGGCAGAAAATTTATTGAATGCTATATATAACAAAGAAGTTGGTACTCATACTGTTGATGGTGACTTGTTAACTTTGATTAACCCTGGTGATAGTTGGGTTAGTATAGCTAATCCTTGCTATTTTACAATAGCGTCGGTTGGCGTATATGATCAAACTCAAAAGTATTTTTCTTTCTCAAAACAAAATGATTGGGAAAAAGTATATGATGATAGTCATATATTCTTGCAAAAATCTCAACGTAATGGCTTGTGGCCAAACTGGAGCAATTGGGATGGCACTCCATGCAATAGAGGTTCATATGATCCGTCATCTATGGATTTTGGTTGGGATGCCTGTCGTACACCTTGGCGAGTTGGTATGGATTATTTATGGTATGGAACAGAAAGTAGCAAAGCAATGCTACAGAAAACTCTTACATTTATGGAAGCTAAAAATATGTTAGATGCTCCTGTCCGTGCCGGTTTCTATTCAAACTTGGATGCGGAAGATCCTGCTGATGTAGTTTATGAAGGTAATGGAGGAATGTCTGCATTTATTGGTTCCTATGCTTGTGCTCTTATGCTAGATGAATCAACAAAAGAAAATTTAGATATGTATTACAATCGTTTGAAGAATAATCTAGAAAGTCCATATTATTCTCCTACGTTGCAAATACTGTATTTGTTGACAGTATCTGGTAATGCAGCTAATTTCTATGATTTGGAAGAATGTGCTCCACAGATTATAGTTAATCCTGTAATTACTTCTATTTCGACAGATGGTACGACGATAGAAATTGCGTGTTCAAAAGAGATGAAAGAATCTTGTTCTGATTTCTCTGACTTCACATTGTATATTGACGGTAATGAACAGGAAAATCCTTTTGCTTCAATGACAATTTCAGGAGCAAAGATTTCTTTGAACTTGAACGAGTTGACAATTACTGAAAAGTCAAGCTTGGCGCTTTCGTATGCAGGAAAAGAAATAACAAGCAAACAAGGTGGAATCCTTGGAGGTATTGTTAAGTTCCCTGTTACAAATGATGTATTTGTAGTAGGAGGCAATACTATTTTAGCAGATTGTGAAGATGGTCAAAATACTACATTAGGTGGCGGTTGGTATTCTTATTCCGATGGTTCAACTCAATCGTATGAGATGGTTGCGGGCGGTGCAAATGAAACCGAAACGGCCGTACACTTTACTTTCTCGAATGTAAAGAGTTATGTTGGTGTTGGCTTTAATGTCCTTCCTGCTGAAAATCCGTTGAATTGTACGGGTTCTACGGGTATAAGTTTCTACCATAAAGGCGATGCTTGTGTTTTAGAAGCAAAATCGGTTACAAAAAGAAATGCCAATTATTCTTATCAGACTTATGCAATCGAAGCACACGAAGATTGGACATTGGTTGAATTGCCTTGGGAAACAATTGCTGAAGATTTTGTTACAAGCGGTTATGTTACTGAGGTAACAGGTTTCCAATGGAAAGAAGTAACTGGTTCAGGAAGTTTTTCTATCGATGAAGTAGTGCTTGTAGGTCGAAGTATTGCCACATCGGTAATGGATAGAGTATTTTTAGAAACTGCTCTTGTTGAGGCAAATGCATTATATTCAAAATCTTCAACTGAAAAATACCCTCAAACAGCTATTGATGCATTAGCAGAGGCAATCGGAGTAGCTGCGGATGTTAATATGGCTTCAACATCTACTCGTACAATTATCGATACTGCTACAGCAGTTCTTAATAGAGCAATTGCTGAATTTAAAACAAAAGCATATGGCGACAAGACAGCTTTGGACAAGGCTATAAAAGATGCACAAACGGTTGCAGATGCTGCTGTTGTTGGTGCGGAAACAGGTATGTATAGCGCAGAATCTAAGGCTGCATTGGAAGAAGCTATTGCAACTGCACAAACTCAATTCGAAACATTTGGCTTATTTGCTGATGAAATAGCAGATGCAGTACGTGTTTTACAACAAGCAGTGAAAGCGTTTACGGCATCGGTAATTAAAACAGATGTTGCTGATCAACTTATTTCTGTTTCATTGTTCCCAAATCCTTGTACCGATTTTGTAAACATTATTGCAGACAAAGAAATTGAAAAAGTTTCTATCTATAGTTTGAACTCTCTTGTTAGTGTGGTTGAAGCACATTCAACAATGATAGAAATTCCAGTTTCTCAATTATCATGTGGGGTTTATACAGTACAAGTTTGTCTTAAAGACGGAAATGTGAAAACTCAGTCTTTCGTGAAAAGATAGTTTGTTATAAATGTGTGATATGAAAAGGAATTGTATAGAAATATGCAATTCCTTTTTTGTTTACATCAATATATATTGCACTTCTTTGAAATAATAACTTCGTTCGCGGTCGTCCTTATCTGTAATAATAAGTTTCCCGTCGTTCTCAACTGTGGTTATTTTCCCTTCAAAAAAACCGTCTGCATCGAAATAAATGTGGGGCACGTTTTTCAGGTATAAATTGTCTATGTAACGTGTTCGTATTTGTTCAGGAGAGGATTGCATAAGGTTATAATTCTCGATTAAATGGCTTAGAAATAGCTGCATAAGTTCTTCTCTATTAAATTGTAGATTGTCATTTTCTAAAGATAAAGATGTAGGATTTGGTGCATCTTTAAATATCGTTTGATTTACATTTAAACCAATTCCAATTATCGAGAAATCAATGTTTTTCTTGAGTAGTTGATTTTCTATAAGTATTCCTGCTATCTTATTGTTCCCAACATAAATGTCGTTAGGCCATTTTACAGTTACGTTCGAACAAAAAAGAGCCACAACATCTCGTAGTGAGAGAGCAACGCATTGTGAGAGAATAAACTGATCTTTAAGTGCTATGGCTTCGGGATGCACAATGACGGAAAACAACAAATTTTCTCCCATGTTTGATTCCCAAAAATTCCCTCGTTGTCCCCGCCCTTTTGTTTGAAAGTCTGTACAAATTGTGGTAAAATTTGGAACGTTTTCTTTCTTTGCGAGTTCCATCGCATAGTCGTTCGTTGAAGAAATTTCTTTTAATTCAATGATATTGTTGTATCTTTCGACCATAAAATCAATTACTATGAAACGAATAATTTCTTGTTTGTGCCTATTGTTGTTTGTACTAGGCCTTTCGGCTCAACAAATCAGTATCAAGGGTAAAATTATAAAATATTCTGGAACCGATTCTCTAACATTGGAGATATATACGCAACAAGTTCCAATAGAGAAAAAAATACCTATTTCAAAGAAAGGTGATTTCTTCTATAACTATTCAGCACAATCGACTCATTTTGTGAACTTGTATCTTACAAAAAATGATGTGGTTACTTTAGTTGTATCTCCTGGAGAAAATATCTCGTTTGCGGGAGAATTTCGTCAGTTGGGAGCAACATATTCTGTAACAGGTTCAGAGCAAGCCAAAGCGATGCAAGTAACTTCGCAGAAAATGTTAGCAAAGCAAAAAGAAGCAATGCGTGTACAAAAAGCCTATGAAAGAACGATGGATTCGTTGAGTATACTAATGAAACGAGAACTTGTTACGGCAATAAACGCTAATCCTTCGAATTATTGTAATTTAATTTTATGTCGTTCGTTGTCGATGGAAGAATATTCCGATGTGTATCAAATGTTGGATTCTGCTTTGTTGGCGACATATCCAAACGATGCAATGGTGCTTGAATTTCATGCTGATGTTATGCGTCAGTTATTGTTGCGCGTGGGTACTAAGATTAATGAAATTTCATTGCCAAATCAGAAATTGGAAACAATAAATCTATCTTCTTTGCGTGGAAAGGTTGTTCTAATTGATTTTTGGGCAAGTTGGTGCCGTCCTTGTCGTATGGAGATTCCGAATTTCAAGAGAATGTATAATGAGTTCCATGAAAAAGGTTTCGATATATATTCAATATCGGTCGATAATGACGTGAATGCATGGATAAAAGCGTTGTCGCAGGAACAAATGCCATGGGCGAATGTTCGCGATATCAATAAGGAGTATAGCAATATGTTTAATGTAAATGCAATTCCTTTTACAATCTTGATAGATGCAGAAGGTAAGATTGTTGCTAAAGGTCTTCGAGGACAGGAATTAAGTGAAAAAATTGCGGAACTATTGAAAAATACTAACAATAAATAAAGAATTCGCAAAAAACTCTTACATTTGCTAACGCAAAAGACAAAAAACTTTAATTTTTGAAAGATATGAAAAGAGTAGCAATCGTAGGGTACGGAAATATTGGAAAATATGTACTCGAAGCATTGGAAGTTGCTCCTGACTTTGAAATTGCAGGAGTTGTTCGTCGTTCAACCTCAGGCGAAATGCCATTGGAATTGACTCCATACAAAGTTGTAACTGACATCAAAGAATTAGGTAAAGTAGATGTTGCTGTTCTTGCAACTCCAACTCGTAGCGTTGAAGAAAATGCAAAGAAATACTTGGCAATGGGTATCAATACGGTAGATAGTTTCGATATTCATGGTGGTATTTGGGAATTACATGAATCTCTTGGAAAAGTTGCAAAAGAAAATGGTACAGTTGCTATCATTTCTGCAGGTTGGGATCCAGGAAGTGATTCTGTAGTTCGTACATTGATGGAAGCAGCTGCTCCTAAAGGTCTTACTTGGACAAACTTTGGTCCTGGTATGAGTATGGGTCACTCTGTTGTTGCTCGTTCTAAAAAAGGCGTTAAGAATGCGTTGTCGATGACTATGCCACAAGGTGCAGGTATCCACAGCCGTTTAGTATATGTTGAATTAGAAGAAGGATTCACAGCACAACAAGTTTATGATGAATTGAAGGCTGACGATTATTTCGCTCACGATGAATTACACGTAATTCCTGTTGATAGTGTAGATAACTGTCGTGATATGGGTCATGGTGTTCTTTTGGAAAGAAAAGGTGTTTCTGGTAAAACACAAAATCAACGTTTCAAATTCGAAATGACTATCAATAACCCAGCTTTGACTGCACAAATCTTGGTTGGTGTTGCACGTGCTACATTCAAACAAGCTCCAGGTTGTTATACTATGCCTGAAGTTCCTGTAATTGATCTATTGCCAGGAGACAAAGAACAATTAATTCGTCATTTGGTATAGAAAAATCAATTTCGAATAGAAAAAAAGGGAAGTCAATTTGTTGATTTCCCTTTTTTTCTAGTTATATTTGTGGTTACTAATTTTAAAAGATTTAATTATGAAGAAAATTTTATTATTCTTAGGAAGCGCTTTGTTGACAATGTCTTTGTCGGCACAGGTAATGACGATGAAATCCAATAGCTGGACTACAGAAGATGGTGTAGAACATCAAAATTCGCAAGGTATGATTGCTGTTACTCCATCAATGGATATTCAGGCAGGTTACAAGGTTGTGGTTGAATTTCAAGGAACAACAACTGGTGAAGATGTAACATTTTCTTCTATCGTAGTTGATACTGCAGCAGGAAGTTGGGAAGTGTTAAGTTCTTGGGGTAGTTCGTCGGTAACATCTGGTGTAATTGTTGGTTCAGTTACTTTTACGGCAACAAAAGCTATTGCAGGTCCAACATTCGTTTTAGCAACAACTGAGGGTAATAGTTCTTACGACGATGTAGATATTGAATTCTCAAAGTTAACTTGTACAGTAAGCGATCCAAACTACAAAGATCCTAATGTAACAACAGACGAATCTGTACTTCCTATTTCTGGTATCTCAAATATGTGGGGTGATTGTGTTGTTGCCGCAGGTCTAGAATCTACAACAATTACATTCCCTAAAGCATGGGAATGCGGAGCAGGATGGGCTTGGTGGTCAAATTATCTTAATGTGACTGAATATGCAAGCGTAACTGTAGAATTCGAACCAGTTCCATGTCAAGTACAATTGGTTGTACAAATTGATAACGGTACAGAAGATGGTGAGAACAATCCTGTATCTATAGAAGCTGGTGCAACTTCAGTAACAATTAATTTTGATGATTGTTATGTAGGTGACTGGACAGGTGTTCGCGCAATTTTCCTACAAACTGCTGATGCAGCAGATATCGTTGTAACTAAAGCATATATGACATATCCTAAAGAAACAGCTGTAGCTGAAGTTTCTAAGAATGTACAAATAGTTAACGGTATGGTATATTCTGCTGGAAAGATTGTTGTTTACAATGTTGCTGGTGCAGCAATAGCCGAAGCTAACAATGAAATGAATCTATCTAATTTACAATCAGGTGTTTATTTCATAAAAACTGCAGAAGGTACAGCAAAATATTCTAAATAGATATTTTCAATACAAGATAGAAAGGCGGAGGATTATTTCTCCGCCTTTTTTGTGCTTGCTTATTACAGAACTCTAATTGTAGGGTTCTGTTTTTTTATTTTGTCTTATAGATGACAAACATAGTGTATTAAACACACATACGGCTCGGTAATTTATGTTTGTTTTTTCTGAAAAGATACGTTATTTTTGGTCGATTTATATACAATAAAGATAAATTATACGCTATGCGAAAAAATAGACTTATTACATTCTTGGTTGCTATTTTTGTTACCTCACAGGTTTTTGCGCAATCAATTGCAACGGGATATACGGTAGGTACGTGGTCGGGATTCCGTACTGCTGCAGCAACATTCACCTTTGACGATGATGCTCCAAGTCATATTTCGGTCGTTGCACCAGAGTTTGATAGCCGTGGATATAATGCTACATTTAATGTTGTTGTTAATTGGATGAACCAAGCGAATCAGTGGACAGCATTTCAAAAATTAGCTGCGAAAGGTCACGAAATTGCGAGTCATACGGTTACTCACTCGGAAAATACTCCATCGAGTGAACTAAGTAGTTCAAAGACAACTATCAATCAAAAGATTACAGGACAGGATTGTAATACTATAGCATATCCATATTGCAACGTTCCAAGTGATGCGGCAGCATTGGCTGCAAATTATATTGGTGGTCGTATCTGCGATGGTCAGGTAATGGGAAAAACTCCAAGTGACTATTTTAGAATTTCGGCAATTACAACTGGTAGTGAAGCAGGCTTTGCAAGCGCTTCAAATTTCACCAGTTCGATGCAGTCTGCAATAAGTAAAGGTGGTTGGGTTGTGTTTTTAACTCATGGAATTACGGGTGAAACAAATGGAAATGCAACATATTCTCCAACTCCAATTAGTGCAATTACCGGTGCGCTTGATTGGGCAAAAGAAAATGATTCTAAGGTTTGGGTTGCCACATTCCGTGATGCAATTTTGTATGCAAAAGAACGTGACGCCTTATCGTTGTCTGAAAAAACGGTTAGTTCAACAAGTTATCAGTTAACTGCTAGTGTAAATATTTCAAGTACTGTTGTTACATACGATTACCCGATTACAGTTCGTCGTGTAATGCCAGCATCTTGGAAGAATATTGCCGTTGCTACTGGTGGAAAGGATATAGAAGTAAAAACGGTTACTGTTGGTTCTACGGTGTATGCTCAATTTGATGTCGTTCCAGGAAAAACATATTCTTTGGAAGATCGTGCAAGTGAATATACAAAAGAAGGTCCTGCCGTTGCTGAAACGACGTTGTTGAATTTACTTGAAAATGGTGAATTTGATGAGGGAACAAGTTATTGGGATACACAAGTTGGTGGTGATGCAAAATGTACATTGACGGCAACAACAACTGCGGGAATGTCGGGTGCGAATGCAATTCAACTTTGTCCTAATGGAAATTATGGAACTGAAAACTGGCATATTCAAATGTATCAAAATGTTGAGTTGGAAGGGGATGTTGAATATACATTGTCTTTCTCGGCAAAAGCATCAACTGCAAGAAAGTTGTATGTAATGGTACAAAAAATTGCAGCGGATTACGATACATATTTGTATAAAGAATATGATTTAACAACTACAGCACAAAATTTCGAAGAAACATTGCTTACACCATCTGATGTCGCTTTGGATTCTAAAGTGACTTTCTGTATAGGTGGTTCGGATGGCTGTGTAACGATAGACAATGTATTTTTTGGAACAGAAAAATCTTCTAATCCTGGTGGTGGTGACGAAGGTGGCGATAAGCCATCGTATTCGGTAGATGTTACAGGCGATATCTCTAAATACTTTGTTGATAAGGCATACATTGGTCCAAGTTGTGATGTGCTTGATGGGGAGACAATGACGAATGGAGCATATTATACAGGAGAATACACGAATTTATTTGTGAAATATCTTGGTAAAACGGAGGCACAAGTTCAAGCTAAAATGAAGAGTGTTTGGGATCATTTCTATACTGTAGGTGGCCCAAATACTGTGTATTATGAGGCTGGGAAAGATGAGAATGGGAAAGATATGGCATATATCTACGATACTGGTAATCAGGATGTTCGTACCGAAGGTCAGTCGTATGGTTTGATGATTTGTGTTCAAATGGGCGACCGTGAAAAGTTTGACAGATTGTGGCGTTGGGCAAAAAAATATATGCAATACAAAGCTGGTGATGTTCGTGAAGGTTTGTTCGCTTGGCAATGCGAAACAAATGGAAGCATAAAAGGAGCCTCATCGGCACCTGATGGTGAAATGTATTTCTTGACAGCTTTGTTCTTTGCTTCTCACCGTTGGGGAAATGATGGTGATATTAATTACGAGGAAGAAGCACAATATTTGGCAAAATGTCTTTTGAATAAGACAGGTAGAGGTAATGGACAGGTTAGTCCTTTGTTTAACAAAAGCAACTATCTTGTAACTTTTGGTGAAACTTCGTATGACTTCTCCGATCCTTCGTACAACTTGCCTGGTTTCTTGGAATTGTGGGCTCGTTGGATAAATACAAATACAGATTTCTGGGCAAAAACGCCAAAAGCTGCTCGTGATTTATTGTATAACTCTGCTCATAAAATAACAGGTTTATACCCTGATTATTGTAACTTCGATGGTTCTGGATACTATCCTAACTGGGCTGGTTACAATACAAGTATCTATAAATACGATGCCATTCGTTGTCCGATGAATGTTGGTATGGATTATCACTGGTTTGCTGCTGATTCTCGTCAGGAAACTATGATGTATAATATTTTAAACTTCTTCAAGAGTGATGGATATTCACATGCATTTTTCAATGTCGATGGTACCGGTGCTGATGGCTATTATTCTGAAGGTCAAAAAGGTGGTAATGGTGTAGGTGTTTTTGCTTTGACTCCAGGAAATGAAGCTTTGGCAAAAGAAAACCTTCAAAAATTGTGGGATGTGACTCCTCCAACTGGTCAATGGCGTTATTACAATGGTATGGTGTACATGCTTTCAATGTTGCACGCAACTGGTAATTTCCGAATTTTTAAACCAACACCAGAGGTTGTAGTTGAAACATTGTCTGGTCCATCGCCAGTAGAATTCAATGGGGAAGAATATACGAAAGATACTACATTCAAAACATTGATAGATTGTAAGATATACGATGTTACTATAACAATTGAGGAATCTTCAAGTTCTTTCAATGTGATTTTCGAAGATTATGATGGTACAGAATTGAAAACTGAGGTCGTTGAATCTGGAGCAAGTGCGACAGCTCCTGATGAACCAACTCGTACTGGTTATACATTCAAAGAATGGGATACAGATTTCTCTAATGTAACTGAAGACTTGACGGTAAAGGCTGTTTATGAAATCAATACATATACAGTTACATTCGTCGATTTCGATGGAACAACGATAGATGAACAAACTATTGAATATGGTAGTGATGCAGTTGCTCCAACTGAACCTACTCGCGAAGGATACGATTTCGACGGTTGGGATGTTGCTTTTACGTCTATCACAAAAGATTTGACAGTTACGGCAACATATACAGAAAAAGTCGCTCAAACTACGTTGAAATATGAGGCAGAAAATGCAACTGGTAGTGGAACTACAACCGCAAATTCATCTGCTGCTTCTGGCGGTAAGTATGTAAAAATGCAATCTGGTGATTTGACATTTAATGTGAATGTAGAAAAGGCTGGAGTATATGATATTACTGTTGCCTACTCTTTAACTGAAGACTACAAGGCTCAGAATTTAGTAGTAAATGGTGTACAAGCTGGTACATTAGCTTTTGATAAATCAGGTAGTACAAACCCAACATTTGCCACTATTGTTGCAGCTGCAGCTTTAGAAGCAGGTGCGAATACAATAGCAATCACGAAAAGTTGGGGATGGGTTGATATTGACTATATTGAATTGTCAACTCATGAGTCGGTTAAATTCAATATCGATGCAAATCCTGTAGTAGCTAATCCTACTTCTGGTGCTGTTGAGTTGTACGATTTCTTGAAGAAAAACTTTGGAAAGAAAACCATTAGTGGTGTAATGACATTGGATATGCCAAGTAATAATTCTTTCAAGGGACAATATGACGTTTCGTATATCCACGACAAGTCTGGTAAATATACAGCGTTGGTTGGTTTTGACTTTATGCAGTCTGTTGGAAAGGGAACGGAATGGGCAACAAACTACACGAAGACAATGATTGACATAACTAAGGAATTGTGGAACGAAGGTGGTATTCCATATTATACTTGGCATTGGCGTGATCCGACGAAAGCTACGACATCGTTTAATACATCGGAAGCTTCATTTAAGTTGTCAGACGCATTTACCGATGCTAGTTGTACAAAATGGAATACAAACTCAACAATCTATAAAGGTATTATTGCAGACCTTGATGTAATTGCCAAACATTTGTTAGACTTACAAGAAGCTGGTGTCGCTGTACTATGGCGTCCACTTCACGAAGCAAGTGGTAAATGGTTCTGGTGGGGTGGTTCTGGTGCTCAACCATATAAGCAATTGTATTATTTATTGTTCGACAAGTTGACGAATGAATATGGTCTTCATAACCTAATTTGGGTATGGAATTCCGATGGTACAGATGCTGATTGGTATCCTGGTGACAACTATGTAGATATCGCTGGTCGTGATTTCTATTACCAAGCACCAAACACATACAATCACTCTTCGTTAGTGACTGAATTTGAATCTGTTGCAAAAGTTGTCGATGGAAAGAAAATAGTAACATTGGCAGAATGTGGTGCTGTACCTTATCCTCAAAATATGGAGGACGACGGTGCAATGTGGTCTTGGTTTATGCCTTGGTACGACGAAGGTTCAACAAAATATGTATCTTCTGATGATCATAATAAAGTATCTGACTGGAATCTTATTATGAATGACGAACGTGTTATTACATTGGAAGATATGCCAGGTTGGGGAAGTCTTCCTGTGGAAAATACATACACGGTAACATTTGTTGATTTTGATGGAACTGTTCTTGATGAACAAATTATAGAAGAAGGTTCTGCAGCAACTGCTCCAACAGAACCAACTCGTGAAGGCTATGTATTTGCTGGTTGGGATAAAACATTCGATAATGTTATTGAAGATATAACAATTACTGCAACATATACGGTACAATCATTTACAGTAACATTTGTTGACTATGATGGTTCAACTTTAGAAACACAAACAGTAGAGTATGGTAAAGATGCCGTTGCTCCAAAAGATCCAACTCGTGAAGGATATACGTTCTCAGCTTGGGAAGGTTCTTACGAAAATGTTATAGAAGATGTTACTATTACTGCAACGTATGTCGCAAAAGGTAAAGCTGATTATTCTGCTTTGAATAAAGCGATAGCTGATGCAGAAGCGTTAGATTTGGACGAATATACTGTTACAACGATTAAGGCATTACAAGATGCATTGACAGCGGCAAAAGCAGTAGATGCAGACTTGTTTGTCGAAGATCAAGCAATAGTAGATGCCGCAACAAAAGCATTGACGGATGCAATTGGTGCGCTTGCCGTACAATCATTTACAGTAACATTTGTTGACTATGATGGTTCAACAATAGAAACACAAACAGTAGAGTATGGTAAAGATGCAGTTGCTCCAAAAGATCCAACTCGTGAAGGTTATACATTCTCAGCCTGGGAAGGTTCTTACGAAAATGTAACTGCTGATGTTACTATTACAGCAACGTATGTCGCAAAAGATAAAGCAGATTATTCTGCATTGAATAAAGCCATAGCTGACGCAGAAGCTATTAACACAACGGGTTATACTGCTACAACTACTAAGGCATTACAAGATGCATTGACAGCGGCAAAAGCAGTAGATTCAGATTTGTTGGCAGAAGACCAAGCAATAGTAGATGCAGCGACAAAAGCATTGACAGACGCAATTGGTGCGCTTGCCGTACAATCATTTACGGTAACATTTGTTGACTATGATGGTTCAACTTTAGGAACGCAAACGGTTGAATATGGAAAAGATGCCGTTGCTCCAAAATCTCCAACTCGTGAAGGTTATACATTCTCGGCTTGGGAAGGTTCTTACGAAAATGTAATAGCTAATGTTACAATTACAGCTGTTTACACAGAAAAAGGTAAAGCCGATTATTCAGCTTTGAATAAAGCGATAGCAGATGCTGAAGCTCTTAATACAACAGGTTATACTGCTGCAACAACTAAGGCATTACAAGATGCGTTAACTGCAGCAAAATCAGTTGACAAGAATTTACTAGCAGAAGATCAACAAATCGTTGATAATGCTGTTAAAGCATTGCAAGATGCATTGAATGGTTTAGTGAAACAATCGTTCACGGTAACATTTATTGTCGATGGTAAGACAGTAGATTCTCAAGTTGTAGAATACGGGCAATCGGCTAAGGCTCCTGTAGAACCAACAAAACTTGGATATATATTTGATAGTTGGGATGCTTCGTTCTCAAATGTGATTGACAATATTTCTGTAAATGCTGTGTTTGTTGTACAAACATTCACGGTAACATTTACTGATTTTAACGGTAAAACAATTGATGAACAAACAGTAGAATATGGTGGAACTGCTGTTGAGCCAACTATTCCAAAACGAGAAGGATATGATTTTGTTGGTTGGATAGGCTCTTTCGAAAACGTTACAGCAAATGTGACTATTACTGCAAGTTATAAAGCTAAGGCAAAAGCTAACTATACGGAATTAGATGCAGCTATTGCTTCTACTGATAAGTTAAAACAGTCGTTGTATTCTTCTGAATCGTGGTCGCAGTTACAAAAGGCTTTAGAGAAAGCTCAATCTGTTGATAGAGATTTGCTTGAGGCTGACCAAACTATTGTTGACAATGCTGCTCAAATGTTGAATAATGCAATCTCTGATTTGGAAGTTGTTGATAGAACTAAATTGGCTTCTTCAATATCAAAAGCGAATTCTTTGGCTGCTAATGCTGTAGAAGGTTATAATAGAGGTCAATATCCAGTTGGCGCTAAAACAACATTGGCAGATGCTATTGCAAAAGCAAATACGGTGTATGAAAAAGTATCTGTTTCTCAATCTGAATTGGATAAGGCAAATGAAGAATTGATTGCAGCAATGGAACAATTCAAAGCTTCTGTTATTACTGCAGATAAGACATTCTTAGCAATGGCTATAAATAATGCAACTGCTGCATTGACAAAAGCTGAAGGTAATACGGGAAGTGGTTCTGGTCAATATCCGGCTCTTGCGGTAACGACATTGGAAAATGAGTTGGCTTCTGCTCAAGAAATCTATAAGAATGCTACTGAGCAATCAATAATTGATACAAAAACTCAAGTTCTAAATGCTGCCGTACAAGCGTTCTTGTCGTCAGTAAATCCTATTACTGTTGACTTTGCCGAATTATCAACATTGATAGCAGAAGCAACAGAATTGCTAAGCACTACAAGTGTGGGAGAAAACGGTGGTCAATATGGATTATTGGAATGTATGGAATTGTCTCGATCAAAACAAACTGCAGAGCGTATGCTTTCAGATAGTAAAGTGACACAAAAAGATGTAGATAAACAAGTTGTGTTATTGCAAAAAGCAATTGATGCATATCGTGCTTCTCAAGTTCTTGCAGCTGATGTAATTGATGCTACGACAGTTCAAATTTATACGAAGTCACATATTGTTGTGGTTGAAAATGCCAACAATGCAATCGCTGTATATGATATAAAAGGTCGTTTGGTAAGTCTTTTGGATAAGGAATCTGCCAATGATTCTGCTGAAATTTATATCGCGAAAAACGGCGTGTATATTGTAAAAATTGGTAGTATTGCACAACAAATTGTGATACAATAATGGCGCTTTCGTATGCAATAATCGGTACCGGTGGTATCGGAGGATATTATGGTGGATGTCTTGCCAAGCATGGCAAAGACGTCCATTTTCTTTTTCATTCCGACTATGAATATGTGAAGCAACACGGATTACAGGTAGATTCTGTTCGTGGCGATTTCCATCTACAGCCAGTTCAAGCGTATGGAAAGTCTAGCGATATGCCGAAATGTGATGTCGTTTTAATTTGTATGAAAACGACAAATAACCATCTTTTGAAGGATTTATTGTCACCTATTGTGCATAAAAACACTGTTGTTGTTCTTATTCAAAATGGTTTAGGTATAGAAAAACAATTGGCCGATGAAATGCCTGGTATTTCTGTAGTTGGTGCAACGGCATTTATTTGTACGACGAAAATTGCACCGGGACATGTTCATCATGCAGAATATGGTTCGCTAACTATGGCAAAATATTGTGGCGACTGTGATTCTGTAATACAAGAGATTGCTACCGATTTTGTTGAAGCTGGCGTACAAGTCACTGTTGGTACTGATTTGAACTCTATTCGATGGAAAAAATTAGTTTGGAATATTCCGTACAATGGTTTAACTGTTGTTATGAATGCCGAAACAAATGATTTGACTTTCAATCCTGATACTCGTCAGTTGGTGATAGATTTGATGAATGAGGTTGTAGAAGCTGGTAGAGCTTGTAACGCAAAAATCTCAGACACATTTGTATCCAAAATGATAGAAATGACGGAAAAAATGACACCATATTCTCCAAGTATGCGTGTTGATTATGACGCTCATCGGGCAATGGAAATACAAACTATGTACAGCAATCCGATATTGATTGCTGCAGAACATGGATATGCAATGAAAAAGACTGAAGTTTTGGAGAAACAACTTCGCTTTCTTGCACAAAAAAGATAAATCAAAAGAAATCTTATGTTTCTTGTATAAAAATCGTTTATTTTGCAAAAAAATATAACATGTCACAGATAACATATTTCTCAACAAATCACAAAGCAGCAGAGGTAACTTTTGGCGAGGCTTTGTTGAAAGGATTGGCTCCAGATAAAGGCTTGTTTATGCCAAATGCAATTCCAACTTTTTCAAAAGACGAATTGAATGCCTTAAAAGGTAAAGCGTACTATGAAATTGCTGCAATAGTATTCTCTAAGTTTTTGGGCGAAGAAGTTCCAATGGCTGATTTGTTGGCAATGACAAAGGATGCGTACAATTTTGACGTTCCATTGGAACATGTTGTTGACAATAAATATGTTATGCGTCTTGACCAAGGTCCTACAGCTTCTTTCAAGGATTTTGCAGGAAGAATGATGGGTAGAATGATGCAATATTTTTTAAAGAAGCAGAATGTAAATAAGTTGATTCTTACAGCAACTTCGGGTGATACTGGTAGCGCAATGGCTCATGCATTTTATGGATTAAATAATATCCAAATTGCAGTTCTTTTCCCAAAAGATGAGGTAAGCGACCGTCAACGTAAGCAAATGACTACATTGCAAAAGAATGTCCAGATTATTGCTATTGATGGTAAGTTCGACGACGCTCAGGCTATGGTAAAACAAGCGTTCTCTGATCCTGATTTGGCTTGCTTGAATTTTACCAGTGCAAACTCTATCAATATCGGCCGATTGATACCACAAATTGTATATTATATCTATTCATACACAAAACTTCGTAAGCAAGATTCTAACGATTTAGAAGAAGCAATTTTCTGTATCCCTTCAGGAAACTTTGGTGACATGATGGGTTGTGTGCTTGCAACAAAAATGGGTCTTCCAGTGAAGAAAATCCTTGTTGCTACAAACGAAAATGATGAGTTCACAACTTTGATGAACACTCATAAATATGCAAAGATTGAACCTTCAAGAAACTGTTTGTCTAGTGCAATGAATGTTGGTCACCCAAGTAATTTGGCTCGTCTTATTGAATTATATGGTGGAAATATGGACGAAAAGGGTAACATTCTTAAAGAACCTGATTTCGCTGCAATGGACAAAATGTTCTATGCAATGAGTGTTACCGACGCAGAAACTCGTGCTACAATAAAACAAGCGTGGGATGCATATCATGTGATGTTAGAACCTCATGGTGCAGTGGGATGGTATTGTGTAGAACAATATCTTTCTGAAAATGAAGTTTCGCAAGATCAATTGTTGATTTCATTGGAAACAGCTCATCCTGCTAAATTCCCGAATGCAATTATCGATGCTATTGGAGTTGATCCGGAATTGCCAGAAAGTCTTAGCGGTCTTGAAGGTAAGGAAGAACATTTTGATTCTATAGAAGGTAATTATCCTGCTTTTAAGGAATATCTTGACAAACGCTATCAATGGAGAAAATAATTCTCGGCATAGATCCTGGTACAAATGTGCTTGGATATGGCTTGTTGAAGGTTGAAGGTAAGCAACTGTCAGTTATAGATTTAGGTGTTGTTGAGTTGCAGAAAATCAACGACACTTATGTAAAGTTGCAGAAAATCTATACTGTGCTTACAGAGGTTGTCGAGAAGTATTGTCCGGATGAAATGGCGTTGGAAGCTCCGTTTTTTGGGAAAAATGTGCAATCAATGTTAAAATTAGGTCGCGCGCAAGGCGTAGCCATGGCTGTTGGTTTACAACGCGATTTAGTAATTCACGAATATGCCCCTCGAAAGATTAAGATGGCAATTACAGGAAATGGTGCGGCTTCAAAGGAACAAGTCGATGCCATTTTGTCGAAAATGATGAGTTATGAGCATCAAAAATATTTAGATGCAACCGATGCATTAGCAGTTGCGGTGTGTCATTATTATCAGATTTCGAAGCCACAGATTCCGGAAGCAGAATCAAAAACAAAAGCAAAAACTCCTCGAAAAACGAAACAAACATGGGCGCAATTTATTGCTCAAAATAGCGATAGAATTGTTGGTGGAGAGAAAAAATAGAAAATCTCCTCTGTTAAAATGCGATTTACCGCATTTTATACATATTCCTGTACAATAATTTCGTCCCAATATTTTCCCTTTTCGGTAAGTTTGTTTGTCATGTGATATGAAATGTATTGTAGTTTTTATATCTTTGATACAAACTATTTTACATTATGCAACAAAAGCAAATTTTCAATCCATTTTTACCATTACACGAACATGTTCCTGATGGAGAACCTCATGTGTTTGGTGATAGAGTATATTTATTTGGTTCACACGACAAGGAAGGCGGAGAAACATTTTGTATGCTAGATTATGTGTCGTATTCGGCATCAATTTATGATTTAAAAGATTGGCGTTACGAAGGAGTTATCTACAAAGCAAAACAAGATCCTGATTATGCAAATCGAAAATACATGTATGCTCCTGATGTTGTTCGTGGTAACGACGGGAAATACTATCTGTATTATTGCATGTCTGGTGATTTTGGCCAAGGTGGGTATCATGGACCAATTAGTGTAGCTGTATGTGATTCTCCTGCAGGAGAATATCAATATTTGGGTTTTGTGAGAAATCCTGATGGCTCTCCTTTGCTTGATTATGTTCCTTTCGATCCAGCAGTAATGAACGATAATGGTGTGATTCGTTTGTACTATGGAACGCAATATTCGTACGAAGAAGATAACGATGCGGAAGGTATCGCTTCTGAAGTAGGCATGTTTAACAAGCCGTTGGAAGTCATTTTAGAAATGGCAAAGAAGGAAAGTGTCATGGGACCAGTTATGGCAATTTTGGAAGATGATATGTTGACAGTGAAAGTTGCGCCAAAACATATCATTCCATATAAAGTCAAAGGTACTTCGTTCGAGGAACATCCATTTTTTGAGGCGTGTTCAATTCGAAAAGTTGCGGACACATATTATTTCGTTTATTCGTCGAAACAAAACCACGAATTATGTTATGCCACAAGTAAATTGCCAAACACAGGTTTTGTTTTTGGTGGAACAATCGTTTCGAATGGCGATGTGGGTTTGAATGGCAGAACAGAGGCCGATCGTTTAAATATGACAGGTACTACGCATGGAAGTATTGAAAATATTAACGGAAAGTGGTTCGTGTTCTATCATCGTTTGACTCATCGTTCCGACTACAGTCGTCAGGCGTGTGCAGAAGCAATACAAATCC
The DNA here is from genome assembly GCA_045615765.1 of Bacteroidales bacterium. Taxonomy (GTDB): domain Bacteria; phylum Bacteroidota; class Bacteroidia; order Bacteroidales; family UBA1715; genus UBA1715. Next base: position 61,089 of record JAZLFM010000034.1, read on the forward strand.
TTGCTGATGGAACAATTCCTCAAGTAGAAATAACATCTTGTGGCTTGAATGAAGGACCGTTGATGGCCAAAGGAACATATCCAGCAACAATTGCTTGTAATATCACAAATGGCCACATGCCTCATGGTTCCAATAAAATATATTCTGAGGCTTTCCCTAATGTGAATAACGAAGGTGAAGATAGATTTATTCATCAAATTTCGAAAGGAACATTGATTGGTTATAAGTATTTCGATTTTTCTGATGTGAATACTTTGGGCATAGTGTATCGTGGTAAGGGCAAAGGCTCATTTGCTATTTCACAAGAAATGAATGGAGAAGTCTTGGCGCAAGTTACCCTTGCAGAAACAGATACCTGGAAATCGCTCGAAGTTGCAGTTCCATTTAAAAATGGTAAAAATCCATTATATCTTATATTTACCGGTGAAGGAATGTATGATTTAAAGGAAATACAATTTTAGTAGAGACGCGATGTATCACGTCTCTATATAACGTGATGTATCGCGTTTCCATATCATACACGATTTATCGCGTATTTATATAACAGAAGTTTAAATTAGGAGGCGTTCGTTAGAACGCCTTTTTTTTTACTAATCAAAACCATTACAAAACGATAGTTAGGTTGATGCACCCTTTCTAAGTGTATAACGCACACTTAGAAAGTCGTAGTTTTTGTGTAAATATGTATCATATTTTGTAATAAAAATATAATTTTGCCATTCTGAAATGACCTTTCGGGATAGTGAAAGATAAATGGTAATAACGAAAAAAAATTTCTTATGAATAGATTTATAAAGACTTGTGTAGCAACAATTTTGACGGTATTGTTAGCAACGGTTCAAGGTTTTAGTGGTGAAGTTATAGTAGGAACAGGAACGACAGCTAATAATACTTTCCCGTATAGTAATTTTTATAAATATACTTCAACACAGTCTATTTATACCGCAAGTGAAATTGGTGTTGCAGCAAAGATAACTTCTATTGCCTATGAGGTTGCTGCAAGTTCGTCTTTGGCAGAGCAATCAATAAAGATTTATATGGCACATACATCGATGAATAGTTTTTCATCTGTGAGTAGTGCTTTGTCGGAAGATGAGTTAACGGAGGTGTACAGTGGCACATTAACATTAGGTTCTTCAACAGGTTGGGAAAGTATTAAATTGGCTACGCCATTCGTGTATAATGGATCGGATAATTTAGTTGTTGTTGTAACTCGTTCAGGAAATTACGTTTCTTCTTTAAAATATAAATGCACTACTGTCTCAAATATGAGTTTGTATCGTCAAAGTGATGATTTCAATACGTATGCTGACATTTCATCAGATGTTGCTTATTCAACTAGTACTACCCGCCCAAATATTAAATTTGGATTTACCTATTCTCTTCCTGTGACTAATGGATATTATCTGATAAATACCGTTGCTGATTTAGAAACATTTAGAACAGCTGTAAATTCAAATGGATTAAAAAATGCAAATGCGAAATTAATGCAAAACATTACGGTTAACGAACAGGTATTGGATGATAATGGAGATTTGCGTAGTGATTATGTAACTGCTGTAAAAAAGATATATACTAATGGTGTTATAACAACTACATATTCTGGAACTTTTGATGGTAATGGAAAAACAATACGTGGAGTTTGTGTTGTTAGTTCGGACGCGTATATGGGATTTTTTGGTGGTGGTACTTCTGGTGGGTTGAGTGATGGTGCGGTAGTAAAAAATTTGACTTTGAAGGACATTTATGTAGAAGGTAGATCGCTCACTGGTGGACTGTTTGGTAGGATATCTCCAATTACATCAACTGTTTTAGTGGATAATTGTACTATAGAAGGGACAATTTTTACAACAGGAGAACGTGCTGGAGGTATCTATGGTGGGTATGGAAGTCATACTTCTCATGCAACAATTAAAAATTGTGAGTTTAAAGGTAAAGTTGTCGGTAAGGCTGCATATGTTGGTGGTATTTGTTCTGAATTGTATGGAACAATTCAAAATTGTACAAACTCTGGTTCCGTTGAAGGTGTTAATAATGTTGGTGGTATTGTTGGCAATGCAGCAACGTCTTCTGCACAAATAACGGGCTGTGTGAATAAAGGTTCTGTTGTAGCCTTGGTTGGTACAGTAGGAGGTATTGCTGGATATGGTGGTGGAATAGTAAATAATAGTTACAATGAAGGTAGTGTAACAGGAGAAGAAAAGGTCGGTGGTATAGTTGGGCAGGCTTCAAATACTATAAGTGTTTGCTATAATGCAGGAGATGTAACTGGTATTACACAAGTAGGTGGAATTGCAGGAACTTCGTCTATTGGAGCAACAAATGTGTATAATGTGGGAATGATAACTGCAAAAGGTGGTAAAGTAGGTGGTTTGTTTGGTGAAATAACAAGTGGCAGCATAACAAATGCGTATAATGCTGGTGTTATACGAAATGATGGTGTTAAAACCAATGCTGGTTCCATTGCCGGTGTTGCTTCATCTGCAACAATGAGTGGATGCTATTATGTTACTGATGAATGTAGTTGGTTGCCAGTAAATAATGCTACTAAAACTGGATGTACAGGAATTTCGGCATCTTCATTTGCAGCAAGCTTGCCAAGCTCATTTAGCAGTTCTGTTTGGGCGGTAGGTAGATATGATTCAAAGGTATCGGGCAGTTATGTCTATATCGATGATGAATTTGCTTATGTAAACAGAGGAAAATACCATGCATTGCTAAACGTTGGAACGGCGCCTGTTATTAAATCAAGATTCTATAATTATGGTACCGCAGAATCTCCGTCATGGCAAGCATATACTCCTATTTATACCATAGACGACTTGAAAAATGTTGCAAATGGATTGGGTAAAAACTACGTTATTATGAATGATATAGTAGATTATTCGAATATAGTGAATGGAAACTTTACGGGGACAAATAGCTGGTCTGGGTTAGGTACTAGTGCTGCTGCGTTCACCGGATTGTTTGCAGGTCGTAATTGTACTATATCGGGGTTATATTTTTACAATTCCTCTAACATGTGTGGCCTATTTAACTATGCAAATAATGCTACAATAAAGGATGTGGTAATTGCAGATTGTAAGATTAGTCCGTCTATGAATTATGTTGTTGGTGGTATAGTCTATGAGGCAACAGGTTGTACGATAGATAATTGTAAGAACTATTCTGATTTTCAGTCTTCTGTTAGTATTGCAGGAATTTGTTATCATTGTAAGGCTGGTACCACAATTTCGAATTGTTACAATTATGGAAATATTCTTACAGAGGGTAATGCTGGTGGTATTTGTGTAAATGTTTATGCTGCTGCGTATGTTGAAAAATGTATAAACTATGGAAATATAGTTGCGAACACTAATGCAAGTGGTATAGTATGTATAGGACCATCTGATAGTGGTACTAAAGGGGAAATTAGGTATTGTATTAATAAAGGAAATATTCTAAGTAAGAGATCTCATGCAGGTGGTATTGGTGGTGATTTCTCTCATGGTCGGCCTCTCATAAAGAATTGTATGAATACTGGTATGGTAGAAGGTCAGTATGTTGGTGCTGTTGGTGGTATTTTAGGATATGAAGCTGGTGGTTCTAGTGTTGCTTATAGTATAAATGTTGGTCCAGTAGAAGGGAAAGGTTTAACGGGTGCTATTGCTGGGCATAACGGTTCGTTAGGTACAAGTGGTAATTATTACAACAATGAGGTTTGTAAATATAAAGCTGTAACAGATAAAGATAAAGCAGGAAATACGGGACTTGGTACGGCCGCATTGAGTACAAATACCTTGTTGAGTAGTTTAAGCTCTGAATATTGGGCAGTAAGACCGAGTGAGATAATAGATAATAAAAAATATACATATTATCCATATCTAAAATGGACTGGTGCAGATTCTGCTGTATTGGCTCAAGTTCTTGATTGCTATAATGTTACATTGAATTTTATGGGCGGTAGTAGTTCTAGCAATGTAACAATGTACGTTGCAACAGAAGGAGCAAAATTGCCAAGTGCGGTAACACAAACAGGTTATACATTTGGTGGCTGGTACGATAATAGTAACTTTACTGGTAGTGCGATAACCGAAATTACTAAGACAGAAACTGGTTCAAAATCATACTATGCGAAATGGAATCCAATAGTATATACTGTATCATATTCTTTATATGGTGGTGCTATTAACAGTGGTAAAGTTGTGTCTTATACAAAAGGAAGTGTGTTGATGTTGCCAGTTGATGTTTCAAGAGTAGGTTATACTTTTGATGGTTGGTACACATCAAGTTCTTATACACAACAGGTTACATCTATAGCTCCAGAAGATTATGGAAATAAAACATTTTATGCAAAATGGAATGTTAATACCTATAATGTAACGTTAGAGGTAAATGGTGGTAAAAACGAAAAGTCAATAGACGAATATACATACGGAATAGGTGCTACATTGCCAGATGGTACAGAAATCACTCGTACTGGTTACACATTTGAAGGTTGGTATAGCAATAGTAACTATGCCGGTAGCCCAATAACAGAAATTACAGTTGATGAAACTGGACCAAAAACATATTATGCGAAATGGTCGGTAAATAATTACTCGGTAACACTAAATACCGATGGTGGAATAATAAATAGAGGTAATATAACTTCCTATAACTACGGTTTTAGTGGAACTCTTCCAACAGATGTAACAAAAACAGGATACACATTTGCAGGTTGGTACGAAGTACCACGAGCTGATTTGGTTCTTTCTGCAACGAATATCACAGGAAATATTTCCAATGCTCTGCTTATTGAAAAAGCACTTGTAAATGCTTCTGGTAATGGGGTAGAATATTGGCGTGAAAAAATACTTTCTTTAGTTAATAATATTGAAACTGAGATTGTTGTTGCCGCCAATGCTGATGCAACGACATTGAATAAATATTTAAAAGAATTGGCAAAAACTTCTGCAGTTTATTCTATTGATTATGATATTGATGCGCTTCCTAAAACTGGTTGCGATTTAATATTGGAATCATATAATGAATCTGCACTTTCAGCTACTGTTGCGGCAATAATAGGAATAAATGGATGCAGCTTGGTGGAGGCGAGAGACTTAGTTTTAAATAGTCCATCAACAATTATAGATAATGTCTCTCTTGAGGACATAATGGCTTATAAAGCCCAATTGGAGGCTGTCGGTGCAACAGTGTCGTATATTAATTATGATGAAGTAGAATCACTTGTTTCTACAGATTATGGAGATAGATGTTATAAGGCAAAATGGAATGTTAATACTTATAATGTGGTATTAGAAGCGAATGGTGGTAAAAACGAAAATGTAATAAACGAATATACCTATGGAATAGGTGCTACATTGCCAGATGACTCAGAAATTACTCGTACTGGTTACACATTTGGTGGCTGGTATTTGAATTCTAGTTTTACAGGTGATATGTTTACCGAAATTAGTGATAGTGACTATGGAGATAAAATATATTACGCAAAATGGACAGCAAAAGAATACGATGTTTCATTTAATGCAAATAATGGAGTAATAAACGGTGGTGATTTTGATAGTTACACATTTGGAACATATAACTTACTTCCAACAGATGTAACAAGAACTGGTTATACATTTGGTGGTTGGTACGAGGTAAAAGAAGGAGAAGCCGCTGGTGCAAGTGTTACAGATGTCTTTTTACAATCGTTTGGAGCTGCAAAATTGGCAGTATTAAAGGTTGTAAAAAATTATACTGGATTAGGTTTGGCAGAAGCTAAAACTCTAATTGAACAAGCGCCGGTAGTTGTTGCCGAAGGTATGGATGTTGTAACTGCAACAACATTTGTACAAGAAATTCTTGCTGCTGGTGGTGCTGCCGTATTGCAAAATCAATCTAATGGTGTAGCAACTCGTGCAATCGCAATTACAGATTATGGAAATAAGGAGTTTGAAGCTAAATGGTTAGTGAACACATATACTGTAACATTGCAAGCGAATGGTGGTACTATTAATAGTGGAAATATTACAGAATATGTTTATGGTGCTCTAAAATCTCTTCCTACAAATGTTACCCGTGAAGGTTATACGTTTGCAGGTTGGTATGCAAATCCTAACTTAGATGGTAATAAATACGTTGCAATTTCTTCAACAGAAACAGGTGATAAAACCTTCTATGCGAAATGGAATGTAAATAGTTATGCTGTTACATTAGATGCTAACGGTGGATCTATCAATAGTGGAAATATTTCTTCTTATACCTACGGTGTTGGAGCAATACTTCCAACTGATGTTACCAAAATTGGTTTCACATTCAATGGCTGGATAGATGATGAAACGGCTGCATTAGCAACAAATATTGCGAACAATGCTGTTGAGGCGAAATACTATACTGCAAGTTGGTCTCAAATCGACTATACTATTACATATAATGCAAATGGCGGAACTTCGATTTCTAGTGACACATATCATTACGAAGATGAGGTTACATTGCCGGAACCAACACGAACAGGTTACAATTTCTTGGGTTGGTACAATAATTCAAACTTAGTTGGAACTGCAATTACAACTATTGAAGATACTGAGTATGGTAATAAGGAATTCTGGGCTAAGTGGGAGGCTAACACATACACGGTTACATTGAATGCAAATTCAGGGGAGATTAATTCCGGAAATATCGCAAGCTATACATACGATGTGCTTGCAATTCTTCCACAAGATGTTACAAAAACAGGTAACACATTTGGTGGTTGGTTCGATAACGAAGCATGTACGGGAACTGCGGTAACTCAGATTGTGAAGGGTTTAACAGGAAACAAAGCATATTATGCAAAATGGACTCCAAAGACATATACTGTTACATTGCAGACAAATAACGGAACTATTAATGCCGGAAATATAGTATCATATACCTATAATGTTGGTGCAACATTACCAACAGATGTCACAAAGAACGGTTATGAATTTGTTGGTTGGTTCGACAACTCAAGTTACGAAGGTGGAGTTGTAACCGAAATTGCTGCAACAGAAGTCGGCGACAGAAACTTCTGGGCAAAATGGAAAAATGCTTCGTATGCCGTTGCATTAAATGCTAATGGTGGATCAATCAATTCGAATAATATTGATTCGTATGTTTATGGCGCTGGCGTTGTTCTTCCTACTGATGTAACAAAAACAGGCTATCGATTCCTTGGTTGGAAAGATTCAGAAAACAACGACGCCCTTGCAATTTCTGCTACGGATTTTGGCAATAAGGCATTTACCGCACAATGGGCAAAAGCTACATATACGATAACTTACGATGCAAATGGTGGTGATATAGACGATACATACGAAGTTAGTTATCAATTAGGTGATGCGATAACATTGCCAACTACTGTGACAAAAGCTGGTAACACATTTGTCGCTTGGTACGATAATGTAAATCTAATTGGTGAACCAGTTACTGAACTTGCTGCTACTGAGGTTGGCGATAAAAGTTATTTTGCAAAATGGCAGGCAAATACATATACGGTAACATTGGACGCTCAAGAGGGAACGATTAACACAGGAAATGTAACAGCATACACATACGGCGTTACAACCAGTCTTCCAACCAATGTAACCCGTGAGGGCTATACGTTCACGGGCTGGTACACAAATGCAGAGTGCACCGGTGATGTGGTAAGTATAATTAGCTCAACTACAGTAGGAAATCAAACATATTACGCAGGTTGGTCTAATACGGCATACGCAGTTACATTAAATACAAACAACGGTGTGATTTCAGCTGGTAGTGTTATTAGTTACACACACGGAACAGCTGTTCAATTGCCAACAACTGCTCAAATCGAAAAAACTGGTTATACGTTTGCCGGTTGGTACGATAATTCATCTTGTACAGGAACAGCACAAACTTCGATTGCAGCAACTGCAACAGGCGACAAAGCTTTCTGGGCAAAATGGACAGTGAATACGTATGACATTACCCTTAATTCAAATGAAGGAACTATAAACTCTGGTAATGTAACGAAATACACATACGGTGTAGGTGCTACTTTGCCAACAGATATTACAAAAACTGGCTGCACATTCGCTGGTTGGTACACAACTGCTACATTTACAGGCGAGTCTGTTGACCGTATAGACGAATATGCTCTTGATGCAAAAACATTCTATGCTAAGTGGACAGAAAATGATTATTATATCGTTTATGAAACAAGTGGTGGGGTAATTGAAAATGTAGGTTATGCTACAAACTATACATTTGGAACTGGTGCAACATTGCCAAATACTGTTTCAAAAACGGGCTTCACATTCGGCGGCTGGTTTACGAATTCGGCATACGAAGGAGTTGCCGTAGAAGAGATTACTGCAACGGAATATGGTAAGAAAACATATTATGCGAAATGGAATGTAAACTCATACGCGGTAACATTCAATTCAAATGATGGTACAATCAACAGTGGCGAAATAAATTCATATAGCTATGGCGTGGGTGCTACGTTACCAACAAATGTAACTCGCGAAGGCTATACATTTGCCGGTTGGTACAATAACGAAGAACTTGCAGGTGCGGAAGTAAAAACAATTGCTACGAATGCATACGGCGAAAAGAATTTCTGGGCAAAATGGCTAATCAACACCTATACAATTACATTGAATGCAAATGGTGGTGTTATTAATGCTGGTTTGGTAAGCGATTATGAATTTGCAACAAGTACAACACTTCCAACCAATGTAACTCGTGCCGGTTATGAATTTGCCGGTTGGTACAATAATTCAAACTTGACAGGAGAGCGAATCGTAGCTGTCGGTACAGACGAAACGGGCAATAAGTCATATTATGCAAAATGGAATGTAAACAGCTATGCGGTTACATTGAATACGAATGGCGGTACGATAAACAGCGGAAATGTTGTGGCATACACATATAGTAATGGTGCCACATTACCAATAGACGTAACAAGAACAGGCTATAAATTTGCCGGTTGGTACACGAATGCAGAGTTCACAGGAGAAGCCGCATTGACAATAGGCTTGGACGAAATCGGCGACAAAGCATATTTCGCGAAATGGACTCCAAACACGTATGCGGTTGAATTGGTCGTAAATGACGGAACAATAGTTTCTGGAAATGTAACCGAATATACGTATGGCGTACAGAAAACTCTTCCTACAGATGTTACAAGAGAAGGCTATGAATTTGCCGGTTGGTATAACAATTCAAACTACGACAATAAAGTTGTTTCGATAGCATCAACAGATTTTGGCAATAAAACGTATTATGCGAAATGGAATGTAAATAGCTATGCAGTTACATTGAATGTAAACGAAGGTACAATCAACAGTGGCAATGTTGCAAGCTATGTTTACGGTAACGGTGCGATCTTACCAAGCGATGTTACTAAGGTTGGTAACACATTCGGTGGTTGGTACACAAAATCAGACTTCTCCGATAGCCAAGTTGTTTCCATAGACGAAAGTGCTATAGGTGACAAAGTGTTCTATGCGAAATGGACTCCAAACACGTATACGGTAACGTTGGTAGTAAATGACGGAACAATCAATAGTGGCAACGTCTCTACATACAAATATGGTGAAGGTGCTACATTGCCAACTGACGTTACAAAGGTTGGTTATGAATTTGCAGGTTGGTACAATAATTCGAACTACGATGTGAAGATTGCTTCAATTGCGGCAAATGATTTTGGTGTTAAAACATTCTATGCAAAATGGACAGTTAAGTCTTATGCTGTAAAATTGAATTCGAACGATGGTGTAATCAATGCAAATAATGTTGAAAGTTATACATTTGGCGAGGGCGCAATACTTCCAACAAATGTTACAAAAGTTGGTTATGAATTTGCAGGTTGGTATGACAATGTTGCTTTAACTGGTTCTGCTGTGGTTGAAATCACAACAGCGACAAGTGGCGACAAGGAATTCTGGGCAAAATGGACGAATGCCAATTATGCTATAGCATTTGATAACAATGGTGGAACTATTAACGATGCGGAATATGCACAAGCATATACGTTTGGTACATCAGTAGCATTGCCATCAAATGTAACTCGCGAAGGCTACACATTTGCCGGTTGGTACGACAATGTAAATCTTGTCGGCAAGTCTGTTTCCAAAGTAGAGACGACAGATTTTGGCAACAAGACATTTTATGCAAAATGGAGTGTAAACTCATATGCAGTAACGTTGAATTCTAACGGTGGAGAGATCAATAATGGCGCAATTGCCGCATACACGTTTGGTGTGGGAGCGATACTTCCAACAGATGTTACGAAATCGGGCTATGTATTCTCAGGTTGGTACACGAACGAGTCGCTTTCAGGCGATGCCGTAGTTTCTATTGGAACAAATGTATCTGGCGACCAAACATATTATGCGAAATGGACGAATGCCGACTATACTATCGCGTATAATAACAATGGCGGAACAATCAACGATGCAGAATATGCAAAAGCATATACATTTGGAACATTGGTAGCATTGCCATCGGATATAACCCGTGAAGGCTATACATTTGCTGGTTGGTACGACAATGTAAATCTTGTCGGCAAGTCTGTTTCCAAAGTAGAGACGACAGATTTTGGCAACAAGACATTCTACGCGAAATGGAATGTTAACAACTACGCTGTTACATTGAATGCGAACGACGGAACAATCAACAGCGGCAATGTATCGTTCTACATCTATGGCAACGGTGCAATACTACCGTCGGATGTTACGAAAACAGGAAACACATTCGGTGGTTGGTACACAAAATCAGACTTCTCCGACAGCCAAGTTATTTCCATAGACGAAAGTGCAACAGGCGACAAGGTGTTCTATGCAAAATGGACTCCAAATACGTATGCGGTTGAATTGGTTGTAAACGAAGGAACGATAAATGCTGGCAATGTGACAGGATACACATTTGGTGTAGGAGCAGCGTTGCCAACAGATGTGACAAAACAAGGCCACGATTTTGCTGGTTGGTATAATAATTCGAACTATGATGTGAAGGTTGCTTCAATTGCGGCAAATGATTTCGGCAACAAGACATTCTACGCGAAATGGAATGTTAACAACTACGCTGTTACATTGAATGCGAACGAAGGAACGATAAACAGCGGCAATGTTACTAACTATGTATATGGCAACGGCGCTAATTTACCGAGCGACGTTACAAAGACAGGCTACAAGTTTGATGGTTGGTACAATGTAACAGATTCCACAAAACAAGTTGTCCGCATCGACGAGTCCTCAACCGGCGACCAGGCGTTCTTCGCGAAGTGGACAGCGAACTCGTACAACGTCATTTTGGTTGTAAACGAAGGAACGATAAACGAGGGCAATGTAGATTCGTACGTGTACGGCGAAGGTGCGACGCTTCCAAGCGATGTGACGAAGACCGGCTATACGTTCGATGGCTGGTATTCAAACTCAAGCTATACAGGCGGTTCTGTATCGACGATAGCGAAGAACGACGTCGGCGACAAGCAGTTCTGGGCTAAGTGGAGCATAAACGAGTACGTGGTAAACGCCGTTGCAGAAAACGGAACGGTTGAGGGAACAGGAAGCTATGAATACAAGTCAACTGCGACATTGAAGGCTACAGCGAACGACGGCTACGAGTTCGTGAACTGGAGCAACGGCTCGACTGACAATAAGATCCAAATCGTCGTGACAAAAGACACGACGGTGACAGCGAACTTCAAGGAGAAAGAAAAGGTAGCGGTTGTGGGTACGTTGACGATACCAACGATGAAGACGGAAAGAGAAGCCGCTCCGATCGACTTGACAGGTTTGTTCACGACGACGGAAGGAAGTGAAGTTATCTGTACGGCAAGCAGCTCCCGCCCTGATGTGGTGGCAGTATCGGTGGTAGAAGGCAAGTTATTGTTCGCAGTGAGTGCGTTGGAAGGCGAGGCTGAAATTACGGTAACAGCAACGTTGCCAAACGGTGAGAAGAACTCGGTAAGCGCTACAGCTTCAGTCGTACTTGCTTGTAACATCCAAGTTGCAGAGACAATCAAGAACGTATCTTGCTACGGCGAGAGCGACGCTAAAATAGCATTGAATATAAAGAATGCGGCACAACCTTACACAACGCAATGGATGGGTGAGACAGCAACAACGGATACGATAGAAAATATCAAGGCCGGAAATTACACTGTAGCAATCGTCGATGCGGAAGGTTGTGAGGCTACGAAAACATTCACCGTGACAGAGCCTGATGAGATGACAATGATGGCGTCTCTAAAACAGCCTACTTGTGAAAATGCCGATGGTGCAATCACAGTTGAAACAACAGGTGTGAAATATGCGTCATTTGCGTGGAGCAACGAGGCAACGACACAAAATATCTCTAAGGTTGCCAAGGGAGACTACAAGTTGACAATAACGAATACAGAGACAGGCTGTTCAATCAGCGATACATATACGTTGACAGAACCAGAAGCTCCAGTAATTACTGTTGCGAATGTTGTTGCTACAGCATGCAACGAAGCAAATGGTGCAGTGACGATAAGCGTAAGCGAAGACGGTTTAATCTATAATTGGTCTAACAACAAACAGACGAAAAACTTGATGGGCGTACGCGCCGGCGATTACACGTTGGAGGTTGTAAATCCTGAGACGAATTGTAAGGCAAGTCTTGCCGTTACGGTACCAAGCATAGCGTTGAAACAACCAGAAATCGCATTGGTGACAGTAAGCCAGGAAACAGGCAAGAACCTGGTAGTATGGTTGAAGGAGAACACGGATTTGATAGACTACTACACAGTCTATCGTGAAACCGATGCAAAAGACGTATATGAGGAACTTGACCAAGTTCCATATTCAGAGTTGAGCGTGTATGAAGATTTGGAGGCAGACCCGAATATCCGTGCGTGGAGATATAAGATAACGGCAACGGATGTTTGCGGTGTTGAGACAGAGATGAGCGCGCACCATAAGACAATGCATATCACGAAGAACATGGGTATGAATAATTCATACAACTTGATATGGGATGAATATGAAGGTTTGGACTTCTCGTCATTCATAGTATACAGAAAGTATAAGGTGGGAACCAAGGACATGATGGATACAATAACGACCTTGCCATCGAATGTCACCTCATATACAGATGAGAATCCGGTTAAGCGTACGACAGGTTACTGCGTAGCGATAGTTTTGCCAGAGGAAATCAATCCAAAGACTCAGTTTATGAAGGCAGAGTCGGGACCATTCTCTCTTGCTTTGTCCAACATCGCAGAGGCAGAGAACGAAGAAATAGATGGTCCAACAGGTTTGGAAGAAGTAGAAAATGCAGTAGTTGTATATGCAATCGGCCATACAATATATGTAAAGAATGCCGAGGGCAACGACATCACGATTTACGACAACAACGGCCGTGTGATAACAAATCGTAACGGCGAATCCGATATGGATGTATCGTTTGAAGTCCGTTTGGATGGAACATATTTTGTGAAA
>JAZLFM010000035.1:0-2276 GCA_045615765.1 Bacteroidales bacterium
TCCTAGTTCCGTTTTCGAAACTTCCAATTTTGCTTCCTCCTCTTGTTTTGTCGGTGTTGGTTCGTCACCACACGATGCCATCGTACATGCACCTAGGCAGAACATGGCAATTGTTTTTAAGAAATGTTTCATGATTTATATAATTAAATTAAAGTAAAATTCAGTGGCTAATTCGTTTTTACTGTTTTATATGTATAAACAGTAGTCTCCTTATAAACTTCGCACAAACCGTTATAAAAACAATACTTTTTACGGGTAAAGCAAATCAAGTCAATAAAAATTAGAAGACAAGTCAAAATCAAAATGCCAAACGCCCAATAGGTAACTACACTCCAAACTATTTCTTTTTGGAATAGTTTTAATAATGTAGATAAAAGTATTATGCAAAAAAATACGAAAAGAATTTTCAAGAATTCCAGCCAAACTCCCTGAATAAAATCTATTCTATTTTTCCCAAAAGGGTTATATTCAGAATACAACAAGGTATTGTCAAATAAATGTTTATATCGTATTGCATGCACCACAAATTGTTCAAAACGCTGATGCGAACCTTGATATATACATAAGCGTTGCATTACCCATATAATTAGGAAACAAGCAGAAGCAACAAATAAAAGTATTTCTATTGAATATTGTCCTTGGCTATCACAAAAGTCTCCAAAATCACACGCTGTTCTCAACGTGGTTTTTGCATACATTAAACCAAAAACTCCTATCACAGCAAACAGAGAAACAAAAAGTGAAACCAAAGCCGTCATCCTTTCATTGTTATTCTCTGAATATTGTTCACTTAATGTTCTTTCTACTATATTATTATTAAACTTTTCCATTTATTTTAGTATTAAAACAAAAAAGGCGACTCCCCTGCTTTTGCAGAAAAGTCGCTCAATAATTCAAAATAAGATAGGGTTACACTATACGTGTGTGTGTGTGTGTGTGTGTGTGTGTGTTTATACAACTATTTGATATTTCCAAATAATTGCGGCACAATTTGTTATTTAATTTCACTATTCCCACACAATTGATTTTTGATTGTACAAATATAGGAAATTTATTTAATTCTTAATGATAATTGATAATTGATTAATTTTGGAAATGATATATATTTTTGCACGAAATATAGCATAACGATAATACCATACTTTTCTCTCAGCAACAAAAGAAAAGTACATATTTTTACAAAAAACAAGCAACAAACCATACCAAATCAAGCGAAGCATAATTAAACATAGAATACTCATTTTCACACATTTGCAAACAACAGAACTACTTCTTACATTTGCGGAAACACAAACCACTAAAATGAAAGAAAATGAAAAAGCTATGCCTATAGGTATAGAAAATATTAAAACAAAAATCCACGAAATCCGTGGGATAAAGGTAATGTTGGATAGAGATTTGGCAGAATTATACCAAGTAGAAACAAAAGTACTCAATCAAGCTGTAAAAAGAAACAAGAAAAGGTTTCCTAGTGATTTTATGTTTCAACTAACATATCAAGAATTTCAAATCTTGAAGTCACAAATTGTGACATCAAGTTGGGGAGGCATTAGAAAACTACCATATGCATTTACAGAACAAGGTTTGGCTATGCTTTCAGGTTTACTCAATAGTAATATCGCAATAGATGTAAATATAAAAATCATGCGCACTTTTGTTATAATGCGACATTCTATCAGCACATTAACACAAACAAATCTAATAGTTAAACAAATAGATGACAAGGTTGAAAATCTAAAGTGCTATATAGAAGACATTCTTCACGACCAAAACGACATAAACGAAGATACAGCGATACAATTGGAACTAATAAATCAAACTCTAGCAGAACTACAAAATGACAAGAAACAACGAGAGAGACTCAACGAACGGAAACCGATTGGATTTAAGATAAACAAATAACGACCTGAATATTTGCCACATTCCTCGTACGGGCAGGGCTCAGCTCTGCCCGTATATTCCATTTATTTTGCAAACAAATTGGGCGGAGCAGAGCCCCGCCCCGACAGGGATATCCATTTTATAATAAAAAAATCGCAGAACCCGAAATGGATTCTGCGATTTAAATTAGAGGGCGTAAGCGATACGCACCGACAAAAAAAAACGCCCACCATATACATGGTAGACGTTTCGTAAAAAAAAGAGGCGGCACCTACTCTCCCGGTTTTGGCCCAGTACCATCGGCGCTTCCGGTCTTAACTTCTCTGTTCGGTATGGGAAGAGGTGGAACCCCGGAGCTATAGCCACCCAAGTCTTATGTTTCTTTCATCGACCCA
>JAZLFM010000036.1:0-28145 GCA_045615765.1 Bacteroidales bacterium
GCTTCCTAAGACCGCTTGGCCTCCGACTTGAGCCGATGCTAAAGGAGAAGCCATAACATTTATTAGTGATGTGGATATTCCAAAATTTCATAAAATAGAAAAACTGATAGAGCGTTCGGTCGAAAAAGTTGCATTGCCGCCTGAATTAGGAGAGGCACCAGAGTGGAAAGAATATCAACCAAAGCCCCCAAGGCGTCGTAACCATACTGCCCATCAGCAGAATGGTGGTAAAAGGAAATTCTTTTATAGGAAAAAGAAAACTGGACAAAAACCACAAAATAATAAAACGGAATAACTCAATTTAGGCTAAAATACAAGCTATTTGTCTAAAAATTTACATTTCAAGTAGAGAAAGACATATTGATAGAATAGTTTTTCTTATTTTTGTTGCAAATAGAGTGAAATGAAAAAGATATTTACCAAATGTTTCGATGCAGTTTTGAAGGGGGTGATTTACTGTTTGGTACATTTGTTTTTCCGTCCAAAGTTGGAATTTGTTGATCCTTCTCAAAAAAAGAAAATTCTTTCAGAACCTTCTATTCTTGTAAGTAATCATATATGGCACCTCGATGGAATGGTGATAGGTTCGAAGTTTTTCTCGAAAAAAATCTGTCACATGGCAGCGAAAGATAGGTTTGCAGATAAAAAACAAGCTTTCTTCTTCCGCCACATGAATTGTATTCCTATCGATAGACAACAATTGGATACAAGTTGGTTGTATCAGGCATTGGATAAATTAAAAAAACAACAAGAACATATTGCTATTTATCCAGAAGGACGTCATGGGCACGATGGTGAAATTTTACCATTTCATTCGGGTATTACGACAATAGCAGCGTTGGCTCAGGTTCCATTGGTAATGATTTATATTGACGGTCCATATCATTGGTTGATAGGAAGACGAATTCGTTTGTTGGTAAGTTCTCCTTTTTATTTAGATGCGCCAACCAATGGCATGAATGCCGATTACATAAGTGAACAAACGGAAAAATTACATAGTAAAATGCTCGAGTTGCAAGCGGCAATGTGGGCAAAATATCCAGAAAGAATAAAAAGTAAAACAAATAATTAAAATAAGGGCGTATTGCATACGTCTCTTAAGATAAACATAAACATAAACATTAATAATATGGGAAATTATTTTTATGATTTGATTCCTGCTGATGAATTAGCACAATTAAAGTACATTCCGACAATTCCGGAATTCGTAACATGGATGGAAGAAAAGTGGGCAGATAGACCTGCTGTTTCTGATACGGTTGTAACATATACATATGCACAAATGTGTGAGCGAATTGCTCGTCGTCGTGCATTTTTGAATGGCTTAGGATTACAAAAAGGTGATAAGGTTGCTATTTTAGAAAAAACTTCAATCGATGCGGTTGAAATGTTTTTGGCTGTAACATCAGCAGGATATGTCGCAATCAACTTGCCAGCACAATTGCCTCAACAAGCTATAGTTGGCTGTTGTATGAAATTTGGCGTGAAAGTTTTGGCTGTTCGTGATGAAATGAAAGCTTTGGCTGAAGGAGCTACTTGTCAAGTTATTTCTTCTACTAGTATGGCTGAAGAAAAAGCTCCTGTAGCCGTAGTTGATAAGAATGATGTTGCTGCAATATTCTTCACTGGTGGTACTACTGGTGCTCCTAAAGGTGCTTTGTTGCCTCATAGAGCAATTATGCGTGGTAGCTACAATGCATGTTTCGCATCGGGAAGCCAATTGTGTGGTCACAGACAAATTTGTTTCTTGCCATTGAGCCACGTATTCGGTTTGATTTATAGTACAATGGGAGCATTCTATACCGGAGCTCTATGGTTCTCAGCCGAAGACATGAAAACAACTATTGGTAAATTGGCTGTAATTAAACCAACAAAATTAGTGTTGGTTCCAGGTCTTTGCGAAATCTTGTTAGGTTTGGTAAGAATGTATGGACCACAATTCCTTGGTGGAAACTTGAAACTTGTGATTTCTGGTGCGGCAAATGTGCCACCAAAGTTGGTTAAAGAATTTGACGAAATAGGTATCACATTGTTGTTTGGTTATGGTATGACAGAAGGAGCAAACTTGACTTCTGGTAATGCTAATGTACATGAAAAACCTACATCTGTTGGTAAGGCTTACCCAGAACAAGAAGTGAAGATTGTGGATGGAGAACTTTGGTATAGAGGTGACAACGTATTCCTAGGCTACTATGGTAATCCTGAAGAAACAGCAAAAACTCTTACAGAAGATGGTTGGTTGAAGACTGGTGACTTGGCAAGAATAGATGAAGAAGGATTTATCTATATTGTAGGTCGAATCAAAAATATTATCGTTCTTTCTAATGGAGAAAATGTAAGTCCTGAAAGTATAGAAGAACCATTTAATATGTCTCCTGAAATACGTGACTGTCTTGTAAAAGAAGATAATAAAGATGGTAGTCAAGTGATTGCAATCGAAATTTTGCCACGTATGGAAGCTTTCGAAGGTAAGAATATGGAAGAAATTGAAGCATACTTTAAAAATAAAGTTAACGAAGTAAATGCTACACTTCCAACAACTCACAGAATTTCAAAAGTGACTGTTCGTACCGAAGACTTTAAGCGTACAGGAGCATTGAAAGTAGATAGAAAAAATTCATAATAAACGAATGGTGTGAATTTCCCGCCATAATTAAACGAAGACTATGTTAGATAGATTAAAGAAAATTTTTACAGAAGTAATGCCAAACATTGATGCGTCTGGTATTACAGAAAATACTTTGTTGCAACAAGATTTGGGAATCAATTCGTTGTCGATGTTGTTGTTGGCTTTATCAATAGAAAAAGAATTTGATTTCCGTTTCGATACAGTTCAACCTTTCCAAACAGTTGGAGAAGTAATGGCTTATATTCAAGAAAAGACAAAATAGTCAGGAATATATGCAACATTCTTAACAGAATGTTAAACTAAATAAGAATGCCGGTAATATACAGAGTATGTTATCGGCATTTTGTTTTCTATTCAACCGTAAATTTTGTACTTTTGCGCAAATTTTATTGACATGACTATAGATAATCGTATAGAACAAGCATTGATACAAGCGGTATCGGACTTATATGGTGTTGCGGTAGAGGCAAAAAATATCCAAATCCAAGAAACAAAAAAGGATATTGCAGGTGATAAAACAGTGGTGATTTTCCCATTGCTTCGTTTTTCTAAGAAATCACCAGAAGCGACAGCAGAGGATCTTGGTCAATATTTGGTTTCCCATGTTGATGCATTGGAAAGCTATGAAGTAATAAAAGGTTTCTTGAATTTGACAATCTCAAAGAACTATTGGGTGTCGTTGTTGCAAGATGCTTTGAAACAAGGCGATAACTATGGTAAAAAGCCAGTAGATGTAAATTCTCCAACAGTTATGGTGGAATTTTCATCACCAAATACAAATAAACCATTGCACTTGGGTCATGTTCGTAATAATTTGCTTGGATATTCGATTTCTCAAATTTTAGCAGCAAATGGTAACAAAGTTGTTAAAGCGAATTTGGTTAACGACCGTGGTATCCATATCTGTAAATCTATGATTGCTTGGAAATTGTTCGGCAATGGCGAAACACCACAATCGTCGGGAATGAAAGGTGACCATTTAG
This sequence comes from Bacteroidales bacterium, assembly GCA_045615765.1. Taxonomy (GTDB): domain Bacteria; phylum Bacteroidota; class Bacteroidia; order Bacteroidales; family UBA1715; genus UBA1715. The sequence continues at coordinate 3,613 of JAZLFM010000036.1, forward strand.
TTGGAAAATACTATGTGGAATTCGATAAAGCATACAAAAAGGAAATTGCGGATTTGATTGCGCAAGGAAAAACAGAAGATGAAGCTAAAGCAGAAGCTCCAATCTTATTACAAGCACGCGATATGCTTGTGAAATGGGAACAAGGCGATGAAGAAGTGATTGCTTTGTGGAAGATGATGAATGGTTGGGTGTACGAAGGTTTTGATGCTACATATAAACGAATGGGCGTTTCGTTCGACCATGTGTATTATGAATCACAAACATATTTGCTAGGTAAAAAAGTTGTTCAAGATGGTTTAGAACGTGGTGTCTTATTCCAAAAAGAAGACAATTCTGTGTGGGCAGACTTAACAGGTGATGGCTTAGATCAAAAGTTATTACTTCGTCCAGATGGAACATCTGTGTATATGACCCAAGATATAGGAACTGCAATAGAACGCTTCCGCGAGTATGGTGATATGGGAGAGTTGATATATGTTGTAGGAAATGAACAAAATTATCACTTCCAAGTACTTCGTTTGATACTTCAAAAATTGGGATATGCTTGGGCTGAGAAGATTTACCACATGTCGTATGGTATGGTTGAATTACCAGATGGTAAAATGAAGTCTCGTGAAGGAACTGTTGTTGATGCCGATGACTTGATGGAAGGAATGTTGCAGGAATCTGCATCTATTTCAGAAAAGCTTGGTAAGTTACAAGGATTAACGGACGAAGAAGCTGCCGAAGTTCATGAAATTATCGCACAAGGTGCTTTGAAATATTTCATTTTGAAAGTTGAACCACGCAAAACAATGTTGTTCAATCCAAAAGAATCAATTGATTTTAATGGAAATACCGGTCCGTTTATTCAATATACACACGCACGAATTTGTTCGGTGCTTCGTAAGGCGAAAGATCAAGGACTTGCTGTTGATGCATCTTTCAATGCAGTAGAGTGTAATGAAAAAGAAAAAGAATTGATTAAAATGATTGCACGCTATGAATCAATAATTGAATTGGCGGCAAAAGACCATGCTCCATCATGTATTGCAAACTATGTGTATGATTTGGTTAAAGTGTACAATCAATTCTATCATGACTATACAATTTTGAATGAAGAAAATACAGATGTGAAATTGTTCCGTCTTGCTTTGTCAAAAGAAATAGCAACAATTATTGCATCAGGTATGGGATTGTTGGGAATTAAAGTTCCAGAACGAATGTAAGATTAAAAAATAGGGTTATGTCATTCTATTCTTCGGTTGTTTGTAAAGTATTGTTCCGTTTTGATCCGGAAAATATACATAATTTTACTATAGGTTGGTTGTCATTCCTAAACAAAGTGCCTGGTCTTAAAGCATATATGCAATGGAACTTTGGCGTGAAAGAGGATGCTTCGTTGCAACGCGAATTATTTGGATTGAAATTTCCACATCCTGTAGGTTTGGCTGCTGGATTAGATAAAAATGCGCGCGCATTCGATATGTTGGGAGCGATGGGTTTTGCGTTTGTTGAGGTTGGTACTGTTACGCCACGTCCTCAACCAGGAAATGCAAAGCCACGTTTGTTTAGATTGGTAAACGATAAAGCGATTATAAATCGAATGGGATTCAATAACTATGGCGTTGAAGCTATGGTTACGAATCTTAAGAAACGAAAGACGAATGTGATAGTAGGAGGTAATATCGGTAAAAATGAAATTACTCCTAATAGTGAAGCAATTCAAGATTATGTCGCTGCGTTTAATACATTGTTTGATTATGTTGATTATTTTGTAATTAATGTAAGCTGTCCTAATCAGGAGAATTTACGTGAATTGCAAGAAAAAGGACCATTGATGGCAATAGTGAGTGCGTTGGTTGCCGAAAATCAGGCGAAATCTAAGCAAAAACCAATATTGCTAAAAATTTCTCCAGATTTAACCAATTCACAATTAGATGACATTATTGCAATCGTGCAAGAAACTGGAATAGCTGGGGTTGTTGCAACAAATACAACAACTACGAGAAATAATGTGACATATAGCAAAGAATATATTGATTCTATAGGTAGAGGAGGAATGAGTGGGGCGACGATAACAAAACGATCTACTGAAGTTATTCGATATGTACACGAAAAATCCAACGGCGCATTCCCAATTATTGGTGTTGGTGGAATTATGACTCCTGAAGATGCGTATGAAAAAATACAAGCAGGAGCAAGTTTAGTACAGATCTATTCCGGTTTTATTTACGAGGGACCGTCTTTAATAAAGAAGATTTGTAATTATATAGTAGAACAAAACAAGAAATAGTCGTATGTTTAGCTGTTAAATCAGATGGTTTGACAGAAAAAAGAATAAATTTTGAAAAAAAACGTACGAAGTCTTTGTAGGAAAGAAAAAAAGCGTACATTTGCAACGCAATCGCGAGAATAGCTCAGTTGGTAGAGCACGACCTTGCCAAGGTCGGGGTCGCGGGTTCGAGTCCCGTTTCTCGCTCTCATGGATTCGCCTGGATGGTGGAATTGGTAGACACGCAGGACTTAAAATCCTGTGGACATTGCGTCCGTGCGGGTTCAATTCCCGCTCTAGGTACTAATCTTCAAAGGACTCTTTTGAGTCCTTTTTTTTATGTCCTATAGTGACATGTTGATAAAATCCTACAATTTGTTTAGCACTCGTGGTTGAATGTCGTATGCTGTAGTATAACTTTCCATATTTTTGTGGCATAGAAAAAAGATTACTGTATGAAAAGACTTGTTTATTTATTCTTAGTTGCAGCTTTGTTTGGTCTATTTAGTTGTTCTGGTCCGGAATTGGTGCAAATTCAAAATGGAGTTCAATTTGAAACAGATTCTTGTATCGTACAAGTGGTGTTCTACAAGGATAATGTTGTTCGTGTGCAAAAATGTCCGTTGTCGGGAACGTTGGAAAAGCAAAGTTTAATGGTCATAGTTGATTCTTTGGAATCTGTTCCGTTTAAGGTTACGTCGAAAAGAAAGACTGTAACAGTGGAATCTACAGAGTTGTGCTTGGAAATTTGTACAAAAACAGGTGCCATAAAATATAAACAAGATGGACAGGAAATAGTTTCGGAAAAAGGTTTTTCTGATTTTAAGAAATACGACAACGAAAAAAACGGCGAACATTCATATAGTGTTGGGCAAACATTTGTCTTGGCTGATGATGAGGCCATTTATGGTTTGGGACAAAATCAGAGTGGCATTATGAACTATAGAGGTCATTCCGAGAAATTGGTTCAAACAAATACTAATGCTGTAATTCCTTTTATTTGGTCAACAGCGGGATTTGGTGTGTTGTGGGATAATTATTCTAAAACAACTTTCAACGACGATGCGTCAGGTTGCACTTTGTGGTCGGAAGTTGCAGATAATCTTGATTACTATGTAGTGGTGGATCAATGCCCCGATAAAATAATTTCTGGTTACCGTTATTTAACAGGTAAGGCTCCAATGTTTGGAAAATGGGCTTACGGTTATTGGCAATCGAAAGAACATTATCATACTCAGGATGAATATATTGCTATAGCAAAAAAATATCGTGAACTTGGATATCCAATAGATGTGTTGATTCAAGATTGGAATTGGTGGGGAGAATTGCACGATTGGGGTGGAATGTATTTTGATAAGAAACGCTATCCGAATCCGCAAGCAATGATTGACGAGGTTAAATCGTTGAATTTCCATACTATGATTTCTTGCTGGCCTTGTGTTGGACCTAATGCTCCTATGTACAAAGACTTTGAGTCGAAAGGATATTTGTTTAACAAAAAAGGTTGGGGGGACTTCAAATATTATGATCCGTTTAATCCGGAAGCAACGAAATTGTATTATGAATATTTGAAGAATGGTGTCGCTTGTTTTGGCTGGGACGGCTATTGGTTTGATTCCACCGAGCCAGATATTACCAATGCGTTGACGAAAGAATCTACAGAATATGATTTGAAGACAACAGGTCGTTGCTATTTAGGGTCTTGGGATAGATATTTGAACGCATTTTCTCTTGTAGAAATGACTCAGTTGCATGATTTAATGAAAGCAGATGCTTTGAAGTCTGCACATCCGCAACGTCAGTATATTTTAACACGCTCCACCTATGCGGGTCAACAACGTGCAGGGGCTGTAACGTGGAGTGGAGATATTGGTGCTGCGTGGGATATTTATCAAGATCAGATTACAGCAGGTTTGAATCACTGTGCGGCAGGTGTTCCATATTGGACATTCGATGTAGGAGCTTTTGTGTTAAGTTCTTACGAAGGTGTTTTCAGTAATGAAAAGACAGATCCTGCATATCGTGAACTATATACCCGTATGTTCCAATTCTGTACATTCTGTCCAATTTTCCGTTCTCACGGTTCGGAAACGCCACGCGAAATATGGGCGTTTGGAGAATTTACCCCAACATTGGTGAAATTCGATCAGTTGCGTTATCGTTTGTTACCGTACATTTATTCTACTGCATGGAAAGTGTATAGCGAAGATTATACAATGATGCGTCCGTTGGCAATGGACTTTAAGGACAAAAAAACATATAATATCAAAGATGAATATATGTTTGGAAAATCATTGTTGGTTGCTCCCGTAACAGCATATCAAAAATACAAAGCTCCACAACGTAGTGTGGAAGTTCCTGCGTCTGTATTTACGACAAAAGATGGCAAACCAGGATTACACGCAACTTTTTATAGAGACAATGAGTATAAATATCAAACTCTTGATACAACAGTTGGAAAACTTGATATATTCTGGTACTGCGAACGTCCAAGTTATGTTACAGACACAATGTTTGCAATTCGTTTTGAAGGAAAACTTACCGTTCCAGAAACAGGTACATATCGTTTCCACATTAAAAACTTCGACAAAAAACGAATGGTAATTGATGGAAAAGAAATTGCGATGAACGAAGGTGGAACAGAAAAATATTTTGAAGCTGTTACTTTAGAAGCAGGTAAAGCTTATGATTTCTTGTTTGAAACAGAAAATTCATCTTCTGGTGCTGCTCGTACTATTCTCTGTTGGAAAACGCCTTCGATGTTGGCAGAAGATGCCGCTCCAATTCGTGAAGGAGAAGTTAAAACTACTCGTAGCGTTTATTTGCCAGGTGATTGTGATTGGGTAGATTTTTGGACAGGAAAGAAATATAATGGTGGTCAAACAATAGAAGCAAATGCAGAGATAAATACTATGCCATTGTTTGTACGTGCAGGTTCGATTTTGCCAATGGCAAAAGTGAAACAATATGCTACAGAAACTCCGGACGATGTCTTGACTGTTAAAATATATGCAGGTGCCGACGGTACATTCCAATTATATGAAGACGAAAATGATGGATACGACTATGAAAAAGGCGTGTATGCAACTATAGATTTTGAATGGAATGATGCAGAAAAAACATTGACAATACACGACAGAAAAGGATCATTCCCTGGAATGTTACAAAAACGTGTATTTAATGTAGCGTTAGTGTCGGAAAATGCAGGAGATAAAAATGCTTCTAAAGTTGTAACTTATGATGGTAAGAAACAGCAGGTAACATTTTAATATTGATATTATTAAGAGTTGAGAGAGCCGTTCGTGAGAGCGGCTCTTTTATTTTGTCGTTGTCATAAAACAAGAAAGGGTTGTCTTTCGACAACCCTTCTGCGGAAAGTGGGGGATTCGAACCCCCGGAAATAAAACGCTTGTTGTCTGCCGACAAGTTATTGATTATTAATATGTTTTTTTTGATATTCATTACAAAATCATTGTTCAAAGTCCCAAATTAGTCCCGGTTTACGGCAAAAAAATCATCCTAATTTTTCAACCAATTTTTCAATGATTTCATCCTTTTTCGCAAGCGAACTTGTGAGCGTGCGAACTTGCTCCGTGAGCGTGCGAACTTGCTCCTCTTTGTCTTGGATAACTTTTTCTAATTGATTTATTTGTTGTTTTAATACATCAGGACTGTCACTGTAGTATTTACGGTTGTCTTGAGTAACGTTACCGTGAACAGTTGAATATTCCACTGTTTGAATGTTACTTGTATTAAAGTCTGGAAAGGCACTTAATATTTTGTCTTTCATTTTATCTGTAAAGCTACGTGTTCCATTGATTACTTGTGACAAATATGTAGGATTTACGTTTGCTTTTTGTGCGACTTCTGATTGAGATAATCTGTACTCGTAACAAATTGCGTCAATCAAATTTTTTATTTCTTGATTTAGAGCCATTTATAAAATAATTGTAAAATTTATGATAAATTGATATTTATCATTTAGTCATTTTCATATATTTGCAAAGTCATTTACAAAATAAAGATGAGTTTGCAAATATAAGCAAATAAACGAGAGTACATTGACATATTGAATTTTACCGTAAATGGTTGTATATTTGCACAATAAAAATTTTCAGGCTATGGCAAATAAAGAATTAGGAAAGGAAGCATTAGAATTAATCATAAAGCGTAGTGGTGTAACCAAAAAGTTTATCATAGAAACTGCTATGAAAAAATTCTTTGCAGACAATATAGACTTACTTACAGCATCGGAGCGTAAGAAGTATAAAAATGTGATTTTATGAATTCAAACAACATTTTCATAGATACCAATATTTTGATTGGTGGCTATTGTGGCATCCAAAAGGACGAAAAAGCACTTCATTACCTATATTCATTGAATGGAAAACGATTATATACTTCGTCATTGGCAATAGCCCAGTTTGTTGCTACATTACAGAAAAAGAAAAGAGAGATCGATATAAGAAAAATTCTTGTAGAAATTGTTCATCGCATTGAAGTACTTTCTTTTACAAAAGATGACATAGAAAAAGCAATAAAAATGGAAAACGATGATATTGAAGATAATATGCAATATTCGATAGGTTCTAAAATGAAATGCTTCTACTATGTAACAAACAACATTAAAGACTACAACAATTATATGAACATTCAGCCTTTAACCAGTGAACAAGTAAAAGTCATATTAAAATGATTATATAAAGTTTTTTAGACTATGGCAAAGAAAAAAAAATACGCCAAAGGGGAAAAATGCGGCATTGACAAATCTATTGAAGATATAAAAGCAGGGCGTGTTACAATATACAAATCATCGACTGAACTTTTCAAAAATATAGGTATATAATATAACGATTTTCGTATTACAATACCATAAAGCGGTAAAATTCACAACGAGTTTTACCGCTTTTTTTTTGTGTATCGCCAAACACCGTGGATGTAGGCATGTAATGGGTAGCATGATGGTTAAAAGCCCGGAACCGTTTCGGGTTCGATTCCTGGACATCCACCAGAGGCTCTGCAAAGCAAGCTGCCGTAAACGTATAATGGGTATTGCGAAGGTAAAAGCGTAGGTAGTGCATGGTTCGATTCCATGCCGGCAGCCTAAAGCGGTAAAATCATAAAGGTTGTATTCCGGTAATGGGTAGCCGGAGGATAAGTCATCTGCATTCCAAAAGAATGAGCGTTCCTAAAATTTGGCCAGGTGCGTGGTTCGATTCCACGCCAACCTTCGAAGTATGTTTCAATAGATGCTGTATGTGCGTAATGGGTAGCGTAAAAGGAACTGTAGGAACCGTGAGGAGTTCGATTCTCCTCCAGCATCCAAAATTTTTAATAATATAATTATGTATAAGGCGGAAACAAAAATTTTTGTAATTGATAGCAAACGGCCTATGTGGCTAATAAACTTGCAATTAAACGTAAATTTAAGATAGTAGAAGTAGAAACTCTATAAATGATATAATATGGTAGCAATGTATTTTATAATGTTCTCGGACTATGAGAGGATAGAACGAGTTGTTAGTTACATTAGAAAAAAGTACCAGGATATATTTATCCTAATGATTGATTATTCACATTTCTATTTTGTTGGAGCATCCTTCGATTTCCTGCAAGATAAGGTGCTGCATACTTGCCGTGAAGAAGATTTGGCGTTTAATTACACATTAGTCGAGAATTTCAAAACTTTACTATAAGATGGACAAGAAAGAAAAAGCAAAAAGGTTGAACATCATGCTAAACGCAGTTCCATTTGGACGATACATGGAGTTCAAAAAACGCATTGTAGAGAGAACCGTTTCGTCTTTGCAGACTATCTACAATTGGAGTACAGGACGCACAGAAATTCCTGACTTAGCAATGCCAATAATAGAGGAAGTATTCAAAGAATTTACAAAATGAGTTATTTCAAGAAAAGAATATACGAGGAACTTGGTGCAACCGACGAAGATCTAAAACTGACGGTCTATGGTTGGAACCACGATAACGACCTTGACTACAAGGTGGAAATGCCGGCATTCAAAGAAGACCGGGACGGAAATATCGTGATTCCGGTGTACGACATACACCGAAACCTCATATATTTCGAGAACCCGGACTACACTGGACGAATGGGGACAGGAAGAGCGATGAAGGAGGTTGAAATAATCCGCTACGCAACTCCAAAAACCATAAAGGACGAAAAGACCGGAGAAGAGAAAACCTGTAAGTACAAGTATCCGAAAGGGGCGGAATCAAGGCCGTATTTCCCTAGGTTGATACTCGAGATATACGAGAAGCACCAGCAACTCGATACATTGATTCTTACCGAGGGGTATTTCAAGTCGTTCAAGGCTTGTATGCATGGTATTCCGTGTGTTGGCCTACAATCAATATCAACATATCGTGACAAAAAATCCGGGGCAATGTTTAAGGATATTATAGACCTTATAGAACGATGCAATGTACGTAATGTTGTTATGTTGTACGATGGAGACTGTTTCGATATTTCCCAGAAAGCATTGCAGCATGGAAAAGACTTGTACACACGCCCGGCTGGATTTATAGGATCATGCGAAAACATTAGAGAGTTGTTCAAGGATTTTGATGTTGATTTCTATTTTGCATGTGTAAATACTCAATCACACGATTCCTACCCGAAAGGATTAGACGATTTGCTTATAGCAATGCGTGGAAAGGAGAAGGAGGTTGTGGACGATTTGATGCACCTTAGCAAACCTACAAAATATTTTTTCCGTGAGAATTGCCGCCGGAAAATGACCAAGGTGTATAACTTCTTCTGTTGTCAGAATATTGAATCATTTTATAGCCTGCACGAGGATAAAATCGGGACCCAGGAATTTGTTTTCAAAAGCACCCGATACAAATACGACCATGAGAAACAAACGGTTGTTGCAATTTTGCATCGTAACTTGGCAAACTTCTGCCGTATTGGCGATGATTACTACGAGAGTGTGCTTATTCCAAACCAATACGGACAAATCGATGCCGAACTGAAAGGTCGTAAAAAAGGAACCATTACCGACGACTTTGGCAAGGACGCTATACATAAAATACCTAAGTATAAAGCATTCTGCAATGTGCCAAACCATATACAATACCAAGCAGTTATACACGATTGCTACAATTTGTACAATAAGTTTTCGCACGAACCGGTAGAGGGCGATTGTGAGTATTCGCTTACATTGGTAAAACATATTTTCGGCGAGAAATACTACGAAATGGGGCTTGATTACATTCAGTTGTTATATCAGAGACCAACAGAGATGCTGCCAGTTCTTTGTCTTGTATCGAAGGAGAACAAAACAGGTAAATCAACTTTCGCAAAATGGCTTCGTGAGATTTTTGGGCTGAACGCCATTTTTGTAAGCAGCCAGGACTTTTCCGAAAACTTTAACTTCCACTGGGCGGGAAAGCTATTGATTATGTGTGAAGAAACAGAGCTCGATAAATCCTTTGTAATGGACCGTGTAAAATCGTTGTCAACGGCCGATAAACTTACCATGAACAGGAAGGGCAAGGACCACGAACAAGTGTCTTTTTTCGGGAAATTCATATTGTGTTCAAACAATGAGGAAAAATTCATAAAAGCTGGGAAAAACGATGAACGATATTTTGTACTGAAGGTGCATCCGATAGAAACACTCGATCCATTCTTTTCGCAGAAACTATATGCGGAAATTCCGCATTTCTTGAATTTTCTAAATAACCGGCAATTGTCATATCCTAAGAAATTAGACCGAATGTGGTTCCCGGCAAAAGATTACCGCACCGATGCGTTCGAGCGTGTGATAGCAGCCAATAGAACAAAGGCGGAAAGAGATATACGCGCTTTTTTACACGATATTTTTTGCGAATACAACTTCTATACAATTTATGATGGGAAGCCAGCTTTTTTAATGGATTTCAACTATATACAAAAGCAGCTGTTAAATGGTAAATACGACCGGGACTATTTACGCCAGGTTATAGAAGATATGCCATGGAGGCACTACGAAAAGAATGGCGAAAGACCATGTAAACGGTTTAAGGTACCGTTTTGGACAGAAGGTATTGTTACGGATGGAGTTGTTATAAGTTTTACCCAACACGTAGGGCGCCCATTTGTGTTTTTTGCCGAAGACTATCTTACCGATGAAGAATTTGAGACATTAAAGAAAACAAAGCCAGAATATTTTGAATAATGAACGAAGCGGTCGATAAAATAAAGAGTGTTCTTACATACTTAGGCTATAGCTATAGGTGTTGGAGCTTTGAGAATGGCAAAAACATTTATTTCCATATATATGAGAAAAAAGTGGACGGAATAACACTATTTTTCATATTAGAACTTTCGCGTAAACATGGCGGTACCGTATTTTTTGGATACAGTTCAAATTACTTGATTATACAGATTCATAAAAACTAAGAACAATACGAAGAAGATATGTACTAATTGTCTGTATTACCAGGATAGAAAATTTACTAATGATTTTCTACATATAAATTATTGCACTATGCACAACTGTTTTTTGTCCGCACAATCCCGAATACAAACCAAACCGTGTTTTGTACCAAGGAAAAAGCCGGTAAATGATACACAGATGAGTTTATTTTAGTTTTTTTTTGAAAATTACACAATTTACTGTCAACTGATTGATTTACAAAAAAGTTAGTATATATTTGTATATATATTAAATCTTAAATTTTATGGCAACAATTGTTTTAAATTATGATGGTCGAAACAAAGTAGCAGAAGCTATGATAAATAATTTATTGCTAACAGGAATATTTAAAACAAAATCAGAAGAACCAAATTCTGCAACCAAGAAAGCAATTGAAGAAGCAAGAAAAGGAAAGGTTATTCATTGTGGCAGTTTTGATAACTATAAAAAAGAATTAGAAAAATGAGAGATATTGTTATCACCACAAAGTATAAAAAAGACTACAAAGCCGCAGTAAAACAAAACTTACCAATTGATAAATTAGACGAAATAATTAAAAAGTTACAACAGGATATTTCACTTCCAATACAAAACAAAGATCATCAACTGGAAGGAACATACAAAGATTGTAGAGAATGCCATATAAACCCAGATTGGTTGTTGATTTATCAAAAGAATGATTGTGAAAAAAGTGAATTGCGAATCTTAACGCTTGTAAGATTAGGTTCTCACTCAAAATTATTCAAGAAGTAAGCGTATTATTCCATAAGTATCGGTGAGATACAATTGTAACAAAAAGCCAGTTCCAAAACGGAGCTGGCTTTTTTGTTGCCTGGCCTTCGTTTTTTACGAAAAAATTTTTGCAAACCTTGTTACATTTGTTACAAATGTTACAATCTTTATAAATAACTGAAAATGAGTATTTTATAATGTAACATTTTTTTGAAAATTGTTACAAATGTTACAAACAAAGAGAAAAATACATAAAATACTGAAAATGAACAATTTGTATTTTTGACTGTAACAGGATGTAACAAACTTGTTACAAATTTTGTTACATTGTTACATTTTTGTAAAATGTTGAATGTCAATATTTTAATAAAAAACAATAAAATTACTTAATTTGTTGATAATCAATAATTTAAGTAATTTGTAACATTTGTAACAAATTTTAGGGGTATTGAAAATTTATTTTTTCAAAAAAAATAAATTGTTAAAAAATCAGCAAAAAAGTAACATGTGTTCTGTCTCATGTTACAAATCTTAGTTTTTCTTAACAAATCGTATTTAGTGGTAGCATGTTTTACGAAACGTCTGTAAAACTGCAAGCTATTAATTAAATTGCAAATACTCCGCAATTAAATTTTAATAGTGATTGATTTTCAGTTTGTTACAAAGTGTAAAAACGTGTGTACATGTTGTAATTAAACAAAATCTACTTTCTACTTTTATGAAAGAAAATTTACTCTTTGTAAAAAGGTGTTTACGGTGTTGTAAAATCAATTTACAACACTGTAATACCTTGTGAAAAGCCTGTAAAGTTGTTGTTTTTCAAATGTATATGCGTAAATAAATGGCAGAAAATAGTATTCACAGGATGAATGAAAAAAATAGTAATCAGAAAAAGAATTTAGCTGGTGTATTTGGAGAACAATTTTTGCAATTCAAAAATAAGCCAAAGGAAGCGATTTTATTCTTGAAAAAACATAAACGAGGCGAATGTATTGCCGCTTTGCATAGAGACGATATTGGAGATATTGATATTGTATGGGGCGAAGTTACCGATGCAAAAAAGCACCTTGGTTTTGGTTTGTCTCACATAATTGATAAACACGAAAAAACAATCAATGAGTTAGGATTCAAAATTGAAGATTTTATTCCCATTGTTGTGCAATATGGTGAAATAAGCCTGAAAAAGTCTGATATTAAAAAATATGTGTTTGAAAGTAAGAACTTCCGTTTTGTTGTAAAAAGAGAATGGGATGGAGTGGAAAAGCAGCTGCTTTTAACTTCGTTTGATATAACAAAAAAACCACTAAAAAAATAGTGGTTTTTTGGGTGGAATTGTAAGTACTGCACTCATTTACAATTTTACATGTTAGATACTCCCTAACAAAACAAGACAAATGTAGTAATTTAAAATTAATGTTAAAGTAAAATAATGAATTATTATTTTTATAAACAGCTATGAAATACGATAAAAAAACAACCTTTTCCGGAAGGTTTACGGATAAAATCCGTAACAAGTTCAACGAAATAGATCCGGATGAAGAAAGTTCAAAAACAACAGTCCAGGTTATTGAAGAAATTATTGACGATTGCGACCACATGCCTGTCGATAAATCTTCTTTAGAAGAAATAGAGGCTCTTCGTGGTAAAATTGACGCCATTGAGGCTGAACGTCTGGCCGTAAACCAGGAACTCGAAGGAGTAAACAGTATGTATTCAGATTTGGACAAAAAATATACAGATACTGTTGCAGAATGTAAAAAATGGGAACAAATTGCCAAGGAAACTACTGCGAAGTTACAAGCATTGGAACTATCTAATTCAAATCTGGAAAAAGGCGTTTACAAAGTGTATTTACCACCAATGGCAGACGAATTAATTCAGGTAACGGTAAATCGTCTCCGTGAGAAATTTGGTGTTCCTGATTTGACACCTGCAATACTTTTGGTTGATTTGTTTGTTAAATACACAGCAAAACGACCATCAGATTTCGCTTATCCGTTTGTGATTAGCAAAGATGAGTTCAGAGTAATAATGTCTCGATATACAAAAGAATAACTATGGGAGGATTAGGAATGTTACAAAAGCCTCTAATTCGTGAGGCTAAAAGATTGCTTGTAGAGAACAGAAAAGGCATTGAAAAAACTTTTATGGAAACGCTTTCTGGTTACGAAAAGCAACCAGGAGAAGCAAGAATAATTGCAATGGTTTTCTCTGTTCCCGACGGAAGTGTAAACTATTCTGTAGTTGCACTTGATGCAGATAATAAGGTTGTTCGTGTAATCGAAACGAAACCTTTATATGAATTAGGTTTAGAACTTATAGAAGGAGCGTTAAAATGACACCAGAAGAAATGTTTGGAGGAGGTACTTCTGCATCCATTCTAGAAACTCCTACCGAAACGCCAGGATATTCGTTTTCGACTGGAAGTGTTGAGGATTACCGTTCTCTTGCAAACGAAATAAGCAGTCCTAAACAGGAATACGACGATGTTGAACAGTTTCCCGAAGAAGAAATAACAACACCGAAAAACAGTCGTGTATTATCGGCCAATACGGCTATGTTTCTTACTAATTCAATCGACAGAGTTATGAATATAACACTGTCTGCAATAGCAGATGACGATGGAGAAACAGATTTTTCTGCCGATAACGACGAAAAAGCAGAAATGCGTGAATATTGGGCAGCAGTTTTTCCTGATCCGTCGAAACAGATGCCTCCATGGTTAGCAGCAGTAATTGCAGTTGTATTAATTTATGGATTAAAATTGAAAACAGCTGTAAGCATACGAAAAGCAAGACAACGAATAGAAGAAGATGAAAAGATAATTAAGCAGCAAGAACTTGAAAACGAGCGTTTACGCCGTGAATTAGCACATCTTGAAGAGAAAAAAGATGAACAATGAGCAAGAAATAGCACCAATACTTCCAGATAAGCCACACCCAGGCAGAACGGCAAAATGTATTTGCATAGTTGGTAAGCCGGGTTCTGGTAAATCAACTGTTGCCGTTGAGTTTATGACTGCGGCTGGAACAGGATTATTTGTACAGCCACAGCCAGACAACTGGACAGACAGAACTATTGAGGCAGACATCAAAAACCGTGAAAAATGTAATTTCAAGGGAATAAAGCATCATATATACAGAGAAGATGAAGATTTTCGCTATATCTATAACAATTTTCATAATGCAATGATTTGTATGGATGACTGCCGGGCTTATGTTCCTGCAAATTTTGAATATTCACACGTAAGATTGTTTTTGCTTCGTCGCCGTCAAAGGATGCTTGATGTTATATTTACAGCACACGGTTTCTCGGAAATTCCGCCTAAGTTGTTTACTTTCATTACTGACTATATTATAATGCCAATAAGTGACACGCCGGAGAAACGTAAAAACTGTATGTCTCAGGAGGTGCTTTCAGTTCTTTCGCAGACTGTTAAGGAAGTGAACGAGAAAGGAAAAACAAACCCACATTACAATAAATGGATTCGTATTCAATGAAAGCAATGTACAAATATGAACTTGCCGAATTGGCTGGAGTTTCACGAAAAACTCTTACAAAATGGATTTCCGAAAGAATCTCCAGCCTTGATCCGTTATTTACCAATTACAATAAATATAGCAAGTTGCTTACACCGGCACAGGTAGAATCGCTTGCAAAACACTACTGTATAATTATTGAATTATGAAAAAGAAGTTATTTTTATTCTTATACAAGCAATTTAGAAAATGGTATGAATGCAACTTGGACAAATTAATGCACGCTGAAACTGAAACAGACAGATATTTTTACAGGAAAATGGCAGATGGTTGTTTTTGATTATCTGAAGCGTATTATATTTTGTATTGGGAATCATTATAGGATTGCGTTTCGTTTGCTGTATATTTTTTCTTACATTTGTGAAAAATATAAACTATGGCAACAATTACATTAGAATATGATGCAAGAAACAGCAATGTTAAAAAATTTCTTGATGTTATTCTTGCGACAAACTTTTTTAAGGTAAAAAGTGGCGAAAACTACAACAAGGATTTTGTCAAAAAAATAAAAGATGCCGAAAAAGGTAAAAAATACGTGTTCTCTGAAGAAATGGAAAAAAAATACTTTGGTAATTTATAATCTATGTATCAACTTGTTGTAACTGAATTGGCGGTAAAGCATCTTGATTTTTACAAAAAAACAGGTAATGTTACGGCATTGCGTAAAATCCAGAAACTTTTTGCAGAACTTAAAGAGCATCCCAAAACAGGTACAGGTAAACCGGAACCTTTGCAAGGTGATCTTTTGGGGTATTATTCGCGAAGAATTGACCAAAAGAATAGAATGATCTATTCAATAAATAATAATATTGTTACGGTAGAAGTGTTTAGTTTGTTAGGACATTATAGAGACAAATAGTTTTTCTTGTGGCGTTGTATTCAAAAGAAGCCAGTTCCAATTGTGGGGCTGGCTTCTTTTTTTGTTTATCGTGCATTATTGTTCCTTATTGTGCACTATCGGAAAACCATGAATTACCGTGCTTGTATTATTGCGTGAAATTAAAACTGAACTAAAAAAAAGAATTATGAACTCGATTAAAACAGCTAACATCTTATTGATTGTTATTCTAGTAATTCTTGTTGGTACAACAGTATGGTCAACTATGTTCATCAAGAATGTAGCAGACGAAAAAGAAGTTGCTGAAAACAAGAAAGACGAAGGAGAAGTTACAGGTTTCTTAGGTACGAAATCTTTAGCTCGTAGAATTGTGAAGTAGAACATTTAAAATTTGTGTCATGAATAAAGAATTATTAGGTATTGAAAATTTTAACGGAAGCCAAGATCCATTTGCAAACGAATCAGTTGCGGTTGAGCTTTCAAATGCAGGAACATCTGCAACTGCGGCAAAAAGAATCGCTTTGAACAAGGCGTGGTATGCTGAAGTTTCTAAAATGAAGGATGCAGACGGTAACACTGTCGATTTATTCCTAGCTGAAGGAACACTTGACTCAACATCAGGTAAAGAAGTTACTGCAACAGGTAAAAACTGTTCGGCAGACGATGTTTGTGCAATGTTGACTGAAACTCCTTGTCGTCTTGTAGGTATGAAAATTGCGGCATCTGATATTGCTCAGTTGGATGAACCTATCCACATCGTGCAATACAAACCACAAGGTCGTGTTACAGTTGCCAAAATCATCCCTTCTTCTTACAAGGATGAAAGCAACAACAATGACAAACTCGTTTCTATCGATTTGTCAGGCCTTGGCATTGTTTTGGGTAAAGACTGTGCAATGATTGTTAAAGTAGGAGCCAAATATCGTGAAACGGTGACTCTTTACTACAAGGACCGTGCGTCATTCCGTAAAATGATTGAAAATAACACAAAGTAGTAATCTTTAAGTTATGAGTAAATTCTCCGAATTGCGGGGACTGATCGAAAAATCATTGAACGCCAACCCCGAAAGTTGGCGTTCTTTTTTTCACAAGTATAACTGTGATGCAGAAAGCTCACACCCCGAAAAAGAAATAGTTCGTGCGTATGGAATGTATGGTGACGAGGTTGCTGTAGATGTGAACAAGATGCTTGCGTCGTCTTTTGCTTCTTTTCTCGGTAATGATGGTTTAACTTCGGAGGAAATTCTTTCAAATATTAAAGACACGAGCGATACTTTAAGAAATTGGCTTGAAACATTTGAAAATCCTGATAATGTTGTGGAAACCAACCAAACAAGCGAAGAATCGGATGATAAAACATCTATTGTCGTATTTGTTGGTGTTGTTGTTTTGTGTGTGGTTGTATTTGTTGTTGCTCGTAAATTAAAAAAATAGTAATCATGGATAAAAAGAAAGCTTTGATAATCGTTGCCGTGTTGGTTGTAATCATTGCATGTTATTATTTCTTCTTTGGTGTATCAGATGAAGTTCAATCAGGAAATGAAAATACAAGCAGTAAAAGTGGCTCAACGGCAGGAAAAACATCTTCTGGTAGCAGTTCAACTCCATCAGATAGTTCAGTTACTTCAAATTCTGCAGCATTAGCTGCGACAATTGGTAAAAAATACTATTTGAATGCTTCAGGAGTAACAGCTGCAAATGGTGAGAAATTATTTGCGGAAGGTATCGATAAAGTAGCTTTGTTGAAAAGCAATAGCGGTACTGCTAAAGTGAATAAAACACTAACAGGTAGTTCGGACGTGTCTTGGGTTGTAGGAACAATCGATAAGGTTACAGGAAGCTATGTTCGTGTTGGTTTGAACAAATGGGTACGTAAGGGGGATTATGCCGGACATTTATATGTAAGACGATAGATGAGAAATTTTACCGACATACAAACTGTACTTTGGCTTGAAGGTCCTGCAGCCGTCAATGTAAATACTGGTGTATTGTACATCAACGAAGATTTATTTCAAAAACTTGGAGAAAACTCTCGTCGTTTTGTAATCATGCACGAGTTAGGACATTTGAATGCAGAACAAAAGGGAGAAAAGGCTGCTGATGAATGGGCTTTTGAACATCTGTTGGGTCTTGGAGAGTCTTCAATTGCAATGCTTAAAGCATTCTATGAAGCTATTCCATTTACAGACTATGAACAGAGGGATAGGGCAGAAAATTTGTTGCGTAAGGTTTTCGAGACAGAGTTTAACCAAGGTAACGAAAAAGCAAAGTCGGTTCTGGATATTTTCAATTCTATTCTTCCTGGCGATGAAGACATTAAGAACTTCAATAAAAACGGAACATTCCTGAAAATTAGTGGTGGTATTGCCACACTTGTCGGTGGTGCGCTTACTGCAACTGGTATAGCAGCGCCAATAGGAGCTGCTGTTTCTGGAGCAGGTGCATTGCAAACAGCGGCTGGCAAAAATATGGCATCGAAATCCGATGCGGAAAAGGCTAATGCTGAAGCAATAGAACAGCAACTTTCTTTATTGGAAGCTGCTGCTGTTACAGAAGATCTAAAAGACGAACTAAATGCCAAGGAACAGGAAGCGCTTAACCGAAAAAAAGAACAGACCAAACAGACATTGAAATTTGTTTTCGTTGGTGTAGTAGTGGTGTGTGTAGTATTATATTTTCTAAAAAATAATTAAGCATGGGTATAGACGATATTTTAAACTCTTATCAAGATGAGGAAGTAGAAGAAAGCCAAGAGTTCCAGGACTATCTTAAATCAGATGCCGGACAAAAAGTTATTGCAGATACTGAAAAGCAGATGAAAAAAGAGAAACGCCAAGCGTTTTTTTCAGGTTTGGCTTCAACTGTTGGTAGTGTTGTTTCTACTGTTGTAGAAGCAATATCTGTAAGCAAACAACAAAAGACTGCTGAGGAGACCCAGAAGGAACTTGAAAAAACGCAAAGCGAATTAAACGCTAGACTTTCCGGATATGAAGACACATCAGACAATACAAATACTATCCTTATCGTGGTAGTAGGAATTGTGGTTGTAGCTTTATTGTTTATGGCAAGTAAAAAATAGAGTTATGGAATGGTTATCAAGTGCTATAGCGGCTGCTTCACAGATTGGAGTCTCTGCAATAAACAATGTTGCTGCCAATAAGCGTACAGAAATGAATGCAAATGCACAGTTGGAGGTTGCCAAAATCAATAGCGAACTCCAGGAGAAGATTGTCAAAATAGAAAGCCAATCCAATGAATCGGAAAATTCAAATACTAGTATTGTTGTAGTTGTTGCTCTTGCAGTAGTAGTTATCGGATTTTTTATCTATAGACAAAAAACAAAATAGAAAATGAAACAAAAAGAATTTTTACTTATTGCTTTGCTTTACATCATAGTTGCAATAACAGCTTTTTTCTGTTATAAAAAGATGTTTGGTGATGATGGAGGTAATCAGTACGGAAATACTGATCCAGGAAAAGATACTCCTGGAACTAACAACGAAGTAATTAAAGTTGGCACACGTGTACAATGTGTCGGTAAGGTTGCTTTACGAAGTTCTGCTGAAATAGACGATGGACTGATAGATAATATTATTAAAAAAGATGCAAAAGGTTCTCTGGGGGAAGTCGTTGGTAAATCTACGGATGCAGAAGGTAATGTTTGGTGTAAAATAAAATTGGAAACTCCTGTTTATGAATGGCTAATACGCCATGATGAAGTATTTGCATTAGAATCGGATATTACAAAAAAATAATATTTATGAAAGAAAAAGCTATCAAGTATGGTATAGTTGTACTGTTGGTGATCGTTGTCATCTATGTCGCTTTCCATTATGGTGAAAAATGGGTCGGACGTTTGCGTGAACGGAGACGTAACAATGATCTGAACAGACGTATAAACAAAAATAATCTCAGTTACGGTGAAAGTCAATATACTGTATTTGCAAAAAAGTTGTTTGCCGCAATGGATGGACTTTTCACAAATGAAGATGCTATTTATAATGTGTTCAAGAAAATGAACACCATCGATGATATTTTGATGTTGGAGGTTGCATTTTCAGATATTGAAGACGAAAATGAATCGCTTGCAGATTGGCTCCACGATGATTTAAATAATGACGAGATCGATACGGTTAATGCAATTCTTGAATCACGACAAATTGTATATTCATTCTAATTATGAAAAGAAATATTGCCATAGTATCTATAGTTTTTGTTGTTATCGCTGTTTTTGTCGTAGTGTTTCTATTGAAAAACAGCGACGATAATGGAATATTCCCGCTTCAGCAAGGAAGTCAAGGGGAAGAAGTGAAAAAATTGCAGGCCGCCTTAAACAAAAAAAATACTTCCGGAATCACGATTCAGGAAGATGGAATTTTTGGTACTAAAACAGAAAGTTTATTGGTGTCTGTTACAGGTAAAGCCAGCATAACCAAACGAGAGTATAAAAAGTTAATAGCATAAACAATGAACGATTTCTTAAATTCTAAATTCATGCAGAACCTGAAAAATGGTGAACTGCCAACAGTAAATACAGAAGTCTATTTATCGACTTCAAGTATGGTTACAGTAGCGATTCTTATTCTTGTTGTAGGAACAGTTCTTATTGTAGGAAACAAAATGATTAAATAATTATGGCGTTGACACTAGAAGACATAAAATCGTTAGCAACATCGAATGCTCGTGGAGGAATGTTGGCAAGTGTTTTTGCTGCACAGGCAATTCTAGAATCAGGTGTTTTGTCCGGTGGTTCTGTTCTTTCCAATAAATACAACAATTATTTTGGAATCAAGGCAGGAAGTAGTTGGACAGGAAAAACTGTAAGCCTTCCAACAAAGGAGGTTCTTAATGGTCAGGTTGTTTCTGTTAATGCAAATTTCCGAGTGTACGATACTCCTTCAGATAGTTTTGCCGATAGGGCGAAATTGCTATTGTCGCTTAGTCGATACAAAGAAGCGTACACGAAAACAACTCCAAAAGAACAGGCAGAGGCATTGCAAAAAGCTGGGTATGCAACAGCAACATCTTATGCTTCAAGCATCATGAGTATAATTAACAGGTACAATTTGCAAGAATTGGATAAAAAAAAAACGATATGAAGGTATTAAACATTTCAGCTTTGGCCACTGCGGCAGTACTTGTCTGCATCTTGGCCGTAATCGTAATTAAACAATAAAAACTATGGGAAATTTTAGCTATTCAAGTGAATTAGTACAGGCTCTTTCTGCTCCTTTAGTTGAGCAGGTAAAAAAAAGCGACACTTCAAGCATCATCTATATGGGTTTCCCTGATCATGGTGATTTGTCCAAGTGTGCAATCAAAAGAGTTGAGTACTCAAAAAACGGTGATACGGAGAGTTGGATTACAACATGGGCTAACGGAATGAAGGAGCAAGTAAACGACTGGGCTCAAAGAGCTTCTTTAGATTATTCTTTATCGATATAGTCATGAAAAATTTATTGTACATATTACCGGCAATCG
Organism: Bacteroidales bacterium; assembly: GCA_045615765.1. Classification (GTDB taxonomy): domain Bacteria; phylum Bacteroidota; class Bacteroidia; order Bacteroidales; family UBA1715; genus UBA1715. The sequence goes on from JAZLFM010000036.1 coordinate 24,880, forward strand.
TCATAATTGCATTATTGTTATTCTATGTTTTTTCTAAAAAAGAAGACGAAGGAATTACGCCACTAAACAACGATAGTGATTCCATAATCGGTAGAACAGCCGTTGCAAAAAATCCAAATGGCGTGAATATTCGTCGTGGACAGGGAACTTCTACTATGATAATTAAACAGGATGCAACAGGTAAGCTTGGAAAAGTGCTGGAAGTGGTCCCTGGTATTGACGAAAATGGTAACAAAGACGGTAAAAACTGGTATAGAATACAACTGACAAATTCCGCTACTGTTGGTACACAAAAATATACCATTGGTTATGTGCGTGAAGATGTTGTAACATTAGAATAAGATATTATGAAATTAGACTTTAATCCAATAACAGGGAATTTAGATTTAGTTGGTGGAGATGGAGGAGGTTCCAATCCGGCAACTGGAGAGTTATTCTATGGAGCAACTCCGATAAGTGGTGGAACTTATTGGGCGAAAATAGCACAGTTCAATATTGCGGTAGGTTCTAATATTGGGCACAATTTGGTTGCCATGCTCCATTTAATGCGTTGCAATGCTATGCCATATAGTCATAGAGAACATTTGGGGGTAAAAGAAGCTACAATATTCTTGTCGTTATGCTCGATTGATACAGGCGGTAATCTTCAGGAAATGGTATTTGACTCATCGTATGGCATATTGCAAGATGAAATAAAGCTTATAAAAACAGCTCATACAAAGACATTGCTTACATACGAATTGTATGCGAGAGTATATTCGAAGGATAGGTACTTCTTCACCTGTAGATGGAATCAATTAGATAAGGCTAATATCGGTGTAGTACCTGGTAAAGAAAGCGATGAACTCGTTGGTGGGTTTGATCCTGGTTTACCTGTATTTTATCCTGTGTCTGGACAAACAAGCGAATACTCTATTGTCAACGAGACTATGGTCCAAATAAATCATTTGCTTAACAAATATCCATCTGTAACCATCATTGATAACGATGGAAACCAAGTTCTTGCAGATGTACATTTTGATAGCCGTTCTCAAATAACAATAACATTTACGGAATCATTTTCTGGTACAGTTGTTCTTAATTAAAAATAAACCAATGAGAATAATATATAGTTTCGATACAAAAGGCGGTAGAATCTCGCCAACACCATTTTTCAGGAAAATGGCGGAACTCTCGGTGTGTTCAGCAAAAAAAATAGGATTGCCGGTTGTTTTGTATGCTGATTTGTATGGCATAAACTATTTTAGACAAAATGGGTTCCAATTCGATGAGTATTGTCTTATGGATCCAGATAAATATGAGGTTGATTTTAAGTATTGGAACTTTGGAAAGTTGCTTGCATATAGCATGCAAAAAGAAGCGTTTCTCCATGTTGATTTCGACACCTTTTTTCATGACGGGTTTTCTATTCCGGAACATGGTGATATTATAACAGAAATGCTTCGTCCGTATTCATTAGTAAAACCGTTTACGGAGATTTCTATCCTAGATACGAACAAAATACCGGAAAAACTTATTTGTAGTGGACTTTTGGGTGGCTATAACATAGATGTATTTAAGGAGTTATTTGACCACGCCGTACAAATCTGCCAAAAACAGATAAAAGACCAGGATAAAACTATGGCTTATCTGGTTGGAGTAGAAGAATTTAATATTTCGCTTCTTTCTCAATTCTATGGATTGTCGGTTGAGGAATTAGATCATAATACATTCGACCATTGGCAAGGTGGGAACAAAGAGAAAAACTACGGAACTGTAATTAACGAATTGTATAATATTTATTGTAAAAAAGATGAAAAATCCATTTAAGAAGTTCTACGTTACCGAAGATGTAACTGTTGTGTACGATACTTATAAAGAAGGTTCGTACACTCGAAACAAATCAGTGAAAGTTCCAAAGGGAACAATTGTATATGGCGACAAAATCATTCAAGGAGACAAGGAATTAGTTTCGGTTGACGCTAAAGATCTTGGTGTAAACGAATTGATTTCTATACCGGCAGACAAAGTAGAAAAGGTCACTCCATGGGGGGTAATCATTACTTGTGTTGTAGTGATTGTTGGTTCAATCGTATATTATGTAAAACATAAAAAATAGTTCAAAATGGGAAAGAAACTTACAAAAGGCCAGTTGAAAAAAATTACAACTTTGGCAAAAGACATCCGTAAGAAAAGCGGTGTGAAAACAAAAAACACACAAACTGTCTATAACAAAAAATGGACTGATTGTATTAAGCAAGCATCAAAACAGTTAGGCTATTCAAAAAAATAGTTTATGAACGATATTCTATTTCAATGGGCAGGTTATGTTCTGACTCCAATTACAGGTATTGTTAGTTGGATTGCTGCATCACGCCAGCGTGAAAAAACTCTTATGGACGGTTTGAACGATTCGCTAAAGCAAATGCAGGAGACCATTAACATGCTCGTTGAGAAGAATAAACAGCAGCTTGATGAAATAATAGAGTTACGAAGCGAAAATGCTTCATTGCGTGCCGATGTAGCCGAATTGAAAGAACAATTGGAAAAAATGAAGTGATTATGGCAATTAGAAAAGAAGTCAATAGTAAAAAAATGAAACGGTTTCTCATAATATTCATAGTATCGATATTGGTAGCTTGCTGTCCGCAAAAACGGCTCAACAGGATTGTGACAAATCACCCAGAGCTTGCGGCCACTTCCAAAACAATCATGGTAACTGTTCATGATACTATCTATATTGAAGCTGCGCAAGATACCGTTCATATACATGATACAGTCTATCTAAAGGCTAATCCTGGCGATGTAATAGCTGAAGCAACAGCAGGCAATGCTAAAGCAACATTAATAAAAACCGACGAAGGTGTTAACCTGGCCGTAGAACAATTGCCGGATTCTATACCTATCACAGCATCGGCTAGTGTAGATGTTCCCGTGGTTCAAGTCGAACAAGCAAGAGGGCATATAGTAGTGTTTGTTGTGTTGGTATTTGTCATGTGCATTCTGTTTGCATATATAATTCGATAAAATTTGTTGGAATAAGTAAAAACTAAAAAAATATGAAGAATTTCGGAAAAATATCGGACGCGAGAGATCTACAAACTCTCGAATCGGTTAGGGAGGAAATCAAGAAAAAGACTAAAAAGGACTGGTCTCAAAATGACGAAACAGCTGATGATTATATAAAGAATAGAATTTGCTATGAAAATAAAGAAGATTTTACATTTTCAATTAATTCTAATTCATCTGTTTGGCCTGAAGAAGCTCCTTATCCTGAACATGGAAAG
>JAZLFM010000037.1:0-35160 GCA_045615765.1 Bacteroidales bacterium
TCTATATTGAGTAGAGTCAGATAAATCTGCATATTCATCAGTGTACCATATAATTGTGTTACTTGATTTTGCACTAAATTGTACCGAATCTGCCGCAGAACAAAGTATCGCGCTTTCTGGAGTTACCTCAGGAGCTGCAACATTTATTACTTCCACGCTAAATGAAACAACATCACTCGAAACATATAAATCATCGTGTGAAATACACCACACACTATAATTATACAATCCAGCCTCTGTTGCAGGTGATAAGATTACATCCGTAAGTGTATCTTTTGTTGTTGCATTATAGAATTGCAATTCCGAGTTAATATCGCTGTTGTACTCAATATAGTTAGACAACGATTTTTCTCCACCTGCTAAATCAGACTTACAAATAGTTATTTTTTCTGCAACTTTTGGAGTAGGAAGGTTACCTTTTACCAAAATTTGCACAGAACCTTCTGCAACACAAGCTGTACCAGTTAAAGTCGTTGTTACCTTCAATTCATATAGACCAGCAGACTTGAATGCAAGTAATTTCTTTTCCTTTCCTGGATCTTTATCAGCATCACTAATTGCAGTAAACTCTACTCCATCGCAAATCCATTCGGTTGTACAACCATCAAGATACGCACCCGATGTCATGACTGTAACAACTGCGCCATCAGACAAAGACACTTCTTCTGGAGCATCAAATTCAACATACATTTCGTATGGGCTAACGAAATTAAATGTCAATGCGACACTATCACTTGGAATAATAAGAGCATTGCCATACGAAACATATTGAGCCAAATACGTAATCTTACCAATTTGATTCTTTGATACTATTGATGTTTCTAAAGGAATATTTTCAGACTCATTATATATATACCATTCCAAATAAGTATCTTCACTTGTTGTAGTTTTCTGTACATAAGAATTTAGGTCTATTTCATCTTCATCGGAAACTCCTTCCAAACAAATAGTAACCGATTTTTGTGTTAATACAGGTGCTTCTAATTTCTTTTTTGTTGCGATAAGGATAGAACCCCAATCAGAACAAGTTAGATCTGCTGTTTTCCAAGTTATATTATGACTATTTTCACCTATTTCATCAACTGTTATAGAAAAACGGGCAAGCGTACGACCTGCTGGAATTTCAGATTCCGGAACTGTAATAGCAGTTGCGCCATCAATTTCAATTATCATGTTTTCCTGCATACCAAGAACGGTAATTTCAGCAGGAACAGAAACAAAAGTTTCCACTGGAGTTTTGTACTCAACACTACAAGTAGATTTTACCGTCAAATCTGCAGAGAACACAGGACTTGATTCCGTTCCTTCCATAATAGATAAAATTCTCAATCCGTATGTATATGAACCTTCATCTAATTCAGGGAAATTTATATTTACGAAATTACCTTTTATCTCAATATTATCAGAAGATAGAGTAGAATACTCTCCATATCTTTCGATAAAGAATTCATAATTCTTTGAAGCAAATTTTTCATTGAAATCCGAACTAAATTCTATAGATGCTGCCGAAGATGCACCTTCTGCTACTATCACATCATTATAATTCACATATAACAAATCAACAGATTCTGCTTTATGAAGATATGTCGTTACTATGGTTGTATCCACTGTTGAACAACCGTTAGCATCAGTTGCAGTAGCAATTACAAGATGTTCTCCAAGAGTTGAAAATGAGGCATACACACTTCTATTATCAGCATCGTTCATATCCGTGTGCCAATTTGCATCATCACAAACCCAGTTAATTGCACAGTCAACACCCATATAACAATTAAAGTTTTGGATTTCATCAACCAAACAATCCAACGACTTATGTGATACAATAAAATCAGGACCGTTATTAGCTGTAAACTTTAAAATGCCAACCTCGTTCGAGTTCAACAATAATGTACAAGAATAAGAGCCAGCAGAATTTGCAAAACCAGACATTTCATGACTAACACTATCATACTTGATAGAAAAGTCAACTTCTGAACCCTCATAACGTATGTCACTTGGATACATATTGGAACTACCTGCTGGTATTACCAACGAAAACTGAAACTCTGTTCCTGCGCAAATATTGACAAAAATCGGATCCGATGTTGAATACTCAATTTCTTTTGTTTGAGCCATACTGGCAAGAACAACAAACATTGTTGTGAGAAATAGTAAAAATCTCTTCATATTGTTATTTGTATTAATTACACACCACTATTCGCACTCTAAAATGTGCGAAAATCGTTGGAAAAATACAATTATATTGACAAAATACAATGTTTTAGAAAAAAGTTTTTCATCATTTCAGCAAAGATTGTTATCTTTGTAATTTTTACAAAAATCATCTCTTTACAAAAAATCCCTGGCGACTTTATTTTATGGGAAAACAAAAAAGGAAGGCGAAAAACCTTCCTTTTTCTTATTGATAAAATCTATATTGCTATTTAATAATCTTTACTGATTTTGAACAATTATTCGTTGAAATCTTTACGGTATATAGTCCTTGGCTATATTGTTCCATTGGAATTTGTAGCATAGCTTTGTTGTTTGATTCTATAGTACGTTTTTCTATAACTGTTCCTTGAGCATTTATAAGTTCTATTTGGAATTCAGCACTATTATCAGATACAATGGCAACTGAAACACTTGTTGTTACGACTGTAGGATAAACAGCGACTGTTGCCGGGAACAAATCTTCTATAGCATCAGCATTTTCAACTTCGGCGATATTACTAATAGCAAGTGAGAACGGACCTGATTCCGATTTCGAGTTCTGATATTCTACGATGTTTCCATCTGCGTCTTTTATAGCATTCTCGTATATTGTTTCTTTTAATGCGAAACCAACACGAAGAACATCTCCTGGTTTAAAAATACCATCAACGTCAGTCCAACCAACAAAATCTTCAGTTGCATCGAACGATTCTACAACATTATAGTCATTTAAACCTGCTTTCATTTCGTTTGAAGGTTCCTGCATATTTGGCGTATTAGGTTCAGCAGTAGGAACTTGCATCAAATAACAACCAACCACATCATCTTCTTTCGCTGATTTATATGTCCACCAATTCAATGCTAACTTACCTTCAGCCGTCTTTGTTGCTTGCAAATATGACGAACGATATTCGCCACTTATTGCTTCATTCCCACAACCATCTGTTGTAACCAAACGATATTTATACGCACGTTTTTCGAAGTTTGCTGCATCATCTACAACAATTCCAAATTCACTGAAAGGAACAGGTTCACCAACCATTTCCCAACTGTCGTTAGTAACCTGTCGTTCTACACGATATTTTTCTGTATTCATACCAGCAGTTCGCTCCCAAGCAACAATAATATTGTTATTAGTTTCAGCATACGTTACAACACCTATCGGTTCAGGATATGGATACGTGAATGTTACATTCACTGTATCGAAGCTCTCACACATATTGTTATCGGTAATTTTTACCGTTACATAAGCAGAAGAATCCAATGTAATAGTCTGAACACTATCAATAACTAATGACGAGTTCGGTTTTGTTATGTTCCAATCGTACACATAACCCGCACCAGCATCCAACGTAAGCGTTTGCTTGTCGCACATAGTTTTGTCGCCACCTAAATCTAGTTTTGGTAACTCATTTACCTTTGTAACTTTAAACGAAGCACTACTTTCACAACCCATATCGTCTGTAGTAACAACCTTGTATGTTGCAACAGCTGCAGGAATTTCAATGGAACGAGAAGTTGCTCCAGTATTCCAAGTATATGAATCATACTCTCCTTGGGTTTGAAGCATATAGGTTGTACCAGCACACATTACCGAATCTTTTGGCAATTGTACAGGAATAGAAACACGAACATCAACAGTATCGTGGAAAGTAGTCAGTCCTTTTTTCATTATTAATGTATATTTTCCCGACACTGTTGGTTCTACATAAATTGAAGAACTTGTAGCACCATTACTCCACACATACGAATCCATTCCTTCTGTAGCAGAAAGTTGGGCACTTGTACCAAGACATAATTCTTCATGACGATTTGCGACACCAACAACACCGATTTCTGTTTTTACCGAATCTTTATTGTCAACAGACCCTTCCCATTGTACTTTGAAAGTTACATCATAGTAACCTAATTCATTAAATGTTAATGTTTGGATAAGTGCATTCGGATCTTGCAATTCAACACCAGGAATTTCCCAAAGACAAGTACATTCTGTTCCATAATATGTTCCTATAAGTGTGAACGATTCTCCCGGAGTTCCATAGTAACGAGAAGAATAGATACTAATCTGAGGTTTACCATACCAACTAAATTGTTGTTCGTCTTCAGTTGTAGCCATTTCTCTATAGAATGTTACCTTACGACTAGATGTTAAACCTCCTTGGTCCATAGCAGTGAATGTAATCACTTCGGCACCACGCCAATATGCGTTCAAATCATAAATTTCGGCACGACTACCGACAATTTTTACTGCAACATTTTCCGATGTAGTAGCTGACCACACAATTGCCGATGGAGAAGTGAAATCGTCTATGACGTACTTCGACAAATCAATGTCTTTAAACAAAGAAGAATCTGTTTCAAACTGTCTTGGAATTTCAAGAATTGTTGGAGGTGTATTTTCTGCAGGTTGCACAATCACCGTAATATTTTTTGAAGCAGAAAGACCTTCAGCATCTGTAACTGTTATTTGTAATTCTTCATTCCCCGACCATTCAGTTTCGGCAGCCATCAATTTTACAGTCTTTGCTTTTTCAATCACATCAAGATTATCACCTGCCGAAAGACTAATATTCAATTCAGTAAACGGAGTATAGTCATCATAGATTATATCCGATTTAACTAACTGTACATACTTACCAAATGGTACAACAATAGTGTCACAGGCAATAACTGGAGCATCGTTAGGTTTACGGTCAACCTGAATTTCTACAACACGAGTTGTAACTAAATTGTCTGCATCTTTTACCGACAATTGTAATCTTGTCGTTCCTAAAAATTCAGCGTCTTTCAACGAGAATGTCGCTATGGTTCCATCTACTTGAACCGCAATATGTTCATTCGTTTCAAATGAATATACTAGTTTATCTGTTGCTGTAGAATCATCGTAAACATATTCCTCCATATCAATAACTGCAGGCGAACCTGGTTGTTGCATCATAACTGTTGGAATATACGAGATTGTTGGCGCATTAGAATTTGTTACATACACATTTATTTTCTCGTCTATTGATGTTTTGTACGAAACATACAAGAACATTTCGCCAACTTTCTTCGCTGTTAAAACACCACTTGATGAAACTTCGGCAATTTCGCTATCACCAGCAGACCATTTTAAGTCGTTTGCCTTAATAGTTGCAGGCGAAACTTTACAAGAAACTGTTTTTGTTTCGCCAACTTTTAAGAATATATTCTTTTCGCCACTATTCAACTGAATTTTTACGATATCGTCTTCACTCGATGTTACATACACTAACGTCTGTGCTTGTAGCCCTTCTTTAGTTGATGCTGTTACTATTGAAGTACCCATACCTTTACCGTGAACAGTTCCATCGGCAGTAACAGTGATGACATCATCGTCCTTTTCCATAAAGAAAACATCAACATAACTTGCATCAGCAGGAATGATTGTCGCTGACAAAGTTGTATCGCTACCTTCTTTTATAGTAATCATACTTGGTAACGAAATCTCTTTTGCAGAAATAAATTTCTTTATAAGAATTGAAACCGTATCACGCAAATTATCGTTTGTCGTACAAATTGCATAAGCCTTTATTTCGCCTTCGGCAAGAGCAGAAATCATTTTATCGACAACCTCCGCTTTATCTGGATCAGACACTTCTACACGATAGTCTTCGCCTTGAATAGAATGTACTTCGGCATCTAACAATATATGTTCGCCAACAAACATTTCTATTGATTCTTCCTTACAAGCAATTGTTTCCACCATATTCTCAACAGTCACGTCGCAAGAATCTTTCAAAGTGAAAATCCAACCAGTTTCTTCATCTGTAAATGTCTTTGTAGCATAACATTTTGTTGTTCCCACTGCCAATGCAGAGAACTCGCCTGATTCACTAACCTCTATAATCGAACTATTTGCAGACGACCAAGTCACAGTGCCTTTTGCACAACCTGTTTCCTGTATTGGCAATGTAACTTTTTGACCTTTGTATATTGTAACAACTTTATTTTCCAAAGCAAACGAAGGAAGCGATTTTACTCGGACAGTTAGTTTTTCGGAACTTGCACAACCTTCGGAAGTTGTTTGTATTACACCTATCACATAAGTTCCCGTTTCCGAGAATGCTGTTTGATATTGAATATCTGTACCAACTTCCACACCATTTTCTGTCCACACAAAAGAATCTGTCGTTTCAAAAGATGTTACAGTGATTGACACCAAAGAATCAACATAAACAGTTTCTGCCAATTGGTTTTTATTTCCTTGAGCAAAAGTTACAAGCTCCGTTGATGGAGCAGGTAAAACACTTACAGAAATTTTTACTTTTTCACTCTCTTCTTTTGTACCGATTGTTTGAGATACAAAATATGATGTCGTTCCAACTTCATTCGTTTCTATTACCGGAGCTGCACTCAATGCATTATACGAAGCATCATACCAATGAATTGTACCATTTGCCGATGGTTCAACAACTAATTCTGCTGCATCAGCACCTTGGCAGAAAGCATATTCTTTTTTTGTCACTTTTGGTGCAACACTTACCGCACTGTTCACTGCTACAATTACGCATTCAGCTTCAGGATAAATTGTTTGATTCGTTTCCGAATCATAATAATTTGCTTTCAACGTCAATGTTCCATTACCTGCATTTACCGCTGTCAATGTAGCAGAACCATCTTCGCTATTTATGGTAATTTGGAATAAACTATAGTCTGGCGTCCAAGTTAACTGAGAAAGATTATCGATACCGACATAAATAGGATGAATCGTTATTGATTCACCAATTTCTACACTGTATTCTTCACTATCGAAAGAAATTGTTGGTTGAGCTTTTACCTTATATTGCAATGTAGCAGAGGCAGAACAACCATTTTCTGCTGTTGTTTCTTCTATAGCTATGGTTTGTAAACCTGCTTCATTGAATGTGAAAGTCTTCTTCAAATTATATTCTGCAACTTCCTCTTCGTCAATTTTCTCCCCATTTAAATACCATACGAATGATCCATTTGCAACCGACGATGTCGCCGTTATTTCAACTTCATCGCCAACATACGAAGCCGCAGCAGCAGACAATGTGACCATAGGCGCCTCGATAACTGTCACCGTAATCTGAACCTTATCACTCTCATCTTTACCATCTTCTATTTGCGACACGAAATAATATTGTACGCCTGAATATTCAGTATTTGGAACAGGAGCATTTTCTAAAATCATATTAGACTGATCCGACCATATCAATGTTGCACCACTTTTTGCAACTGCTTCCAATGCAGACGCCTTTTGATTCTGACAATACGATAACTCAATATTAGCAACAGTCGGTTTTGCAGATTTTTCGCCAGCAGAAACAGATACACCTAAATTTTGTGTCGCAGAACATCCTTCCTCTGTTTGTGCAAACACTTTTATCTCATACGAACCGGATTTGGAGAAAGCTATAGTAAACGAATCCGATGTCTCGTCCTGTTTCTCGTCACCGACATACCATTCATACGAAGCAAAAGATGACTCAGAATTTATCGTATATGTTAGCTCCTCATTTAAACCTGCAGAAGTACTTCCCGCCAAAGTGAAATATGGTACCGGAACAATTGTAAAGGAAGCTGGTACTGTATCACTATTACAAGCATTTTCTTTTTTAGCATATACTCCGAAATACTTTGTTCCTGGAGTCATTTCCGTTTGACTGAGTGTTTTATCTGTTGTTACAATTTGATTATCTTTATTTATCCAAACAACTTGATTGTCGCTTGTAGCCACAATAGATACAGGCGTACCTGCACAAACAGACATATCGTTTCCTGAAAGTACTGGAGCCGCAGTTTGCTCTTTTACAATAACTTGTATTGGAACAAGTTCACTCTCTGGATTTTCTCCGACTTTTTGAGAGACATAGTATGTTGTCATACCAACAGCTTCGGTTGAAGGTACTGGTGCTGCTGGCAATACATTTTTATCGGCATCGTACCAAGTAAGTACAGCGCCTTCGGCACCTTTTGCCGATAACGCAACAGCTGATGCACCTTCGCAATATTGTACCTGAGACTCTGTTACAAGCTCATCTTCTTCGGAAATATTATATTCAATAGTAATTGCATCGTAGGTTAACATAAGTGTTTCAAGACCTTCTACCCGATCCCATACTTGAATTACAAAATGATAGTCGCCTTCTTGGGGATTTGGAGCTGTTTGTGTTACATACATCTTTGCAGAAATAGAACCAACAACCTGATTCGCTTCCAAATCTTGAACAGCAACAGCATATTCTTCGTTTAACTCAGTCCAGAAACTGGCACCAATTGATACATCGGCTATATTCACACGTAATTCACCTATGTACCCATTTGCTGACAAGTTGGTGAAAGTCACCTTGTTCATCGTATTTGGTACAGCATAATAGCCGGTAAAAGGATTGCTCTTATAATTTTCAATGGCAATCTCACCTTGGTAATAATATTGACCATTATATTCTGACGAAACCAATTCTAATGTTTCAGCAAATACATTTAAACTAACTACTATTGAAAGAAGGAGAAAGGTAAATTTTCGCATATTATCAGTCTTAAAACACATTGCAATGTATAATATTTTCAATGTTGTACAATGTACAATTTGATTTTATAGACTAACACATACCTATAAAGTTGCACTGACTGCGCAATTAAAAAACTTAAGTGTATTTATTTCAAACTGAAATGTTTACAAATTTCTCCCGCTATTGTAAATCCAAAAATAGCAGTTACGTGAGCCAATGAACCATTGACGCGTTTGTTTTTACCATCAACGAGCATAAGCTGCGATTCGTATGCCGCTTGTTCGGTGCTATATACACAAGGAAACGATTTCGCAGGAAGTTCACCTTTACGAAGATTCTTTCGTAATCTTCTAGCAAACAAATCGTTATGTACATTCCAAAAATCATCGACACGAATTTGAAGAGGATCTATCTTTAACGCCGCTCCCATGGAAGAGATAAAGAATGCATTGGTTTTTGTAGCTTCACGAATTAAATGCATTTTGCATTGAACCGAATCTATACAATCTATAATGACATCGTAATCAGCCAAAGGAAATGTATGAGCATTTTCCTCTGAATACATTTCGTTGCGGACAATTATATCAACATCGGGATTGATTTCCTTCATTCGTTCCGCAAGAGCATCAGCTTTTTTCATACCGACAGTTTTTGTCGTTGCTGGTAATTGTCGATTGATATTGGAAGGAACGACTTCGTCAAAATCTACAATGGTAATATGTGAAAAACCTGTACGTACAAGGCTTTCCAAACACCAACTTCCAACTCCTCCGACACCAAACTGAATGATTTTCACCGAAGCAAACCGTTCCAATGCTTGTTTGCCAAGCATCATTTCAACACGAAGGAATTGTTCTTCCATACAATTTATTCAAATTTCAAATCGCAGCCCTTATACTCCTCTGACTTTATAGACATAAAAATTTGCGACATTTTGTTTGTCATCCATTGACTTAATGTCTTCTCTTTTTTGTCTTGTAGAGCCATTTCCTTTACATCGGAATAATCTTCCACCAAAGTAGCTGTATGTTCCGGAGAATATGAAACGAGTTTCAAGATTTTATATACTTGTGCACCTTTGTCGTCATACGAAAGGAATGGTTCCGAGATTTCTCCTGCTTTCATTGACTTAATGGTGTACCACATTGTTGGTTCTATCATTCCCTCTTCAAATTTTGAAGTACCTGTATATGGATTCATATACAAACCACCATTCTTGTTCGTTTTCTCGTCAGAAGAAAATTTTTGCACGGCAGTTTCGAACGAAAAAGTATCACAAATAGCCTTGCGAACACTGTCGGCTTTAGTAAAAGTCTTCTGCATTTCTGCTACAGTTATTTGTGGTTTCAACAAAATGTGTTTCAATTTTGCTTTTTCGCCTTTTAATTCAATCATTTGAATTATATGGTAACCAAAATCTGTTTTTACAATACGGGAAATCTCACCTTCTTTTAAGCGGAATGCAACAGCAGCAAATTCTGGAACTAACTCTGCTCGAGAAAGATAGTCACCCAACAAGCCACCCATTTTAGCAGACTCAGTGTCGTCGCTATACAAAACAGCCAATTTCGAGAAGTTCTCACCATTAATTGCACGCTGACGAATTTCTTCTAATTTTTTACGCAAGGCTTTGTCTGCTTCAACAGAAACTTCTGGCTTAATCACAATTTGTGCAAACTCATATCGAGTAGGAATTTTAGGCATACTATCGCGATGCTCTTTATAAAACAAACGAACATCGTTTGGAGAAACCTCAACTTCACCAATAATTGAGTTTTGTTCCTTTTGAGCAAGTAATTGATCTTTTATCACCGGCTTCCAATCATTACGAATTTCAAACTCCGATTTGCCATAGAATGATTCCAATTGAGCTAAACCACCTTTGGTACCAGAAATAGCCGCAATTCTTCTATCGATTTCCTTGTTTACTTCAGCTGAAGAAACTTCAATACTATCGATTTTTGCTTGGTCAACTAAAAATTTCTGCATCACCATTTCACGGAAAATCGTGCATTTATCTGATTTCTCGCCTTGTTGTTCCAAAAGCATTTGCTGATTGTCAACATCGGATTGTTTAATCATATCATCACCAACAACCACGATAATCTGATCCAAAATTTGAGCAGACAGGATTGCATTCAAACAGCAAAAACAAATACAAAAACTTACTATCTTTTTATAATTCATAGTAATTCAATTTTAATAAAACACTTCGAATTGCTTCTTATGCTCCGCTTCTTGATAAACTTTATTACGCATATTTTTAAGCAATTCTACCTTTCTTGATTGTAATATTATTTTAGCAATATTGTCGTGAGCCAACTCTACCGGCATTCTATTTCCCGCATTCAATTGGTCCTCAATACGAACAAAATACACATTTAATGAGTCTTGCAATTTCATATTCTTTCCAACCTGCAACGATTCATTACGAATATCCAATGGCAGTTCTTGTGTCAAAGACGATAACGCAACCCACTGATTCGCAAAAGAGAATTTTTGACAATGCACAAAACAATAATCTTTCAATTCATCCTCGGCATCAGCTTTTTTAGAAAAGAATAGTTTCTCAACCTGCTCTATTTCTAGTTTCTTTTGAATAGGAAAAACTATCAATGTTGGTTTTACCACAGGAGCAGAAAGAATATACTCATTTTTATGTTTTTCGTAATATGCATCAATCTCTGACTGTGGAATAAGCGTGTCTAATTTTTGTTGTAAGAATAATTGTTCATACGCATTGATATACAATTCCTTACGAAATCTTTCGATTTGTTCCGCAATTTGACCACCTGCATCAGAAATATTATCATTTGCCTTTTCATAAAGCACATTTACATGCAACCAATCGTTTACGTAACTCTTTATAAATTCCACACTGTCTTCTGGCGAAAGAGAGATAGGCAAAGCAGATAGTACATCCTTTTTGAGAAGAACCTGCGACTCCGTTTTAGCCAACACTTCATCACCACTTTCCTCTATTGAGGAACAAGCTGCACATAAAACTAACGATATGAGTAAAAATTTAAATAACTTCATTATTCTTCTACATACAAATGTAAATACTGAACAAGTTTATCAAATATAACTTGATCTATATAAACTTGATGACGTTTTTTTACCTCTTTCATCCATTTTTCTTCAACTTCACGTTGATAGTCCATTAATAACTGATTTTTTGCCTCATTTATTGTTTGTTGACGACGAGATAAACTATAATATGTTACACGAAGAGAATCACCATAGTCAGCAATCTCATTTGGCATAATACACTTTTGAATTCGAATACATTCTTCACTAATCACGTCATTAGGCAAGCGCAATGGTTCTTTTGTACTGACATCTATGGCATTAGGAGTCTTTGCATTAATTATATTTAAAATATATAATTGAGGCGATCCTATAGATTCATAATAGGCCATTTTTTTTGCATTTTTTGCTTTAGGATTATCTCCCCAATACCAGTTTTGTTGCTCATATAGCATACTCAAAACCTTATCATGAACTTTATGATTTTTTATATAAATTGTGGCATCGGCTTCTCGTTCTTCTATCATATAATTCTCCTTATGTTGATTAAAATAAAAACGCATACCAACAGAATCGCGAGCGGCTTCTTGTACAACCTCTTCATTAAACAAGTCATAGACAATCATACCATCATGATATTCCTGCATGGTATATTGAAAATCCTTATCATTTTTTTGCAAGTTACGCATTTGAGATAACTCCAACGAGCGCACAACAAAATCTTCGAAACGCATTCGTACTAACATATCTTTGTCGTGAACATCCTGTAAACGATTCTTTTGTATTGCAGATAAATATGATAGAAATATTTCACGAGTATATTTTTCACCATTGATTTCAAACAAAACAGCATCCTTACAAGCAGGTTTTGTCCATTTTCCCAATAAGATAGACTGGTCAACATACTGCATAGTCTGTTCTAATTCTGCACGATATTCCTTATAATGCAGTTGTTCTTTCATTTTATCTATAAAATGATTGTTTATGTATGTACTACGGCTTTTATCTGATTCAATACGCTTTTCGTAACCAACTTTATATGCGTCAAAACCTGGTAGTTCCATTGCATAAATTCTCTGAATAATTGCAAAACCGTATGGTAAACGAATTGGCTTAGAAAAAGCTCCATCAGAAGTCAAGTTAAACAACGACTCCTTTATGTCGCGGCTATATGGCAATCCATTATCTATCGGTCCCAATACGCCACGAGATTGTCGAAGATTTTCATGTTGATTATAGACCATACATAAAGAATCAAACGGAGCGCCAGCTTGCAACTTCACATATATTGAATCTATCGTCATACGGGCACAATCCCATGCTGCTGTAGTTTCGGACTGTGGGTAAATCATAATTATAGCAGCACCAACCGCACCTTTGGTATTGCGTTTATCCAACACTTGTAAAATGTACCAACCTTCTTCAGTACGAACTGTCGCTTGTTGTCCTTTTGCAGTTTTATACAACGCATTTTCGTATTCAAATGGCGAAACCATTGCCGTAATCCAACCCACATTCCCATCGTATTCCTTACTTAAATTATCATCGGAATATTGCTGTACACACGAAGAAAACGACACGCCTTTTGCCAACTCACCTTGTACCATTTGCAGACGCTTCCAAGCTGCTAATGTATCTGCTGGATTTGCATAGATATTTGATTTTATGAATATATGTGCCACCTCATAATCCCAATGCAAGCGATCATATTCAAGCGCAACCATATCTGAACGCATTTTTTCAGAACCAGAATACATACGCTCGTGAGCGCTAGTCTTCATATAATTGAAGAAACCTTCTATAAAAGAACGGGAAGAATCTAATTGCAGATATTCAGCTTCAGCAACTTTTAATCGATAATCTGCATATTTATTGAGATAATTACGCAACGAACCATCTTTCTCCGAAGTCAATTGTTCGTTTGCGCTATATTTAGAATAGAACCACACAAAATCCCCCACATTGAACTCCGTGGAGTCAATGCGTAAGAGAGTTTGTCTGATTAATGAATCAGGAATCTGAAGTTTTTCCTGTGAAAATGAGAATAAAGAAACAAAGAGAAAAACCAGTATAGCTATCGATTGTTTCTTCATTGTATTATTCACGGCTATAATTTGGAGCTTCGCGAGTAATAGTTACATCATGTGGATGACTTTCTGCATATCCAGCACTTGTAATCTTCACGAATTTCACGCTACGCAAATCTTCAATTTTTGGAGCACCGCAATATCCCATACCAGAACGAAGACCGCCAAGCAATTGATAGATAGCTTCTGCCAAAGTACCACGATATGGTACACGAGCAACGATACCTTCTGGAACCAATTTTTTCGCATCCGATACACTTGATTGGAAATAACGGTCTTTTGAACCTTGTTGCATAGCTTCCAAAGATCCCATACCACGATAAGACTTAAACTTACGACCTTGGTAAATGATAGTATCACCTGGAGATTCTTCCAAACCTGCAAGCAAAGAACCAAGCATTACAGAACTAGCACCTGCAGCCAAAGCCTTAACGATATCACCAGAATAGCGAATACCACCATCAGCAATAATAGGAACACCTGTGCCTTTCAAAGCTTCTGCAACATCAAACACTGCAGACAATTGAGGAACACCGATACCAGCGATAATACGAGTTGTACAAATAGAACCTGGACCGATACCAACCTTTACTGCATCAGCACCAGCTTCAACCAATGCAAGAGCAGCTTCAGCAGTTGCGATATTACCAGCAATAAAGTCGATTTGAGGATACATTTGTTTTGCCTTTCTTACGGTATCAATTACGCCCTTTGAATGACCATGAGCTGTATCAACTACAACCACATCAACACCAGCTTGTGCAAGAGCTTCTAGACGATCGAATGTGTTTGCAGCTGTACCAATTGAAGCACCTACACGCAAACGACCTTTTTCATCTTTACATGCATGAGGATTATCAATTGCTTTAAAAATATCTTTGTATGTCAATAAACCTACCAATGTACCTTTGTCATCAACAACAGGCAATTTCTCAATCTTATGTTGTTGTAAAATTTCAGCAGCCTTAGAAACTTCGCTTTGAGTAATTGTAACTAAGTTTTCCTTAGTCATTACATCTGCAATTGCTTTAGTTTTATCTAAAACAAAACGCAAGTCACGATTGGTAACAATACCTACAAGTTTACGGCTACCATCAACAACAGGAATACCACCGATTTTGAACTCATGCATTAAATCCAACGCGTCAGAAACTTTTGCATCTGCAGTAATTGTCACAGGATCGTAAATCATACCATTTTCGCATCGTTTCACACGCTTTACTTCCAATGCCTGTTGTTCTATTGTCATATTTTTATGGATGATACCTATACCACCTTCACGAGCAATTGCAATTGCTAATCGAGAATCGGTAATTGTATCCATTGCAGCCGAAACAATTGGACAATTCAATGAGATATTACGAGTCAATTTTGTTGACACATCTACTTGAGTAGGAATTACTTCTGAATAACGAGGGATGATCAACACATCGTCGAAGGTTAAACCTTCACCAATAATTCTATCCGTTTTGTATGACATAGTACCTGTATTTTTAATTTGAGCAAAGGTAGAGAATTTTCCGTACTTGACAAAAACTTATAGAAGAGATTATGACAAGAAATGAATAATTTAACAATCTATTGAAAAACAGACTGTTACAAGCGGACAAAATTAATTAAATCAATAAGAGCAGTACGACATTCGCTTTCGGGAAACGATTTACATAGGTCGCTGGCAAGATCACAAAATTCATGATTTTTTCCTGTAACAAAAGACAATCCGCCCTTTTCCTCCACAAAGTCTGCGATTTTTTGCAGTGTTTTCTTTTTATTATTGTGTGTCTTCAATAATAAGAAAATTTTACTTCTCTCCACAAAAGAAGCTTGTTGCAAAGCATATATTAATGGTAATGTCATTTTCTTTTCTTGCAAATCGTTTAATGGCGCTTTACCCAAAACTTCAGACTTTGAATAATCAAGCACATCGTCACGGATTTGAAATGCAATACCTAGATATTCTGCAATTTTTGCAATCTTCTGAATGTCTTCTTCCGTCGCATTTTTCGAAGAATACGCACCCATAACCATCGCGGCACGAAACAATGCAGCTGTTTTACAAGAAATTATATCATAATAAGCTTGTTCATTGTTTTTTAATGACTTAGCATAGTCTATCTGCTTTAACTCCCCTTCACTCATCTCACGGACAGCGTTTGAAATAATTTCAAGGAATTTTATTTCATTATATTCTATTGCAAACAGAAGACCTTTAGCTAAATAATAATCTCCAACTAAAACAGCAATTTTGTTTTTCCATATAGCCTTTACCGAAGCAAGTCCACGACGCTTTTCCGAGTCATCAACAACATCGTCATGAACAAGTGTTGCATTATGCAATAATTCAACCATATACGCCGCCGAATATGTTGATTCCGTAACGCCACCAAGAATTCGTGCAGTAAGAAAGACTAAGGCTGGCCGTAATTGTTTTCCTGTATTTCCAAACACATACGATGTTACCGCATTCAACAATGTAGTTTTTGACAATAACTGCGAGCCGAACATTTTGTTCAGCGTCTGCATGTCTTCTTGAATAATATTTGGAAATGAATACTTTGCCATAAGTCAAGACAAAGGTACTGTTTTAATTGATACCGATAATGGAAAATTCACAATTCTTACAGAAAACCAAAAATCTTATTACTTTTGCCAAACACAAACCAATACATAAATATAATGGAAACAGCTGACAAAAGCCAAATAGGCAAATGGGGCGAGGAAACCGCTCGTACATTTTTAGAAGAAAACGGTTACGAAATTTTAGAAACCAATTGGCATTGTTCACATAAGGAAGTGGACATTATTGCCAAAATAAAGGAAACTATTGTCTTTGTGGAAGTAAAGACCCGCACGACAACTTTCACAAAACCTACAGATGCGGTAAATCAACAAAAACAGAAATTGTTGATAGCTGCAGCAAATTATTATATGCGTTCAAAAAGTATTGATGCGAATGTTCGTTTTGACATAATTTCCATCGTAAAAACAAACAATTCTACCAAGTTAGAGCATATTCCCGACGCTTTCTATCCGCGCATTTTTCGAAAAAGATAAAATTGATACTATTTGTATAGATTTACTCATATTTGTTGCTAAAAATAATTGTTGTAAGATTGAATTTGTTCTTCTATGTTTGCGGTACACAAATAACCAAAAACATTTTTATCATGAAAAAACAACAATTTTTCAAGATGCTTGCAAGCATCACAATGAGTATGGGATTAGCATATTCTGCCATGGCAGAACCGTATAATCCTGAGAAAACCTACAAAAAAGGAGACGAAGCTACAATTATCATTAATGGAACCGAGGTTCCCATTGTGTATTTGAACGACACGCCTTCATCTATGTTCCACACTTCAAATCCCTACGATTCCAACAATAGTTGGTTGTGGAGTGTAGCAAGTTCTTATACCGGCGAATGGGTTCCTTTCCATTATTGTTTAACCGACAACCAAACTACAATAAGCTACTCGGGAAACACCTATAAACTTTTACAAGAGATGTGGCCTACATCTGCAACACCTTCAGTTGCTGCGTCAGAGAATTGGGGATGGGAATGTTTAGATTGTCGAGAATCATCGGCAAATATGTGTCCCAATGCATATAGTACCGACTTCTTCCCTATTTCATTAGCACAACAAAATAACGGTGCCGACAATACCTCTCCTGCGAATGCAAGTGGTAATGGAAATATCGTTGCAGGACAAGGCGGTAATTTTATCAATATTAACCAATTACGATCTTGTAACACTCCTTTTTCTTTGTACAACAATGATATCTATTTGAGAGATGCGTGCGATCCTCATTCTGGTCTTGGCTACTACGGCATAAGCGACAACAAGAATGTTCCCGCACCAGAAAAACGATTGTTTGCCGACACTGATATGGACGGACCTGTTCTATACGGATTTGGCGGAGGTGCTTTAGGAGTTCGACAAAGAAACAATTTAAGTGCAGTAAACGGACCACATATTGAAAAAATCGCCCTTCAATGGACGCCAAGCACAGTTTTTATAGGTTCCGAAAAACTGCCTATGCTACTTACCTCATATAACACAATTGCCATCAAGGGATTAACTGGTACAAAAAGTGGATATACTTTCTCTGGAACAGAAAAGACAAAAGCTTTTGTAGTAAATAACACGACAACCAACAAAACAGCGTTCGTTGTATATGGCAATGGTACAGTAAACGCGAAGAAAATCTATGCAGAAGAGATTGAAGTACTTCCTACCGTTAATGGCGATAAATGGCCAGACTATGTATTTGAAGAAAACTACAATCTACGCTCAATGGAAGAATTACATTCATACATAACAGAAAACAAACATTTACCTGATGTTCCTTCTGCACAAGAAATAGAAAATGGTTCTATAAACCTCGCAGAAATGAACGTGACATTATTGAAAAAAATCGAAGAACTAACTCTTTATGTGATTGATTTACAGAATCAAATCAATACTGTCAACAATACAAAATAAGCTAGAATACCTACGAATTATGAAAGCAATAAAAACAATACTTTGTAGTATTCTACTTAGTTTCTCCATTGTGTCATTTGCACAAACGGAAGCTATGGATAACTACAAGAAGATAGTTTCTAATGTATTTTCTGGAATTCCAACCCAGAAAATCACAACAGGGCACCTTATTGAGAAAGCAGTTCCTACGATAGATATTACCAAATACAATGGTCGTAGCAATAGCGACACTGCAAACAATGCAATATGGAGAAAACTATATAATGAATATTACCTATCTCACATAGACTATTCAAAAGCTATCTATAGAGACGACTTTGATTTATTCGACAATAAATCTACTCATATTCAATTGGGTATTCTTTGTTTCGAATATAACCAAATTAAAGCAGATGCCTTACAATCGGGACAAATAATTATGGATAGTATTACAGGTAGATTTATAGATAGAACAAACCTAGAAGTACCAACCCTAGACAAGCACTTCTGTGCAGCACTCTCTCCTTTATGCGACTCACAAGAACCTGGTACTTTTGGGTTTTCTATCTCATCCGAAAATATGATTGGAAACCTTTGTAAGAACATACAAAATCTCTCTATCAATTTCGATGACGGAAAAGGATTCATCCCAGTATCAAAAGACATTGAATATGTAGTAAATTACAATGAACCGGGAACAAAAACAATACAATCGTGCTTCTCAATCAATGGTAAAACATATTATACCTTTGGCTCTTTAACCATCGAGGGGAATTCTCTTAACTCTTTATCCCAGTTAAAAAGCGCGACATTAGGTATTGAACCAACCGAAGGTCCAATCGAATATTATAGTAACGAACTAAAAGCCGAATATGCTACTTTCCACAGATGCAATTCAGACGGGAAAATTCGTAAACCATATCTTATAGTTTCAGGCTTTGATCCAATGGACAAAAACCGAATGATTGACGACGGTAAAAAAGTAAATCTTTATCGTGTCTCAAATAAAAATGGCTACTTAGACCAATTACGAAATGACGGATATGATATTATCATTTATCGTTCAAAAGAAAGCACGAAATCTATCATTGACAACGCTCTAAATCTCGTTTCATTTATCCAGAAGATAAACGCTGAAAAAACCTCTGATAATGAATTGATTATTGCTGGAGCAAGTATGGGTGGACTAGTTGTACGATATGCTCTCACATATATGGAGTACCATAAAATAGACCATCAGACAAAATTATTTATATCTGTTGACTCTCCACAAGAAGGAGCAAATGTGCCGCTAGGTATTCAATATATGGTGAAATATCTCAATAAGGATTTAATTGACGCTATTGATGCACTTAAAGACGCTGAGAAAAAAATGTTAAATAGTGAAGCCGCAAAAGAGATGTTATTGTACCATCATTCTGGAACCAGCGGCAAAACAGCACAATGCGCACAAGAACGCACAGACTTTCTTGCTTCAATTAAAGCAATTGGGAATTTCCCAAAACAATGTAGAAGTATTTCTATAGCAATGGGAAGTGGAAATGGTAAATCACAAGGATTTAACAATGGCGCACTATTATTAGACAAAGACCCTAAACTTTCAATACTTATACCAGGATTAACACCTGTACCGAGACTAACTTGGGAATTCTCTGTTTATGGAGCTCCTAAAAACACAGAAAAAACGATTTATAAAGAATCTGTACAATTGCAAACTTGCTATAGACTATTTGGTAAAACCTATTGTTCGTCCATATCAAATATTGCAGATAGAAATGTTATCGTAAATAATACTATGCCTATCGACAATGCGCCAGGTAGTATTCAAAATCTACACAATACTGGAGCATTCCGAGGTAATGGTAGCATCTTAGGTCTTGATTATCTTGATATTATCGGCTATTTAGGTGATATAGATTACGATTCACACCCAGATAATTTTATTCCAACATTCAGTGCTTTAGGATTACAAAATATTAACGATCCCCATGTAAACGCAAAAAATTATCTTACCGCTTCAGGGAAATTTAACAGAATCTCGGAACATGTTTTTGTTAAAAATAGTGAAAACAATCTATCGCTATTTGATGTGTTATATGTTGAAAATGAGAATCTCGACCATATTTATGATGATAATCGAGAAGGAGTATTCACAGAAAATATGATTGTCTGTATGACAGAAGAATCATCACCCGAGAATGCTTATATAGAAAATCAAACATATAAATCTGGACATAGAAGCGCCATTGAAACAAAGCGAAGCGTATATGTTGGTAATAGCGTTGACGATATCAACTACAACAATGGAGATGTAATTGTTGAAGATGGTGCAAGAATGTCTATTGTAGCTAATGAAAAGATTGTATTCTCTCCGGGTACAAAATTTTCAAAAGGGTCTATTATGAACGCAAAAATTGGGAATAATACCTATTGTGATGAGACAAACAACAATTATGTAAAGTCGGCAGCTATTACATTCATAAGCAACACTGAAAACGATATGAATGATGAAGACAACGAGTTTGTTGATCTTATCAAAGACTATTCTGAACCTGTTATTATGTACCCTAATCCAGTAAGTACTACCTTACTTATATCATCAAACAAAACAGATAATACTGTTGTTATATTCAACATACATGGGAAAAAGATGCTCTCTAAATCTTTCATTAAAAACGTAGAAATTGATTGTAATAGATTCCCTTCTGGAATGTATATGGTACAAGTAACACAAAAAAATGGTACTGTTATCACAAAACAAATTCTAAAGCAATAATATTATGAAGAAGTATTTGTATTTACTACCACTATTTCTATCTAGTTGTTCATCAATGTATATTCCATCGATGACAAATGCTCCCCTATTTTCTAAAAAAGGTGACGCACAAATAGAAACATCATTAAGTACAACAAGCATTCAAGCATCTGCCGGCTACGCATTCTCTCAAAATTTTTCATTATTGGTTGCAGGAAATCTTTCCTATGGTAATATTTGTAACTACAATGATATATTCACAGAAAAAAACTATGAATCAACTAACGGTAGTTATCTAAATATTGATCTCACAAATCATGGCAGGTATAGTCACCGAAACACAGAAGTAGCTGTTGGTAAATACAATCTTCTCCATAACAATAAATTGTTACTAGAAGCTTTTATAGGTGGAGGATATGGAAGAGCTGTCGATACCGATTTTCAAAACAGATATGGCCTAGGATTTCTTCAAGCAAATATCGGCCAGAGATTCGGATTTATTGACTGGGGTACATCTTGTAAATTTGCGTCTTCTTTCCATAAATTTCAAGGAATAGATAAAAGCGATGATCTATTCTCAAGTAAATTCACATTATTTCATTTTGAACCTATGGCTTTCATCAGAATTGGCGGTGACCACCTTAAATTTATCCACAAAATAGGTTTGTCAATTCCATTGAAAACTTCTGCATACAACAAAATTGAAAATAATATAGAAGACACGGATTACTTTAGAACAACAAAACTCCATCTATCTGTAGGAGTTCATTATACGTTTTAAATCATTGTGTTTTATAAATAAGGGCGGTTGGTAGGTTTAAAATCTACCCCTACCAACCGCCCTTACAATCTTATTTCACTATCACAGCAAACGATTCATTGCCGACTTTCACGAAATATGTTCCATCCAAACGGACTTCAAACGATACGTCCATATCGGATTCGCCATTACGATTTGTTATTACACGGCCGTTGTTGTCGTAAATCGTGATGTCGTTGCCCTCGGCATTCTTTACATATATCGTATGGCCGATTGCATATACAACCACTGCGTTTTCTACTTCTTTCAATCCTGTTGGATCATCTATTTCTTCGTTCTCTGCCTCTGCGATGTTAGACAACGCTATCGAGAACGGTCCCGACTCTGCCTTCATAAACTGAGTCTTTGGATTGATTTCCTCTGGCAAAACTATCGCTACACAGTAACCTGTCGTACGCTTCACCGGATTCTCATCTGTATATGAAGTTACATTCGATGGCAAGGTCGTTATTGTATCCATCATGTCCTTGGTTCCCACCTTATACTTTCTATATACTATGAATGACGAGAAGTCCAAACCTTCATATTCATCCCATATCAAGTTGTACGAATTATTCATACCCATGTTCTTCGTGATATGCATTGTCTTATGATGCGCGCTCATCTCTGTCTCAACACCGCAAACATCCGTTGCCGTTATCTTATATCTCCACGCACGGATATTCGGGTCTGCCTCCAAATCTTCATACACGCTCAACTCTGAATATGGAACTTGGTCAAGTTCCTCATACACGTCTTTTGCATCGGTTTCACGATAGACTGTGTAGTAGTCGATCAAATCCGTGTTCTCCTTCAACCATACTACCAGGTTCTTGCCTGTTTCCTGGCTTACTGTCACCAATGAAATCTCTGGTTGTTTCAACGCTATGCTTGGTACCGTAACGGCAAGCGTATCCGTACAGTTATTTTCATCCGTAACAACCAAAGTATAATCGCCAGCTGGAACATTCAACAAGTTCTTAGTTGCACGACCGTTGTTCCACTTGTAGATTAGATTGTCGGCACCGCTTACGATTATCGCACCGTTATTCTCGTTGCACGCCGTCTCCACGATATTTGACACCTTAACTACTGGAGCGTCTGGTTCCGTCAATACGACAGATGTTTCAGCCTTACAACCTGTTTCGTTGTTGGTTACTACCAAGTTGTATTCACCCTTAGGGACATTTGTCAGACTACGGCTTGTCGTATCATTGTTCCATACATATGTGAAGTCCGTATCGCCCATTACATTGATTGTTATTGAACCGTCGGCATTCGCGCAGGTTGGGTTGATTACAGACTTGCTGATTACGATCTCCTGTGGTTGAACAACCGTATATGTCTTCTGGAACGTACAACCTTCGCCATCAACGATGTCTATCGTATAGTTGCCTGCCTTCAACGCTGGAAGCGTGTCGCTCGTGTTGTCCTCACCTATCCATTGGATAGTGTATGGTTCGAACGCATTATTCACAACCACGCTGATTTCACCGTCGCTCTCGCCGTAGCAAGACACGTTCTTGATTGTCTCTGCAACCTGGATGTTACAAGCAAGTACGACTGAAGCTGTAGCGCTTACCGAGTTCTTCTCGCCGTTTGGCAATGTCGCCGTTACCGTAATCTCGGCTTCGCCTTCCAACGAGCTCACTGCCATAACCAACTTGCCCTCTACTACCGACACCGATACTATATCCGGACGGGAACTGATTGCCGTATAACTTACCTCGCCGTCTTCCGTAGTCGTGAACAAGCCAGACAAGTCGATCGGAGCGGCTTCACGTTCTGTCTTCATCGTCGGAATCGACAACTCGCCCGCTACAAGGACTTTCTCCTTCTCCTTGAAGTTCGCCGTCAACGTCGTGTCTTTTGTCACAACGATTTGGATCTTATTATCCGTTGCGCCGTTGCTCCAGTTCACGAACTCATAGCCGTCGTTGGCTGTCGCCTTCAACGTGGCTGTCGATTTGTATTCATAGCTGCCGGCACCTTCCACAACGCCGTTCGCTGCCATAGCAGTCACTTCGTATTCGTTTATCGTCCATTTTGCCCAGAACTGCTTGTCGCCCACGTCGTTCTTCGCGATTGACGACACAGAACCGCCTGTATAACTTGTGTTGGCGAACCAACCGTCAAACGTATAGCCCTCCTTCGTAACATCGCTTGGAAGCGTCGCACCTTCGCCATACACGTATGACTCTACATTGCCCTCGTTTATCGTTCCTTCGTTTACAACCAAGATGACGTTGTACGAGTTCGCTGTCCATTTCGCGAAGAACGCCTGGTCGCCGGTTGAGGACTCGTCTATGCGGACAACTTGTTTTATGGAATCTGTTACATTGTACCAGCCATCGAACTTGTAGCCCGTCTTTGTAACGTCGCTTGGTAAATTAGCGCCGTTGCCATATACATAGTTAGTAACATTGCCGCTGTTTACTATACCTTCATTCGCGTTCAAACTAATAGCATATACATTTACAGTCCATTTTGCCCAAAAATTCTTATTACCTGTAGCAGTTGCAGGTATCTTTGTCACTACAGTGCCTACATAACTTGAATTATCATACCAACCTACAAATGTGTAACCTTCCTTAGTTATCTGTTCCGCTGTTGGTAGATCCTTTTCTGTTCCGAAAACATAACTAGTGACATTACCTGCAGTTACAATACCATCATTTGTATTCAAAGTAACGGTATATGCAGAATTTGACCAACCTGCATAATATGTCTGGTCTCCAATAGTTGTTGAACTAATTATACTTACAACATCGCTTGTACATTCAGCATTTGTGTACCAACCTGTGAATGTATAACCTTCACGAGTTACATTTGTAGGAAGCACTGCCGTAACACCATATGTATATTCGGTAATTTCACCAGCATTTATTGTTCCCTCATTTGTTTCGAAAGTAACAATATATTTTTCTGCAAGCCACTTTGCCCAATAGTTCTTATTTCCAAGATCAGTGATACTAATTGTTGTAACTGCACCACCTTCATAGCTTGAATTATCGAACCAACCGACAAATTCATAACCAACCTTTGTAACGTCAGTTGGCAATGTCGCACCTTCACCATAAACATAAGAAGTAACATTTCCAACATTAATGGTTCCATTATTTGTCTGCAATGTAACTACGTATGACTTTGGAGACCATTTCGCAGTATATTCTACATTACCGATTGTACCCTTTGAAATTTGAGTTACTTTATTATCGTCAGCATCATACCAACCATCAAATTCATATCCTATACGAGTTACATCCGATGGTAGAATTGCTAAAACATCGTATGTATATTTCTCTATATTTCCACTATTGATTTCACCTTCATTAGCATTCAAAACAACATCATAAACATTCACTTCCCATTTCGCCCAAAAATCTTTATCTCCTGTTTCCGTTGCCTCAATCTCTGTGAACTGAGTTCCTACAAGATTTGAGTTATTGTACCAACCCGCAAAGGTATAACCTGCTCGGCTAGGAATTGCCAATGAAATCTCGTCACCATAGTTATATGTTTTCACAGGAGTTGTAGTAAATGTCCCTCCATTTGCATTGTAAGTTATTGTATAATCATCTTTACTCCAATGCGCAAAAAATTCTTTTGCACCCAAGTCTGTTACCGATATTTGTTTTACTTCCACATCACCGTCAGTGTACCAACCTTGGAATGTATATCCAGTACGAGTAACGTTGGTAGGCAAGACTGCACCTGTTCCATACGTATATTTTGATATATCACCGGCATTTATGGTACCACCATTCGTATTAAGTGTAATTACATATTCACTATTTTCCCACTTTGCATAGAATGTTTTATTTCCTAAATCGGTAGTAGTTACCTCGCTACGAACTTCACCGTCGAAATATGATGTTGCATACCAACCTTGGAACTCATAACCTTCTTTGGTTACTGTAGTAGGTAGTGTTGCTCCTACGCCATAAGTGTAGGTTTCAACTTCGCTCGATGCTATGTTTCCACCATTAACTTCATATGCAATGGTATATATGTTAGCAATCCAACTAGCATATAGTGTACCATTATTAGCTGTAGTCCATGGGCTACCATTTTCTACACCATATTCTGTATAATATTTAGTACCTGTACCATTTATTTCGCTATAATATCCGCCAAAAGTATAGCCTGTTTTACTAGGAACAGAAATACTTGGTAACACATCGTTAAAATTTACGACCACATTTTGACTACCCCTAACCGTTGCCTCCTGGTCATTTAGTGTAAGTGTATATGAACAAGGTGTCCAATAAGCATACAAGGTAGTTGCTTTAGTAAGATCACACAAATCTTTAGTTGGTTTACCTGAAGCAGTGTAATATTGCGTACCAACTCCATTAGCAGCTGTATAATATCCTTTAAAAGAATAACCTGTTTTTGTTGGTACTATTATAGTTGGCAATGCAGCATCATAAGTTGCAGAAACCGAAGTAGTTCCTTCTGTCGTTGCCAAACCACTATTTAGATCTACAAGAAACGTATTTGCAGTCCACTTAGCATAGTATTCTTTATTACCATAAAATGTCTTTCCTATATTTAAAACTTCACTACCACTACAATCTGGTGTTTCATACCAACCTCTAAAGGTATAACCTGTACGAGTACAATTAGTAGCTATAGGCAAGGCGATATAGTCTCCTGTTTTGTAGCTCGTTACATCAAAATCAAGCAGACCACCATTAGCATGTAATGCTACTGAGTAAGTATTAGGTATCCATTTAGCATAATAGGTTTGATTTCCTGATGTTGAACTTGATATTGAATAGATTCGGTCTGTAAATGAAGAACTAGCATACCAACCTCCAAAAGTATAACCATCACGAACAACATCAGTTGGCAGGGTTACTTCTTTACCATATTTATATGTAGTAACATTATTGCCATTTATATAACCATCGGCACTTTGGGTTCCTATATTCTTATAAGTTACAGTATATGTTTTGCTAAGACTAAAGTTAGAAATTGTTTTGTTTATGATATATTTGCTGTTTTCAACATAATTACCCAAAAGATCTCGCACACTGTTCGCAATTGAAATGTTTTTTAGTGAATCTATAATGATTCCAGAAACCGAAGCATTTGTAGGTTCTTTTAACTTTGTTGTAAAATTTATAACATTTGTTCTATCACCATCAGCATAATCAAGCGTATAACGTACCCCATTAATTCTTGCATATAACACTAAATAATTAGTATTATACAAGTCAACAATTTCGTCAAATTCAATTGACACGCGTAATTCATCGCCAGTTTTATATGACTCACTTGTGTTTATATGTACTCCAACTATTTTAGGAGCTACGTCGTCGTACACACGTAAATAATAGGTTGGAGCTGCAAATCTCCAGTTATACCAATCGTGCTTTGACGTAGATGTATTATACATACCCATTGAGGCTACACGTACACCTACACTTTGGGTTTCTTTAGGTATTTCAATATAACCACTACTCTTATCCGAAGACGATTCTCCTTCTGTTGATCTTTGCTCTTTTAGAGTTGCATAAGTACCATAGTCCCAATAACTAGAATATCTCCAAGCATTTGTAAGATCTGTAGTACGTAAATTTGGTACACCTTTTACTGGCACACAAAATTCTTGACCTTCATCGGCAGCTATATTCCCACCATCTTCTCCATAAGACTTTGAAATATAAAACATAAAGTTTCCAAGTATATTAGTAGAAGCTGACCATGAAGTACCGTACACATTTTGCCAAAAGGAATTATTTAGAGTATTATCCCCCTCTGTTCCTGTGAACAATTGTACATAGCAATAGCCCTCATTTGTTGTTGACAATGGTTGAGCCAAAAAATGCAAACGCAATTGGTATTGATATTCTTGATTAAGCGCATTCAAATAGTTCTTACGTAGTGTAGAAAACTGATTGGTAAGTTTAGTTAATGGGATATACTTGTCTTTATATGAATATCTATAGTCTTCACCCGATTTATAATAAACTCCCTCGTTTTGTGATGATACTAGTGCCGAGACCTCATTCTTGTATATTATATCAGCATTTACAACATTGTCGGCATTAGTAGGAATTGTACGAATACATGAATACGTTTCTGTACTTGCATTATTCCAAACAAACATCATATATTTTCGTGATTTACCAGAATAAATATATCTATTAATGTCGGTAATAGCTGGTGTTAACTCACTTACCACTATATTCTTTGTCTTTTCGCCATTGGCAAATTCAATAAAACCAGTAGCCCCTATGTAGTGTATCCCGTCAAGGGCGGAAATATCTTGGGTACGATAATACACTATAGCTGGTCCATTAGCATCGGTACGGGTTACCGTAAATACATTACCATTGCACGTCACGCCAGAAATAGCATCTCCTGCAAAGGCATTAGTATAACTTAGCCAAAACAGTATAGTTACAACACAAGTCTTTAAAAATTTTTTCATATCACATTATTTTCGTTAAAACATAATTACCCCTACCCCAGAAGGGATATTTTAGAGAACAAATTTATATTTTTCTTGCAAATGAAGATGTTTTTAGTAGGAAAAAGATTGTCATTGATAGTGTAACAAATACACTATTATAATGAATAAAGCGTGTATTTATCGGCATTGAGGTATTTAAAAAAAACAAAGAGGCGTCCTAAAATAGAACGCCTCTTTATAGTATTCGATAACTATTTATTACAATGTTCTTGCAACTTCTTTTTCTTCGAATGCTTCAATCATATCGCCTTCCTGAATATCATTATAGTTGTTGATATTCAAACCACATTCGTGACCTTTGGTCATTTCTTTTACATCTTCTTTCTCTTTACGCAAAGATGCCAAAGTACCTGTGAAAATCACAATACCATCACGGATTAAGCGGATTTTCGAAGAACGCATAATTTTACCATCAGTTACGAAGCAACCTGCAATTGTACCAACTTTGGAAATCTTAAATACTTGGCGAACTTCACAACTACCAGTAACTTCTTCCTTAATTTCAGGAGAAAGCATACCAGCCATAGCATCCTTAACTTCGTTGATGGCATCGTAAATAATTGAATACAAACGAATTTCAATGCCAAGTTTCTCTGCAATTCGACGAGCTTCTGCTGAAGGACGTACTTGGAAACCAACGATAATTGCTTTTGATGCAGAAGCTAAAAGAACATCGGATTCCGAAATCTGACCAACTGCTTTATGCTTGATTACTATTTGTATTTCTTCTGTAGAAAGCTTCAATAACGAGTCGGACAATGCTTCGATAGATCCACCCACATCACCTTTCACAATCAAGTTCAACTCTTGAACATTTCCAATCTTTATCTTACGAGCAATATCCTCAAGTGTTTCTGGTTTCATAGCACGAAGTTCTTGTTCGCGTTGCAAACGTTCACGTTTTGCTGCAATATCACGAGCTTCGCGTTCCGAATTCATCACATGAATCTTATCACCTGCCTGAGGAGCGCCATCAAGACCAAGAATCATAACTGGCGTAGAAGGTCCTGCTTCATTGATTCTTTGCTCACGTTCGTTGAACATTGCTTTAATTTTTCCAGCATGCATACCTGCCAAAATCACATCACCAACATGTAATGTACCGGTGCTGATAAGCAAGTTTGTCGTATAACCACGACCTTTATCAAGTTTAGCTTCTATAACAGTTCCTTGAGCAGGTTTATTTGGATTAGCTTTCAATTCCAACATATCTGCTTCCAAAAGAACTTTTTCCATCAATTCGTCTACATTCTTACCAAATTTGGCCGCAATCTCTTGACATTGATATTTACCACCCCATTCTTCTACCAAATAATTCATATTGGCAAGTTGTTCTCGAACACGATCTGGATTTGCACCTGGTTTATCAATCTTATTAATTGCAAAGACTATAGGAACACCAGCTGCTGCAGCGTGGTTAATTGCTTCTACCGTTTGAGGCATTACTTGGTCATCGGCCGCAACAACAATAATTGCAATATCGGTAACTTGAGCACCACGGGCACGCATAGCCGTGAAAGCCTCGTGACCTGGAGTATCAAGGAATGTAATTTGACGACCATTTGCTAAAGTAACGCTATAAGAACCAATATGTTGTGTGATACCACCAGCTTCACCAGCAATCACATTTGTCTTACGAATATAGTCAAGCAACGATGTTTTACCATGGTCAACGTGACCCATTACAGTTACGATTGGAGGACGAGGCAACAAATCTTCTGGTTTGTCAACATCATCTTCGATAGCTTCTTGAATATCTGCACTAACAAATTGTACTTCAAAACCAAAGTTTTCGGCAATCATTTGAATTGTATCTGCTTCCAAACGTTGGTTAAGCGACACCATCAAACCAATTTCGAAACATGCTTTGATAATGTCCATTGCAGGAACATTCATCATTGCAGAAAGGTCATTTGCAGAAACTACATCAGTAACTTTTAGAATTTTTTCTTGTTCCTGTTGTTCTAGTTCTGCAAGTTCCATCTCTTGACGGATCTTCTCTTTCTTTTCACGAGTATGTTTAGAAGTATTTGTCTTCTTACCCATACTTCCAAGTTTTGAGCGTACATCTTTAATGTTACGTTCTACATCTTCGCTATCAACTTCTTCACGGAAGCCGTATTTTCCATGTTTTCCATTGTTCTTGCCACCTTTTCCTTGTTGGCGACCATCTCTATCTTGGCGAGAGAAATCTTTATCCTTCTTTCCTGAATTATTTCCAGAATTGAAAGTTTCCGACTCATAATTAACCTTTACTCCCGGAAGACGTTCACGTTTGGTTTTGCCGCTCTTTCTATCACCAAAACCTTCATTAGTTGGCAAGTTTATTTTGTCAACAACCTTTGGATTTGTAAGCGTTGGAGTTTCTGTTTTTAAGAAATCTTCCTTCTGTCTTTTAGGTTGTTGATTTTGATCTTTTGGTTTGTTTTGAGAATGATTAAACTGTTGTTTTGCCTGTGCTTGTTGTTTTTCTTTCTCTCTACGTTCTTGTTCTCTTTCCTTCTTAGATTTTTTATCCGGACGAGTTTTTTGATTAAGTATAGTTAAATCTATTGATCCTAATACTTTTGGAGTCGCAACAGCAACCTTTGTCAAACGGAAAACTTCCTCTTCAGGTTGTTCTTCTGTTTTTTCTTCTGTAGCAACTTCTTCAACAGGCTCAGAAACAGGGGCTGTTTGTTCAACAACCTCTTCTTCTACCACAGGAGCAACTTCTACTTCAGGAACAACTTCCTGTACAGGTTCTTCTACTACTGGCTCTTCTTTCGCAACCTTTTTATTGTTTTCTTCAATAGTACCAACGACCTTAATACCTTGAAGTTTTGGTTTAGATGTTGTGAAGACTTCAGGCTCACGAACTGGCACAGGTTCTGGTTCTGGCAACGAAACCGTTTCTCTTGGGCCACGACCAGTGTCTGCAATCTCTTCTTCTTTTACTTCTTCTGGTTTGAATTCGCGTTTTAGCAATTCATACATTTCATCAGGAATCTTTGCATTAGGGTCACGGTCAACTTTGCAATTGTTCTTTTCGAGGAAATCCACGATAGTGTCCAATCCCATGTTTAACTCTTTTGTTATCTTACTTAATCTTGCCATAGTATATAAATTGCTTTTTTTCGTTAATAAAAGAAGGTTTGTTTCGTTCCAATAGATTTATTTCGATTTAGTTTTCAAATTCTTCACGAAGAATTCTCAATACATCGTCAATAGTTTCTTCTTCCAAATCGGTACGTCTCAACAATTCTTCTTTGCTCAAGCGCAATACGCTCTTCGCTGTATCGCAACCGATTTTTTGGAATTCTTCAATTACCCATTCGTCGATTTCGTCGTTGAATTCTTCTAGGTCAACATCTTCCTCACCGTCTTGTTCTGCACCATCACGGTAAACTTCAATATTGTAACCTGTTAATTGAATAGCTAATTTAATATTTGATCCACCTTTACCAATTGCCAAAGAAACTTGGTCTTGTTGCATAAATACATTCGCAGTTTTCTTTTCTTCGTTAACTGTAATCGAAGTAATCTTTGCAGGACTCAATGCACGTTGAATAAATAATTGGATATTGCTAGTGAAAGGAATCACATCGATGTTTTCGTTTCTCAACTCACGAACAATACCGTGAATACGAGACCCCTTCATACCAACACATGCTCCAACAGGATCAATACGATCGTCATATGATTCTACAGCAACTTTTGCTTTTTCACCTGGAATACGAACAATTTTCTTTATTGTAATCAAACCATCCATAATTTCAGGAACATCAAATTCGAACAAACGTTCCAAGAAATAAGGAGATGTTCTTGATACGATTACGATAGGTGAGCCGTTTTTCATTTCAACACGAGCAACTACACCACGAACAGTTTCACCTTTTTTGAAGAAATCAGAAGGAATCTGTTCTGATTTTGGCAAATACAATTCATTTCCAGCATCGTCGATAATAAGAACTTCTTTTTTCCATACTTGGTACACTTCACCACTTACGATATCACCAATCTTTTCTTTATATTGATTGTAGATATTGTTCTTTTCCAAGTCCATAGTTCTTGAAATCAAGTTCTGACGAATAGAAAGAACTTCACGACGACCGAAATCGTTGATGCTAATCTTGTCTGTTACATCTTCGCCAATTTCAAAATCAGCATCTATCTTACGAGCATCCGAAAGAGAAATTTGACTCAAAGCATCTTCGAAATCTTCATCAGCAACAACTTCTCTATTGTGCCAAATTTCGAAATCACCTTTGTCTGCATTTATAATGATGTTAAAGCTTTTTTCGATAGCTTCATCGTCTTCTATATTGAATTTACGCTTCAACAAGTTACATACAACTTCTTCAAGAATTTTCTGCATCGTTGGACGATTGATGTTTTTGTCCGCCTTAAACTCTGCAAACGCATCCATTAAGTTTTGATGTTGTTCTACTTTCATCGCTCTAATTGTTACTTTGACATTAAAATTTAAATTATCTTATTTTTAAATAGAATTACGCATTCTGTTTTTTGGATATCCGAAAAAGGTATCTCTGTTTCGAATTCCATTTCTTTCTTTTTGTTTTTTGGTGGTACTTTCACCACATCAATGTGTTTCACTTTTACGGATTCTTCACACACTGACAATAATTCGCCTTGATATTTTCTTGCAGCAGTTGTTACCGTAACTTGTTTGCCAACATTTTTCAAATATTGACGGTAAATTTTGAATGGTTCCGATAAACTTACCGAAGAAACTGTCAACTCGAAATCTTCTTTATCGCGATCTAGACCACTTTCAATATAATTACTCAAATCAACACACGCATCAATATCTACAGATGAATCTGCATCGATTTCTACCATAATTACATTCAACGACGAAATTTCTATCGAAACCAAAAACATATCGGTTCCTTCTATAAACTTCGACACCAAAGCTTCTATTTTCGCCTTTTCTACTGCCATTATATTCCGTTTTGTGCAAAAAAAGAGGGGACTTAAGCGTCCCCTCATTCAATTATTCACAGCGCAAATATAACTAAATTTCATTTACCCACAAATTTTTGATAGTTTTTGTTTATTTTCGTTGCATATTTTGAACTATACAAAAATGAGAATTCTCAGCATTATTACCTGCGTATTATTGTCCTTGCAAGTTCTTGCTACCGACTACACTATTTCGTTGGCAGTCAATGGATTCGGCGGACAAACAACATATTTAACTAAAGTAGAAGGCGACCTTTCTATTTTAACAGACACACTCACCGCTGATCGTTACGGTTTATTTAAAACTACATTAAGCGACGAGGACGAAACTGGTTTCTATAAATTCATTTTCCCACAATTAAATAATGCCGAAGTTCCGTTTATTTTTAACAAGGAAAATGTAGCAATGTCAACCGAGGCAATAAATCCCAATGCGTACATTCAAGTTTTGTCATCAAAAGAAAACGATTTGTACTACACTTTCTTAGCAAAAGACGCATTGTTCAATAATCAAGTAGAACTGCTAGAAACAATTTACAACAACTACATTGGCGATGAATTTCGAGGACAAGCAGAAACGGAATATAATCGCTTACTCAATAACTATCTTTCTGACCTGGCAAATCTGCAACGACAAGGGAAAAACACATACGCGTGGAAAGTAATACAATCATCTAAAACACCTATTGCACCAATGCTACTTTCTCAATCAGAGAAAAACGCTTTCCTCAAAGCACACAATTTCGACGATGTTGATTTTTCGGATGCTTCTCTTATCAATTCTGAAGTTTTTACCTCAGCAGCAATCCGTTATTTGTCTATTTACTCACAACAAATACAACAATCGAACAAAAACGCCATCTTTATGTCGGCTGTCGATACAATTCTTGCAAAAGCATCGGTAAATAACGATACATATAATTTTATTGTAAACTACCTACTCGGCGGATTTGAATCAATGAGTGCGACAGAAATTGTTACCTACATTTCGCAAAAATACCTTACGGAAAGCACTTGCAATAGCGACGATGAATCAACACTTCGCCGTAAGGCAATGAACAACACAGAATTAGCCGTTGGCAAACAAGCTCCACTAGAGATACTTACAGCAATGAATCCGCAAAAGGATATAAATTTCGCAAACGAAAACATTGCGCTCATTTTCTGGGCAACCTGGTGCGGACATTGTACTCAAGCAATGCCTGAGATAGTAAACCACTATGCTAAATTGAGCAATCCGCGATATAAATTGGTAACCCTGTCTTTAGATACTACCACAACTGATTGGGAGAAATTCATCGACAATAATCCAAACTTCAAAAAAGCTAAAAACCTCATCGACACTAACGGTTGGGACGGCGAGGCTGCCAATGCATACTACATTTATGGTACACCTACGATTTTTCTTATTCAGCAAGGAAAAATTGTCAGCAAACCAATTGAACCAGAAGAATTATTTGAATCACTTAAGCGCTTAAGATGGGAATAAAACTATTACGATACATTCCTACCATTCTTTGGTTTGCAGCAATCCTGTTTGCAAGTTTTATGCCCTCACAACACATAAAAACAAGTTGGCTGTTGTTTCCACAAGAAGATAAAGTCATACACATTTGTATGTATCTTGGATTATCGGCACTTTTCCTCATAAACAGCAGACATTTCTTCACTCTCACAACCAAAAGAATTATTCTAACCATAGCCATTGCGTGCATAATAAGTGGCGCGATTGAACTTCTTCAACCAATAATAAGCAACCGTACCTGCGACCTCGATGATTTTATTGCAAACAGTATTGGTGCAATCATCGGCGGATTTATTGGAAAGAAAATAGCAAATCTTTTTCCACCCTCTTCTTTCTAATCGAAATTAAGAAGAAAGTTTTCT
>JAZLFM010000038.1:0-75015 GCA_045615765.1 Bacteroidales bacterium
ATAAATATTTTATAGAACTGTATTTTCAATATTGTGATAGGCTTTTGTATAAGTCGATACAAATAAAAAATAATACTTATTTATTTAAGGTTTTTCTTCTCAATTTATGTTCTTTTAGACGTAAGAATTATATAAGGTCTGTACTATATTATATTAAGTGTATTATAAAAAGATAAATTCCATGTATTTTTTTTCTGTAATAATACCTGTATATAATAGAGCACATCGACTACCCTATGTTTTGGAATCTTTGAAAAATCAGACTTTTCAAGACTTTGAGACAATTATTGTTGATGATGCATCTACTGATAATTCATATCAGGTTGCTTTAGATTTTGAATTACATGATAAAATAGTTTTACGCAACGAAGTGAATTCGGAACGCTGTGTTACTCGTAATAAAGGTATACAACAGGCGAAAGGGGATTATATTTGTTTTTTGGATAGCGATGATTATCATTTGCCAAATCATTTCCAAGTTTTACATGACTATATTGTTGAAAAACATTGTCCAAATGCGTTTTTCTTTACTAATGCATGGGATGGAAAAGAGAATGGAGAGCGTTCTTTGCGATATTGTCCAACGTTCACTAATTATAATCCTTTTGTTTATTTTTTACGATATACGGTAAATCCGCAACGTTGGGCTATTCATAGATCTATTTTGCAAGATCTACAATTTGATGAAAATGTTGTAATTGCGGAGGATATGGATTTGGCATTACGAATAGTTGTAAAAAAAATACCTATTTACCAAATAGAACAACCAACAACTGTGTATGTATCTGCATCGGATAGTTTTACTCATGGCGATTCTTGTAAGGCAGAAAAAGAATTGTTATACTATAAACGGATTTTTAATAAATCAGAGTTAATATCGAATTTGCCAAGAAAAGAAACGAATCGTTTACTAAGTCAATGCTATTTTCATTTAATGGAGAAAGCTTTTGCCAATAAGCAAAAATGGGCAACTCTAAAAAATGGTATTTTATCGGTTTTGTTTTGTCCAACAGGATATAATGGAAAAACGAATAAAATTGTTTTAGTAAGTTGTTTATATTCCATTCCTATCATTGGATTTCTTTTAAAGAAATTAAAACTATGGATAAGTTAGATTCTGTAACAATAAAATCACTGCGTTTTCCCTTGGCATGCATGGTTGTATTTATTCATACTAATGTTTGTGTGGAGGGTTGGGAATATTCGTCTGAGATGTGGCTCTCTCCGACTAATGTTGATTTGTTTAGAATTGTAAATATAGGTTTCTGTAAAATCTTTTCTGGTATAGCAGTTCCAACATTTTTTTTTATTTCAGGCTTATTATTTTTTTATGGTTTTAGAAACTTGGAATTGGGAAATATGTAAG
This sequence comes from Bacteroidales bacterium, assembly GCA_045615765.1. Classification (GTDB taxonomy): domain Bacteria; phylum Bacteroidota; class Bacteroidia; order Bacteroidales; family UBA1715; genus UBA1715. The sequence continues at coordinate 1,367 of JAZLFM010000038.1, forward strand.
CATAAGATAAAACGGCGTTTTTTCTCTCTTTTTGTCCCTTATTTTGTTTGGGTTTTTATATATGTTTGCTATGTTCAAATTCGACAAGGGAACGATTTCGAAAATTTTTGTGTATGGTTAGATAAATCAGGTGGGCTAATAAATGTAATGTGGTCTAATGTTATATTAGTACCAATGTGGTTTATTAGGGCTTTGATGGTTCAAATCACATTAACACCTATAATATTTTTGATATTGAAGAAAAGAAAACATATTCTTATTTCTTTGTTATTTTTAATGGGAGTGTTTTTGTTGTATATGTTTGACCTTCCCTCTATTATTTCGTTGCAAGCAACTTTGTTCTTTTGGGCAGGATCGTTTATTTCATTGAATACAATAGACTTACTCAACAACATTCATAGATATAGATGGGTTATAACGACAATGTTCCTTATTTTATTTCTTATAGAAGTTTTTTTGGGTGGAACAACAACATCTATGGGAAAACTACTAAATCCATTTTTTGAAGTTATTGGAATTTGCTTCTTGTTTTTAGTAATGAAAAGAATTTGCAATTCTGAAAAAACATTTTCTGGGGGTAGTAGAATACTTCAATCGTTATCTGCACATACATTTTTCATCTTTGCATTTCATGTTTTTGTTTTAAAAGATTTTCTAAATCTTTTTTTTGAAACAATGTTGAAAGTAGAATCGGATTGTATACCCATATCTATTGTGAATAATCATTTCTTAATATGCTTGGGTGCCGTTGGTATAAGTGTGGTCGCAACAATCACAACTTGTATTATACTAAATCGTTATATTGTACAGAAGGTGTGGTATTTAAATAAATTACTTAATGGAAGATAAAATGAAATTTTCCATAATCATTCCAACATATAACCGTGCTGCTTTTTTGCCAAAGGCAATAGAATCTGTATTGGCACAAACCTATACAGATTGGGAATTAATTATTGTGGATGATGGTAGTATGGATAATACAAAAGATGTTGTTTCACAGTACAAAGATGACCGTATTCGATATTTTTATCAGCAGAATGCAGAGCGAAGTGCGGCTCGGAATAATGGTATAAATCATGCTAATGGAGATTATGTATGTTTTATGGATAGTGATGAGTATATTGATTCTAATAGATTAGAATTGTTACGAACTTCTATTGATAAAAATACGATTAAATGTGCATGTTTTTATACTGATATTAGATTTGAAGGAATACGGAATTATATAAGAAAAGGGAATACATTTTCTTTTCCTATAAATAAAGACGAATTGGTTTGTTTTGTTATTGGCACTCCTCAAATTTGTTGTGCAGCACCGATATTACGAAAACATCAGTTTAATCCTCAAATAACAATTGGAGAGGATATTGAATTGTTATTTCGTATAACGGATGAATTTCCATTAGTGTATTTACCAAATCAGGCAACAATTGTGGAATTTGAACATGAAGGAAGATCGGTAGCACAAGGTTCAATAGCAAGTGAAAAACAATTACAGACTTTGCAAATAATGTTTTCTGAAAATCATCCAGCTAATAAAGTTTCTTCAAAAATGAAACGATGGTTGAAATCTGCTGTTTTATTTAATGCATCAAAGAATTATATTTTAGAAGGCAAAATAAAAGGATTGCAGTATCTGTTGCGTTCAATTATTATAAAACCGATACAAAAAAACACAAAATACAAACTAAATATTTTGTTTTCTTATATCTTTAGAAAGCAAAAATTACGAGAACTGCTTGCTTATGAATAAGTATAGATTATTGTTATCAAAGATATATCGATTCTTTTTTCCTATTGATGAGGTAACAAAGTATAAGAAAATGGGAGTAAGGATAGGCGAGAACTGTAAGTTTCAGTCTGATGTAATTATAGATTATTCACATTATTGGTTGATAGAAATAGGTTGTAATGTTACATTGGCACCTCGTGTTCATGTTTTAGCTCATGATGCAAGTACTAAACGAGAACTAGGATATACCAAATTAGGTTATACTAAAATAGCAGATGATGTTTTTGTAGGAGCAGGTTCTATTATTCTCCCAGGGATTACAATAGGAAAAGGTTCTATTATAGGTGCTGGTAGTGTTGTTACAAAAGATATTCCACAAGGAGTAGTTGTAGCAGGAAATCCGGCAAAGGTCATTTGTACAGTTGAAGACTATTATAATAAAATAAAAAGTAAAATGCATCAGGAAAATTGTTTTGACGAATCGTATACACTACGAAAGAATGTGTCTGAAGATAAAAAACAAAATATGATAGATGTTATAGAAAAATATGGCTGTGCCTTTGTACGCTAAAAGTCTGATTTTTTAGTTTCACTATATTTTCAAAATATGAAACGATTTATAAAAATAATATTATTTCATTTTTCCTTCGTCGTAATTTTCCTAGTAGGTGTATGTTTTTTCCTATACAAAACAATTCAAACTAATGCAAGTTTTACAATATCTCCGGCAACTAAATATGTTGTTTTAGGGAGTTCTCATTCTGAGTGTTCTATTGATGATCGTATTATCGATAGTCTTGAAAATTTTTCTCGTTCTGGAGAGGCTTATGCCTATACATATGCAAAATTGAAGTGTCTTCTAAGTTGCAATAAGAATATTAAAACCATTTTTTTAGAGTTTTCTAACCCTTTTATTTATGATGATGAAGAATGGCTATGGTCAGAAAAGTATCTTAATTATCATTATATAACATTTGCTCCGTTTTTATCCATAGAAGATCATGTGAAATTATTTTCAGGTCATTTTAAAAGCTGGACGAAAACCACCTCTTTTTTTATAAAAGATGCAGGGAGAAAAGTAATAAAAAAGGATTATGATTTTTCTAAATACGGTGGCCATATAAAAAGTGAGAAAATTATGGATACTTCATATAACCAAACGACATTACAATGTGGGCAACTTAATATTCAAATTCATTTTCTGGATAAAATAGTTGAATGTTGTAAAGAAAATGATGTAGAATTAATCTTTGTAAGAAGTCCATTATATCCAACATTTAAATATTGGAAAACAGAAAATGAATTTCAACAGATATATAGGAATAGATATTTATTCATCGATACAATTTCTTGATTATGGACGTTTTCTCTCTGAGACAAGGTATTTTCGAGATTTCCAGCATGTGAATCAGTTTGGTGCCGAACTTGTTTCAAAAGAGATGCAAAAGTTTTTACAGTATAAAGGGGAATAATATGTTATTTAATTCAATAGAATTCTTCATATTTCTACCAATAGTATTTTTATTGTATTGGTTTGTGTTTAATAAGAGTATAAAACTACAGAACTTATTTGTAGTTTTAATGTCGTATGTGTTTTATGGTTGGTGGAATTGGAGATTTCTTATTTTGATTGTCTTTACATCTTTTTGTAGTTGGTTAAGTGGATTACTTATAGAGAAATATAAGGATCTGTCAAAGTATATAAGTGTCGGCAATATTCTATTGAATCTGTTGGTCTTAGGAGTTTTCAAATATTATGATTTTTTTGTACAATCATTTGCTGATGTGTTTTTAGGAGGAGATTCTAATGGCTTGTTGTTGCAAGTTATGTTGCCTGTAGGTATTAGTTTCTATACATTTCAAGCTTTGAGCTATAGTATAGATGTCTATAAAGGTAAATTGTTAGCAACAAAAGATATCATTCAATTTCTTGCCTATGTAAGTTTTTTCCCGCAGTTGGTTGCAGGACCTATTGAACGTGCCACTAATTTACTTCCACAATTTTCCCAAGAACGTTTGTTTGATTATGCTCGTGCTGTAGAGGGGTGTAGACTTATGCTATGGGGATTTTTTAAGAAAATTGTTATTGCGGATAATTGTGCTTTAATTGTAAATCAAATTTTTGATTCTTATGCAGAGCAGCCTGCAAGTGTTTTATTGCTGGGAGCAATTTTGTTCACCTTTCAAATATATGGGGATTTTTCTGGATATTCAAATATTGCAATAGGTACGGCAAGATTATTTGGAATAAATTTAATGCAAAACTTTAAAGTTCCTTATTTTAGTCGTGATATAGCGGAATTTTGGAGACGATGGCATATTTCTCTGACAACATGGTTTCGTGATTATATTTACATTCCTTTGGGTGGAAGTCGCTGTTCAAAAATAAAAGTTTTAAGAAATACATTGGTTATTTTCTTAATTAGTGGGTTATGGCATGGGGCAAATTGGACTTTTATAGTGTGGGGAGTATATCATGCATTCCTTTTTTTACCATTAATCCTAATGGGGAAAAATAGGAGATATACTGATACAATAGCAGGTGGTAGAATATTACCGTCTATAAAAGAAGCATTACAGATGATAATAACCTTTTCCCTTGTTGTTGTCGGATGGGTAATCTTTAGAGCGGAAACAATTACAGATGCTGTCGTTTATCTGTCGCATTTATTTGATACAAGCCTCTTTATATTGCCGAAGTTGCCAAATCCTGATGTAATATATAATGGCTATGGCATGGTATTTCTTTTAATTGGATTTATGCTTGTTGTAGAATGGTTGTTTCGAGATTCGAGTCAACCTTTAGCATTTAAAATGAAATTTTTTAGAATAAGTTTTTATTATTTTGTTTTTTTCTTAATATGGTATTTTAGTCAGGGGGAAGCCCAGCAATTTATTTATTTTCAATTTTAGAATGAAACAGTTTCTAAAGTCGTTCATATATTTTTTTGTTCCTCTTATTGTATTAGCAATAAGCGTAGAGTCTATTTTACGATATAGTCCTAATGACTATAATTTTAAAAGTAAATATATGACAGATCATGCAAACGAAATAGAATGTCTTGTTCTTGGTAATTCTCATTCTGCTTGGGGAATTGATCCTAATGAATTTTCTTTCAATACTTTTAATCTTGCTTTTGCTGGTCAGCCTTTGATTTTTGATAATTTGCTTTTACAAAAGTACATTACAAAAATGAATGATTTAAAATGTGTTGTGCTTTCAGTTTCTTATGTTGTACCTTATTGTGACTTTGAACACGAGAAAAATGATAGAAGTACAAAAATTTACCCAATATATTTCAATATTCATCCGGATTATGCGAATTGGAAATTCTATTTTGAAATAACGGCAAATTCTCCAAGAACAATATGCTCAAGATTAATAGGATTGTTTTCCAATACAGAGCTGAGATGTGCTAATAAAGGTCAATATTATGCTCATTGCATGGACGTGTCAAAAGACTTTGGAAATGGAGCATCAAATAGACACAATGAGAATTATCGTGTTGCAAAGGATAGTTTGCCTATAATTTATTGTAAAAATATAGAAGCACTAAAGAATATTGTATCTATATGTCAAAAGAAAGGCATAGCATGTTTCCTTGTTCTTCCGCCTCATTCCCAAACTTACATCTCGAATCTGTCAATGGATATGAAAATGTCAACAATGCAATTGTTAAAAAAGCTCAATAGGAACAATTCAAATGTTTTTTTTATTGATTTTTCTAATGATATTCGTTTTATGTCAAATGATTTGTTCTCTGATGAAGACCATTTGTGTAGAAATGGTGCTATGCAATATTCAAAAATTTTAAATGATACGATAATGTCTTTGGGCAAGTGTAAAAAAAAATGATGCGCATTCTCCATATAATACCTCGATTATGTAAAGGCGGTGCAGAACGGCTTTGCTTGGATATTTGTAATGAGTTACAAAAGCGTGGAAATATACAGGTACAACTGATTACATTTTCTGATGAGAATGCGTATCCGTTTTTAACGGAATCTATAAATTGGAAGATAATTCATGCAAGTGTAAAATTGTCAGTGTTTCATAAGAATCAATATCTCGTTGAATCCTTACAAAAAGCCATAGAATATTTTGCCCCAACTGTAATACATACCCATTTATTTGAAGCGGAAGTTGTCTCTCGTTCTTGTCTGTATCCAAAGGCAAAGTGGGTAAGTCATTGCCATGATAATATGAAACAATTCAAGAGTTTTAGTTTTAAAACTATATTGACTAAGGAATTGTTTACGAATTATTTTGAGAAAAAATATCTGTTACAGAGGTATAAAGCAAACGGCGGAAATACCTTTATTGCAATATCGAAAGATACCGAATCTTATTTTAAGCAAAATGTAGATGCTTTTGAAACTGTACTTCTTCCCAATGCAATTGATTATCGAACATTTTATAATGAACGAGCATTGTCAAGTAAATTGCGACTTATCAATGTTGGTTCTTACCAACGCAAAAAGAACCAAATATTTTTAGTAGAAGTAGCATTCGAACTTCGTAAAAGAAATATAGATTTTGAACTTTCTCTACTTGGTGATGGAGAATTGTATAAAGATGTAGAACAGAAAATTCTTGATTTATGTTTACAAAATTGCATTACGCAATATGGGAATGTAAATAATGTTGAAGACTATTTATTGCAATCTGATATATATGTACATTCTGCTTATTATGAGCCATTAGGATTGGTATTGTTAGAAGCCATGGCTGCAAGTTTACCTGTTGTAACATTAGATGGTAAGGGTAATCGTGATTTGATAGAAGAAGGCAAAAATGGATATATGATTTATGAGCAAAATCCAGAGCTGTTTGCCGATAGAATTTTAGAAATATGGAATGATAAACAAAAATATCAGGAAATGTCGTTGTATGCGCAAGAGTATGCAAAGCAATATGATATAGTTCCGTATGTGGATAGGCTTTTAAATATTTATGACCACTAATCATATTAATACGACGATAATAATTCACCTTCTAATTTTTTAAGAAGATAAATGTTTCTTTTGTTTTACAATCGAAGAAAGTCGTATCTATTATATGTTCAATTGTTTTAGGTAAAGAAGTATTAGGCTCTACAATTAAAAATCCTAAATGATATTTTTTTATAAAAGTTAGTTGTAGAGTGTCTATTGATGTTGCACCATGCTTTTGTATATAATTTTGGCAAAATTGCGAAAATGGATCTTGTTGTAGTTGAGATTTATATGTTCTTTTAAAAAACAAGGTTAGTTTTGATTTTCCATATGTTTTTTCTATTTCTTTATTTATGCAACTGTCGTTTTGGAAAAATGTATTAAGATTTGTGAAATACATAAAATTAGTGTTAAGACAAAAAGGCTCAAATGCATATCCATTAGGAACCTCTAAATTAAATATTTGTGTCTTTGAAGAAATAATTCCTCCTTTCTTATTTATGCAGTTTGAATTATAATAATCTGAAACATTTGTAATGTAGTTTATATCGTGATTATCGCTAGGTGTATATGAAATATTTCGTCTACTAATGTAAAAAATGATACTGGTATAGAGTAAACAGCAACCAAGATAAAATATTATACTTTTTTGCATGTAATTCTTAGCAACTGTTGTTAAAGTCAATAATATAGCTAAATATGAAAATATGCATAAAAGAGGAATATTTACTAATGTATGTAATTGGTCTGCATCATATCGGAATAAAGGATATGAGAAATATCCATATAATAATCCACAACAACTGCTGATAAAAAAGAATACAATAAGTTCTTTATAATCTAGTATAAGTTCTTTCAAAATGTTATTCTTTTTTATTATGGATGAGAAGAAAAGAATACCTATTGGAATGAAAAATGGTGTAAACATTATATAATTGGTAATGTTTGCATAAAGATGTTTTCCGAATTCGTTGAAAGAATAAAATTGCAAACAGTAGTTGATAAAACCAGGCTGACTATTTATGTCAGTTGATTTATTGCAAATAGTATAAAAAAGAAGTATGATTATAGCTGCGCTAAACGTCGTTGTCATTAGCATTAAGACAGTTTTCTTTTTCTTGTCAAAAATCAGTTGCGCTAATCCTAATAAAACTAATGAACTATATATTGTTGGCATAGCTCCTAAATGAAATAATGGAGCAAAAAGTAATGGAATGAACCACTGTTGGTTGTGTTTCATGTATAGTAAGATAGCCCAGATGTAAAAGCAATACATAAACATACCCAACGGTCTGTATGCAAGACTTTGCTTTTGTTCAATTATAGAATAATCTAATAGGAAAGGGCAAATGGTAACAGAAAAAATACTTAGGAAAAGCAGGATGCTTTTGTTGGATAAATGTCTTGTAATTGACATCATACCACTAATTAATAATGTTGTACCTATACTTCGTTCTATTATGGAATAAGAAAATATAGGATTTGTATTGAATAGAGTAGCCAAAAGATTAAGAAACCAAAGTTCTATGTAGTGGTATGCTGTAGCATTATGTGGGTTTCCGTCATAAACAGAATTTGCTGTTTCTATACCGTATTCCCCTAATTTTGAACTAAGAAAAGTATAAAATACATCATCAAAATGAGGTATATATTGAAATGGGGTTTTGCTGGCAAATAGAGAATAATAAAAGAATAGTGCAGTTGAGCATACTAATAAAATGACAAGTGGAATAAAATTCTTTTGAGCAATAGGATAATTGAAATGTAAATTCTTTCGATTTATTAAGGTATAAATTATTGCCATTGCAATTCCACAGGAAAGAATTGTATTTCCATTGGTTTTATAAATCGCATATACACTAGTTATTGCGAGAAAACCAACAACAAGATTTACAAATGTTTCATAAAAAGGTTCCTTCTGTGTGTTGGAAAAAGGACATGTTAGTATTAGCCCGGTTAAATAAAAAATACAAATAGAAATGAGAGTTGCTAGTAGTGCTATGAGATTCATTGTTGTTGATAATGTTTTTGTATAATTGAACAAATCAATTCCACATCTTCCTCTGTCAAATCATAGTACATAGGTAACCGTACCAAACAATCGGCATACATATCACAATTAGGAAGATTTCGATTATCATGTTTATCTTTGTAAAATGGGCTGCTGTGTAAACTCAGATAATGAAATACGGCAAGTATATCGTTATTTTTAAGTTCTTGAATTAATGCAGTTCGTTCTTCCAACGAATTACAAACCAAATAGAACATGTGTGCATTATTAGTTGCGTATTCGGGAATGTTAGGTACACGAAAACATCCTTTTGCAGCAAGAGGTTGCAACTGTTCAAAATACAAATTCCAAAGTTGCTTACGTTTGTTTTGTATTTCATCCATATTTTCTAATTGAGCCCATAGAAAAGCTGCAATAACCTCGCTTGGTAAAAAAGAAGAACCTGTATCAACCCAACCGTATTTGTTTACCTCTCCACGGAAGAATTCAGCACGGTTTGTTCCTTTCTCCCAAATTATTTCAGCACGACGGATAAAACGTTCGTCATTTATTGCAAGCATTCCTCCTTCTCCCGAAATAATATTTTTTGTTTCGTGGAAAGAGAATGCCGATAGGTGGCCGATAGAACCAAGAGGTTTACCTTTGTAAAAAGAATCTATTGCTTGTGCAGCGTCTTCAACTACAAGTATGTTATGTTTGTTTGCGATGGTCATAATTGCATCCATGTCGCAGGCAACTCCTGCATAATGAACAGGAACTATTACTTTAGTTTTTGATGTAATTAAAGATTCTAGTTTGTTTGCATCGATATTGGGATTTTGCCCCATGCTGTCGGCAAAAACGATTTTTGCGCCTGCACGAACAAATGCCAATGCAGAGGAAACAAATGTATAGCTTGGAACAATAACTTCATCACCTGGTTGGATGTCACAAAGTATGGCAGCCATTTCAAGTGCATCGGTACAGCTGGTTGTAAGCAAACATTTTTTGAAACCATATCGTTGCTCAAAAAATTGTTGGCATTTATGGGTAAAATCTCCATTCCCTGAAATTTTACCTATAGCAACAGCTTGAGTAATATATTCGGTTTCTTTTCCTGTAAGATGAGGAAGATTGAAGGTTATTTTATTCATTTATGACTTTTAAGTTCTTTATATCGATTAAATAAGGTATCTTCTTTCTTAAATGTATCATCTTTAAAGATAAATAGAGAGAATTCAAATGGCATGTAATCATTTCTCAATATAATATTTCTTGAATATTTGTATGCAATTGAAAGTATTTTTTCTGGAGCGTAGTGAAATGTCTCTGGTAAAGTGTATTCGACTTTATCTGAAAGAAAATCAAATGCTAGTCCATCCTTACATATAGTTAATGTTTTCTTTATGATTTGTTCGATATATTCATATTTGTCGATACCGTTAACTGCTATGTTAAATGTCCCAGAAGCTATTGCAAAGTCAAAATTTTCAATATCTTTCATATCTAGGATGTTGATTTTTTTAAATTCAGTATATGGGGCTACATATATGTCTTTTGCTTTTACAATGAACTCGTTAAAAATATCTATGCCTAAATATTTGTATTTGTTAAATTTCTTTTGTAGGATTTTGTTTAAATCTCCAAAACCACAACCGATATCCAATATATATTTAGATTCACAATTATATTGAGATGTTAAAATATCAAATCGAATATCCTGTTTCCCTTTTTTCCATCCTAGTGAAGCTGGGGCATATCCGTTCTTTTTGTAATTTTCGGTGTAGTATTGTTCTAAATTATCGTAATTGATTTCCATTATATTAGGTATTGAATTTCATATAATTTTTTGCTTTTTCCCCACAATTAAAAATTAAATCTATAATTGAAACTCCATGTTCGAATGGTGGATATAGTTGTGGGTATTCTTGGTAATTTGAATAATCCATCCAAGTAAGTTTTATGTTTGCTTCCGAGAAAAATGATTCTACAATATAATCTTTGGCTGCAGGTCCAGATACGTATTCTGTTCCTTCTACTTTTTGAACTAAATCAACTAATCGTTCTGTCTTGCCTTCTATTAGTCCATATTCTGTATCAAAAGATAGTTTTGTTTTAATTTCAAGTATATTGCAGATTGCTCTGATAAACTTATAATTAACGTCAACCAAACGTGTTTCTTCTTTTCCCAAATATAATTCTTCAAAGATATCTTTATAATCGTTGAAATAGGGCGCTTTTCTATATGCATTCTTTATTGTTTCCCAATGCTTCTTATTCCATGTTTTATCAGAAATAAAGGTCTCTGATATCTTTTGTCCAGATTGTTGGCATCCTTTACAATAGACAGGTATAGACAGCCATAGTAATCCATTTGGTGTTTTTATTTTATTTCGATTTCTCCAGTCCCTATTTGTATACTGCATTTCATCGTAAAAGATAAACTCATCAACCATGCCAATTATGTCAAAATATCCTTTCCATGGAATGTAATTTGATTGTAGAATAGCAACTTTTTTCATAAGGTGTTAGATGTTTATTTTGTCGCGTATAATAAACAGTTGCCTTTCTTTTACTTGTTCGAATATTTTACCAATATAGAGTCCAAGTATTCCTAAAACAAAGAGAATTAAACCTCCAACAAACCAAATTGAGAACACTGTTGTTGTATAACCTTGCACGGTAATGATTCCTATAAGTTTTGCTACGATATTATATATGGCAAGTATAAAAGATAGTGCGGACATACAAAAGCCAAGTCCAACAGCTAATTGCAATGGCTTGTTGCTGTTGGAAATCATTACATCAAAGGTAAGTTTTAATAATTTGCTGAGTGTATATGATGTGTTTCCTTCTGCTCGTTCTGCATGTTGTACCGGTATTGCAATAGATTTGAAACCTAAATAAGAAATTAATGTTACGAAAGATCGCGAGGTTTCTTTCATTTTGTTAAATTCATCAATGACACATTTCTTATAAATGCCGTAGTTCGCAATGGCTTTATCTGTTTTTTGCCCGCTTAGCCAGTTAAAGAATCTATGGAATAGAGAAGAAGAAAGTTTTTTGAAAAAAGAATCTTTTCTGTCAATTCGTTGGGCATATACAATGTCAAATCCTTCTATTGCTTTGTTGTATAGGTTAGGGATTTCTTCAGGTCTGTCTTGTAAATCACAATCCATTACTACTATCCAATCACCAGAGACATAGTGTAAACCTGCAGTGATGGCATAATGTTGCCCAAAGTTTCTACTTAGGTTAAGTCCTTTAACTTTTTCGTTATGGGAACATTCGGTAACTATCTCTAACCATGAATTATCAGGTGAAGCGTCGTTCACAAGAATTATCTCATAATTGTCAGTAATGGTTGTTACACTTGTTACAATACGACTTACCAGTTCGTGCACCATTTTTTCTCCTTTATATACCGGAGATACAATAGAAATATGTGGGGTTGTTTGTTTCATATTTAGTAGTAATGTTCAAAGATATAAAATAATCATGAAAAATTTTAGTGTTCTTTGAGATTTTGTATTTTTGTGTATGTGCGTATACCTTGGTTTTGGAACAAAAATCATTTGATTTTACCTTGGTTTTGAAACAAAAGTTTTATTTTTGTGTCTGAAAAATAGCATGTTATGTTTTATAGAAAAATAGTTAAAGAAATGGAGCGTTGGGCGGCTTCGCAAGACCATAGACCTTTGGTGTTGCGTGGGGCTCGTCAGGTAGGCAAGTCAACAGCTGTGGATTTGCTATCGCAACAGTTCGATAATTATTTGAGTGTCAATTTGGAACGTTCCTCTGCCTTGCAATTGATGGAGTCGTCAGACGATGTTTCGGAGCTTGTTTCGCAGTTGTTCTTACTCTGCGGTAAGCAACCAAAACAAGGAAGAACATTAATCTTTATTGATGAGATTCAAAATTCTCCAAAAACGGTAGCACTGCTGCGATATTTCTACGAAGATCGTCCTGATTTGTATGTGATTGCCGCAGGTTCGTTGCTTGAAACCATGCTTGGAAAGCAAATATCGTTCCCTGTTGGTAGAGTTGATTTTATGTTAATGCATCCATGCTCGTTTTCTGAATTTTTGGAAGCAATAGGTGAAAGTAGGTTTGTACCATTTGTTGAACAAACCAATCTGCCAGATGTCTTTCATCAACAGTTGATGAAACTCTATTCAACGTATATGTTGGTAGGAGGAATGCCCGAAGCAGTGGCGCAATACGCCGAGACAAGAGATGTGGTTGGGTTAGGAAAAATATATGGTCGTATAGTTGAATCGTACGTCAATGATGCCGAAAAATATGCAACCAACCGAACGCAGTCGGAAGTGATACGCTACATATTGAGTGAAGGTTGGCAATTGTCTGGCGAAACAATAACTCTTGGCGGATTTGCACACTCAAGCTATAAGGCGCGTGAGGTATCCGAGTCGTTACGTGCGTTGGAAAAAGCTATGCTACTTGAACTTTGTTATCCTATCACATCAGCACAACTGCCTGCTTTGTCTAATTTGGCACGCAGCCCTAAATTATTTTGGATAGACATAGGTTTAGTTAACTTTGTGGCGAAAATTCAACGTGACTATCTGTTCTCCAATCAATTGATGGATGTGTGGAAGGGGAGGGCAGTGGAGCAAATGGTGGCGCAAAATTTACATGCACTTACTTTCGATGTGAATTACAAAAATCGTTTTTGGGTACGCAATAAAAAAAGTAGTTCGGCAGAGGTCGATTTTGTATATCAAATTGATAATCATTTGATACCAATCGAAGTAAAGAGTGGGCATAACGCCCATTTGAAATCATTGCATCTATTTATGGACGAAAGTAGCGAAACTGTTGCTGTGCGTGTTTGGTCTCAACCGTATTCTGTTGATGTTGTAAAAACTCAAACTGGGAAAGAGTTTTTGCTTTATAACATACCTTTTTATTATATCGAATCGTTGCCGAAAATATTGCAACGAGCAATTTATACTGAATAATGAAAACTCTCATATTTCTTTGTGACAATTATCCCATCGCAGCTCGTGAATTCTTTGTGGATGACGAGATGAAGGTGATTGCTCCGTATTTTGAAAAAATACTAGTGCTTACTTCTGCACAACCTGATGGTGCGGAGCTACAGCGGTATGTACCTGAAAATATGGAAGTAAGGCAATTTTCTCGTACAGATTTGGAAACGCAAAAATGGAAATCTATATGGCGCTTGTTCACACCTATGGTGCTGACGGAAATTTGTTTTGTTGTGAAAACACTGCCGGTAAAATATTGGTTGCCGGCATTCAAGATATTGTTTGTTGAGGTTCATAGGGCATTCAATCTGAAAAAAATCATAAAAACATATTGTAGAGACGTGGTGCACCGCGTCTCTACTGATTGTGTATTCTATTCCTATTGGCACGATTATAAGGCAATGGCAATAGCATTAATGCGTAAGGATAATTCAAATATAAAATGTTATGCCCGTGCCCATCGGTGGGATGTATTTGCAGAAGAAAATAATCCTCCGTATTTACCTTTTAAAAATTTTGTTATAGAAAATTTATCAAAAACTATATCGATATCGGAAGCTGGAAAAAGCTCATTTGAATCGTATTTGTCTCGAAAATTGAATGATAAAGTACTTGTTTCCCGATTAGGTAAGTTTAATGACAGGATACCTCTATTTGAAAAAACAAATGATGATTTTGTTATTTGTAGTTGCAGCAATATAAATCCAATGAAGCGATTGCACTTAGTTGTAGAGATTTTATCTCAAATGAATGTGAAGAATGTTTCTTGGGTTCATTTTGGGGATGGCTATGAAGATTCAAAAAAACAAATTTATAAGACTATACAGGAAATGCTTCCTGATATGATTTTTGAATTTAAAGGTATGGTACCTAATGAACAGATTTTGGATTTCTATGCAGAAAATTATGTGGATTTATTTATAAATGTAAGTGATAACGAGGGGATACCTGTAAGTATTATGGAAGCATTGTCTGCCGGAATTCCCGTTATTGCAACGAATGTTGGTGGGACAGCGGAAGCAGTCTCTCGATCTGTTGGTTTTTTAATAAAAAAGGATTTTGATAAAAAAGAAGTTGCAAAATGTATAGATGCATATCTGCAATCAGATTTAACTACTCAAGAGGCTTATCGTAGAAATGCGTATGAATTTTGGTTGAATAATTATAATGCACAGTCTAATTATACTACATTTGTTACCGATATATTGAAACAATGATTAAACGATTAAAGCAGAAATTAAGATATCTTTTTGCAAAGAAGGTTTGTCCAGAGATAATTGGTGGTTGGAGGAATGCAAATGGTGTTTTTTGTAAACATACAGGCGTTAGTAATATGACGCATATTTCTCAAGATGGGGAAAATTTATATATAGGCAATAATGTTTTTATTGGTCATTTTAATTATATAGATGGAAAAAATGCTCCTTTGACTATTTGTGACAATGTTGAAATAACAAACTATACAAGTGTTTTAACTCATTCGACACATAATGCCATTCGATTTTCATTGGCAAAAGAAACAAAACTAGTAGGGCCTGTATTTATTGGTGAATGCACATATGTTGGTCCTCATGTAGTTATCATGCCAAATACAAGAATTGGCAAGGGGTGTATAATTTCAGCATATTCGTATGTAAAAGGGAATTATCCAGATTATTCTATTTTGCGAGGTCAACCAGCTCGTGTAATAGGAGATACTAGGACGATAGATAAAGATTTGTTGGAAAAATATCCTGATTTACAATGTTTGTATTATAATAATGAAAATAATTAACTCCATATATGAGATTACATCCAATCAAGAGGACTTCCCAATTTTCTTTTGGGATAAGTGGAAAACTGTAGAAGAACAATTGCATCATAAACAGCGGTTGCTTTGTGTGGATGAAGAACAAAATGTTGTTCCGTTTACAGTATACACTATGTTTTTTTTCAAGAAGGGTGATTATTTGTATGTTCCATTAGATAAAAATGGGGAAAGGCTTTCAGTAGAGAAAGAGAAACAATTTCTTGATGAATTCCATTTGTTTTTAAAACATGAGAATTTGGTGGATGTAATGTTTCCTCCGACTCATTTTGTATCTTTTAATTCTATTCCTACGGAGGTTATTTATTATAAATTAGGATTAATGCTTGTTGATTTAACATTGGGAGAAGACATTTTGTTCTCAAAGGCAAAATCAAACACAAGGAATGAAATACGTAAGGCAGAGAGTTTAGGCGTGTCGATTCAATTTGGAAATAAGAATATAGATGATTTTTATAAGTGTTTTCAATTTACTGTAAATCAAAAAAATATTTCTTGTCCTGCAAAGTCTTATTTTATTGCGTTGCAAGAGATACTAGGAGAAAATGTTGAAATGGGGATTGCCTATTTGAATGGTAATATAGAATCTTCTGAATTTTCTGTGGCAGATAAAAAACATATTTATGTGTTTTATGCCGGTACATCATTTACTCCTCAATATAAAGGGTCTAATAAATACCTTATCTGGAATTTGTTTAAACATAGTAAGAAAACGGGGAAAGAAAAACTTATATATGGTGGATACAGATATGGCTTGACGGAAGATGATGCGCTGTATCATGTACAAAAATTTAAAAAACATTTAGGAGTAGATGTTGTTGATGGTTACCATTTTATTAAAGTCATTCATCCATTTAAATATAATCTTGTAACGTTCGCATTACGAGTAAAGTCATTGTTAACAGGTAGAGATTGTAGTTTTGTGAATTTAAAAGGTTTAGATGTAAAAAAATCAAACTAATGCAAGGAAAAATATTGTTGACTTTTGATTACGAGTTGTTTCTTGGAGCAAGATCCGGAACGGTGGAGAACTGTTTAATACGGCCAACAAATATGCTTCTTGAAATATTGGCGAAACATAATCAACAGGCGATTTTCTTTGTTGATACGACTTATCTATATAGAATGGAGGAATTGGTTGTAGGGCATCAAGCTATATTTGAGGATTTAGATCGTATTTATGCACAATTGTTACAAATTGTAAAACGAGGGCATAAGTTGTATCACCATTTGCATCCGCATTGGTTGGATGCTGTTTATATTGAGTCGGAAAATCAATGGGATTTGTCTAACACCAAAAAGTATAGATTACAAGATATAACCAAAGAGGAGAAAGAACAATTGTACTCTTATTCGCTGTCGTTTATGCAACGGGTTTATAAAACTGCCGGTAAAGAATATGAAGCTTTGGGATTTCGTGCTGGAGGTCTTTGTATTGATTCTTTGGCAGAGGAACGATTGTTTTTTGAGAAATATGGTATTGTTGCAGATTATAGCTATGTAAAGCCAATTGAGGAAAAAATACAACATTGTATTGTTGATGGAGTAGATGAATATCCAATTTCTGAGATACACATATCTGGTTTATGGAGATTGTTACATTCGCTTAGTTACAGAATGTGTAAACGTGATGTTTTGTTTTCTCAATTTGGAGATGGAAAGTCATCAGTAAGGCCGAAACAATCAAACCAAAAGAAGAAATCGTTTTCTTTTAGTCTTCCTATTAGTGTAGAGTTGCTTACACCAATATTGGTGTATTACTATAAAAGATTGTATAAAAAATATGGATATATTCATTTTTTATCACATCCAAAGTTACAATCGAAAGGAACTATTTTGTTGTTAGATAGTTTTCTTTCTATGGTAAGTTGTTGAGATTTATAGTGTTATCAAGATTCGGTAAATCACGGATATAAAATATGACCTATTTTAGGCTACCTAAAATAGGTCATATTCTTTTCTTGTTATTACTTTTGGAAAAGAATAGTTTTTTGTAAAAAATATGTATATTTGACCAAGTTATTCGCAATACCTAATTACTATGGCAAAAATTTTAAAATTATCGGATCTTCCCAAGATTGATCCCAAAAACAGGAAAGGCAAGAAACCTTCAGGTGCATTTGGTTGTATGAAAGGCCAAATATATTGTCGTGATTATAAAAAAGTATTTAATTTGTTGTAGACTACATTAACTCTTCAAAAGATTTAACAATTGCAGAAATATGATAATCTTGCATATTCGGTATGTGAAGTTCGTTGTTGTAATTGCCTTCTAAAAACTCATTAATAATTGTAAACTCTGGCTTAGTTGGAGTAATGTTTAGGATTGGTCGGTTGGCAATGCCGTAATCTATTAGTTTGCTTGGCAGCTGATTAGGACTATTCTCATTTTTTAGATTTACAAGAAAATCCATGGTCTTTAGTTCTTCGATCAACTCTTTTCTGGGAATAGAATTTCGTATTTCAAGCTTGGAACCAAGTTTTTCTTTGTATTCTTTTATGAGATTGTCGTAGCGTGTATATACAATGAATTTAAACGGTTTGTTTATTGAACACAGATAGTCAAGAAATAATTTCGGATTACGGATGTCGGCGTAGAACATTCCTGCGTATGTAAAAGTAGGAATGTCGTTTTGCACTTCTTTACGTACTAGATTGTTGAGGTCAAAATCAAAACCTTGTGGAATTACTCGAAATTTGTCCTTGTATTCAGGATAATAGGCCTCTATAGCTTGTTGAATAGGTACTGTTATGTACGAACATTCTTGGCAGAACAACCGTTCGTATTTTTCGAAGTAAGCAAGATGTTCGTTTGTTTTCCCGTTTTTCATAAATGGATCTCCGCAATCGGCTATCCATGTTTTAGGGAATTTGTGCGGATATTCTTTTTTTGCCTTTGCGCATCCCCAATGGATATGATGTGGAGCGGCTATAGAAATAAGCACATCGAAGTTCTCTTCTTGTTTAATGATTTCAGGAATTCGATAATAAAATTCAAATAGTGGAAATTCAAATTTGTGTAGTAATCTCCCTAATGCTTTGTCTAGTAAGGTCCTATTGTTTATTCCATCGCTACTGTAAGGGTGTAGTTCCCAGTGGATAGGAATATTTTTCAGCTTTATGTTGTATTTGTTTTCAAACTCCGTATAATCGTAGTTTCCTAAAACGGCATAAACAGTAACGGAATGACCTCGTCGAGCAAGTTCTTGTATTAATTCCGTGCTACGGATGGAACGTGGCGTTTGAATAGGGAAAATATGCTGGGTTATGACAAGGATGTTCATTGCTCGGATGTTTCTTTAATAAAATATGATTCTGTAGCGTAAAGAGGAATGTTTTCCATCCATAGTTGGTCTTTATAAGGTAACATGGAAATTCGTAGCCCTTTAAGATTGTTTGTTGCAAAATCAATATTTATAAAATTAGAAAGAGACTTGCTTTTCACATTTATTTCTGCTTTTACTTCTGTAGGAACAATACGTCCTGTTTGTGCTAAAAAATCAATTTCTATTGTAGAATTTTCTTTGCTGTAGTAGTAAACAGGTATGGTATCTATGGATTTTAGTTGTTGTAAAACAAAATTTTCGGTAAAAGCACCCTTGAATTCAACGAAGGCATTAGAGCCGAGAAGCATTTCGTTTGGATTTGTTTCAGACATACATGAGAGAAGACCACAATCAAGGAGATATATTTTAAATATGGAAGATTCGCAATAAAATTTTAGAGGTCTGGTCGGACATTTTGCTAATTCTACTTTATATATTAGTCCGGCGTCTAATAGCCATTGTATGGCGAGCTCATATTCTGAAGCTCGTGCACCTTTTCTTATCGCTCCATAAATAAATTTCTTGTTTTCTTTTGCCAATTGGGCTGGTATATTGTCCCATACTTGGTGAATCCTTGTCACCATGGTTTTAGTATGCTTTGAAATGTCTTGTTTGTAGGCATCAAGAATTTCTTTTTGTACCTTTCTTACTTTGTGTATGTCATCTGTTGAGATATATGTTTGTACTGCTTCTGGCATACCTCCAACGCAGTAGTATTCTCGTAAAAATTCAATTAAATCGTTGTGGGCAGTTTTTAGTGTGTCCCATTCTAGATTCTCAAGAGCGAAGGTTAGACCTTTTTTCCCTTTTGCCAATAGAAATTCGCTAAAAGTCATGGGGTACATACGTATTGTTTCCACTTTCCCCACAGGAAAAGATTCATTTTCTCGTAAGGAAATACCTAATAGGGAACCGGCTACGATTACATGCAGGTCAGGTTCGTCTTCGCAAAAATATTTTAATGATGCTATGCCGTTAGTTACTTCTTGAATTTCATCAAAAAATAATAAGGTATCTCCATTTGTTATTTTTATATCGAAAATTCTGCTAATCTCTCTCAGTATTCTTTTGGTGTCCAAGTCGCTAAATAAGTTCACGACTCTATTGTCTTTGTGGCAATTTATGTAAATAAAGTTCTTAAATTCCTGTTCGCCTAAGGCTTTTACAATATATGTTTTGCCTACTTGTCGTGCTCCAAGCATAAGTAGAGGCTTACGATGCTGTTTGTTTTTCCAGTTAAGCAAATCGTTGTAAATTTTTCTGTGCATAGGAATATGTTTGCGTTATATTTGCAAATATACATTTTTCTTGGGGAATATTTTGATAAAAATTACACTTTTCTTGGGGAATGTTTTGATGAAAATTACATTTTTCTTGGGGAATATTTTGATAAAAATTACACTTTTCTTGGGGAATGTTTACCTGTGTATAATTACATCCATTATTCTTTCTGCTGCTTTTCCGTCCCAAAGTGGTGGAATGGAACCTTGTTTCCATTTTCCGTTAAATAAGGTTTGTAGGGCGGGAACAAGATTGTCGGGGTTAGTTCCTATCAATTCGTTTGTCCCAATAGTGCATGTTTCCGGACGTTCTGTGTTATCTCTCATCGTCATACAAGGAACGCCGAGAACAGTCGTTTCTTCGGTGATGCCACCAGAGTCGGTTATAACGGCCAGGGAGTTTTGTATGCAGTAGATAAATTCCAAGTAACCAAGAGGTTTGGTGAATTGTATGTTTTTAAATGAGTATTGCACGTTGGCAAGTCGTTGTTCTGTGCGAGGATGAATAGGAAATACTATCGTATGTCCTTGTGCATTGTCGTCGATTGTTTGTAGTATATGCAGAAGATTTTCTGTTTTATCTACATTGCTTGGACGATGCAGAGTAAGTATGATATATTCTTTGTTTTGTAATTTGTATTCGTCAAAAATGGCAGGTCTTTGTAGCTTGTGTAAGTTTGCCAACAAGCAATCTATCATTACATTGCCGACAAAGAAAATACGTTCGTTGGGAATGCCTGCTTGTTGTAGATTCTTTTGAGCGAAATCGGAAGTTATGAAAAAATAATCGGTAATGCTATCGGTAACCATACGGTTAATTTCTTCGGGCATGGATAGATCAAATGATCGTATGCCGGCTTCCACATGGGTGAGTTTTATACCCAATTTCTTTGCAACGATAGCGCATGCCATAGTTGAGGTTACGTCGCCTACAACTATAACTAAATCAGTAGGATGTGTGGTTAGATATTTCTCGAAAGCTACCATAATAGCTCCTGTTTGTTCTGCTTGGGTTCCACTACCAACTGCAAGATTCACATCGGGTTGGGGAATGTTCAGCTCCTCGAAAAAAAGCCCACTCATCAGTTTGTCGTAATGCTGTCCTGTGTGTACAAGACTGTATTGAATATCGACACCTTGTGCTTGTCGCTTTTTTATTTCGTTTATGATAGGGCTCACTTTCATGAAATTAGGGCGAGCTCCCGCAACTAATGTGATATGCATTCCGATATTTTTGTGTAAAGATAATTATTAATTGACAAATAATAATTATTTCCATGATAAACGATTGTATTATTTATTCATACAATTTTATCAGGTGTATGCGATGCAATAATGTGATTTTCGAAAAATGGTTAATCATTGTTAACCATTGGTGGGCGATAAAAATAGGGGCGTGAAAACGATGGGTGGTAAAATGGGGTAAAAAATCAATATATATAAGTGGGGCTGGTTTGAAACCAGCCCCTACGATTGTTGTTATTTCATGCTTCTTGCTTCGGTTCTTCCTTCTATGTAATTAATGAATGCGTCGTTTACCAATTTGTTGCCACCTGGTGTTGGGTAATTTCCGGTGAAATACCAGTCGCCACTGAAATTCTTGCATGCTTCGTGGAGACCTGCGGTCTTTTGATACACGATTTCTATAGGAGTTGTTACATCGCTTGGGGTTAGTAGTTCGGCGATTTTCTTGGAAATTTGTTCGTCAGTGAAAGGCTTGTAGATTTCTTTCACATAGTTTACTATCTGTTCTTTTGGAAGCTGCTGCTGTTCTTTGGCTTTTTTGTAAGCTTCTTCTACAATATGTTCCAAACCATTGTCCTCGATAAGAGCTATCGCAGCTTTGAATGCGATAAATTCACCCATACGAGACATGTCTATACCATAACAGTCAGGATAACGTATTTGTGGTGAAGAAGACACGATTACGATTTTCTTTGGATGTAATCTGTCGAGAATGCGTATAATGCTCTGTTTCAGTGTGGTTCCGCGTACGATACTGTCGTCTATTACCACAAGATTGTCTTTGTAAGGAACGATGCTACCATAGGTGATGTCGTACACATGAGTAGCCAAATCGTTACGGCTATTGCTTTCGGTAATAAAGGTACGAAGTTTAATATCCTTTATCGCAACCTTTTCGGAACGCACGCGTTTGGTAAGAATTGCATGTAAATCTTCTTTCGATATATTCTTTCCTTTGGCAAGTATTTCTTCTTCTTTCTTAATATTCAGATATTTTTCGAACCCTTCGAGCATGCCGTAATAAGCAACCTCGGCTGTGTTCGGAATGAAAGAAATTACAGTGTTTTCGATGTCGTTGTTTATTGATTTTAGAACAGCAGGAACAAGATTTTCTCCTAAACGCTTACGTTCTTTGTAAATATCGGCATCGCTACCGCGAGAGAAGTAAATGCGTTCGAAAGAACAAGCGCTCTTTTTGTGGGCACGAACGATTTGTGTTGTCGCAACTTCGCCGTTCTTACGTATTATTATAGATTGACCTGGTTGCAATTCGTGTACGTCGTTAATGTCGGCGTGCATAACCGTTTGTATAACAGGGCGTTCAGAAGCTACGATAACAATCTCGTCGTCAGCATAATAAAATGCAGGACGAATACCCCAAGGGTCACGAACGGCAAATGTTTCGCCGCTACCGGTTGCTCCGCAAATAACAAAACCACCGTCCCAATGTTTTACCGATGATTTCAGTACATTCTCTATCTTGATATTGTTTTCAACCTCTTGTGTTATATTGTAACCAGATTTTTCTTTTTTGCTTACAGATTGATAGATGTGTTCAGCTTCTCTGTCAAGGCGATGTCCCAATTGTTCCAAAAGAATGAATGTATCGGCGTATCGGCGAGGGTGTTGGCCCGATTGATACATCATATCGAAAACCTCGTCAACATTAGTAAAGTTGAAATTACCGCATACCGCTAAATTCTTTGAACGCCAATTACTTCGACGCATGAAAGGGTGTACATACGAAAGACCGGAACGGCCTGTAGTGCTATATCGAAGGTGACCTATATATATATTGCCGGCAAATGGTAGGCAGTCGGCAGCATATTGTGCATCGTTGAGCTGTTCCGAAGGAATGTTTTCATAATTCTTATGAATATTAGAAAACACTTCAGAAATGGCATTTGTTCCTTCGGCTCGCTCACGAAACATGAATTCCTCTCCTGGATTTACATCTAATTTTACACAAGCAGCACCGGCGCCTTCTTGCCCACGGTTATGCTGTTTTTCCATAAGTAAATACAGTTTGTTAAGCCCGTACATCCATGTGCCATACTTGTGTTCATAGTAGTCAAGAGGCTTTAGCAATCGTACGATAGCAATACCACATTCATGTTTAATAGGTTCCATATTTATGTCCTTTTTTGATATTGCAAATATACATGTGTTTTTATTATAAATTCATACGAAAAACTCGTAAAATGTTACATTTTTAAATTTTTTTCTTGGAAAAACTTGCGAATTGAAAGAAAATAGTTGTTACTTTGTATCGTCAAAAACAAGAAATAGAAAACCTAAGACAATGGGAGTAGTTAATAAGAACTTTACAAAACTGAATGAAAGCTATTTGTTTTCGGAGATTGCTCATAGAGTGAAAGACTTTAAAGCTGCAAATCCAGATGCGAAAGTTATTAGTTTAGGTATAGGCGATGTAACTCGTCCATTGTGTCCGGAAGTTATAAAAGCCTTGCATGCTGCGGTGGATGAAATGGCTCAGAAAGAGACTTTTCATGGATATGGACCAGAGCAAGGTTATTCGTTTTTAATCGAAAAAATTATTGAACACGATTATAAATCACGCGGAATAAAATTGCAACCAAGCGAAGTTTTCATTAGCGATGGGGCAAAGAGTGATTTAGGAAACATAAGCGAATTGTTTGATAATGGAAACTTGGTTGCCGTTACCGATCCTGTTTATCCAGTATATGTTGACACAAATGTAATGGCCGGTCGTGCTGGAGAATTGGACGAAAACGGATGTTGGAACAATATTGTGTATCTTCCTTGCAATTTAGCGAACGATTTTGTGCCGGAAATTCCAAAAGAATGCCCAGATATTATATATTTGTGCTATCCAAACAATCCTACGGGAACAACCTTGTCTAAGGAGGCTTTAAAAGCGTGGGTTGACTACGCGTTAAAGAATAAGGCTATCATATTGTATGATTCTGCGTATGAAGCATTTATAACTGAAGACGATGTTCCTCATAGTATATACGAGATAAAAGGAGCTGAAAAGGTGGCGATAGAGTTTAGAAGTTTCTCAAAAACTGCAGGTTTTACGGGACTACGTTGTGGTTACACAGTGGTTCCTAAAGGTGTAGTCGCTAGTGATTCGGAAGGAAATGAATTCCAATTGAATCATTTGTGGAACCGTCGTCAATGTACAAAGTTCAATGGTACGGCATATATCGTACAGCGTGCAGCTGCGGCAATTTACACGCAACAAGGACAAAAAGAAATAAAAGAAACTATAGCATATTATTTGAATAATGCGAAAATTTTACGAGAAGGCTTGGCTAATCTTGGTTATCAGGTATATGGCGGCGTAAACGCTCCTTATATTTGGTTGAAAACACCACAAGGTTTTGGCTCTTGGGATTTTTTCGATGCAGTTTTGAATAAATGCCATATAG
This sequence comes from Bacteroidales bacterium, assembly GCA_045615765.1. Taxonomy (GTDB): domain Bacteria; phylum Bacteroidota; class Bacteroidia; order Bacteroidales; family UBA1715; genus UBA1715. The sequence continues at coordinate 26,110 of JAZLFM010000038.1, forward strand.
TAACGACTCCTGGAGTTGGATTTGGACCAAGTGGAGAAGGCTATGTAAGACTAACTTCGTTTGGTACTGAAGAAGATTGCAGAGAAGCAATAGAAAGATTTAAGAAATTGTAAAAACAAACGGTGTATTAATTATAAAATTTAACTTATGTCAAACTTAAGATTTCAAGTAGTAGGCGAGGCTTTTAAGAAAAAAGCAGTAGCTGTAGAAGCTCCTGAAACAGAAACTTCGGAGTACTTCGGTAAGTATGTGTTTGGCCGTGAGCAAATGGCTAAATACTTGTCAAAAGAAACAGTTAAGAAAATTCGTGATGTAATTGATAATGGTGCGACATTGGATAGAGATATTGCGAACCATGTTGCCGCAGGTATGAAACAGTGGGCAATGGAAATGGGTGCTACTCACTATACTCACTGGTTCCAACCATTAACAGACGGAACTGCTGAAAAACACGATTCTTTCATTGAATATTCTGGTGCTCCAGGAGAAGGCGTTATTGAAGAATTCTCAGGAAAACTATTAGCTCAACAAGAACCAGATGCTTCTAGTTTCCCAAGTGGTGGTTTGCGTAATACATTCGAAGCACGTGGTTATTCTGCATGGGATCCTTCATCTCCAGCATTCATCGTTGATGATACACTTTGTATTCCAACAGTATTCGTTTCTTACACTGGTGAAGCTCTTGACTACAAAGCTCCTCTTTTGAAAGCATTGAACGCTGTTAATAAAGCTGCTGTTGATGTATGTCACTATTTCGATAAAAGCGTTAAGAAAGTATATTCTTACCTTGGTTGGGAACAAGAATATTTCTTAGTTGACGAAGGTTTGTATGCAATCCGTCCAGACTTGTTGTTGACAGGTCGTACATTGGTAGGTCATGAATCTGCAAAGAACCAACAGTTGGAAGACCACTATTTTGGTTCTATTCCAGAACGTGTACAAGCTTGTATGAAAGAAATCGAATTCGAAGCTTACAAATACGGTATTCCTCTAAAAACTCGTCACAATGAGGTTGCTCCTAACCAGTTTGAGTTGGCACCAATCTTTGGTGAAACAAACTTGGCAAACGACCAAAACTTGTTGATCATGTCTGTGATGAAGAGAGTTGCTCGTAAACACGGATTTAGAGTATTGCTTCACGAAAAACCATTTGCTGGAATCAACGGTTCTGGTAAACACAATAACTGGTCTCTTGGAACAGATACAGGTGTTGGTTTGTTCACTCCAGGTAAAAACGCTACTGAAAACTTACAATTTGTAACATTCGTAGTAAACACATTGATGGCAGTGTACAAAAACAATGCTTTGTTGAAAGCTTCTATCATGACTGCTCAAAACTCACATCGTTTGGGCGCTAACGAAGCTCCTCCAGCAATCATCTCTGTTTTCTTGGGAACTCAATTGTCGGCAATTCTTGACAAAATCGAAAAGAGCAAAGTAGAAGAATCTATCACTATTGAAGGAAAACGTAAATTCAACCTTGGTGTTTCTCAATTGCCAGAAGTATTGTTGGATAACACTGATCGTAACCGTACTTCTCCATTTGCATTCACTGGTAACCGTTTCGAATTCCGTGCAGTAGGATCTTCTGCAAACTGTGGTTCTGCTATGATCGCATTAAATACTGCTGTAGCTGCTCAGTTGAAAGAATTCAAGGCTGCTGTTGATGCTAAGATTGCAAGCGGAATGACTAAAGATGAAGCTATCTTCACAGTATTGAAAAAACTTATTAAAGAATCGAAAGCAATTCGTTTCGACGGTAATGGTTATAGCGATGAATGGAAAGCAGAAGCAGCAAAACGTGGTTTGGATTGCGAAGCAAGTGTTCCACTAATCTATGATGCTTATACAAAACCAGAATCAGTAAAAATGTTCGAAAGCTGTGGAATTTTCACAGAAAAAGAATTGGAAGCTCGTAACGAAGTTAAATGGGAAATCTACACTAAGAAAATCCAAATTGAAGCGCGCGTTTTGGGTGACTTGGTAATGAACCATATCATTCCTGTTGCAACTCGTTACCAATCTATGCTTTTGGATAATGTGTTCAAAATGACTCAAGTTTATGAACGCAAGAAAGCAGAAAAATTATCAGCTCACGACAACTCAACAATTGAAGCATTGTCAGAACATATTTCAGCTATGAAAGAGTTCGTTGAAAAAATGGTTGAAGCTCGTAAAGTTGCTAATAAGATTACTGACGAAAGACAAAAAGCATTTGCTTATCAAGAATCAGTATTACCATTCTTTGACAAGATCCGCTATCACGCCGATAAACTTGAATTGATAGTTGACGACGAAATGTGGTCATTGCCAAAATACAGAGAATTATTATTCATTCGTTAATCTAACGAAGCCTTATGGACAGCGGATTTTCCGCTGTCCTTTTTACCCCGAACTTTAAAAAATTATACGCATATGAAATGTTTTTATCCAAAACATCAGGGATTGTATTCTCCCGAAAATGAGCATGATGCTTGTGGTGTTGGACTTGTAATTCAGCTACATGGTGGGAAATCCCACGACATTGTAGAGAAAGGTCTACAAGTGTTGGAACACATGAATCACCGTGGTGCAGAAGGTATTGATGCAAACACTGGTGACGGTGCTGGTATATTAGTACAAATCCCTCACGAATTTATTCTTCTTCAAGGAATTGCAGTTCCTGAAAAAGGTCGTTATGGAACAGGTTTGATATTCTTGCCAAAGAATGAAGGCGAAGCTTCAATCTGTATGAGTATCTTACAAAAAGAAATCGAGAAAGAATCATTGACTCTTATCGCTGTTCGTGACGTTCCTGTAAATAGCTCGATTTTGGGTGAAGGTTCTCTTGCAACAGAACCACAAACAAAACAAGTTTTCATCTCTGGTGGTGCAAGTCAAGAAGAACTTGAACGCAAATTGTATATCGTTCGTAAGAAAGCGGAGATTGCAATTATGAAAGCTGATTTGGAAGAAAAACGTAGTTTCTATGTAAATAGCTTGTCAACAAAAACCATCGTGTACAAAGGTATGTTGACATCTCCTCAATTGCGTGAGTATTATGCAGATTTAACGCATCCAAACTTTACAAGTGCTATCGCTCTTGTTCACTCACGTTTCAGTACAAACACATTCCCAACTTGGGATTTGGCACAACCATTCCGTTTGTTGGGTCACAACGGTGAAATCAATACGATTAAGGGAAATAGATTCTGGATGACAGCCCGCGAAAGTGTCTTGAAATCAGACAAACTTGGCGATTTGAAAGAATTATATCCGCTTATTCAACCAGATATGAGTGATAGTGCTTCACTCGACAACGTATTCGAGTTCTTAATGATGTCAGGCTTGTCATTGCCACACGCATTGTCAATGCTTGTACCAGAAAGTTGGAACTCTAAAAACCCTATTCCTGATGATTTGAAGGCATTCTATGAATATCACAGTATGTTCATGGAACCATGGGATGGACCTGCAGACTTAATGTTTACCGATGGTCGTTATGCCGGTGGTATGCTTGATAGAAATGGTTTGCGTCCAGCTCGTTATGTAATCACCAAGGATGATTTGATGGTGGCTGCATCAGAAACAGGTGTATTGAAATTTGATGCTGCCGATGTTCGCGAAAAAGGTCGTTTCAGTCCAGGTAAAATGATACTTGTTGATACAGAAACTGGTACTATTTATCGTGATGCAGAAATAAAAGATTCTTTGGCAAAAGCATATCCATATAGAGATTGGATCAACAAAAACTGTATTGATCTTTCTACTATTACTTCTGGTCGTGCTGAAAAAATCGAACTTCCTAACTACAAACAAATGGTTAAGGAATTCGGCTACACAAAAGAAGATATCGATATGTTGATTGACGCAATGGCTGTAGAAGGTAAAGAACCTGTTAACTCAATGGGTAACGATACGCCACTTGCAGTTATGTCAGACAAACCACAACGTATGTTTGCATATTTCCGTCAGTTGTTTGCACAGGTAACAAACCCACCAATTGACCCAATCCGTGAGGAATTAGTAATGTCAATGATGAGTTATGTTGGCTCTGTTCACTCTAACTTGTTGGAACCAACTCCAGAAATCTGCAAATTGTTGAAGGTTAAAAATCCAATCTTGACAAATAGAGAGTTTGATTTATTATTGAACTTGAACTATAAAGGTTTCACAACAACTGTGATTCCTATGACATTTGATCCTGCAACAGGTGTTGAAGGTTTCGAAAAAGCTGTTGACGATATGTGTATCGCTGCAGAAAAAGCCATAGATGAAGGTAAAAACTACATCGTTTTGAGTGACCGTTCAGTTGACGCTACTCATGCAGCAATTCCATCGTTATTGGCAGTTTCTGCCGTTCACCATTATTTGGTTGAAAAACGTAAACGTATGCAAAGTGCTATCGTTGTTGAAACAGCAGAACCACGCGAAGTTATGCATTTCGCATTATTGTGTGGTTTTGGTGCAAACATCATCAACCCATATATGGCATTTGCAGTGTTAAAAGAAGAAATTAAGAACGGAAACATTTCTCTTGACTACGAAAGTGCACAAGCACATTATATTAAAGCGGTAACAAAAGGTATCATGAAGATTATGTCTAAGATGGGTATCGCAACAATCAGAAGTTACCGTGGTGCACAAATATTCGAGGCTGTTGGTATCGGTTCGTATGTATTGAATAAATACTTTAAAGGTACTAACTCTAAGATTGAAGGTATAGATATGTCAGATATCTATCGCGATGCTGTAGCTGCACACAAAGCAGCTTTCGAAAGCGAAGATTGGACAATTGAAAATGCAGGTAACTATGCTTTCCGTAAAGACGGAGAATTGCACGCTTGGAATCCTGAGACTATCTCTAAATTACAGATAGCAACTCGTACAGGTGATTATGCTAAATACAAAGAATTCACGAAAGCTGTTGATGAAAAAGCTCATCCAATTTGGTTACGTGATTTCATGGATTACAAGAAAAATCCTATTGATATTAGCGAAGTAGAACCTGCAAGCGAAATAGTAAAACATCTTGTTACAGGTGCAATGTCTTTCGGAGCTATCAGTGCAGAAGCTCACGAAGCAATTGCAATCGCAATGAACAAACTTGGTACTAAGAGTAATACAGGTGAAGGTGGTGAAGATTCTGATCGCTACAAACCACGTGAAGACGGATTGTCAACTCGTAGTGCTATCAAACAAGTTGCTTCAGGTCGTTTCGGTGTAACAACTGAATATTTGGTAAATGCTGACGAAATTCAAATTAAGGTTGCTCAAGGTGCAAAACCAGGAGAAGGTGGTCAGTTGCCAGGTTTCAAAGTTGATAAAGTGATTGCAAAAACTCGTCACTCAATTCCTGGAATCTCTTTGATTTCGCCTCCACCTCACCATGATATTTACTCAATCGAAGATTTGAAACAATTGATCTACGATTTGAGAAATGTGAACCCTAAAGCTGCTATCAGCGTTAAATTGGTTTCAGAAACTGGGGTTGGTACAATTGCTGCCGGTGTTGCAAAAGCGAAAGCAGACTTGATTTTGATTTCTGGTGCCGAAGGTGGAACGGGAGCAAGTCCAGTAAGTTCTGTAAAACACGCAGGTCTTCCTGGTGAACTTGGTTTGGCAGAAGCACAACAAACATTGGTAATCAATAACCTTCGTGGTCTTGTACGCCTTCAAGCAGATGGTCAGTTGAAAACTGGTCGCGATGTAATCATCTCTGCATTGCTTGGTGCTGAAGAATTCGGTTTCGGTACAAGTACGTTGATAGTTCTTGGTTGCGTAATGATGCGTAAATGTCATAAAAACACTTGTCCTATGGGTGTTGCAACACAAGATCCTGAATTGCGTAAACGTTTCATCGGACACTATCAATATCTTGTAAACTTCTTCAACTTCTTGGCTGAAGATATCCGTGAACACTTGGCTCAACTTGGTTTCAAGACATTGAACGAAGCTGTTGGTCGTGCAGATTTACTTGTACAAAAGAAATTTGAATGCAATCCTAAAATTGGCAAAATCGATATCTCAAAATTGATTTATATGCCAGAAGAAGCAAAAACAAATGCGCTACATTGTGTTAAATTAGGAATCAACAAGGTTGAGGAAGGAATTGACCACAAGATGATAGAACAAGCGAAAGCTTCTATAGAAAAAGGTTCTAAATCTGAATTGTCATTCGAAATTGAAAACACTGACCGTACAGTAGGTGCAATGCTTTCGGGTGAAATCGTGAAGAAATATGGCGAAGCAGGTTTGCCAGAAGATACAATCAAGGTTAACTTCAAAGGTTCTGCAGGTCAAAGTTTCGGTGCATTCCTTACAAAAGGTGTTTCATTCCGATTGGAAGGTGACTCTAACGATTATGTAGGTAAAGGTCTTTCTGGTGGTCGTATAGCAATTATGCCTGCTGAAGGAACTACATACGCACCAGAACAAAATATTATCGCCGGAAATACAATATTATATGGTGCAACTTCTGGTGAAGTGTACATCAGTGGTCGTGTAGGTGAAAGATTCTGTGTTCGTAATAGTGGTGCAATCGCGGTTGTTGAAGGTGTAGGTGATCACTGTTGTGAATATATGACAGGTGGTCGTGCTGTAATCCTTGGCTCTACAGGTCGTAACTTCGCTGCCGGTATGAGTGGTGGTGTAGCTTATGTTCTTAATGAACAAGGTAACTTCGATTACTTCTGTAATATGGAAATGGTTGAATTGTCATTGTTGGAAGACAACCAAGATGTTCATGAATTGCAAGATCTTATCTACAAACACTTTACTTATACAGGAAGTCCTCTTGCAAAACGCATCTTGACAAATTGGAATGATTATGCAAACAAATTCATCAAAGTTGTTCCAATTGAATATAAGAAAGTGCTTCACGATGAAAAGATTGCCGCAATCAACAAAAAGATTGCAGAAGTAGAACGCGATTATTAATCAGTAAAAAAGAATCAGATTATGGGAAACCCTAAAGGATATATGACGATAGCTAGAAAAGAAGCAGGCTATCGTCCAATACACGAAAGAATTGTAGATTTTAGTGAAGTTGAACAGACACTAAATCTTGAAGACAGAAAATTGCAGGCTTCACGTTGTATGGATTGTGGAGTGCCATTTTGCCACTGGGCTTGTCCTCTTGGCAATAAAAACCCTGAATGGCAAGATTTAATGTACAAGGGTAAATGGCGCGAAGCTATCGCTAAATTGCAACAAACAAGTAACTTCCCTGAATTTACCGGTCGTGTTTGTCCGGCATTGTGCGAAAAATCTTGTGTGTTGGCACAAACAGGTGAGGCTGTAACTTGCCGTGAAAACGAAGCAGCTCTTATCGAGTATGCTTTCAATCAAGGAATGATAGTTCCTTGTCCTCCAAAAACACGTACAGGTAAAACTGTTGCTGTAATTGGTTCAGGACCTTCGGGATTGGCAGCAGCTGATATGTTGAACAAAATGGGACATACGGTAACAGTATTCGAAAAAGATAATGCAATCGGTGGTTTGTTACGATTTGGTATTCCAGATTTCAAACTAAATAAGAAAGTTATAGAACGTCGTTTAGATGTGTTAAAAGCTGAAGGTATTAAATTTGTTACTAGCACATGTGTTGGTAAAGATATCACAACAGCAGATTTAATGAGTAAATACGACGCTATCTGTTTGACTATGGGTTCTGGTGAACCTCGCGATTTACCAATCGAAGGACGTGATTTGAAAGGTGTTTACTTCGCATTACAATTATTGCAACAACAAAACCATGTAAATGCAGGTGAAGATATTTCTGCAGCAGAAAGAATTTCTGCGAAAGGAAAGAAAGTGTTGGTAATCGGTGGTGGTGATACTGGATCTGACTGTGTTGGTACATCAAACCGCCAAGGTGCGACTTCGGTTACACAAATCGAAATCATGCCAAAACCACCAGTAGGATACAATCCTGCTACTCCTTGGCCAAACTACCCAATGGTGTTGAAAACATCTAGTTCTCACGAAGAAGGTTGCGATCGTTTTTGGAATCTTGCAAGTAAGAAATTCATCGGTAAAGATGGCGTTTTAACTGGCGTTGAAGTTGCCGAAGTTGAATGGTCAAAAGATGCTGCAACAGGAAAAATGTCTATGAAGGAAACTGGTAAGACATACGTGATTGAAGCTGATTTAGTTCTATTGGCAATGGGATTTGTTCACCCAGTTCATACAGGTCTTCTTGATGAATTAAAGGTTCAATACGATCAAAGAGGTAACGTTGCTGTTGATGCAAACCAAATGAGTAGCGTGGAAAAAGTATTCGCTGCAGGTGATACAGCAAGTGGTGCAAGTTTGGTTGTTCGTGCAATTGCTTCGGGTAGAAAAGCAGCTGCCGGAATTGACAAATATTTAAGTACAAAATAAAAATGTCGGGGGCAGGGTTTTACTCTGCTCCTTTTTAATAAAAGAAAGTTGAATTTCTCTAAACGTTATATATTATGTGTGGTATTGTAGGAATTCTAAATATACAGACTAAATCAGAGTCTTTAAGAACAAAGGCTTTGACTATGTCAAGAAAAATTAGACACCGTGGACCAGATTGGTCGGGTATTTATGAAGGTAAATCTGCGATTTTAGCTCACGAGCGTCTTTCAATTGTGGATCCTCAGTCAGGAAGTCAGCCATTGAAGAATCAGGCTCAAACTCATATTCTTGCTGTTAATGGAGAAATTTACAATCATAGAGATATTCGTGCAAAATTGGCAGGAAAATACGAATTCCAAACAGGTTCCGATTGCGAAGTAATTCTTGCTTTGTACCAAGAAAAAGGAATTGATTTCTTGGAAGACTTAAGTGGTATTTTCGGATTTGCACTGTATGATTCTGTAAAAGATGAATTTCTTATTGCTCGTGACCCAATAGGTGTTATACCATTATATATAGGTAAAGATTCAGACGGAACAGTATATGTTGCATCGGAATTAAAAGCTCTTGAAGGTTTCTGTGAATCATACGAACCATTCTTGCCAGGACATTATTACTGGAGCAAAGAAGGTGAAATGAAACGTTGGTACAAACGTGATTGGGTTGAATACGAAAATGTTAAGGGTAGTTCTCTTGATGTTGCCGATGTAAAACAATCTCTTGAAGATGCAGTACAACGTCAGTTGATGTCTGATGTGCCTTATGGTGTATTGTTGTCGGGTGGTCTTGATTCATCTGTAATCTCGGCTATAGCAAAGAAATTTGCTTCAAAACGTATTGAGACTGATGGTGCTCAAGATGCTTGGTGGCCACAGTTACACTCGTTTGCAGTAGGTTTGAAAGGTGCTCCGGATTTGATTGCTGCTAAAAAAGTTGCAGATCATATTGGTACAGTTCACCACGAAATCAACTATACAATACAAGAAGGTCTTGATGCAATTAGAGATGTGATTTATTACATTGAAACATACGATGTTACAACTGTTCGTGCATCAACTCCAATGTATTTATTGGCTCGTGTAATCAAGTCCATGGGTATAAAAATGGTGTTGTCGGGTGAAGGTGCCGATGAAGTTTTCGGTGGCTATTTGTACTTCCATAAGGCTCCGGATGCGAAATCTTTCCATGACGAAACTATCCGTAAGTTGAAAAAATTGTACTTGTACGACTGTCTTCGTGCTAACAAATCGTTGATGGCATGGGGTATAGAAGGTCGTGTACCATTCTTGGATAAAGAATTCTTGGATGTGGCAATGAATATTGATGCAGAAAAGAAGATGAGCAAAGATGGTAAAATCGAAAAATGGATAGTACGCAAGGCATTCGAGGATTTGTTGCCGGAAAGCGTTGCCTGGAGACAAAAAGAACAATTCTCCGATGGTGTAGGCTATAGTTGGATCGATACGCTAAAGAAAATTACATCTGAAGCAGTTACCGACGAACAAATGGCTCACGCAGCAGAACGATTCCCGATTAACCCACCGATGAATAAAGAAGAATACTATTATCGTAGTATTTTCGAAGAACATTTCCCTTCAGAATCTGCAGCGAAATCGGTTCCTTCTGTACCATCGGTAGCATGTAGTACAGCAGAAGCTTTAGCTTGGGATGCGTCATTTAAGAATATGAATGATCCATCGGGTAGAGCCGTTAAATCTGTTCACGAGAAAAGTTATTAAAAAGAAAACTGATTAATTTTTTTCATTCGGGGGACGCCGTATGTTGAGGAATCGCATATGGCGTTTCTTTTTGTCTATGCCTTTGTTATCTTTTTATATTAAAATTTGCATACAAAAAAACTTTAATTATTTTTGCAGCGTCTTTAAAGAAATAAACTAATGAAACGATTACAAACACTTTTTGTTTTGGTAATGCTTGGAGTATCAGCAACTTATGCTCAAGAATACCAAAGTCCTTGCTCTTTTAAAGAGCCAGAAACACAACCAACAAAATTCGATGAATGGTTTTCTGAAGGTTGGGGTATGAATGCCGGTTTTGGCGCAAACTTCTTTTTCGGTGATGTTCCTAGCAAATTCTCTGATGTTACAGGAATGGCAACTATAGGTCTTCAAAAAGATTTGACATCTTATTTGACTTTACGTTTGAATACAGCATATGGTCTATTAAAAGGTACAAAAGATGAATATCAAAATGGCGATGCTGCTAATCTTGCTTTCAAAACAAAATATAGTGAAGTAAATACTACTTTGAAATTGAACCTATTCGGTTTCTCAGAAAAACTTTCAGCTAAAAAAGTTGCTCCTTACATTTATGCAGGTGTAGGTTTGATGAACTTGCGTAGCCGTATGACACAATCTGGTAATAGCATTTCTTCTTTTGGCTACAAAGGTTATAAAGCAACTTCTCCAACTCATGAATTGGAATTCCCATTCGGTATTGGTGCAGATTTCAAAGTAAATCAAGCTTTGGCTTTCTATCTTGACGCTAGAATGACACCAGTAAAATCTGATAAAGTAGATGCTTGTGTTTCTAACTACAACGATAAATTGTTGGCAGATATGTTCGGTACAGTTTCTGTAGGTTTCTCTTACAAATTCGGTTACCGTGACTGCGATAGAGACGGTGTTGTAAATAGAAAAGATAAATGTCCTGATACACCATACGGTGTAACTGTTGATGAAAATGGTTGTGCTCTTGATAGTGATGGTGATGGTATTCCAGATTATGAAGATCAATGTCCAAACGAAGCTGGTCTTGCTGAATTCAACGGTTGCCCAGATTCTGATGGTGATGGTATTCCTGATAAAGATGACAAATGTCCAAAAGTAGCAGGTTTAGCACAATTCAATGGTTGTCCTGATACAGATGGTGACGGTATCCAAGATTCAGAAGATGCTTGTCCAGAAGTTGCTGGTTTAGCAGAATTCAATGGTTGTCCTGATACAGATGGTGATGGTATTCCTGATAATTTAGACGCTTGTCCAGATGTTGCAGGTCTAAAATCAAACAATGGTTGTCCAGCTGTTAAGAAAGAAGTCTTGAGAGTATTCGAAAAAGCCTTGACTGGTATTCAATTCGAAACTGGTAAAGATGTAATCAAAAAACAATCATTCCCAATCCTTGACCAAGTTGTGAAGGCAATGAAAGAAAACCCAGAATATAACTTGGAAATCAATGGTCACACAGATAATGTTGGTGATCCAGCTAAGAACCAAGTTCTTTCTGAAAAACGTGCAGCATCTGTTCGTAAATACTTAACAGATAAGGGCGTTGAAAGTTCTCGTATGGTTTCTCACGGTTACGGTGATACTCAACCAGTTGCTGATAACTCAACAGCTGCAGGAAGAACTAAGAACCGTCGTGTAGAATTCAAGGTTAACTTCTCTAAAGTTGAAATCGTAGAAGAAAAATAATTCTTCTGATAGATAAACAAAAAGGGCTGCAGTTTCTGTAGCCCTTTTTTGTTTTCCTATTTTGCAAAAGGATGTATTCAATACGTTTCTACGATTATCAATCATAAATCATTCAAATAATTATCAATTATCAATTGCCAATTGTTAATTATCAATTATTTTTGCCAAAAAAGGAATAATTCTGGTAATTGCTCTTGACAAATCTGTAGGGTGGAGTATCATTAGTCAGAATAAAAAAAGAAACAATATGAATAAAGATTTTAGAAATTTTGCAACAAAACATCTTGGTATTAATGGTTTGGCTTTAGATCAATATGTGTCGGCAATGGAGGGTAGTTACATTTCTCCAACAATTATAGAAGAACGTCAGTTGAATGTGGCTACAATGGATATATTCTCTCGTTTGATGATGGATAGAATTATCTTTTTAGGTTCTCCAATCGATGACTATGTGGCTAATATCGTTCAAGGTCAGTTGTTGTATTTGGAATCGGCAGATTCTAGCAAAGACATTCAAATTTATTTGAATTCTCCAGGCGGCTCGGTATCTGCAGGTTTAGGTATTTACGATACAATGCAATACATCAATGCCGATGTTGCAACAATCTGTACGGGTATGGCAGCTTCTATGGCTGCGGTTCTTCTTGCTGGTGGTGCGCAAGGTAAGAGAATGGCTTTAACTCATTCTCGTGTGATGATTCACCAACCACTTGGTGGCGCGCAAGGACAAGCTTCTGATATGGAAATCACAGTTCGTGAAATTCAAAAATTAAAGAAAGAATTGTATGATATTCTTGCACTGCATACTGGACATCCATACGAAAAAATCTTGGCTGATTCTGACCGTGATTATTGGATGACTGCTGCAGAAGCAAAAGAATATGGTATGATAGATACAATAATGGTTAAAAAATAACAATAGAGAACGGCGTATGCCGTTCTTTTTTCTTCTATGTTACAGTTATTCCTAATAGTATTAGTCATTGTCGCGCTTTGTTTTATTGGTCTGGCAGTAAACATTCTTTTCTTTAATAAACCATTCCCTGATACAGAGGTTGGACATAATAAAGAAATGCGTAAGCGTGGTATTAAATGTGCGAAAGGTGAAGAACTTCGCATATATCGTTCACAACAACGAAAAAAACGTGTGTTCCAGTCCGCTACGCTTGATATAGAACGATTACAATCCGATGAGCATTGATGGTAATATACCCAAGCTGTACATAATTCGCTGTGCAAAATGGTTCATGTTGTACATGCCAATTATTGGTTTGTTTTACGACAATAATGGACTTTCTTCTACAGAAATCTTTTTAGTACAAGCAGCTTATTCGTTTGCAAGTGCTTTGTTCGCCATACCTTCAGGCTACTTTGCCGATGTGATTGGTCGTAAGAAGACATTGATAATAGGTACCGTATTCGCTGCTTCGGGGTTTCTTATTTATGCAACCATACATTCCTTTTGGGCATTTTTTATTGCCGAAGCTATCATGGGCATCGGAAATAGCTGTATTTCAGGAACAGATTCTGCAATGTTATATGACTCATTGCAACAATCGCAAAATCAAAACAAGTATTTGAAATACGAAGGTAGAGTTACTTCTCTCGGTTGTCTTGCTGAAACTACAGCGGCATTATTTGGAGGGTCGGTTGCAGCACTTGTTTCTACCAATAGCGTGTTCTGGTTGCAAGCTTGCATTGCTGCTACTGCTATACCAGCTGCATTGTTCTTGGTTGAACCTTCTCGAGGAAAATTACTTCATAAAACATTCAAACAAGTGTTTGATATTGGTTTTTATGCTTTGTTTAAGCATAAAGGATTAAGTAGAACAACCGTTATGTCGTCGGTTACGGGAATTGCTACGCTTACAATGGCGTGGACAATACAGACGTTTTTTGTGGAAAAAGAATTTACCGAAATACAGACAACAATTGTTTGGGTGCTTTTGAATTTGACAGTAGCCTTATCGTCAATGTTCTCCGATACATTGGAAACAAAATTTGGAGTGAAACCAATGATAGTGATGATGGTGTTGTTTATTCCATTTGGCTATTTTGCTTTTAGTTTTTCGAATGTGTTGGTTTCTTTATTTTTTGCCTTCGTTTTCTATTTCGTGCGAGGATATGCAACGCCTATTTTAAAAGAATTAATTCAAAACTATTGTGATTCTGAGATACGGGCAACAGTGCTTTCTGTACGAGATTTATTGATACGTTTGGGATTCTCTGTCGTTGGACCTTTTATTGGTTTCTTATCTGATACTTATTCCTTTTCGTTTGCGGTAATATCTGCCGGATTGTTGTTTTTGATTTCGTCGTTAGGCGGTTATTTATCGTATTTGCAATTGCGAAAGTATGAAAAACAACAGGGGATAGATAGTTTGTAGAGTTTAGAGAACAATAATCCAAATAAACTTTTATTTTTGTGTGTCAATAACATAAAGCGATGAAAAAACAATCTTTCTTTTCGTTACTGTGTTTCGTTTTACTTGCTACAATGCAAGCAACGGCACAATATCTTTCTTTTGATAAAGTAGAACATGATTTTGGGGTTATTCCTTCGAAGTTCCCGGCAAGTGTAACATTCTCTTGTACAAATCGTGGCTCAAATCCAATTGTTCTTTCGAAAGTGGAAACTTCCAATCCGAATCTAAAGGTAGAAATTACCAGAGATACATTGCAGGCAAATATTCGTGCTTCGTTGATTGTAACATTGGATCCAAGCAATCTTTCTTCTATGTTTAGCGAAACAATAGAAGTGTATAGTGACGATCCTGTCATGAAACGAATTTTCTTGAAAGTTAAAGGTACTGTAAAAGATTTAAGCCCGGAAATAGAAAAACAGTTCCCTGTAACGCTTGACATTGCTCGTGTTTCAAAAACATCGATAGTGTTTGATACTATATTGTATCCTTCAGTTGTTACGGATACAATTCGTGTGTATAATCCGCAGGATACAGCTATTACAATGATTTTCCCTAACATTCCTGAATATATGACTGTTCGTATGCTTCCTGAAGTAATTCAGCCAAATTCAACAGCTATGATGTTGGTTTCTTATAATTCTGGTATTCGTAAAGAGTGGGGTAATATATACGATAGATTGTATATTGGTTACCAAGGAAGAAAAGTAAACTATAAAATGAAAATAGGCATTTCGGGTATTATTGCGTTGGATTTTTCGAAAATGTCGAAAAAACAACTTCGTAATGCTCCAAAGATTGTCTTCGAAAAAGATACGATACCATTTGGAACGGTAAAACAGGGTGATCCTGTTGAATGTAAGTTCGAGTTTGTAAATGATGGAAAGTCAACATTGGAAATCTTAAAAATAAAAACATCATGTGGTTGTACGGCTGGAACAATGGATAAAATGTCGTATGAAAAAGGAGAAAAAGGTGTAGTAAATGTTTCATTGAATACACGAAATAAACGTAATCATGTTCGCCAAACAATTACAATTATTTCGAACGATCCTAAAAATCCAGAACATAAATTATATATAGACGGTCAGGTGAGTTTACCTGAAGAATAATAAGCTAAAAATTATAAGAAAAGGGCGTACGCAATACGCCCTTTTTTTGTTGTCTATGGAAAGTTGTTGTTTGTATAGATGCAATTTGAAGAAGACCAACAAATAATTACTTTCGCGTCGTTAAAAAATATAGGATGAAAAGACCACTTTTAATCGTAATGTTACTCTTGGGTGTATGTAGTATGGTATGCGCTCAAGAAGAAGAGAATACTCTTTCTCTTTCGTTAGAAGAAGCCCGTCAGTATGCGGTAAGACACAACAAAACTCTACAAAACGCATCGTTGGATGTACAAATTGCAGAAGCTAATCGTTGGCAAACAATTTCAACTATGCTTCCTCAATTGAAAGCGTCTTATGACTACAGCAATATGTGTGGTTATAATATGGAAATGAATATGGGACCATTGGGAACAAATAAAATTGCCATGCCTCCATACGGAACCTTAGGATTAACAGCCTCGATGGCGTTTACTGGTTCGCAAATTGTTGGCTTACAAATGCAAAAAATTGCAATGGATATGTCGAACATTTCCTTGAAAAAAAGTGAAAGAGATATAAATTCAAGTGTAACAACAGTTTATATGTCTATTCTTGCAATGGAGTCAACTGTAAACTTGCTTGATCAAAATCTAGAAAACTTGAAAAAGTTACAAGAAATGACAGCAAAATCAGTTGTTATTGGTGTCGCAGAACAAACTACAGCAGATCAATTGTTAGTGCAAGTTGCGACAATGGAAACAAGTATTAATTCAACCAAACGTTCACTTGAAATGTTGTACAATGCGTTGATTCTTCAATTAGGTTGTGATGTTTCAACAAAATTGAATTTGACAGATAAAATTGATAATCTGTTGAATGTAGATGCAACAATGGCACTATTGAATAGTCAGTTTGAATTAGACAGTAACTATAATTATCAGTTGTTGAACAAGAGCATGGAATTGTCGAAAAAACAAGTTACTGCAGCAGAAATGGAATTCTCTCCAGTTGTAAGTTTGTTCTATCAATATAGCAATAAGCACTACTTTAGCGATGAACCAACAATGGATATGACTCCACCTAATGTTGTAGGATTTTCTGTAAGTATTCCATTGTGGACAAGCTGGCAAAGAATGAGTGATGTAAAAGAAGCTAAGATATCATATAACAAAACGAAAAATTCTTTCGATGACGCAAAGAATGGTTTGTTGGTTCAAGATAAACAACTTCGTTACAATTTGACTTCGGCGTACGAAACATATCAAACGCAAGAAAGCAATTTGGAAGTTACAAAACGCGTGTTCGATAATCTTTCAATCAAATTTGAACATGGAACAGCGTCAAGTTTAGAAGTTACGAATGCAAGCACAAACTTAGTGTCTGCGCAAAGTAGCTATATAAATGCAGTTTTGCAGTTAATCAATGCAAAGGTTGAATTAGAAGACCTTTTGAATAAATAATTTTTTGAAAATATAGGTAAACAGAATAGATATGAAGAAGATTTTAGTAAACACGGTATTTGCAATTATTGCTATGGGAATGGTTGGTTGCGGTAACAAGTCTGAAAAGGCAGAAACAGCAACAACAGATTCGGCTTCAACAAAAGAATTGGTTAAAGTAACAGTGTTGGAAGAAACAACTATAGCAAAAACTTTGGACCTTACAACTACGCTTGAAGGCTATGAAACAATGAATATTTCTCCTTCTGTAACAGGAAATATCGAAAAGATTCATGTAGAAGTTGGTAGCAAAGTTAGTAAAGGACAAAGTCTTGTTACTATGGATCAACAACAATATATCAATGCTAAATTAACAATGTCTAATCTTGAAACAGAGATGAAACGTGTTGAAGCATTGAAAGAAACTGGTAATGTTACTCAACAAGTATATGATCAAACAAAATTAGGATATGATCAAGCAAAACAAGCTCTTGATTTCTTGTCGAGAAACACTTTCGTGAAAGCTGATTTTTCAGGTGTGATTTCTGCAAAAAATTATGAAAATGGAGAATTGTATTCTGGTATGCCTATTCTAGTTTTGACTCAAATTAAAACATTGAAAGCGTATGTAAATATTCCAGAAACATATTTCCCATTACTTAAAGAAGGTATGAAGGTTGATGTGATTTCTGATATTTATCCAGATAAAACATTTGATGGTATTGTAGAAATTATCTACCCAACACTTGATGCAACAACTCACACTTTCAAGATTAAAGTGAAAATTCCTAACGATACAGAAATTCTTCGTCCAGGTATGTATTCACATACAAAATTGGCTTTGGGTGAAATGAATGCTATCGTGGTTCCTTACCAAGCTGTTTTGAAACTACAAGGTTCAAACGATCGTTATGTGTTTGTAAACGACAATGGTACAGCAAAACGAATTGCTGTTGAACTTGGTCAAAGATTCGATGATAAAATTGAATTGATATCACCAGAATTAAAGAAAGGTATGCAATTGATTACAACGGGACAAGCTCGTTTGATTGATGGTGTTGCTATTGAAGTTGCTGAATAATTCAAATTGAAAGAACAATGAGTATTTACAAAACCTCCATAAATAAACCTATCACAACAGCGCTTATCTTCGTTGCTGTGATTATTTTGGGTGTATTTTCTTTTACGAAATTGCCTATCGATCAATTCCCAGAAATTGATCCACCGTTTGTTACGGTTATGACTGCTTATCCTGGTGCAAATGCCAGCGAGTTGGAAACCAATGTTACGAAAGTCATAGAAAATGCTTTGAACTCGGTAGATGGTTTGAAAGACCTTCACTCTACATCAAAAGACAACATTTCTGTTGTAACAATGGAATTTGAATGGGGTTCTAACCTTGATGAGATTATGAACGATATTCGTTCTTATGTTGACTTGGTGTACGATAATCTTCCTGATGGTGTGAGCCGTCCAACTATCTTAAAGTTGAACTCAAGTGCTGCCCCAATCTTGGTATATGGTTTTACAGCCAAAGAAAGTTATTCGGGATTGAATAAAATCCTTGAAGATAAGGTTACGAACGTTTTGAACCGTGTTGATGGTATCGGAAACTTAACAATCGCAGGTGCTCCTGAACGATATATTTATATTGACCTTGATCCAAATCAACTTGAAGCTTATCATTTAAGTGTTGAAGCCGTTGGTAGTATAGTTAGCGGTAACAACTTTAACTTGGCTTCGGGTACGGTTAAGATGGGTAAGGAACAATATCAGCTTCGTGTAGAAAGTGAGTTTAAGGAAAGTTCCGAAATCAACGACCTTGTTGTAATGACTACGCCTGATGGTAAACAAGTGTTTATTCGTGATTTGGCTACAGTTCGTGATACAATCAAGGATATCACTATTGATGAAAAAATCAACGGACTTGACGGTGCTCGTATGATGGTATCAAAACAAACAGGTGCCAATACAGTAGAAATCTGTCGTCAGGTTCGTAACCAAATGGAGAAGATTAAGAAAACTCTTCCTCCTGATATTGAAATTACTTTAATTCGTGATAGTTCCGAAGAAATTGAAAATGCTATCAATTCTTTGGAAGAGTCGGTAATGTACGCTTTACTTTTCGTGGTATTAGTCGTATGGTTCTTCTTGGGAACTTGGCGTACTACGGTTATCATTGGTGTAACAATTCCTATTGCCTTGGTAACTGCCTTCATATATTTGTTGGCATCGGATAGTTCTTTGAACATCATTTCATTGGCTTCACTTTCGGTTGCAATCGGTATGGTGGTGGACGATGCGATTGTGGTATTGGAAAACATTTCTAAACATATCGACAGAGGTTCTAGTCCGCGTGAAGCTTCTATTTATGCGACAAATGAGGTGTGGACTTCGGTAATTGCCACAACATTGGTTATCGTGGTGGTATTCGTACCATTAACAATGTTGACAGGTATTGCAGGTATCATGTTTAAAGAACTTGGTTGGATTGTGACGATAGTGGTTTGTACTTCAACATTGGTTGCTATTTCGTTAACTCCAATGATGTCTTCTCAGATATTAAAAGGTAAACCTGTTTATTTGTCTGTAGCAGAAAAATTAGCTGCAGCAAAAGAAGATGCAGAAAAAAGCAAACATACGCTTTGGGGTAAAATCAATAGTATGTTCGAAGCTGTTGAAGCATGGTACGCAGGAGTTCTTCGTGTTTGCTTGAACCATAAGAAACTTACCGTATTTATCTCAGTTGCATTGTTCGTCATCTCCATGATTCCTGTAGGAATGGGAAAAATTGGTATGGACTTTATGAAAGAACAAGATAATGGTCGTTTCTCTATAACTATGGAATTACAACGTGGTACACGTTTGGAAGAAACTCTAGCTACAGCTCGTAGCGTAGAGGAAACGATTCGCGAGGTTATAGGTGAAGATTTAATCTTGATTTCTACGTCTGCAGGTTCTGATGATAGTGGTGGTATTTCAGCATTGTTCTCTTCTACAGATAATATTACTATCAGTATGACAGTAAGAACAACAAAGAAATATGCAAGAAAGACGGATAGAACTATCTTCGAAATGGAAGAACAAGTTCGTCAAGCTTTGAAAAAATATCCAGAGTTGGTTAACTGTGTTGTATCTTCAGGTTCAGGTGGTATGGGCGGTAATAGTATTGATGTTGAAATCTATGGTTATGATTTCGATAATTCAATGAATACTGCAATTAACTTGAAACGTGCAATGCAAGAAAATGTAGCAGGAGCTCGCGATATCAATATCAATCGTAAGGAAGACCGTGCAGAGTTGCAGATTATTTTCGATAAGGAAAAACTTGCTCGTCATGGTTTGAATTCTTCTACTGTTGCTGCTTTTGTTCGTTATCGTGTATATGGTATGACAGCAGGATATTTCAAAGAAGATGGGGAAGAATACGATATTGTTGTTCGTTTGAAAGAAGAATATCGTAGTAGTATCAGTGATATCGAAAATCTTTCATTCACAACTTCAACAGGTCAACAAATTAAGTTGAAAGAGTTGGCTGAAATTAAAGAGTACTGGTGTCCTCCTGAAATTTCTCGTAAGAACCGTCAACGTATGATTACAGTTTCGGTAACTCCTTATAATACTTCTTTGAGTGAGTTGGCTGCTGATATTCAGAAAGAAATCGATAAATTGGAAATTCCTCAAGGTATTACAATCAATGTGGGTGGTAGTTTCGAAGATCAACAAGAATCGTTCGCAAATATGGGAATGTTGGCGTTATTGATAATGTTGTTGGTTTACATCGTTATGGCTTCTCAGTTTGAGTCTTTCTCAAAACCTTTCCTAATCATGATGGCTATTCCATTTGCATTGTCGGGTGTTGTAATCGCCTTACTTGTAACAGGTGAAAACCTTGATATGGTCGGCGCGTTAGGTATCATCTTGTTGATTGGTATTGTTGTGAAGAATGGTATCGTGCTTGTTGACTACATCAACTTGATGCGTGAAAGAGGATATGAATTAAATGAGGCTATTGCTCTATCTGGACAATCTCGTATGCGTCCGGTTATGATGACAGCTTTCACTACAGTTCTTGGTATGATTCCAATGGCATTAAGTAGAAGTGAAGGTTCAGAACTTTGGAATACAATGGGTTATGTGGTTATCGGTGGTCTTTTCGTGTCAACGCTTGTAACTTTGATTATTGTTCCTGTATTGTATGGAATTATGTCTAAGCATGGCGAACGCGATAAAGAAGAAGAAATTCGCAAGTCATTTGTATTCATGAATATTGAATTAGAAGAAGAAAACGAAAATAAATAAAAAGATAGGGGCGTATCGCATGCGCCCCTTTAAATAAAATAAGATGAAAGCAGTATTTATCACATTTAATCAAGCAAACACCGAGCGTGTTGAATATATCTTGGATTCATTGAATGTTCGTGGATTCACATTTTGGGAAGAAGTACAAGGACGCGGTTCAAAAGACGGTGATCCTCACCGTGGTACGCATACTTGGCCAGAAATGAATTCAGCTGTTATATCAGTTGTTGAAGATGATCAAGTAGAACCAATACTAACTTTAGTAAAAAAACTAGATAAACGAAATACGGATGTTGGTATTCGTGCTTTTGTTTGGAATGTTGAACAAACAGTTTAATTTATATTTCCCTATTGGTTTTCCAATAGGGATTTTTTTTCAAAAGACCATAACATTATTATGACTTCAATGATGCTTTTTGCTACAATAGTTTTAGGATTTGTAGTAGCATTAATTCCACAGATAGTTTGGCTGTTGGTGTGGATTTCTTCAAAGATATTTCAGTTTACTTGTTCGTATGCTCCATTTGGATATACCTCGTTAATACTTGTTTTAGTTGTATGGGCAATATTAGCCTATGGTTTCTTTATTGGTCGTTTTCTGTTAGATGTTGTGCCAGTGGATTACAAAAACAAAGAACTTCCTCAAGCTTTCGAAGGATATAAAATTGTACATATTAGTGATTTACATTTATCTACATTCGAAGATAATCCGGCAAAACTACAAAGATTAGTCGATAGTATTAATGCGCAAAATCCTGATGCAATTTGTTTTACAGGCGATTTAGTTTCGTTAGGCGTAGAAGAAGTGTTGCCATGTAAAGACATATTGAAAAATCTTCATGCTCGTGATGGCATCTTTTCAGTATTAGGAAATCATGACTTTCTAATTTATTCTCGTAAGTTTAATTCTGTAGCAGAGCGAGAAGACGCAGTAGAACAATTGGCAAGATTTGAGCGTGAAGAGCTTGGTTGGAATTTGTTGCGTAATCAAAATATGGTTGTTACACGCAATGGCGAAACGCTTACTTTTGTGGGTGTTGACAATCAAAATTGTGCAAATCAAGGTTTTAAAACAATAGCGCGTGGTCGTTTACAAGATGCGTTACAGGGTACGGAAGGATTCAAAATATTATTGTCGCATGATCCAAGTCATTGGCAGGGAGAGGTATTGCCACAAACCTCTATTCCGTTGACATTAAGTGGACACACACATGCGGCTCAAATAAAATTATTTGGATGGACGCCTGCAAAATGGTCCTTCATTGAAACGGATGGCATGTACGAAAAAGACGGACAGAATTTATATGTAAATATTGGCTTAGGATGTACTATGCCAGTAAGACTCGGTGCAAATGCAGAGATAACGGTTCTTACCTTGCATAAATAGATAAATCTAATTCCTATATTCTTTTGCTGATAATTCCACCACCTAAAACAACTCCGTTTTCGTAGATAACAACCGATTGTCCCGGGGCTATTGCTTTTTGTGGAATTGTAAATGTAAATTTCCATGCTTGTCCATTGAAGGTTTCGCCAGCCATAGGTGTATATTTTTCGATAATGGCGGAAACAACTTTACTGGCTAATCTGGTTTTTATTGTTGCTTCAAAAGATTCCTTTGGTTCAATGTTGTTTGGCCAGACAAAATCGTCAGCGATAAATGACTGTACTTGTAATGCTTCGATGGGAGCAAGTACTACTTGATTTTTTTCGGCATCGATGGAATGTACATATACAGGATATGAAACAGCAACGCCTAAACCTTTTCGTTGACCAATTGTGTAGTGTTCAATGCCTTTATGCTTTCCAAGAAATTTTCCTTCCAAATCAACTATGTCGCCTTCAACACATGGCTTGTCGGCAAAAAGGATATCAAAGTATTGTGGATCGATAAAATCCTGGCTTTCTAAATGATTTGCTGCCTGTAGTTTTGCTTCGTGAGCCAGTTCAAAAACTTCTTTTTTGCTGATGTTTGCGAGTGGAAAGCGAACTTTTTCCAATGTTGTACTTGGAACTCGGTAAATAAAATATGTCTGGTCTTTTGTTATGTCTTTTGCTTGTGCAATCATATATGGTTTCTGGTCGGTACCATATAGCCCATCTTTTGGTTTCACAACTTTTGCATAATGTCCGGTACAGAAGTAATCGTACGAGATACCTAGTTTTTCAATGTTTGTAAGCATTGCTTTGAATTTCATCGTAGCATTACATTTAATGCATGGATTTGGAGTACGGCCAGCACGATATTCTTTTTTGAAATATTCTAAGACATTGGCTTTGTATTCTTCGTGAAGATCAATTACATGGTATTCAATATCGTTTTCTTTACAAAATTGTCGACATTCTTCTATGCTTTCGGACTCGTTGGCATCAAAACAATGCTCTTTTGCGCTCTGGATTTTTGGAAAACTATCATCCCATAACGACATTGTTACACCTATAACTTTGCAACCTCGTTTTTTTAAAAGGAGCGCAGTAAGAGTAGAATCTACGCCTCCCGACATTCCGACTATAACAGTATCGCCAGCAGTCGGCATATTTTGCTCTATAAATTCCATCTTATTGTGCTTTATTATAGATTGCGGCAGAGTGAATTATAGTTGAATTTAATGCAGGAACCGATAAATCGCCATCTTTTATAATTAATGGTAATTCGGTACATCCTAGTAATACGCCGTCAATATTGTATCGTTGTATATATTTCTCGGCTAATGCAATTATTGCTTCTTTCTCTTCTTGGAGAATGATGCCATTTTCAAGGTTTGGAAAGATAATGCTTCCAATTATTTTTTGATCAATACAGGATGGAGTTACCGATTGAATATTGCAGGCGTGTAGTGCTTGTTCGTACATTCTGCTGCTCATTGTGGTAACTGTACCTAAAATCAGAATATTGTGAAAATTCCCTTGTTTAATTGTATCAACAACGGCATCAACAATATTAATGAGAGGTAAAGAAAATGGTTCGTTAATTTTGTTTAAAACAGTGTGTGGGGTATTAGAGCAAATTGCTACGATTTCAGCACCTGCAGCTTGTAAAGAGTTTACACTTTTGCTTAAGATTTTTTGAATCTCCTTGATATTTCCTTCATCAAGTGCGGCAACAATTGTGTTCATTTTAATGCTGTCGATAACTAATTCAGGATAGTCATCAAGGCCGAAATCTGCGTGATACAATCGATTAATTTCCCAATAATAGTCGATTGTGGATGCAGGACCAATGCCGCCGATTAAACCAATTTTCTTCATGAAAGTGTAGTTTTATTATAAACTATATTAGCTAATTGCACCAGAAAGATATTTCTTGGTTAATTCGTGTTGTGGGTTTTCAAATACTTGTTTAGCTTCGCCAACTTCAATTACTTCGCCCATGTAAATAAACACAACATAGTCAGCAATTCGTAGCGCTTGACGAAGGGTATGAGTTACCATTATGATAGAATATTGCTCTTTCAGTTTTACGAACAAGTCCTCAATCGTTTTGCTGGAAACAGGATCTAATGCGGAAGTTGCTTCATCGGCAAGAATAAATTCTGGTTCAACGGCAAGACTACGAGCTAAGCATAAACGTTGTTGTTGTCCGATAGACAAACGAGTTGCAGGATTGCCGAGACGGTCTTTTACTTCATCCCATAAACCAACC
The DNA here is from genome assembly GCA_045615765.1 of Bacteroidales bacterium. Classification (GTDB taxonomy): domain Bacteria; phylum Bacteroidota; class Bacteroidia; order Bacteroidales; family UBA1715; genus UBA1715. The sequence continues at coordinate 50,806 of JAZLFM010000038.1, forward strand.
ACTTTCAAGTAATGATGCACGATTTTCTTCAATTGTCTTCGCCCTTTTAAGCCATGGATTTTGCAACCATAGGCAATATTTCCAAAAATCGACATCGGTAGTGGAGTAGGACGTTGTGGTACTAAACCAATACGTCTTCGTAGTTCGACTAAGTCTGATTCCGAACAGTTTACAATGCTTTGGTCACCTAATCGAATGTCTCCACTCGTTTTTACTCCTTCGATAGAATCGGAAAGTCGGTTTAAGCTCTTCAAAAGAGTTGATTTTCCACAACCAGAAGGACCAATGATACACGTAATTTTATTAGCAGGAAGTTTTACGCTTACATCTTTCAAGATTTGCGCACCGTCAATTGAAAGATTGAAATGGTCAACTGTTATTTCTGGAGCAACTGCAGGATGCTGGAATTTTGCATTAGGAACGAACGGTTCGTTAGTGTCTGCTGGTATAAACCAACGTAGAAATGGATTTCTCATTTTAGTCTGTTTTTAGAAAAATGATTAGTAATAAATCTTCCGAGTAGGCTAATAACTAATACGATAATAGTTAATACTAACGCTGCTGCGTATGCTCGGTTTTGCACTTCGATTTGAGGTGCACTTAATTGAAAGAATATGGACAAAGGCAATGTGGCAGCCTGTTGTGTAAATGATGTTGGGATAGAATCCGAGAATCCTGCCGTAAACATTACGCCGGCAGCGTCACCAATTGCTCGACCAACCGATAATAGTGTTGCCGTTGCTATACCAGGTGCAATTTGTCGTACAACTATGCCCAATGTTTCTAAACGAGTAGCACCAAGAGAATAAGATGCTTCAAGTAAATCTTTTGGAAATGTCTTTGCAACTTCATCCATAGAACGAATAAATATTGGGATAATGAGTAATGTTGTTACTATTATACCACCAAGTAATGAAGTTTTTAAGCCAAGATAAATCATTAGTGTAAATGCAAATGCACCATACACGATAGAAGGTATTCCAAATAATACATCGAATGCCAGTCGTGCTATGTAAGCGAATTTGGAAGTTTCTTTTAGAAAAACATTAAGGTAAAAAACTATAGGAATACTAATTAGTAGTCCTATTGCCGTTGATGCAAGTACTATGTAAAGAGAACCAACGATGGCGTTTAGGAAACCGCCTTCTTTTCCGATATAGAAACCTCCACCAGGTAATGATGTAACCATTTCCCATGTGATGCATGAAAATCCACGACTGAAGATTGTCCAGATAATGCTGACAACGAGAATCAAAACAGCGACAATGGCTATAGCCATAATGCTTTGAGCTATTTTCTCTTTTATTACACTTTTCTTCATTGTTATTGTTGTTTTTCAATTCGATACAAAATCACTCGTGATGTTACATTGAACAAAAGCACGACAAAAAATAGAATTAATGCGGCAAACATGAGAGCAGCTTCATATAGCGGTAGCGAAAGCATTTCCCCATAGTTGTTTGCAATTAATGCCGGCAACGGATAGCAGGCATCGAATAAAGAGTGTGGTATTTGTGGTAGATTACCGCAAACCATAAGTACTGCTATAGTTTCTCCTAATGCACGTGAGATAGCGAGAACAACAGCGGCAAAAATACCAGGCAAGGATTTTTTTGTAACAACAGATATGGCGGTTTGCCATCGAGTTGATCCTAAAGAATAAGATGCGGCACGAAGTTCGTCGGAAACACTGCTGAATAATTCAACGAAAAGGCTAACCAATAAAGGTAGAACCATAATACTTAGCACAATTCCAGCTGCTAAAGTTGTATAGCCGGCAGAAAAATCAACAAAATGCGGAGCCAATGTATCCGAAATCCATGGGACAATTATGAGTGTTCCCCAAACGCCATAGATAACAGATGGTAGTGATGCCAAAATGTCTAATGCCGGGAATACGAAACGTTTAACGATTCGATGGGCGTATTCGGTTAGGTATATTGCTGTAAGCAACGACAATGGTAATGCAATAGCGATGGCTATTAGTGTTACCCAAATTGTTCCCATAAAAAATGGAAGAAAGCCGAATTCGTTTTTAAACGGTCTCCACGATGAAGCGGTAAGCAAATCCCAAAGGGAATGTTCTGCAAGAATAGGTGCTGATTTTAGATAGAGGCCTATGCCCATTACGATAACAAGCAAAAGGGCAACAATGGTTATTGTAGCCATTATTGCACCTGTAGCTCTATCTTTTATGATTCTTAGTTTATTCATATATTACTTTAGAATTGATAGCGATTTTTCTATTTTTTCCTGTGGAATAGCAATGTATCCAGTTGGTTCGTTTTTCTTTTGTCCTTCTGTTAATACATATTTTAGGAATGCTTTTACTACAGGATTTTCAGGGTTACCCTTTGTTACAAGATAAAGGTCACGTGCTGGAGGTGAAGGATATTTACCTTCGGCAATTGCTTTAGTAAGTTGATCCTTTAAATCGTAGAAGTTTTCGTCTGCAGAGATTAGTCCGTCGTTGTTAGAATCTATAGGCAATACAAGTATGCCGGCGTTTGGTTTGTGGCTATCGTTGTCGTATGCATAACCAATGTTGTTCAAACCTATACCATAGATATCTTTTTGTACGGCAGCTGCAACTCCAGGGTCACCGAATACTGCCGTGCCACCAAGATCTTCTTGTTTTTTGCCTAACCATTTAGCCCAAGTTTCAGCAGCTCCACAAGCGTCGGAACGAGTATATACATGTAATGGCGTTTTATCGTCAGTACCAAGTATGTCGCCCCATGTTTTTGCTTCACCGGTAATCCAAATTTTAATAGCAGTTTCTTGACTTAAACCATGGGCAAGAATTTCTTTGATTAAAGGGTTGTTTGCGTTGATTGTTGGAACTACAGCATCTTTTGCCACAGCAAAACCAACGGCCCCTTTTTCAATTTCTTGTGGGTAAACTTCGCGAGATACCATACCGAAATCAACAACACCTGCTAATGCATCAGTCATACCTTTACCGGCACCACCTGCAGATACATCTACTTTAACATCGGGATACAATTCTTGGAAACTATTTGCCCATTCTACAGCTAATGGATACAATGCAAATGCACCAGATAGTGATAATTCACCAGAAAGTGTTTCTCCGTTATTAGAAGACTTTTGTTCGCTACTACCGCCGCATGATACTAATGTTGCGACAGATGTTAATCCTATTAATAAATAAGTTGTTATTTTTTTCATGGTTATATGTTTTAAGAAAGATGATAGATATGTTTATTAGTATTTTATTGTTGCTAAGAAATAGATTCCACTTGCATTGTCACGACCTTTGTAGTTTTGTAATGTATAGTTCAATTTAAAATTCACTGGTTTCCAAGGTGCGTAGTTAATACCAATTGTGTAGTCTTGTTCTGAGTAATCTTTGTTATCAATGTCGTCGTCAAAGTAATCAAGGCGGGCAACTGCCGTCCAATTTTTGATGAATTCGTAGCCACCAGCTACATAGAAACCACCAGAGTTCAAATCACCTGTTTTTCCGGCTATGTATTCAGCACGGGCAAATCCTTTTTTAGCTTTGTAGGCAACACCACCTCCGTATCGTTGCAATTGCACATAGTTATCTTCGGTTTGTGCAGTGAATTTTTGTGTGGCTTCGTCGTATGTAGGAAGAGCTCCTTCTCCACATTGATAGTATCCTGCAATAGATAATTCTTTGAATGGATTTACAATAATACGACCTACAATATCTTTTCCTTTGTTGTTGTCGTTGGCATTTAATGTGTATCCGTTGAATATAGCTAATTCATAGTTTAACAAAGAATAGTCATCTTGTTTAAATGCGCTTCCTAAGAATTCGAAACCTAAATCACGGCCGTTTTGATTAAATCCTGATAAATCTTGTTTACTCATTCTTGCAAGTCTTTGGACTACAAGAGAGTAATTTATGAATTCAAGTTTTGTTGGATTGTATTCCGAGTTTTCAATCGATAAAGGAGATTTGAATTGTCCTAGTTTAATTCCAAATTCGTCAATTGGTTTGTAGCGGAAATATAAGTCTAGAATTTTTGGTGTCCCAGTTAATTCTACTTGTAATTTGTAGTCAGCTTTTCCTGCATCACCTTTGTAAAGATCACCCGCTAAAACCAAACGAGCACGACGTAAAAGAAATGTTGATACATCTTCTGAATAATTGTAACCAGCCTGCAAAAATCCAGAAGGAGTTACCAATGCTTGTTTTGATTCGGTTGCAGGTTCTGCTTTTTGTTCACTTTGCGCAAACGATGCTGCCGAAAGTAGTGATATAAATAAAATTGTATATAATCGTTTCATATTGTTTCTATGTATTTGAATGTTTGAAAAAAAAAGTTTTTGGTCTGCGAGTTTGTTAGTCCTTGACCACAAATCTCTAAGGGGGGGATTAATTAATGCACTTGCTGGGTGCAACACATTCGTATACAGCAACAACAACTAAAAGAAACAAGAGCGAGTGTCTTGTTATATGTTGAATTTACTATGGTTCTGTTAGTACTCATTCGTGTTTCTTTTAATTTGACAATGCAAATATAAACATATTTACATATAAACCTACTATGTTGATAGGTTAATTTTTAAAAATAGGTGTTTATACTTATGTAAATGAGATTTTAAGTGGGATTTTTGGTTGTTTATTTTAAAAAAACAAAATGAGACGCAATATTGCGTCTCATTTTGTTATATGCTTTCTTGTATTGATTGCAGTACATAATCCAGAATTTGCTCTGTGTGGGTTATAGAGATAAAATTATCTTCGAATTGCGATGGGGAGACATATATACCTTTGTTCAACATTGATTGGAAGTATTTGGTAAAGCGCGTTTGGTTTGATTTTTTTGCGTCTTCGAAATTATTTACTGGGTTTTCGTTAAAGAATAATGTAAACATACTTCCACATTTGTTCAGTTGAATGTCTTTTCCCTTTATAATGGATTGCAGCTCGTTAAAGAATTTGTTACTTCGTTTTTCCAATGTTTCGTAAAATGAAGCATCAGCAAGTTGTTGCAAGGTTGCAATTCCTGCTGCCATAGCTACGGGGTTTCCGCTTAGTGTTCCTGCTTGATAAACAGGTCCGTCGGGAGCAAGGTAGTTCATTATTTCTGCTTTGCCACCAAAAGCTGCGGCAGGAAATCCGCCACCGACTATTTTCCCTATAGTTGTAAGATCTGGTTGTATGCTAAATAATTGTTGTGCACCACCATACGATAAACGGCAACCTGTAATAACTTCATCAAAAATAAGTACGCTGTTGTATTTTGTAGTTTCGCTACGTAATGCTGTGATAAATTCTTTTGTTGGATTCACTACGCCCATATTACAAGCAACAGGTTCAACGATGACAGCTGCTACTTTTTCTCCGTTTTTTGCAAAAAATGATTTGAATGCATCTACATCGTTATATGGTAATGAAATGGTATGTTTAACAAAGTCGGAAGGAACGCCAGCAGAGCTTGCATTGCTAATGTTTGCAACGGCGCTTCCTGCAGATACGAGTAAGTGATCGGCATGTCCGTGGTAGCAACCATCGAATTTAATAAGAATGTCACGTCCTGTGTAGCCTCTGGCAACACGTATTGCACTCATTGTCGCTTCTGTTCCGCTGTTTACAAAACGAAGTTTTTCCATAGAAGGAAAGGCATTTTGCACAAGTTTTGCCAAATTTGTTTCTTGTAATGTAGGAATTCCGTAACTGCTTCCACGAAGAACTGCATTGCATGCAGCTTCAGATACTTGCTTATTGTTGTGTCCAAGTATGAAAACTCCCCACGACATACAGAAGTCGATAAATTTGTTATCGTCTATATCGTAGATAAATGGACCTTCTGATTTTTGTAGAAATAGGGGCGTAGTACCTACACTTCGTAAAGCGCGAACAGGACTATTGACACCACCAGGTATGATTTGTTGTGCTTCGAGAAAGGCTTGTTCCGATTTTGTTCGTGTTAGTTCCATTTTTGTAAGTATTCTTTTGCGTAATACGAAATAATATATTGTGCTCCAGCGCGTTTAATTGCAATAAGGCTTTCGAAAACAACTCGCTTTTCGTCAAGATAGCCAAGACTTGCGGCTGCTTTTAGCATAGAATATTCTCCACTGACTTGATATGCAACCATAGGTATGTTAGGGAATTTTTCTACGCCTCTTGCTATTATATCTAAGTATGGTAGTGCAGGTTTCACCATAGTCCAGTCTGCACCTTCTGCTATATCCGCTTCAATTTCTTGTAGTCCTTGATCGTGTGTTCGATAATCCATTTGATAGGTTTTTCTGTCTCCGAATGACGGCGCACTGTCGGCGGCATCGCGGAAAGGACCGTAGAAAGCAGAGGCGTATTTTGCCGAGTACGCTAAAACTTTTGTTTGTAGGTTATGTTCTTGTAGTTTTTGCTTTATGGCTTCAACTTGTCCGTCCATCATTGCTGAAGGGGCAACAATATCAGCTCCTGCAAGTGCATGTTGATATGCCATTTCTGCCAACAATGGTAGTGTGCTGTCGTTTTCTACATCGCAGTCGCATAGTAATCCGCAGTGTCCATGACTTGTGTATTCACAAAGGCAGATGTCGGTAATCACTGTAATTTGTGGTATTGTAGTTTTTATAGTTCGTACAGCTCGTGCAATTAAAGAATTTGGATCGTATGCCGCAGTTCCTCGTTCGTCTTTTACAGAGTCGTCAACAACTCCAAACAAAAGGATCTTATTGATGCCGAGTTGATAAATTTCTTGTATATCTGTAATTAATAAATCTATAGAGTATCGGTAAATACCTGGCATTGAAGATATTTCTTCCTTTCGATTTTCTCCTTCGATTACAAAATAAGGATATATAAAATCGTTGGAGTCGATTTTTACATCAGCGTATTGGTCGCGTATTGTTTGAGTTAATCTAAATTGTCTAAAGCGATGCATGTTCTTGTAATTTTGATTTTAAATATGATTTTGTAATGCTTCCGCGAGTAATCAATTCTTTTCCCTTGGGAAGTGCGCCATATACTGTAATAAAGTTATCGATAGTAGAAGGCGATGTAAAGATAATTTTTTGAATTGTATCTAAATTGACTCTTGTCGGATTTTGTGGACAAACGGTTGTGTACACATCTGCTGCATGTATTGTAAATCCAAGTTCTTGTAAGCCATTGTAGATTATCGGAAATGCTATTGCAGATCGAGGATACAGTACGGTTCCTTTTTCTTGTCTTGAAAACCAATCAATTACTCCGTAGGAGTCATCTTGTTCTACTTGTTGCACATTGATGACGCCTTCGTTTAAGAGAGCTTCGGTTGTGGTTGCTCCAATAGAAACAATTGTTGCTTGAGAAATATTGACTTTGAGTTCTCGTATAATTTTAAATGTGAATTTTACGGAATATCTACTTGTGAATAGTATGTAATCGAATTTCTGCAGTAGAAAATGTTTTATCTGTGAATAATCGGAAAGATTTTGTATTTCAATTAAAGGTGTGTGTATATAGGAAGGATTGTTGCAAACACTTCCCGTATATAGAGTTCTTGTAATTGCAGAACTTTCGTGTGTTTGTAGTTTATTTACATCACCGATTAATGCAATAAGTGGTGTTGAATATGTTGTTGTGGAGGTAGCTAATTCTTCTAATGATAATGTAAAAACTTGTTCTGTTGGTAAAGAAACATCGTGAACAAGTAGGACGGGTGTATTCTTAGCCCAACCTTTAGCAAGTATTTTTGTTGCTATATTGTTGAGGTTTGAAGCTCCCATATAAAACACTAATGTATCGGCAGTCGGTATTTCTAAATAATTGGAATGTCCGTTTACAAAGGCAACACTCGATGAAATAAATCGTTGGGTGAGACTAACTTTCATATCTGCAGCTAACGCAGATGCTGTTGTTATGCCAGGAATTACCGAAACAGAAATAAAATTTTTCTGTAAGAATTCAATTTCTTCGCCAGCATGTGCAAAAATCATTGGGTCGCCGCCTTTTAATCGAATAACATTTTTGCCTAACGTTGCTTTTTGCAGTAAAATATGATTGATTTCGTTTTGTTCACTGCTATGATGTCCAGACCGTTTTCCTACATAGATTTTTTCAGCAGAAAATTGTGCAAGAAATTGTTTGTCGATTAAATCATCGTATACGATGACGTCTGCATTCTGAAGTGCTTTAAGAGCTTTTATCGTAAGTAATTCCGAATCACCAGGTCCAAAACCAACTAATGTAACGGTTCCGTATGAATGTAGTACATTTACGGAATCAAATTGTTTTTTTAGTTTCTCGTTTCCGCGTAGTGCCGTTACAGCAAGCATTCCTTGTAAAGTGTTTGTTTCAAAAGGAAGAACTTCTGCAATTTCTGATTGAAGATTTAGGCGTTGCAATGCGCAAGTTGCAATTATAGCAGCATCGTATTTCCCCTTGTGCACTTGTTGGATTCGTTGTTCGATAGTTCCTCGAATACCTTTTATTGTCAGGTCGGGACGAACTGCAAGTAATTCTTTTTTTCGTAATGGTGAACTAGTTCCTACTATGCTGTTTGTAGGAAGTTCATTCAATTTGAGGTTATTTTTGCTTACCAATGAGTCAGTTTGATCTTTTGCTGGTAATAAGGCAATAATCTCAATTTGTGGTGGTAAAGGATAAGGTAGGTCTTTTGCCGAATGAATTGCAATGTCGGCAGTTCCGTTTATAATTGCTTGGTCAAGTTCGCGAGTGAATATATCGGAAGGAGCTTCGCCGTTGAGTAGTGAAATTTGCTGATTATTGTCGCCGTATGAACTAGTGAAAATAACATTATAGTCGATGGAAGGTAATTGATTCATTACTTCTTTCACTTGCAACTGCGAGAGTTTACTATTGCGTGCAATGATTTGTAATTTTTTCATAGTGCAGTGATATAAAGTTTTCTTCGTTGTAATACAGCTTGCAGATTTTGAATTTCTTGCTTGATTATAGTTTCAACTTTTTCAATTTCGCTGTTGCGGATGTTGAGGTTATTGTTCACTCTTTTTTCAATGTCTTGTACATTGAAAAGCCTAAAACCATCTAAGTTGGCAATTTGTGGATCAATGTCGCGGGGAAATGCTAAATCTATAGCTAAAAAAGGATGGTTTGGGTTTACATCGTCCACAGTCACTATATGATGTGGTGCTGAGGTTGCGCTAATCAATACGTCTGTTTCGCTTAACAATGCTTTTCGTTCCTGTAAACTATGAATTTCAATATTAAGAGGATCGGCAAGTGCATGTGCTTTGTCTAAACTTCGGTTGGCGAGAAATACTTGTTTTGCCCCTTTGTTTTGTAGAAATTTTAAGATGTCGGAAGTTAGTTTGTTTACACCGATTATGGTGATTTTTGCATCTTGTAATGTAATACCTTCGTTACTGATTAATTCTATGGTTGCATTGCCGTGTCCGATTGCTCCACGAGAGATGTCTGTTTTTTCTCTGACTTTTTTGCCGACAAGCAGTGCTGTCTCGAATAGTTTATGTAGTGATGCGGAAAGTTGTCTTGTGTTTTTTGCTTGTATATAAGCATCACGAACTTGTCCTTGTATGGCTCGTTCGCCAATCAATGCCGATTCAAGTCCAGAAACAACACGAAAAAGATGATGTGCGACATCGTCTGGAATATCGCCGTCGCCAACATAAACTTCAATACGGTTGCAGGTTTGTAATACCACGTACGAATCTGTCCCATACTCTTTGTTTAAAGAGTGGAAGTATTTCTCACGATCTTCTATAGAAGTGTTTTTATGACTAATCGATTCGTAAAATACCATTTTCTATCAATTCGTTGATACGATTGCGAATTCGTATTGATTGTTTAACATTTTGCGAATCAGATCCTACAGCAATTGTGATATGTTCGTGTTTTGCTATTGCAGGAGAAATAAAATCACATTCTGCGGGATTGTCGCAAACAGAGGTTAGAATTTTTCTCTTTTCGGCTAATTGCTTTATCTCTTTGTTTAGTAAATGATTTCCTGTACAAATAAATAGGATGTCGATTCCTTCCAAGTCGTTCTCCTCAAATTCTTTTTGTTTGATAGTAAACGGAAGTGTTGTAAGTTCAGTGGTAACTTCTGGTGCTATAATAGTCAAACTATCAATGAATCGACTTAATATTTGTGCTTTGTGGGTAGCGACTTTGCCACCACCCACAATTAGCACTTTTTTATTTTTTGTTCGTATTGTTATAGGAAGAAAATCCATTTATTTTTTCTTTATAACAACTCTCCAGTAATCATTTACCTTTTCTGTTTCCAGAATTTCGTGACCTTCGTTACGGACGCTTCCGGGAACATTGTTTATTGGTTGTCCGTCATCTAATAAGATTTCAAGTATTTGTCCGGATTGCATTGGAGCTAAGGCGAATTTCGTTTTAACAAAATTCATAGGACATGCAACTCCACGAAAATCCTTTTTTACAGTTGCATTGTTTGATTCTGCCTTTTCTTCTACAATTTGTTTAGGCTCTTCTTGTACAGTAGGAATCTTGAATTGTAGGCTGTCGTCCATTGTTGCATACAAAGCTTCAACAGCTTCGGCCAATGAAAGAACATATTCTTTTGATTCTATAAGTGATTCATGCTTACGTGCTTTCTCTACAATCTCCTTATATGTTGCGGCAACTAAGTGTTGGTCAATAAATAAAGATTCAAAATTGTCATACACTTCATCGTCGGTACGTGGATCGGCACCGCGTGTAACCAATAGCATACGAGAAGATGAGAATACTATATCATGAAGGATTTTTTCTTCATCGCCACCTAATTCTAATGCAGCACGTTTTTCTGCGATGATAGATTTGTCGAGTTCAACAATATCGAACAAACCTGCAGAACATTCTGCTTGTCCGTGTTTCGTTATGCTGAAAACTTCTTTTGCACTCCAGTCATAGTAATAGTTCTTGTCATCGTCAAAACTTGGAACATTTTTGTATTTTTCAATCAACGATGCAATTATTGAAGTTCCCTCGGTAGTAACGAATTTGTCGTATACATCGTCATATAGATTTTTTGCATTTTTTTCTTTGTAAGAAATGTATGCAGACAAATAATCTACGACAAAAGATGGAATATCGCGTGCGGCAAGAAATCCAAGAGATTCAGCTAATTGTTTTCTTCCATTTGTTCGTGCCCATATTGTATAAGCAGGTAGAGCATAGTCACCATTTCTATCAATTCTTCCACTAAATCCAAGGTCAGACCAAGTACTTTGTGCACAAATATTGGAACAACCATTAATGTTGATTGAAACTTCTGCAACGGCATCTAAATCAAGATTGCTTTGTTCTAAGTTTTTACGAATTGCTTTTACTAAACCCTTTGGTAGGCATATACCAAGACGGCACGTGTCGGCACCTGTACATGATGCGATTGAATTGAAAATAACAGGAGCATCAAGGGATAGACCAATAGATTTAAAGAAGGAATATACATTTGGTAAATATGCTTCTGGAATATTTCGAACTTGAATACCTTGACGTGCAGTAAAACGAATTACATCGTTGCCAAATTCTGAAAGGAATGTTGCAATTTTATCAAAGAATTCAGGAGATTCGTTACCATGTAACACTGGAATATATGCATAGAATAATCCGGATTGTTTTTGTTGGTATGCGTATCTTTTCTTCCATTGTTCAAATGCTTTATCTTGTATTGCTAATGGTGTAAACGAAGGTGTTTTGTATTCGTATGGTAAATCGGCAGGTTGCAGATCTAGGGAAGAATCGGAAATGAGTTTGTTGTATTCCTCCATGTACAACGCTTTCGTTTGTTCGTATCCATTTTTATAGAAAATGAATCGGATACGGGCTTTATATCGATTTTTACGGTTACCATTAAGGTTAAAGAAATTTTTGGCTGCTTTTGCTGCACGGAAAATATCTTTTGCAGGTAGAAAATCAAAGATTTCCCATCCTAAGTGTGGATTCGAAGCAACAGAACCACCTAATAATACACGGAATCCTTTTTCGCCGTTTTTCACAGTGGCAATAAAACCTAAATCAGCAACTAAGCCGAAATTTGCAGTTTCTTCGCTTAAGTCAAATGCAATTTTTAACTTTCGTGGCATTGTGAACGAATCCTTTTCTGCAATTAAGCGTGTTGTTAATGCAATTGCGTATGGATATGGATCAAATGCTTCGTTTGCGGTAAGACCACCTAGGTCGTTTACCAACATGTTACGGATAGTGTTACCGCCACCACCTTGTGTCGCAAGTCCTACTTTTGTAAGTTCTAGTAGGGCAGGGGTCGCGTCGTCAATAGTTACATCATGTATTTGGACCTCTTGACGAGTTGTTATGTGTATATGTGAACAGTTAACTTGTTTTGCTACTTCAGCAACTTTTTTTAATTGAACAGGAGTTATTAAACCACCTGTACAGCGTATACGAAGCATATAGTGACCATTCTCTCTTTGTTCGTAGATTCCCATTGGAACACGATTCGATTTGAGTTGTGCACCTGTAATTTCTCCAGTTTTAAATTTATCAATTAATGATTGAGTGTACTGAATATCTTCAGTAAGAGTTTGGGGAATTTTGTACATAATTGTTGTATTCTTTAAGTTTTATTGTAATGCTTGTTCTATATCTTCGAATAGGTCATCAACAGACTCTAAGCCAATGCTCAGTCTTACTGTTGTATCTCGAACATCCATTTCTCTTTTTTGTGATCCTGCAAATCCTGCAAAAATGGTTGATGAGGGGTGTATTGCTAGTGATTTACTGTCGAACATGTTTGTTGCACGGCTAATGAGTTGTAATTTGTCGATAAATGAATAGCAGGCTTGTTTGTTTTCTAAATCAATGGTTAGCATGGCACCGTATGTGTTATTGAATTGCGCTTTGGCCAAGTTGTGAAATGCGTTGTCTTCTAAACCGACATAGTTTACTTGTTTAATTGCCGAAAGTTTACTAAGTCGTTTTGCTAATTCGAGTGTGTTGTTTGATTGTATTTCGTATCGTGCATCTAATGTCTCTAGGCCTAATGCCTGCATATAGGCTACATGAGGAGTCATATAGGCACCTAAGTTGTACAGAAGTTCGAATTTTAAACTTCTATACAATGCGGGAAAATTTCCATAGTCAATTACGAGACCTCCTAATGAATTTGCACCTCCTGAAATATATTTGGTGCTTGATACGACTTCAATGTCCACACCAAGACTTTTTGCACTGAATTTTGTAAATGGAATTGTTGTTGTGTCTGCAATTAGAGGAATATTATGTTCGTGTGCTATGACAGATAGAGCTTGTAGATCTGCAACCTCAAGTTGTGGATTTGTAATTATCTCTAAATAGATTAAGGCTGTGTTTTCGTCTATTGCATTCTTTACGGCTGCAATATCTAATAAATTGACCGAGCGAGTTTCTACACCGAATCTTCCGAGAGTGTTTTTTAGCAATTGTACCGTATTACCAAACAAGTGGTTCGAAGTAATCACATTCTTACCAGCTGCTGTAAGTGCCATAATTGTATTGCTTATGGCTGCCATTCCGGTATTGAAAGCAAATACATTTGTAGCTTCGCTTAGCTCTTTTACACGAGTTTCGAAAAACGTTACTGTTGGGTTGGCTACACGAGAATAGCTAGGTTCGGATGAACGCCCTGTAAACGCATCTGCCATTGCTTTTGCTGTTGGAAAATTAAAGGCGGCAGTGTGATATATAGGCATATTCAAAGAACCATATACGTCGTTATGCGGTTGTTTGGTATGTATTGCTAATGTTTGTTTTTTCATTTTATAGATTTTTTTCTATAGTCTCTTGTATTTTTGACTTTGTGACAGCGCCAACGATACGATCTATTTCTACACCATTTTTAACAAATACTATGGTAGGTAGATTTCTTACAGAAAATTGTTCTGTTGTTTGTTCGCCATCTTCTGTGTCACATTTACCGATGACAGCTTTTTCATTATATATATCTGCTAGTTCACTAATAATAGAAGCAATGCGTCTGCAAGGAGCACACCATTCTGCCCAAAAGTCGATAACGACTAGTTTTTCTTGATTAAGAATCTCGTTAATATTTGAATCGGTAATAATTGTTGCCATATATATTATTTTAAAGGTACTTTTTCAATAACAGTTCCACCTTGTATTTTGAAGGCGTTTAGTACAGGTTGTTCTTGTTCAAGTGACAGAATGAAATACCAAATGTTTGGATCGTAGGCAAGTCGTTTGTCTTCGTCGGAAGGACGGCTTGGCGATGCTGGATGGCTATGCCAATTTCCAACGACTTGTAGCCCGTTTTTTCTTGCAAAATTGATAGCTGCAAATTGTTCTTTCGGATCAAAACTGAAGTGTTCAGAAGAGTGATCGATATTTGTCATTGTATAGTTATACGTTGCTGTTTCCTTGTCTGGACCGAGCAAATAACCGCAAGATTCTATTGGAGCATCAGCGATTGCTTGCTCCAAAATTGAAGAATATGCTTCGTCGGAAATTGTTACTGCCATTGCTTTATTATTTATGACTTGCTAAATCGCAAGCAGCTTGTTCGTAGTCGATTAATTCTGTTATTGTTGGATTAGAACCACAGATAGGACATTTACTGTTATGGTGAACTTCTATCTTTCTAAAATTCATTGTTTTTGCATTGAATGTAAGCAGTTTGTTTGTCAGTAACTCACCAACGCCGGTAAGATATTTCAAAACTTCTGCTGCTTGTATTGTTCCTAACATTCCTGCAATAGCACCAAGTACACCTGCTTGCGAACAAGTTGGAACGACTCCTGCTGGAGGTGGTCCTTGAAACATGCATCTATAACAAGCTGTACCAGGAACATGAGTGAATGTTTGTCCTTCAAATCTTAGTATTCCACCATGAGAAAATGGTTTGCCTGCTTGTACACATGCGTCGTTTATTAAGAATTTTACCGGAAAATTATCAGTACCATCAACAATGAAATCATAATCCTTTATAATATCTAGAATGTTAGCTGCTTCTAAAAATTCTTTGTGCTCAATAACATTCACATGTGGATTTATGGCTTGCATGGTTTCTCTTGCAGATTGTACTTTCCATTTATCCACATCGTTCGTTGTATGGATGATTTGGCGTTGTAAATTGCTGAGATCAACAACATCTCCGTCGACAATACCTATTGTTCCTACACCAGCTGCTGCTAAGTACATTGCAATAGGAGCTCCTAAACCACCTGCACCTACAATCAGAACTTTTCCGTTTCTGATTTTTTCTTGACCTTCCACACCAACATCCTGTAGTAGAATATGGCGAGAATAACGTGTTAGTTCTTCTTCTGTGAAATCAAACATAGTTGTGTGAATTTTTGTTATAAATTAAAATTGACCACCACCCATAAAGTACAAGAAATCAATTTGATCGTTTTCGTTAAGAATTGTTGTCGAGAATGCATCTCTTTCTATAAATTCTTCGTTTACTTGTATACTTACCATTTCTGGTTGTTCCACTTTGTTTAATACGATTAACTCTGATACGGATATTGGCGTTTGTACCTCTTGAGCCTCGCCGTTTACAATAATCTTTGACATTTTATATATGTTTTAAATTTGATGATGCAAATATATACAAATAAACCTATCACCCTACTAGGTAGATAGGTTTATTTGTTGAAAGATTTGTAAGTTGCTGTATTAGAGATAAATATTTTTTTTAAATGAGTTGTTTTTATTTCAAATAAGGAGATAAAAAAAGTCTAATCATAACGATTAGACTTTTTTAAAAGTGATTTATGTATTGTTATTTGACATGCAATCCACATTCTCTATGATCAGGATCTTCCCACCACCATCGACCGGAACGAATGTCTTCGCCGGGTTCTACAGCTCTTGTACAAGGTTGACAGCCTATGCTTGGAAAACCTTTGTCATGTAGCTTATTGTATGGTACACCATGGTCTTTTACATATTGTTTAACTTCGTCTTCTGTCCAATTAATAAGTGGATTCAATTTGATGAGGTTGTTTGCTTCATCATATTCAACCATTTGCATGTCTTTTCGGGTAACACTTTGTTGTCGGCGAAGTCCGCAAATCCAAACTTTTAGTCCTTTTCTTGCACGAGCAAGTGGTTCTAATTTTCGAATCTGACAGCAAAGATGACGATTTTCGATGCTTTCGTAGAAAAGGTTGATACCATGCTCGCGTACCATTTGTTCTACTTTTTCATGATCTGGAAAAAACACTTCAATGGCAATTTCGTATCGTGCATTTGTACGAGCTATTAATGAGTATGTTTCAGGGAAACAACGTCCGGTGTCAAGTGTGAATATACGAGTAGATTTGTCTATATTGCAAATCATGTCGGTTAACACTTGGTCTTCGTAGCTTAAACTGGAAGAGAGTGCAATTTCTCCTTTATATTCTCGTAGAAAATATTGCAACAAATCTTCAGCTGTTGCGTTCTCAAACTGTTTGTTAAGTGCTTCTATATTCATAATTATTCAATCATTCCGGCACCAAGTGTGTCGTTTGTATCTGGATCAACTATAATTATACTACCTAAAGTCTTATTTGTGTGATAATTCTCATAAACAAGTGGACTTGCTGTTTTTAATTGAACAAAAGCAATATCGTTCATAACCAATTGAGAAATACCAGTTTGTTTTTCTTGCGAATTGATGTCTATTTTATAGTCAATAGATTTGAACATTCCTTGGACTTCTTGCGTCGCATGACGAATGATGTAGCGTTTTCCTAGTTGTAGAGGAGTTTCTCTAAACCAACAAATGTTCATACCAATTGCTTGTCCAACTTCTGGTTCTGCAGAATTGCCTGCTACTAATACATCTCCACGGCTAATGTCTATATCGTCTTTCAAGCAAATATTCACCGAATCACCTTGTGAAGCTTCTTGTAACTCTTTTTCAGATAACCATATTGAAGCGACTTCGGAGGTTTGTCCTGATGGTAGAACTTTTACTTTGTCTCCAACTTTCACAACACCGCTGGCAATACGTCCTGCGTAACCACGGAAATCAGCGAACTTGTCGGAGATTGGGCGAATGACATATTGTACGGCCATTCTAAATGGATCGGTTGAGTTTACGTTGATGTCAACAGTTTCAAGGAATTCCAATAATGGTTTTCCTGTGTACCAAGGAGTTTGAGTTGATGCATTTACTACGTTATCACCATTTTTTGCAGAAATAGGAATAAAGTCAACTTTTCCAATAGGAAGATTTGCAGACATTGCTTTGTAGTCGGCAACTATTTTATCGAATACTTCTTGCGAAAAATCAACAAGGTCCATTTTGTTAACACAAACTACAATTTGTTTTATTGCTAACAATGCTGCTACATACGAGTGGCGTATGGTTTGTTCCATAACGCCGTGGCGAGCATCAATCAAAATAACTGCTAAATCAGCAGTTGATGCGCCGGTAACCATGTTTCGAGTATATTCAATATGTCCTGGAGTGTCGGCTATAATGAATTTACGTTTTGGCGTTGCAAAATAACGATATGCAACGTCAATGGTGATACCTTGTTCGCGTTCAGCTCGTAAGCCATCGGTTAATAATGCAAGGTTTACTTCTTCGTTACCTCTACTTTTTGATGCTGTTTCAACAGCTTCCAATTGATCTTCGAAAATTGATTTGCTGTCGTAAAGTAAACGGCCAATCAATGTACTTTTTCCGTCATCAACGCTTCCTGCTGTTGTAAAGCGAAGAAGCTGCATATCTAAATATCCATTATTCATTTCTACAAAAGTTTAAAAGTAACCTAATTTCTTTCTGTCTTCCATCGCTGTTTCCGAACGTTTGTCGTCGGCACGACCACCACGTTCTGTTACACGAGTAGCAGCAATTTCTGCAATTATATCTTCAAGATTGTGTGCTGTTGAAAGTGTGAGACCTGTACATGTAATATCGCCAATTGTACGGCAACGAACTTCTTTTTCAACAACGACTTCTTCAGGACGACGCTTAATGCAATCTTCGGCAGCAAGCCATTGACCATCGCGTTGGAATACCTTGCGAGTATGTGTGTAGTATAGACTTGGTAGTTCTATGCCTTCTTGCAAAATATATTGCCAAACATCCATTTCAGTCCAGTTGCTGATAGGGAATACACGGAAATGTTCACCAATATTTTTGCGACCATTGAATATATTCCACAATTCAGGTCTTTGATTCTTTGGATTCCATTGACCGAAATCATCACGGTGTGAGAAAATACGTTCTTTTGCACGAGCTTTTTCTTCGTCACGACGGGCACCGCCAATACAAGCATCGAATTTATATTTTTCAATTGTATCAAGTAGAGTGGTAGTTTGCAAAGCATTTCGGCTTGCGTTAAAACCGCTTTCTTCTTTTACTCTACCTGTGTCTATGGATTCTTGTACAGAGCCAACAATAAGTTCTGCACCTAATTTTTTTACTAATTCGTCACGATATTGTATTGTTTCTACAAAATTATGTCCTGTATCAATATGTACTAGGGGGAAAGGTAACTTTGCTGGATAAAAAGCTTTATAAGCTAGGTGAGTTACAACAATGGAATCTTTTCCTCCTGAGAAAAGAATTGCTGGTTTTTCGAATTGTGCTGCAACTTCACGTAGAATGTAAATTGATTCAGCTTCCAATTCTTTTAAATGTGTCTTTGTTTGTTCCATATCAAAAATGAAAAGTTTGATGTGCAAACATATAAAATAAAATTACATCAACCTACTATGTTAGTGGGTTAATGTTAAAAATAGGTATTTATACCTATTCGTATTGTTTTCTTTGTTATTGGAAATATGTTAGAACAACCTATCTATTTAGTAGGTTATATGAAATAATTATATATTTGTACCAATTATATTTAGGAGTATGGCAATAGAAATTGTTGATTACAAACCGCAGTATCTTGATGATTATTGTAGATTAACAGAAGAATGGATTACCAAACACTGGGTTATGGAAGCTCGTGATTATGAAGAGCTTCGTGATGTTCAATCTATGATTGACGAGGGCGGTTTTTTGCTGATTGCATTGTTGGATGGTAAAGCTGTTGGTACTTGTGCTATGATTCCAATGAATGATGAAAATTATGATTTTGAATTAGCTAAATTTTGCGTTTCTCCGTGCGCGCAAGGGTTTGGTTTAGGTTCAAAATTGATTCGTGCAGCTTTACAACGTGCAAAAGAAATGGGGAAAAATAGAATTTATTTGGAAACTAACCATTTGTGTGAAACAGCTATCCATTTATATGAAAAGCTAGGCTTTTCTCATTTAGAAGGACATAGTAAGGTTTTTGATAGAGGAGATGTTTTGATGGCTTTGATTATGTAACAATGTTTGTGAATTTTATCGTCTTTTTTTATGTGAATATCTATAATAATAACCTATTGATTTTGTAGGTTGAAAAAGTATTCTAACTTTGTAAAAATTACAAAAATAAAATAGTATGAAAAAGTTAATGATTGGTTTTGCCACTTTTGCACTAGGTGCTTTATTGGTAAGTTCATGTTGTGATTGCGATAAATCTAAAGCATGTGAAGAAAAGAAATGTTCTACAGAACAAGTTCAAGGTTGTGGTTGTTGTGCTGATTGCAATGCTTGTTGCAAGGGCGATTGTAAATGTGCAGAAACATGTACTGATTCAACAGCTTGTTGTTCAAAAGAACAAAAATGTGCGTCGGATACAGTTTG
Organism: Bacteroidales bacterium; assembly: GCA_045615765.1. Taxonomy (GTDB): domain Bacteria; phylum Bacteroidota; class Bacteroidia; order Bacteroidales; family UBA1715; genus UBA1715. The sequence continues at coordinate 70,389 of JAZLFM010000038.1, forward strand.
TTGTAAAAAATAAGCAACCGGTTCAAATTATAAAAAAGCTCGTAAGAAATTACGAGCTTTTTTGCTTTATAATGATGCTCCAAAAAAACCGGCAGCTGCATCTTGTTTCATAAGGTCGGCAACTGTCATGCTGTCAAAAAAGTCATTGACTAAGTTATATAGCTTTTCCCACATTGGGAGTGTTCGGCAAATAGATTCTCGCTCACATTTTTTTGCATCGCAACCTAAACAGGCAACGGGTGCGAGTGAGCCTTCGGTGGTTCGTAGGATTTCGCCAATAGTATATTCTTCTGGTGCCCTGTTTAATCGATAGCCGCCTCCTTTTCCGTGTGCTCCGTCAATTAAACCGCTTTTTGAAAGAGTAGTGGTAATACTTTCAAGATATTTTTGTGAAATATCTTGACGTTCTGAAATATCTTTCAAGCGGATGTAGTCTGTTGTTCCGTGTTCTGCTAAATCTATCATAAGACGAATTGCATATCGTCCTCTTGTTGAAATCATCATAATAATAAAGTTTTAACCTAATCGTAACATTTCATCAATACTTCGTTTGGCCAGCAATCGTTGTTGCTCATCCATACAAATTTCTTCACCACTTGTACCAACAATACTTCCATAGACATCTCCTAATGTGGTTAATTTCATATTGTGACAAACGCAGTTCTTGGAAAGAGCATAAAATTGCTTGCCTTCACCTATGCAATCGAATTGTAAATGTTGCACAATGCTGTTTTCTGTTCCAATAATAAATTCTTTGTTTGTGCTCTTTTTTGCAAATGCTATAATCTCAGTCGTACTACCAACAAAGTCCGCTTCGGTGGTAACTGCAGATTGGCATTCTGGATGAACTAATAATAATGCGTTGGGATGCTGTTCTCGTGCTTTTTGTACATCTTTCACCGACATTAAAAGGTGGGTAGGGCATCCGCCTGGTACAAATTGAAATTCTTTTTCTGGTATTTGTTGTTGAACCCAAGCTCCCAAATTGCAGTCAGGTATAAATAATATCTTATTGTTATTGATTGCTTTAACAACTTTTACAGCCGAAGAAGACGTAACACATACATCACAAAATGTTTTAAGTTCGGCAGTTGTGTTTATATATGCAACAACTGTGTGTTCTGGATATTGTTCTTTTAATTTTGTAATAAATGCAGGTGAAATTTGTTCTGCCATAGGACAACCTGCACTCGGATTAGATAAAATTACTTTCTTTTCTGGTGCAAGGATTTTCACTGTCTCTGCCATGAATCGTACGCCGCACATCAATATTGTATCGGCATTGGATTGTGCTGCTTTTTGACTTAAACCAAACGAGTCTCCAACATAGTCGGCAATATCCCAAATATCATGACTTTGATACGCATGAGCAAGTATACATACGTTCTTTTCTTTTTTTATACGAAGTATTTCGTCTTGCAGTTGTCGTGTGTTCATGTCTATAATTTTTTACAAATATAGTCATTTATCCTATTGCCTACCGTATTAATAGGTAAAACTTTTAAAAAAAGCCATAACAAAACTGTTATGGCTTCAAAAATATATGTGTGCTTGAGTTTATTCGGCAAATAGAGGAGTGCTCAAATATCTATCTCCAGTGTCTGGTAAAAGAACTACGATTGTTTTTCCTGCATTTTCTTCTTTTTGTGCAAGTTGAATAGCTGCCCATAAAGCGGCTCCAGAAGAAATACCTACTAATACGCCTTCTTTCTTACCAAATTCTTTTCCTATCGCAAAAGCATCTTCGTTTGTTACAGGGATGATTTCGTCGTAGATTTTTGTATCAAGAACATCAGGAACAAATCCAGCGCCTATACCTTGAATTTTATGTGGACCTGCAACCCCTGTCGAAAGTACAGCTGATGTTGCTGGTTCAACGGCTATGATTTTTGTAGCAGGATTTTTCGATTTTAAGTATGTTCCTACGCCTGTTATGGTTCCGCCTGTTCCAACACCAGCAACAAAGATGTCAACTTTTCCGTCTGTGTCTTCGTAGATTTCTGGACCTGTTGTTTCTAAGTGTGCCTTAGGGTTTGCTGGGTTTACGAATTGACCTGCAATAAAACTATTCGGAGTAGCATCTGCTATTTCTTGTGCTTTGGCAATAGCTCCTTTCATTCCTTTAGATCCATCGGAAAGTACTAGCTCTGCACCGTATGCTTTCATTAATTGACGGCGTTCTATACTCATGGTTTCAGGCATTACAATTATAATTTTGTAACCGCGTGCTGCTGCAACACTTGCCAAACCAATACCTGTGTTTCCACTTGTTGGTTCAATAATTACAGAGTCTGGTTTTAATTTACCTGATTTTTCGGCATCGTCAATCATTGCTTTTGCAACACGATCTTTTACGCTTCCTGCAGGGTTGAAATATTCCAATTTTGCAAGTATTCTTGCTTTTGTATTATAAGCTGCTTCAATATGAGTTGGTTCCAATAGAGGAGTATGTCCAATTAACTCGTCTGCTGATTTAAATATTTTTGCCATAGTTGTACCTCCTAATTATTTTTTTCAAATTTATTTAATTGCTTCAAATGCTGAATTTAAATCGTCAATAATATCATCAATATGTTCTGTTCCGATTGACAAACGGATTGTGCTTGGAGTGATTCCTTGGTCGGCAAGCTCTTCTGCGTTCAATTGTGAGTGAGTTGTTGTTGCTGGATGGATTACCAATGATTTTACGTCTGCGACGTTTGCCAATAAGCTGAATATCTTTAAATTATCAATAAATTTCCAAGCTGCTTCTTGACCTCCTTTTATTTCAAATGTGAAAATGCTCGCTCCACCATTAGGAAAATACTTTTCGTATAAAGCGTGATCTGGATGTTCTGGAAGAGAAGGGTGATTTACTTTTGCTACTAATGGATGATTTTTCAAGAAAGCAACTACTTTTTTCGTGTTTTCTGCGTGTCTATCTAATCGTAAAGATAATGTTTCGGCTCCTTGCAATAATAAAAATGCGTTGAAAGGACTGATAGCGGCACCTTGGTCACGAAGTAAAATTGCGCGAATGTATGTTACAAATGCTGCAGGACCTACTGCATCTGCAAATGAAACACCGTGGTAACTTGGGTTTGGAGCGGCAATAGGAGCATATTTTCCTGATTTTTTCCAATCAAATTTTCCACTGTCAACAATTATACCGCCAAGTGTAGTTCCGTGACCACCGATAAATTTTGTTGCTGAGTGTACCACTATGTCTGCACCATGTTCTATTGGTCTTATTAGATATGGTGTGCCGAATGTATTGTCTATTACCAATGGAAGACCGTGTTTGTGTGCAATGGCTGATATAGCATCAATATCTGGAATGTCACTGTTAGGATTACCTAATGTCTCTAAGTAGATAGCTTTTGTATTTGATTGTATCGCATTCTCTACTTCACTCAAATTGTGTGCGTCAACAAATGTTGTTTTTATTCCAAATTGACTTAATGTATGTGCTAGTAAGTTGTAGCTACCACCATAGATTGTTTTTTGCGCAACAATGTGATCGCCGTTTTGTGCTAATGCTTGAATTGTATATGTAATTGCTGCAGCTCCAGATGCAAGTGCCAATGCAGCAACACCACCTTCTAATGCAGCGATACGTTTTTCTAGAACATCTTGTGTTGAGTTTGTTAAACGGCCATAGATATTACCGGCATCTGCAAGACCGAAACGGTCAGCTGCGTGTTTCGCATTGTGGAATACATATGATGCAGTTTGATAAATTGGCACTGCACGTGAATCAGTTGTTGGATCTGCAGATTCTTGTCCTACATGTAATTGTAATGTTTCGAATTTGTATTGTTTCTGTGCCATAATAGACCTCCTTGTTTATTTTGTTAGTTCTTGTTTTAATTTGACAATGCAAATATATAAACAATTTCCTATTAACCTACCGAATTAATAGGTTATTTTGTAATAAGATTATTAAAGTATTGAAAATCAATGAGAAAAATTTTAGTTGTATGTGATATTTGAAATTGGTAGAGTAAATTTGTCATACATTAATATATAATAAGGAAAGACTTGCGCAATCAATTGCTATGCGTTTGTTTTGTTTCGTTCAATTCTTCTATTGTCGTATTTTGTGGATAGTGCTCAGCATATATAATGTAAATATGTTGTTTCCTGATTTTGTATTTTATTTAATGTTGGGGCGTATCGCATACGCCCTTTTGTATAATCCGTAACAAAATGTTAATTTCTAGTTGAAAACCATGTTGTTTTTGCTCCAAAAATGAAGGTATAATTTAAACGTTTGTCAAAAAATGACGTTTTTGTAGAGTGAAAATGGTCGAAATTAGCCTTGATTTGCTTCAAAAAAGCATAATTGACGTATTATTTTATCATTGTAATCGAGTGATATTCAATGAGAAGTAAAAAAATATCAAAAAAAAGTAAAAAAGTGTTTGCGCGAAAGAAAAAGTGTTTACATTTGCACACCTCAAAAACGGAACGGGTATGAAAGCAGGGCGAGGGGTTTTGAGAGGCAAAAATGAGTACATTGAATTATTAGTTATAAGCCAAGAATAGGGTAAAGACAGAGCGGTGATATTTCACAAAAAGAGAGATATTACAAAAAAAGATTTAACACAACGAAGAGTTTGATCCTGGCTCAGGATGAACGCTAGCG
>JAZLFM010000039.1:0-5816 GCA_045615765.1 Bacteroidales bacterium
CTCGCCGTCGCTCGTGGTCGCAGACAACGTTATCGTCTTGCCGGAGCATACCGCGCTCTTGTCCGAAGTCAACGTCTTGATCTCTGGCTTGGCGTTTATCGTAACAGTCACTGGCTCAGCGTCGCTCGAACAACCGTCCAACGTCGCCGTCAGCTCGTAGCTGCCGCTGGCAGATGGCTCGCTCAACGTAAGGCTCGAGCCCGTGCCGCTGCCCTTGCCGCCCCACTTGAACGTTGCGCCCGCCTGGTCGCTCGATGCCGACAGCTTCACTACGTCGCCCTCGCATACTTCCGCTGGGTCCGGGTCCGCTGTTATACCTGCGCTCGGGATCGGCTTGATAGTGATTGTGGCCGAAGTTGTTGGTGCGACACCAGTACATTTTCTATCTTTTAACGATGAAATTGTATAAGTATATGTACCTAACTCTGTAGGCATAGCCGGCTTAAATTCTTTTGTTTTTGAACGAACATCTTCAAATGTATTTGTGCCATCGCTATAAGTAATCGTCCAATAATTCTTTGTGGAAACACCATCAAATGTGAAAACAACATCTTGCAAACTTGCTATGTCATCTTCACATACAGATTGATTACCACCAGAAATTTTAACTGTAGGTGTAATGTTCGAAATCACATCAAATTCAGCCGTTTGCTGACATGATGTTAGTGTAGGGAAATTTACATCTTTCACAACAACAATATATGTGTCTGTTGTCCCTTCTGTTGTATAAGAAACATTTAAAGGCAATGTATTTGTTGTTTTTGGACCAGCAACAATATTGGCATCAGCAACACTTCCTTTATACCAAGTATAACTGAATGTCGTAGCATCACTTTGTTCTGTAACAGTTAAAGTTCCTGTTTCGCCATCACACAATAAATCATCACCAGATATATCCAAAGGTTTTGGAGAAGAACATGTAGGACAATCCATAAGCGCTTCAACAAAAGGAGAGATTGAATAATTCTTACAGTAATTTGTTGCAGAGAAGGTTGATGTTGATGCAAGAGTCGATGCTGTACCTGCAATCACACGGAAATATACGGATTCACCTGTCTTTAAACCATCAAAAATTTGAGATTCCTTTGGATTTGGAATAGTATAAGTGCTTGATGGAGTTCTTGTTATATCAACCCAACTGTTCTCATTGTCTGGAGTCTTTGAATATTGAAACAAGTATTGCAACGTTGAACCATAATATGATTTCAACAAATTACTTGCTACCGAACCTAATGTAAATGGATCTGAACAAACATACGTCGCACGATCAAGATTATCTACATCAGAAAACAAATCCAATGCAGGTGAAGAACATGCCATAATCTTAATATCATCGATACATAAGTCACAACCATGATCCCAGAAATCATAGCCACTTCCATCAGAACCACTATAGATTTCAAAAATGATATCAGATTCTGTTAAAATCAAGTCATCAATAACGACTCTACACCAGCCAGCTCCTTTGCCAGGAGAGAAGTTCTCCACAGAACCAAGTACTGTTCCATTTTTACTTTTTATTCGAAGAGAAATTATAGGAGATGTACCATCTGACATATTACCAACATAACATTCAAATGTTAATTTTTTACCAGTACATAGCCCAGAAATTTGTTGGGCAAAAATGTTTCCTTCAAAACCACGATTCACATTCATGAACAAACAAGCACTGTTTTCAATACCATTTATCATACTAGAATGATCCTTAATAATGGCACCATTACCTGTCATCCAAGTTGCATAATAGTCAGTTTTATAACCCATGCTTGTTGGCACAACCACACCATAGTATCCGTCGTTGATTTGTCCCGTTGCATCAAAAGAACCTGCACCAGAAGGCATAGGGAACGGACAGTCAATTCTATGCATAATGTAATTCGATGGGGTCGTTTTCTTTGAACCATCGCTCGCTACATATTCGTGGTCATCAGAGAAATATCCAAAATCCTCATAATAAATAGTTTCACGAGATGAATACACTGTTTTTCCATCAACTTCAGCCTCACAACAAGTAATGGTTGTTACTTCCAAAGAAGGAGTTGTTATACCATTTACCGTTGCACGATAATACATTTTTGCAGCTGTTACTTCATCATATAAACTTGTTTTTGTCGAAGCTGTTGACCACGATGTTCCATTTGGTGATTTTTCCCACTTTACAACTGCTCTTTCTCCATAATCGCGGTCAAGAGTGATTAAGGTTTGTTCACCACGACACATTTCCTTTCCCTGACCTGAAACGGCAAACGGATTTATCGTACCTAAAACTTCTATGTTTGAAATACCAAAGACAGCACTTCTGTTAAAGTTATAACCTAAGTGCAACTCTAAATTGACAGAAGTTTCGTTTGCTCCCAAAGTTCCTTCATACGTTAATGTTTTTGCAACTCCAACATCTTTTGGAGTTAAAGTTCCAGAATTTGTCGCACCATTCATATTGCCATAACTATCAGGCACACCTAACAAGAATCCTATAGATTGGTCCCAAGAGTTACCAGTAGATGGATATAGCAAATAAACGGTCATATTAACCGTATAAGTAGATCCGGGCTTTAAGCCACCAACACTAAATGAAAACAAATTCGCATTCGCTGATTTCCCAACAATTGAAGACACATACATATCTTCCTCTATATCAGGATATAGACTGGTTTCATCCTCGTCATTCGTACCTAATTGAAATGGGTTTGGAACAATAGCCCAAGCAGCCTCACCGTCTCGTATATCTGTACCTGTAGCTATCTGATTAAAAACAGGTGTAAACGACGAAGATGATGGCGCCCCATATTTACTAATCGTCGAAAAATCCCAACTTCTCCATTCTGATGACGCATCAACATATTCGGCTTTTTGACTAAAATCTGTACCCGCAACAATACTTTGCGCACAGATAGACATATTTATCAACAAAAGCGAACTTAAAAATATAACTAATCGTTTCATAGCTCTATTATTTACATTTTAAAGACCTTATTTTTCAGCATAAGGTTACAAAGTGTAAAAATAACAAATATCTATTATAAAATAGTCTCTTTGACCTTAAAAATGTTCTATATCTTATTGTTTCTGAGTGTTTTTTGCAAAATTCTCTCTCTTTGTTTAAAGATTTATATCTTTGTTACAAATAATTCGACTATGAAACGATATGCTGTAATTGTTGCAGGAGGCAAAGGACTTAGAATGGGCAACGACATTCCAAAACAATTTATGTTATTGCAAGGAAAACCTATTTTAATGCATAGCATCAATGCTTTTCACTCCTACGATTCTGATATACAATGTATTGTTGTTTTGCCAGAACAACAAGTTTCATATTGGCAAGAATTGTGTGAAAAATATAATTTCACAACCCCTCACACGATTGTTTATGGAGGGAAAGAACGTTTTTATTCCGTTAAAAATGGAGTGTTTTCTATACCTACCGATGGCATTGTTGCTGTTCACGATGGAGTTCGTCCACTAATTTCAAAAGAATTACTAGAAGCTGGTTTCTCTCTTGCAAAACAAAAAGGATCAGCAATTCCATATATTGACTCTATCGATTCACTTAGAATAATTGATGGTGAAAAAACCGAATCTGTTAATCGATCAATAATAAAACGAATACAAACTCCACAAATATTCAATGTAGAAACATTGAAAAAAGCAATGGACCAAGAATATAAATCATCCTTCACCGATGAAGCGTCTGTTTGGGAACAATTTGGCGAGAAACTGCATTTCTATCAAGGTTCTACAAATAATATAAAAATTACCACTCCTACCGATCTTGCTATTGCAGAAATTTTCTTGAAATAATAAAATCTCAAACCTAATATTTTTAGGTGATTATTGTATCGTTTTAATTCCCAATATTGTCATTTTGTCTGAAAAATCGACAAGATATAGACGCACAATCTTCTTAAAAAAAGAACAAAAAAAACGATTTCGCCCCTAAAATTTTCGGGACGACTAAGAAAAATCTGAATTTTCACCCCTAAAACATATAGAAAAACATACATATTCAGTCTTTAGCAACTTTATAAAGCCACAACTACCATTTTTTAGTCTCGACACCAGTAATCAATAAATTTGTGAGCGAAAAATTAACGAAAGCAAAACATCTGCTTTGCATTCAATGTTAAACTAAAATTGGAAAAATGAAAAAACAATTTTTATTCGCAGCATTAGCCATAAGTGCTTCTCAAGTTATGGCAGGCGGTGTTATTACTAACACAAACCAAAGTACACAATTTATTCGTACAGTTTCGCGTAGTGCTTCTTTAGATGACGATGCTGTATATTTTAACCCTGCGGCTACTGCTCAATTTGCAGATGGTTTCCATTTAGAATACGGACATCAAATTTGTAGCCAGAAACGAACAACAACAGATAACTTTCTAACACTAAATAATGGTGATGATAAAGAATATATAGGAAAAGTATTTGTTCCTGCATATCCAACATTACATGCAACTTGGAAAAAGAATAACCTTGCTGTTTTCTTTGGTTTTGGCCCAAATGGTGGCGGTGGAAGTTTGGATTACGAAAAAGGACTTGCTTCTTTCGAAAGACAAATATCTTTAATTCCAGGTATGGTTTCACAACTTGGAAAAACAATGGGTCTTTCTGCAAACCAATATAGTGTTGACATTAACTTTACTGGTAGTTCAATATTATATGGTGGAAGACTTGGTGCTGCATATTCATTTATGGACGGAACATTGGCTGTTAGTTTAGGTGTAGCTGCCACATATCAAAAAAATGCGTATCAAGGCACTATCTCTAACATTCAATTAAATCCTTCTTGTGCTTTGATGGGCTTAAATGGAGATATGATTCCTGCAACAGTTTTCTTTACTAATGCATCTGCGGCTTTATCTGCTATGGGACAAGCTGCAATGGCTGCAACTGTATCAGCTTATGGTTCTGCAGTAGCCGACAAAGAAGTTGATGCTGTTCAAACAGGTTTTGGTCTTGCTCCAATTGTTGGTTTTAGCTTTAAACCTGACGACAAATTAAATATTGGCGTTAAATACGAAGGTAGAACAAAAATGGAACTAACTAATGACACTAAGAAAGATGATACTGGTATGTTTACAGATGACTCAACTTTCCGTAAAGATATTCCAGCTATTATGTCTGTTGGTTTAGGATATGGCTTTACTGATAAATTTAGAGGTTCATTATCATACACTTACTACTTCGACAAAAATTGCGATTGGGGAGGAAAAGAAAATCTAATGAATGAAAACTCTATGGATATCGCAGGAAGTTTGGAATACGATGTGATTCCGCTTCTTACATTGAGTGCAGGTTATTCTCGTGCTCGCTCTGGCGCAAGTGCCGATTTCCAAAGCGATATGGATCATAGCTTAAGCTCTCATGCATTTGGTATCGGTGGTCGTCTAAATTGTTCAGAAAAGTTAAAAGTTGATTTCGGCTTTATGAATGTTGCTTATGACAAAGCTGAAAGAACTTCAACAGATGCAGCAAGCGGCATTCCACATACAGAAACTTTTGACAGAATTAATAGAAGTTACTCTATTGGTATCAGCTATTTATTCTAATTCCTATATATATTTTAACTAAACTCGGAAGCAGGCTCTTTTTGGAGTCTGCTTTTTTATTTGGAAATAATATACAAGTTGGCAGGAAATATAGCATAACGACAATCCCATACTTTTCTTTCTGCAGCGAAAGACAAAACTTTTATTTTCAAAAAACATCTATATAAGAACAACCAAGCCGATCTAGCTGCGCGCGTTAAGAAAATCGCCGTAGGGCGGCGTAAAGAAAAAGACGATTGTTGCGGAGTTTACGGAGCAACTCATAGT
>JAZLFM010000040.1:0-55155 GCA_045615765.1 Bacteroidales bacterium
TGTCAATTTCTGATTTTCGTAAAAAGATTCATGAAATAGAAAAAGGTCCATTTCAATCATTAGAGTCTTATCTTTAAGAACTTGATGAATGGTACGAAGAAAATATAAAGTGATGATATAAGGATTAGGGTACTAAAAAGTACCCTTTTTCGTTTATTTGTGAAATGTTAATTTTATTATTATGAAAGAGAGAAATTTGTATTGGATTGCTGATATCTTATTATTTATGTGTGCTGGCTTTTTTGCTTGGGGTGTTAAAAAAGGACAATCAATTCCTTTTTTCTATGGTTTATATTCTTTAGTTGCTTTTTTTGTGTTTTGTTATTTGGAAAAGAAATTCCATATATCTCGTACAAAATTAACTACAAAAGTTCCTGTTTATGTATTAGACGAAGATAGTGATGATTTACGTTTGGTAACAGATGAAACTTTTGATATTGATGGTTTTGTATTAAATGGTAAAGTGTATAAATGTTGTACTGGGACTCATGTAAATATAGATAAAAACGGTAAGGTTACTACAAAGAATATTTCGGGTACTTTATTTAATAATATATTACGTGCTCCTGTAAAAGGTCAAGATAATCATTGGAATGGTCTCTGGGAAAAAGCTCATATAAAATAACTCACACATTAACGGTTTAAAACGAAAAAACTTGTGATGTCACTGAACGCATCACAAGTTTTTTTGTTTATAGTAGGGTTTTAGGGGCGAACCCTATCCTATTTTTTCGTAGAAAAGTTGTTAATAAGTACATCCTAAATAACTCATATTTTCTAGAAAATATAATGAAATTTGGATGGTTAAGTATATCTATGGATTATTGCGAATTTAGTTGTGGTTTAGAGCGGTTGTCTTTGGAAAACAAGGACATTCTGACTGCTTTTTTGTCTGAAATTGGCTTCGAAAGTTTTTATGAAGAAGACAATTTCTTCAAAGCGTATATACAAAAGGATTTGTATAACGAGCAAGCATTGCAAAACGCTATGGAATCGGCTAAACCTTTTACTGGCGAAATCCCCTACTCTGTACAAACCATACTATCACAAAACTGGAATACCGTATGGGAAGCAACTTTCGAAGCTGTTGAAATATCGGATTCCATTGTAATTCGTACTCCACAATTTAAACCGGAAAAGCAATATAAATACGAGATTATAATTAAACCGGAAATGTCTTTTGGTTCTGGTACCCACGAAACAACTTCACAGATATTACAAACAATGGCAACATTCGATTTTACCAATAAAACTGTTGTCGATTGTGGTTGCGGAACGGGTATTTTAGGCATTTTCGCTTCTATTCTTGGTGCAAAAGATGTCTTCGCATTCGATTACGACAATTGTTGCGTGGATAATACAACCACCAATATGCAACTCAATTCTATCTGCAATATGAATGTTTGCCTTGCAAAATTAGATGCGTTGGAAAACAAACAATTCGATATTGTAATTGCCAACATCAATCGCAATATTCTAATTGAGAATATGCATTATTTGGCCAAAGCAACCGCTCAAAATGGTATGGCGATTTTTAGCGGATTTTATGCCGAAGATGTGGCTGACATACAAAAATCGGCAGAATCTTATGGCTTACAATTACAATCGGTACAATCAAAAAATAATTGGACAATAACAACTTTTATAAATAAATAATATGGTATCACATTTAAAAAAGGTCGTTTTTCTCTGCATATTTTTATGTGCATCCCTTTTCTCGAATGCGCAGCAAATCAAGCAGTTCTCTGATAATGAAGTTGTGTATTTGCAAGAATTGGAAAAATTCTTCTCTACGTCAACTAAGAAAGATGAGTTGCTAAAATATTTGAAGCAATTCAAAAAGAATTGGGAATCTGGCGAAATCGACAGAGATGAAAAAAGTCGCATTATTGCAACTTCAAATGCTTTGTTGAAAAAATCAGGAAAACCAAGTCCTCATTTTCACGAGTATTTACAAACAGTTGAATTGTTCTTTACCACCGATCAACCTATTACAAGTTATCACGCGTGGGACGATGCTTATCGCTATTTGTTAAAGACAAAGTTATTAAAGGAAGCTGACAAATTCTGTAAAAACTCATTGCAGTTATTGTCGGAACACGCACTATATTCTTCATCTACAGTAACTTGGAAATTAGTTCGTGTGAAATCTTTCAAATTTGAGTTCAAGGACAATGTGGCAAAAATCACCCTCCCTCCTACAACGCTACAATGTACTTCAACAGGACACTCGTTCGTGATTAATCAGGCAAGTGGTTACTATCTTCCATTCGAAAGTCTTTGGATTGGCGACGGCGGTAAAGTAACTTGGGAACGCTCGAATTTGAATAGCGAATCGGTTTTTGCAGAATTGTCTAACTATAAAATAGATATGACAAAGCATACTTATACTGCTGATTCTGTATGGTTTACAAACGACAGCTATTATAACGAACGCATTCTTGGTGCTTTGGAAGACAAGACTACCGATGTGAAGAGTCCTGCGGACATTACCTATCCTCGTTTCAAATCATACCAAAATGTGTTTGTAATCAAAGACATTTATCCTGGTATTGATTTCCGTGGTGGTTTCAGTATGAATGGTTCTAAATTCATCGGTTCTGGTTCTGTTGAACAACCGGCAACATTGGTTGTGAAGAATAATAAAGGTAATACATTATTCAAAACAACTTCTATGGGCTATACTTTCCAAAAAGAAAGCATCAGTAGCCGTAATGCAGCTATTAGTATTTATGTTGACCAAGATTCTATTTACCACCCAGGATTGTTGTTCCGTTACAATGTGGCAACAAGAACAGTGAATTTGATTCGTAATGGTGATACCGAAAACCTTTCTCGAAGCCCATATTTCGATTCTTACCATATGCTCGATATGGATTTCCAACAACTTACTTGGCAAATCGATAACCCAGAAATGAAAATGGGTGGACTTGAAGGTACCAATATGAGTAAGGCTACATTTGAGTCTTCTAACTATTTCCGCGAAGGACGATATATGGAAATTGGTATGTACAACCAAATCCACCCACTTGTTGCTTTGCGACGATTAAGCAAAGAGAAAAAAACAGAGACATTCTCGGTTCGTGAATATGCAGCATTTATGCGTATGCCTGAACCAGACTGTATCCACCTTTGCTTGGATCTTTCGTTCCGTGGTATGATTAAATTTGATTCCAAGACAAATACATTGGAAATCAAACAAAGAACTTACGAATATCTTGATGCAGTTATCGGTAAAATCGACTATGATGTGATTCGTTTCGTATCTGAACACGATATGAAAGGTATGTCGAATGCAACATTCGATATGACAAGCAAAGATTTGAATATGGTCGGCGTTTCGAAAATCCAAGTATCCGATTCTCAAAATGTGGTTTTCTATCCTCGTGGTAGCCAGTTGACAATGTCGAAAAACCGTAACTTCCAATTCGATGGTATTATTGAAACAGGTTTGTTCACATTCTATGGTCGTGGATTCGATTTCAACTACGAAAACTTCAAAATCAATCTACAAAATGTTGATTCTCTTAAAATTAAAGTTAAGAGTTTCACTCCTAACCAATATGGCGGTAAAGATTTGGTACAAATCAAAAATGCTATAGAACACGTTACAGGTGACATCTTGATTGACGATCCAAATAACAAGTCTTCTATTAAAGATTTCCCTCAATACCCTATTTTCAATAGTAAGGAAACATCGTATGTTTATTACGATAACAAAAAGATTTACAATGGCGTATATGACAGAAATAAGTTTTACTATAAAGTCGATCCATTCTCTATCGACAGTGTGAACGATTTCTCTACCGATGCCTTGTTCTTCGAAGGAGAATTGATTTCTGCCGACATATTCGAAAACATTCGCGAAAAAATTGTTGTTCGTCCTGACTATTCATTCGGTTTCATTCGTGTAACTGGCAAAGGCGGATATAAAGCCTACAAGGGGAAAGGAACATTTACTGATACTATCGACCTTAGTTTCAAAGGTTTACGCGGTATCGGTACGTTAGATTATATTCAATCAAAATCTGTTTCTGGACCAAAAGGATTCACATTCTTCCCTGATTCAACAAATGGATTTGCTACAACATTTAACATCAAACAACAAAGTGCCGCTCAAGGAACTGAATCGCCAAGTGTTAACGGCGAAAGCATTAACATTCATTGGGAACCATACGAAAACAAATTGTATGCTATCGAAACAGGTAAACCATTCAAAATGTATGGCGACACCACTACTCTTTCTGGTGGTTTGATTTATACTCCAAAAGGTCTTGGCGGTTTTGGTAAATACAAATTTAGCGAAGCGCTTATTACATCTAAAAACTTTGAATTCAAAGAAAAAATTGCGAATGCCGACTCTGCCGACTTTGATTTGTTAACGCAAGGTGGTGCGCTTGATGAAATGGCATTCAAAACAAAGAATGTAAAAGCAAACATCGACTTCACAACGAAGAAAGCGAACTTCACAACTAACGATTCTTTGTCGCTTGTTCAATTACCAAAGAATATGTATGTCTGCTACTTAACTAAGTTTACTTGGGATATGCAGACAAAACAAATTGCTTTAGGTGATGCTAAAGATTTGAACTCTGACAAATGTGACCTTCACTTCTATTCTACTCACCCAAAACAAGATACTTTGAACTTTATGTCTCCGTATGCTACATACGACTTGAAACAGTTCATTATCAATGCACAAAAGGTTCCATATATTGATGTTGCAGACTCGCGAATAATACCAAACAAAGATAGTATAATCACTATTCGCAAAGAAGCATATATGGATACGGTTCGTAATGCAAAATTGATTGCAAACCGTACAAACAAATATCACTCGGTATATGATGCAACATTCTTTGTAAAAGGTAGAAACAACTTCTCTGGTCACGGTATGTACGATTATGTTGATGAAACAAGCGTAAAACATCCACTTCCATTGAACAAAATCAAAGTTGACTCTGCATTACATACATACGGTGTCGGAAGTCTTTCACAAGAAGAAAACTTCAAATTGTCGTCAGTTTATAGTTACTATGGCGACTATCGTATGAATTCAAATCAGCAATATCTTGTATTCGATGGTAATGTGTTGATTTCCAACGAATGCGCTATGGTAAAACCATTATGGTTCAAATTTGCTGGAGAAATCAACCCTGCAGAAATTATGATTCCTGTAAACGACAATATGTTTGATGTAGATTCGAACGCCGTTGGTGCTTCTATCTATACAAACATCCGCCCTACTGGTGTTTACACTGCGTTTACTTCGGCAAAACATAATGTTGGTGATATTCCTATGATAAGTTCAAATGGTTACTTGTTCTACGACAAAAACACACATTTGTATAAAGTAGGTTCAAAAGAAAAGATCTTGAACGAAGACCTTTGTGGCAATTTAATAACTTACCATCCTTCTTACTGTAATACAAAAGGTGAAGGTTCTTTGAACTTAGGTCTAAACTTCGGACAAGTTAAACTTGGAACATACGGTACTGTTAGCCAAACATTAAGTTCTGGCCGTGTTACATTGGAGACATTTACCACAGTTGACTTTATGTTCGACGATGCTGTTATGAAACGTATTGCCGATACATTGAATACCAGTCTTCAAAGTACGAAGTTGAAGAGCGTAAGTATGACAACTCCATCATTCAAGAAATGTTTCACAGAAATGATAGGCAACAAAGCGAAAGCTGATGAATATCTTGCTGAAATTCAATTGTATGGAAACATTCGTAAGTTCCCTAAAGAACTTGAACATACAATCACATTCTCTAAACTTGATTTAGCTTGGGATTCAGTTGCACACGCATATCGTTCTGTAGGTCAAATTGGTATTTATAGCATAGGCAACACATTGGTTAACAGAATGGTTAACGGTTTTGTTGAATATGCGAACTTGTACGACGGAGACATTCTAACTATCTATATCGAAATAGAAAAGAACAAATGGTACTTCTTCAACTATAGCGACGGTGCTATGCAATTCGTAACTTCTGACAGTGACAAACCACTTATGAAGATTATTAACGATACCAAAGAAGTTAAACGTACTATGGTTGTTGCCAAGAAAGACGCTCCATACAAATATGGTGTTGGTGGCGATGCCTTGAAGAGAACATTTGTTGAACGCTTCCGTAAAAATCAAGCTTACATCGATGTTATGCCAGACGAGGACGAAGATGACGCTCCTGCAAGAGGCGGCAAAAAGCCAAAGGCTAACGACGATGATGATGACGACTATGATGATTAATAAATAGATTTTTAACCAAATTCAAAGAGTCAGCCTAACCGCTGGCTCTTTTTTATAAACTATATAATTATGAACTTTATAACTCCTATCTTTCTACTCCTTTGTGCAAATGTATTTATGACATTTGCTTGGTATGGTCATCTAAAACTAAATCAAATGGGTATTTCTACGAATTGGTCGTTTTTAGCCATCATTGTGTTTAGTTGGGGAATTGCATTCTTCGAATATTGTTTTCAAGTTCCAGCTAATCGTATTGGTTTTATTGGAAATGGCGGACCATATTCATTAATGCAGTTGAAGGTTATTCAAGAAGCAATTTCAATCTTTGTTTTCTGCGTAATTGCAAACATCTTATTCCAAGGCGAAAAAATAGCTTGGAATCACCTTGCCGCCTTCGGTTGCTTAGTTATGGCTGTTGTTTTTGTGTTTTGGAAAGCGTAAGATAATTAAGATGAAACAACTAGCATTACTGTAATTTATCGTATATTTGCGATGTCGAATCAGGCTTTTTTCCCTGGTTCCTTTCAACAAACTTTTTATATATTGGGATAGCACTTCGGTGCTA
This sequence comes from Bacteroidales bacterium, assembly GCA_045615765.1. Lineage (GTDB taxonomy): Bacteria > Bacteroidota > Bacteroidia > Bacteroidales > UBA1715 > UBA1715. Next base: position 6,822 of record JAZLFM010000040.1, read on the forward strand.
TTCTTTTTTTATCCCCATCCTATCCTTGCACCGTCATTCTGAACGAAGTGAAGAATCTCTTTAAAGTAAGCACTAAACAAAAAACGGCTACCATTTTTGGTAACCGTTTTGTATGTCAATTACAGAATTTGTTATTCCTTTGAAGCAACAGCATTTGTAACAAATCCAAAAACCTTTTGAATAATGTCGCTTGCCCATTGGAATGGATTCTTACGAATTTCTTTTTCTTGAGCGCCAACTTTAATAAAAAGACCATCCAAAGCCTTAGCGGTAACAAATTCTCCAAGGTCGGTATTAACTTCTTTAAAGCTGATATCTTTTCCGGCAAGTTTAGCAGCTAATGTAGCAGCTGTACCATATTGAACAACAAGACCATTATAATTCGAAGTTATGTCGTTCCATAAACTTGTTGCCGAAGCGTTGCCAACAAATTTTTTGTCCAATGCAGCATTCATTTTTGGTGAATATGCATCAACTAAAGCATTGTATGTCTGATTTTTCAAATGTTTTGTCGCAGCCAACGAGTCAAATCCCGAACCTGCTTTTTCCGATCCGCCAGGAACTACTCCATTCAAAATTTCCCAACCATCTTTTATTGTAAGATTGGTAATTGCGTCAGCAAAGATTGGTTTTGCGTCTTTTGCTGCATCTTCAGCAGAACGGTTGATTGCCTCGCGCAAACTTTCCATCTTTGTCTCGATAATATTTTGCGCTGTGCTAGAGTATTTTCCAATAAACTCCATCTTTTCCATTATCATCTCTGCTTCGTCTGGCAATGGAATTTTCAACAATGGATTTCCATAATAACCATTTTTCATAGACAATTCTGCAGTAGAAGAATCTGTACCGATATTTAAGGCTGTTTTTAAACCTTTGACAACCTCTGCTGTAGAAAGTTCACCATCACCTGATAAACCGCCTATTTCATCACAAGACGCCATTGCAAACATTGAAGCTGCCAATGCAATTAAAGGGAATTTTTTCATACGATTATTTTTAGATTTCAACTTTACAAATTTAATTATTTCAGTAAATTTGGAGACAAATGATTGTAAATAAATGAACATTTCCGAAAAATATTCATACTGCATACAACGGTTTGAGGAAACTATGCCTAATCCAAAAACGGAATTGAATTACGACAATCCGTTTCAATTGCTCGTTGCTGTAATCCTTTCGGCTCAATGCACCGACAAAAGGGTTAATATGATTACTCCTGCATTATTTCGGGCATATCCTACTCCTGAAGCCTTATCCAACGCGAGCGAAGAACAAATATTTGAATTGATAAAGTCTTGTTCGTATCCACAAAGCAAAGCCAAACATCTGAAATATATGGCTACAATGCTACACAACGATTTTCAAGATGAAATTCCTGACGACATAGAAAAAATGCAACTGTTGCCTGGTGTTGGAAGAAAAACGGCCAATGTTATGGCGGCGGTTATTTTCAATAAACCAGCAATGGCCGTCGATACACATGTGTTTCGAGTTTCGTCTCGCATAGGACTTGTAAGGAATGCAAAAACTCCATTGGAGACAGAAAAGCAACTGATAAAACATATTCCAAGCGACAAAGTCCACGATATGCATCATTGGCTTATTCTGCACGGACGATATACTTGTAAAGCAATTAATCCTGATTGCTTAAATTGTCCTATTACAGCAGCCTGTGCCACATTCAACAAAGAACAAAAACAACAAAAAAATCTTACTTTAGAACTATGAAAATAGCAATTGCACAACAAAGTTATATACTAGATGCTTTTGGTAAAAATGCGACAAAAATCGCAAAGGCCATTTTTGAGGCAAGAAGCAAAAATGCAGAATTAATAATTTTCCCAGAAATGAGTATCTGCGGATATTCTCCTTGTAAATCGCTATTGCAAGAAGAATATATGGAATTAATGATGCAAGTTTTACAACGTATTGTAACAGAATCGTTTGAGATAACAGTAATGCTTGGTTGTCCAACCTATTGCGAAGATGAAAATGAAACAAAAGTATATGATTCTGCTATTTTGATTGAAAATGGCGTAATTACAAGACGTTTCAACAAAAAGCAACTTTCTGCCGAAGAACTCGCCTATTGCATTACAGACAATGAACCCAATGTGTTTGAATGGAATAAGACAAAAATTGCGGTATGTGTAGGTAATGACAAACCAACTGAATCTAATGCCGACCTTACAATTAATATCGCTGCAGAAAATACTGATTTTGCAAACAAATTGACACAATTTGCTGATTGTAATAATACTGTGATATGTGTGAGACAATGCGGAGATGGATTTTCCGGAGCTTCATTTATTACAAATTCCGGTTCTGTGATTACTGAATTGTCACAAAACAATGATGAACTTGTAATTTTCGAAACACAAAGTCATTCTTTAATTTAAATAGAATAAATCACCTATAACCAAACACTTACAAAGCCGAATATGAATACATTTTTAGATCTTTGCGTTGCCGATATCTTACAAAAACATGGAAATGATTTAGCAAATATTACCGTTGTTTTTCCAAGTAAACGAGCTATGGTTTTCTTCAGAAAATCATTGGGTACGCACATTAGCGCACCTATCTTTGTTCCGCAAATGACTACCATTCAGGACTTTTGTCTTTCTAAACAAAAGGCAACTATCCCCGATGATTTTTCTTTGATATACAATCTCTATGAATCATACAAAAAAATAACTCGTACAACCGAATCGTTTGAAGAGTTTTTCCCTTGGGGCGAAATGTTGCTATCGGATTTCGATGACATTGACAAATATCTAATCAATGCTAAAGATATATTCACAAATATCGCTGATTATAAAGACATTAACTCTGTGTTTGATTATTTGTCGGAAGATCAAAAAAACATAATTAAACGCTTTTGGGAAGCAACAAAAATCGATGACGCACAAGAAAACGATGTTCGCAAAAACTTTGTTACATTCTGGAATATGCTCTATCCTATTTATGAAGATTTTAACTCTCAACTGTCACAAAAAGGATGGAGATACGAAGGAAAAGCAATACGCGAAGTTGCAGAATCATCGAAAGAAAATTATGATGAATTATTCGGCAACACTAAGTATATCTTTTTAGGATTCAATGCATTAAGTAAATCGGAAACTAAGATTTTCACAACATTACAAAATAGAAAACAAGCGTATTTTTATTGGGATTACGATGTCTATTACGAAAAAGACAATACCCACGAAGCAGGTATTTTCATACGCAAAAATCTAGAATTATTCAAAAATGAACTAGATGATATTCACTGTTTCACAAACTTCGAAAAAGATAAAGACATTCGTATTGTGAAGTTGCCAAACTCTATCGCACAGGCCAAATATTGTTCTGAACTTTTACGAAAGATAAAAGAGTCTAACTCAAACAAAACCAATATGTTTGAATCAACGGCTATATTGCTTGCCGATGAGAAAATGATAGACCCAATAATGTCTTCTATACCAAATGATATTGCCTACAACATAACATTAGGATACCCTATTCGTTCTTCGGCAGCATACACTTTGTTTGAGTCTATACTCGATATGTGTATGAATAAAAATGGTGATAATCTCTATTTTAAGGACATCCTTCGAATTTGCGAAAATCCATTGATTCCTATACATTTACAAGAATCTGCAGCAGATCTTAAGAAACAAATCACCAAAAATAGAACAATTACAATTACACCTGATGATTGTAATAAAGTATGTGAATTGCCATACATTTTCAACATAGACACTAATCTTGATTCATATATAAAATCAATAACAAACTGTGTTCTAGAGATTTGCAAGAAACATCAACTTACGGCTATCGACCGTAGTATTTTCTATACGATTTACACAGAACTTGTGTCATTGCAAGATGTAGTTGCAAAGAACAATGTTCAGTTCCAAAAGATTAAATTCATAAACTCGTTATTAAAGAAAACATTACAAGGCAAAAACATTGCAATTGAAGGTCAACCACTTGAAGGACTTCAAGTTATGGGTATTTTGGAATCTCGTATGATAGATTTCAAACATATTATTATGATGTCAGTAAACGATGGAAATCTTCCTAAAACTTCGGCAGGAAGTTCATTCATACCCTACCATCTCCGTACGGCATTCGGAATGCCGACAATCAAGGAACAGTCGGCTATGTACTCCTACTATTTCTATCGTTTAATTCAACGATGCGAAACGCTTACAATCATGTATAGCGAAAACGACAATGGCAAAAAGAGCGAAAAAAGTCGTTTCATTATGCAAATGCTATACGAGAGTCCATTCAAGAATTTAGACAAATCCGACAATCCTAATTTCAAGAAATTCAACGGCATACATACCGAAGACATTGGCTACGAAATAGAAACGAGAAAGCCTATACAATGGCGCGTAACCAAACAACTACCAGAGGTCCAAGCATTTTTCTCACAGATTCAAGACGGTAACGATCCTAAAGCGCTATCCCCTTCATCACTATCACATTTCCTACAATGTGAGCTAAAATTTTATTTTTCAGCTATAAAGAAACTACAAGTGCCTGAAAATATTGAGGATTTACCGCAATCGAACGAAATGGGAACCTATTTCCACGACACAATGGAAAAATTGTACGAAACCTATCTCGGAGAAGAAATTACAGCAGATATTATTACAAAGAAAATCTTAGCAAACGAAGACGATATTGTCGAAACTATTGTGAATGTAATGAAGAAGCACCACGCTCCTGCAACAGTTTACGACAAAGAAAGCAAGGAAATTAAAATCATTCTTCATCAGGTAAAAAGTTTGCTCAATTTCGATGCACAAAAACCATTTGCACCAATAACGCTCGAAGAGCAAAAGAAAGACAACAGATTTGAAACTATAACCACATTAGATCTCAACAATGGAAAATCCGTAAAAATCGGTGGTAAAATCGACCGTTTAGACTTATGTGATGGAATTTATAGAATTGTGGACTACAAAACTGGAAAATGTCAAGAACCTGACAAAAAACTGACATTCACTATGGATTCGCTTTTTGGAAAAGAAAACTTCACCCGAGAAGCATTTCAAACAAGCATGTATTCGTATATTCTAAAGAAAAACAACCAAGACAAAAAGTTCCAGCCAAACTTGTTTTTCCTACAAAATATAACAAGCGGAGAATCTATCCAGACCAAACTCATAAACAAATCTGAAGGCGAAATGGAGAGTTTCGAAGGAGAAACTTACGATTTGTTTGAGAAAAATCTTACAGAAACTATAGAACAATTGCTAAGCAACGACGATTTTAAACAAACCGACAACGAAGATGTTTGTAAATACTGTGATTTCAGGAATTTCTGCGAGAATAGTGTGATACAATAAATAAAACGCTATAAAATTATACTCCCTTCTTGCAATTAAGCAAGAAAGGGGTACAAAATTTTCCTTTGTGCGATAGCAGGCAGTCGCCATACGTCCATCATCTGTTTGTTCTCGTTTAGTTCCTTCATTAGTTCGTAATTGAAATAATGGGCGACCTTCTGAGATTTACGAGCCCAGATAGTTCTCTCGCTGTCGTTTATCCAATAAACTTGTGAGATAAGATAGTTTTTCTTCAGCATTGATAGTTGAAATCAATTCTTTGCAATGGCTTCGTTGGAATTAAAACCTTTTTGCTCTATCCAAGGATTCTCCATCAAGAGATTTTTAAGAGCATCGTGCTTATCCTTGCCGTATGCACGTCAAAGCAGTTGACAATTCTCGATGTCTTCACCATCTGGTGCGTAAACCTTCTTTGTGTAAAAAATGTATTTTGTCATAATATTCAAAATTGTATCGAATTCAACATGTTTACATCATCAAGTGCCTTGATGACTCTATTTTGTACTCGTAATCGATATTTTCTACTCCAATAAGAAAATATCGATTATTTGTTCACTATCTCTTTTACATATTTTGCGTTGAACCAATAGCAATATTTATCTGCCATTCCTCCGTTGGGATTCACAGCAGCCGCCTTGAAGCTTTGCTTTGTGCCTTTAGGACGAACATGGAACATGTTGTCATCAGCGATGCTCCAGAAATGAGAAAGATTGATTCTGTTGTGAATTACATTCTCACGGATATGCACCCAGTATCTGAATGCCTGTTTCAAATCAGTTTGAGGCATTGTCCAGAAAAATGCCCTTTCAAGGACATACTCATCTTCTATCTTTGTCTTTCCTTTGCTGTCAGTTATTTCAATTGTTTTCCCCGAATTTCGATATACCACAAAAAGGAAACGGCTTGTGAACAATTCGTATAGTTCAGAATCTTCCCAATGACCTTCTTGATAGATTTCTTCGTAGTCGATGTTCTTAAACGACATTGATTCCTTTAGTCCTCCATTGCTTTCCAGACGAATAGTTTTCAGCGTTATGCCCGATTTCACAAACTCTTCAGAATGATTAGCATTCTTGTTGCTTCCGTTAGAAGCAATGAGGCTTGAAGAATCATAAAGTTTGGCTTTGTTATGGGAATACTCCGAATTATACTTGTTTATTATGTCAACATAGTTCAGACCGTAGCAACACTCAAAACGCTCCGTGAGTATTGTTTCAAACGACTTGTCATTAAGTTCTTCAAGCGTTACGAGCTGCTGTTCTTCGCTGTAGTCTTGAATATAGTTTGTGTAATAGCTATTGCCACTATTGACAACAATATTCAAGATTGTGCGCATGTAGGCAGGTTTCAAAGAGAAAGCACGTTTCTTTGCAGTAATCTCAGAATGAGGCTGACGTTGTTCTTTATCTCCCTTTTGTCCTTTTCTGCAAGCGCCTAAATACATTGTGTCACCTTCTGATATGAGGTGCGCTTCGCCTCTTCTGACCTTTTCTTGGAGAATGAGATAATCGTTCTTCAGTATGAGCCAATCCTTTTCGGGTATCAGCCACAGGACACGAAACATGAACTCGTAATCGATATTATCTACTCCATAAACATGGTAATAGAAAAGGATGAGCATCAATTGGCATTTCTTGATGAAATGAGATTCCTCAAAAGGAGTCCTTTCCAATTCTGCATAGTCTATCATGTTGGCAACAAGTCGTTCCTTTATCTTCCATTCTGCATTCTTGCGAAGCATAGGAGTGCATTTCAACTCAACTCCTGCTTCTTCAAAATCTGCGCTTGGGTTGGAATTTGGCGTGTAACCAAAGAAGTACTGTTCAACAAGCTGTCCAAGCTGTCCTTTGCCCCCATGAAGAGAGTGCAAAGCATCTTTATCCATAAAGTCTTTTATGGATTTGCCAATCAGATGTTTGCTGAAATCAAATATCGAAATGGCATCGGAACTATTATACTGCTTCTCGCCACTCATAGCTTACTTTCAAGCACTCGTCCTATACCTTCAACAATGCCAGTTACAAGAGCATTGCCCATCAAAAAAGCCCTTCGTACATCGGATGCTCCCTTTGTGTGGTTGTCAGGAAACATGTTCAAACGCTCAAGTTCCAAAGGGATAAGACGACGATAGCGACCTGACGGAGTGAGTATGACATGCTTGAAGCGAGACGGAGCGTTGCCGCCTTCCCCCGTGATGATTGTCCTTGATGGCTTGTCAAGCGCATCCGGGAATGTCATGCTTCCCTCTGTATAGTTGTATTCATAACCTTCCTTTGTAACTCGTTTCTCCGATTTGCTGCCTTTCAAATAAGTCCATTTCTTCATGTCTTCATCATTGATGAAAAACTCCTCTGGTACATACTCATCAGGTACTATCAACTGGCCAAGCGTGAGAGAAGGACCTTCGTAATTAGAAACAACATCCATCGACCACACCTGTCTGCCAATTGAGAATCCTGCGTTTCCAAAAGGGCTTGAAGCATTAGGCTTGGCATCTTTGTTGAAATTGTCAGAAACTTCTACCAATGTACCTTCTATATCAAACTCTGAACGTTTTGCCTTGTAGTTCTCGCATTTTGAAGGGAACGCCTGGGCAATAATTCCTTCTTTAGTCAACCATTCGTATGGATGCTCCATACACCCTTTGCATTCTCTTGCAATTTCTGTATCATGGCGATATGCTACGATGTATGTTCTTCTTCTTCGCTGAGGCATGCCATAGTCAGCAGCGTTTATCACTCTCCACTCAACAAAATATCCTAAATCGGCAAGCGAGGCAAGAATGATAGCAAAGTCACGTCCACGCTGCTTTGCAGGAGAACCCAGCAATCTGTCAACATTCTCCAGAAGAAGGTATTTTGGCGGATTCTGCTTGTCACGCAAGATTCTGTGAATCTGCCACCAAAGCACACCCTTCTTACCCTCAATGCCTCTTGAATTATTAAGAGTGGTCGCTACCGAATAGTCTTGGCAAGGAAAACCACCTACAAGAATGTCAGCATCAGGAATCTCCTCGACAGGCACTGTAGCAATATTCTCATTTGAATGACCATCAGCACCAAACCTCTTACAGTAAATGATAGACGCATCTTGTCGTTTTGTGGATGGTTCCCATTGATTATTCCACAGAGTTTTGAAACGTTTACTTGCTCGTTCAAGACCTATGCGAAACCCACCAACGCCAGCAAACAACTCGATAACTCCTATCTGATTTCCTTTTATAGCAACTCTTTCCTCGGGAAACAAATTCAGTTGAGCGTACCTTCTTGCTGACACTCTGCAATACTCAGCAATTGGCTCACAAATCATACACGATTCTTGTTCCTGGTCTATTATTTCATCATATTTCATAAAAAAGTCAAACGAAGTATTTCTCGGTCAAAATATTATTTGCAAAGTTAAGTTTTTCCTCTGATTTAATTGATAAAGGAAGAAGAAACTTTTATTCGACAATTGCCTACAAAGACATTTTCGAACGTCTGCAATTTTATACTATTTCAGACATTTACGATTTTAAGATTCTTCAAGCACCTTCATCTGCTGGATTGCCACTTGATTTAGTTTGATAAGTCTCTCCGTCGGTGGCATACCATCGTTTATAAACACCGCATTCAAGTTCTCCAAATTTGAAAGGCATTGCTTGGTCCAGCTTTGTTTATATGGTCATAATTCTACAGCATCATTATCTGTGTTTATATTAATTGTTGTTTCCATATCTCTATAGTTTCAAAAAAACTAGAAAATTTTAGCGGCTAAAAATGTATCTCTGCAAATATCGATAAACTTATTGATATAAACTGTAATTGTGCAGATTTTGTTAAAATCTTCTCTTACTCTTCCAACAAATTTCTACGAATTGCTAAAGCATGCATTTTTGCGCCATACTTTTCGTCCAATTCCTGTTGTTCTTCTATTTGTTTTTGAATGTCGGCAATATCGGCTTGCGGATTCGATTCAAGGCGCAATGTTTGTTCTTTTTTTAATGCTTGTATCGCGTCATCTACCGCTTCGCGCAATGAGCGATAGCGTTCGATTTCATCTATACAAAATTGATATTCTGATTGTTGGTCCATTATGTAAATCTTTAGTCCGTTCGTCTATTTTGATTCGGCAAAAATAGATAAAGATACAACTATTTTTGTTATAACCTTGTTTTTTTCAAGAAAAAAGTATCTTTGCGCAACTTTTTCACAAAGATATGACGAAGACAATGACTTATATCAATATGATAAAACCAGCAACCATTGCGATTTTCTGTACTGTATTCTTATTATTCCTATTCCCTATCACTTGCACCGAAAGAAGCATAGCTTTAGACGAACAAATACACGAAGAAGACATTGTGCTCGATTACATTGACTATAAAGATTTGTACGCTCGTATTGCCCATATTGAATCAAAACATCGCTACGATGTGGCTAATAAAACCAAAACTGTGGGAAAATATCAAGCAAGTCGTAGTTCTCTATTGGAATTCGGATATAGCGAAGAACAAATACAGGCAATCTACGATTCTTTCGATACTACCTATACAGAAAAAGGTCACGCTCGTTATACTTTTGATATTGAAACATTTCCTGCAGAAGAACAAGAACGCTTCATTTGTTGGTATATGAAAAAAATGGAACGTGTTTATCTAAAAGAAATGATTTCGAAATATGTTGGAACCACTATCAACGATGTATATATTACTCGTGCAGGTATTTTAAATGCCTCAATGTTAGGATTTAACCATGTTGTTCGTTTTTTGGAATCTAATGGAGAAATAAACTATACTCCTCGAAAAGGTTATTCCGTAAAACATAGACTACAACAGTTCGAAAGAACCGAAATCCAATCATAATCTCTCCACCATTCTACTCCATATCGGGAACTTTTGTACATTTGTGTACATAATTCTAATACTATGGCGTATAAAAATCTATCTGAATTTGTTGAAAGACTACAAAATTCCAACGAAATAACAGTTATTGACACGTTTGTTGATCCTTTATTGGAAGTAGCCGAATTAACAGACAGATTTTCCAAGGCTCCTGATGGTCAAAATAAGGCGCTTCTTCTTACAAATAATGGTACTGATTTTCCTATTTTAATCAATGCATTAGGAAGTCAAAATAGAATATGCGCAGCATTAAATTGTTCGGATTTAAACGAACATAAACAACGAATTGAAGACCTTTTCAAAACAGCGACATCACCTAAACGAACACTGAAAGAAAAACTTTCTTTCTTGCCTTTAATCAACGAATTACGTTCATGGATGCCTAAGCATGTAACAAAGGCTCAATGTCAGGAAGTAATAGAAAAAGAGGTTGATTTAACTAAAATTCCAATCTTGCAATGTTGGAAACATGATGCTGGAAGATTCATCACTTTTCCTATGGTCATTACGGAACATCCGGAAACACATTGTAGGAATATGGGAATGTATCGTATGCAGGTTATCGACAAACAAACTACAGGTATGCATTGGCACCCAGGGAAAACTGGCGATAATCATTATGAAGCGTACAAAAAACTAGGCAAACGCATGCCCGTAAGTGTAGCGATTGGTGGTGATCCTGCAAATATATTTTCAGCAACTGCTCCTCTACCGGAAAACATTGACGAACAAATGCTTACAGGATTTCTTCGAAGAAAATCTGTTGAACTTGTAAAATGTATAACCAACGATCTGGAAGTTCCTGCCGATGCTGATTTCGTATTGGAAGGTTACATTGATCCACAAGAAGATAAATTCTTGGAAGGTCCATTTGGAGATCATACCGGATTCTACTCTCTCCCTGACTATTTTCCAAAATTTCATATCACATGCATAACACACAGAAAACAAGCTGTTTACCCTGCAACAATTGTAGGTATTCCTCCTATGGAAGACGCATGGATAGGAAAAGCAACCGAACGTATTTTCTTGGCTCCAATTAAAATGCTAATTTGCCCAGAACTAATTGATTATATTATGCCTTTCGAAGGTGTTGCACATAATTTAGTTATAGCAAAAATCAAAAAAAGCAACGAAGGACAAGTTTCTAAGGTTATAAATGCTCTTTGGGGAGCTGGACAAATGGCCAACAACAAAACTTTGATTATAGTGGATGAATCTTGCGACATCTATTCACGAGATTCTGTCGTTGCTGCTATACAAGAGAATGTAAACCCTGCAGAAGATGTAATTATCCAAAAAGGACCTCTTGATGTACTCGATCACTCGGGGCCAAAAATCGGATTAGGAAGCAAAATGGCAATAGATGCAACAAAAAAAGACTATAAACAGGTACAAAAATCTGTCGTTTTTCTTCCTATGGAACCGCTAAAACAAACAGAAATTTTTGCCAAAGCATCGGAATTTTTCCACAAAAATACTACTGTATCATGTATCATCGCATACGATAAAGCTATTCAAAATATAGATGCAATTGGATTGGAAAGCAAATATACTTCAGAGCAATTCATTGCATTATGGCATATTCTTAACAATTATAATCCAAGTAAAGATTGTATCATTGAAACATTTGAAAATCAATCATGTGTAATCATTAATGGATGCACGAAGATAGAATTAGAACAATTACGAGATACACCTTCGCTGGTAACTGCGGACGAAGAAACAATAAAAGCAATAGATAATAAATGCAAAACCAATAACATTCATCAGCTTCTTTCGCCTTCACGACAATACAGAAAGCTATTGCATTTAGATTCAGCGTGGCGATATAAAAAAGCGATAGAATAACGCATAACCCATCTTTTTTGTGTATTTTCGCATAATGTCAAAAAGAAAACTTGTCATACTATATTTATTGGTGTTTTCCCTACTCCGATGTTTTGCAGAATCGGCTCAGTCGGATAAAATGCTTACATTTGAAATGCTCACGAATGCAGATGGGCTTTCACATAACAATGTAAAATGTGTATTTCAGGATTCTAAAGGATTTCTATGGATTGGCACAAATTCTGGACTAAATAGATATGACGGAAAATCTTTTCTTGTTTTCAAGAATGTTCCACAAGATGCCAGAACCATTTCTTCAAACAAAATATTTAGTATTTGCGAAGATAGACACCATAATATTTGGGTGGCTACCGATTATGGTTTCAACCAAATCATACGCGAAACGTACCAATGTAACCGCTATCTGGTAGATACGTCAAAAAATGCTCCAACAATCAACAACACAATTCAAGGAATTTACTGCGATAGCGAAGGAAATATCTGGGTAAAAACTATAAAAGCAATCAGTCATTTAAATATAAAAACAGGCAAACTACAATCATATCTTCTTGAAAAAGATATTTTCCGCGAAGAATTCGATCTTGTTGCAAACCCATTTTATCAAGACAAGCAAGGAATTCTGTGGATAGGAACTGAAAATGGTCTTGGATATTACGAACCAAACAACGACGAATTTATCTTCTTCAAAACCGACGACTTTCTTACAAACCACATTAGCAACAACCACGTCTTATCTATTTTTGAAGATTCAAACAATCGGTTGTGGATAGGTACAAAAAATGGCTTGAATGAATTTGATAAATCTAACAAAACATTTGTAACGTATTATTATTCAGACCAATTCAAGTCAACAGTAAATGGCATTGCCGAAGGCTACGCTCCCTACAACCTATGGATCTCAACCGAAAACAATGGCCTCTATCGTTTCGATACGCGTACAAAGAAATTTACCCATATTGCACACACAACACAACGAAAAAATATTTCCACCAACCAAACCAACTGTGTGCTAAATAGCCGAAATATTCTTTGGATAGGTACTCAAAATGGTCTAAACAAGCTCGATTTAAAGCCAAAGCGTTTTCAATTGCTTGGAAACGAAGACTTTACAATGGGAATTAAATACAACTACACTTCTGCAATTTGGATAGAGAAAAATCTTGTGTTTTTTGGAACAAAATTCGGTGGATTACAAATCTACGATCTAAACAAACAAACACGCCAGACATTTTCTGCCGATTTAGGAAACTTCCCTTCAAATACCGTAACGTCTATAACAAAACTTTTTGACAATGAAATACTTATAGGCTGCGATGGTTGTATTGTCTTATATAATATTGCAAACAAATCATTTACTTCGATAGACAAAAAATTCCCTGAACTTCATTCTTTTTGTATTACTAAAAAAAGAATCAAGTGCCTATTGTACGATTCACACGATAATTTATGGATAGGTACCAACTATGGAATTGTTCGTTTCAATACTACGACAAAAGAACTGTCGCATTATGACAAAAGCGAACTTCCTTCAAATCAAATAAATTGTTTTTATGAAAACCACAAAAATGTTATATACATTGGTTCGGAAGATGGTGCTTGCTACTACAATTATAAAAGTGGCCTATTCACTGAAATCCCTATTGTTTTCCCCTATTCGACTTCGGTAAACAAACATATTTACGATATAAACGAAGACTACAATGGCAACATTTGGATGGGTACAAACATTGGACTTATCAAATGCGATGCGGGAACAACAAAATGTTCTATCTATACGACCAACGATGGCTTATCATCCAACGAGGTATATTCTGTATTGACCCACGACAAAGATGTTTGGTTAGGAACCGACAATGGTTTGTCGGCTTTTTACACGGAAACAGGCATGTGTAAAAAGTTCTCTCTCCACGACGGAATACAAGATTATGAATTTTCACCACATTCGGCTATTGTTGCAAGTAATGGATATATGTTTTTCGGTGGAACTCAAGGAATTAACATTTTCCACCCTGATTCAATTTATGTCTCAAGCTTAAAACCAAATTTGGAAATTTTGGGATTAGACTATACCGTTAACGATGAAAAAACACATCAGCAAATTAAGAACGGACAAGTAATTACTATTCCATATAACAATAGCAATATAAAACTGTCTTTTGCTGCATTGGATTTCACAAAACCAATGTTAAATCACTATAAATATTTCCTTGAAGGCTACACCGACGACTGGACAGACCTAGGTAACAATAACTATTTCGACCTCATAAAACTTCCTGTTGGCAAATACACGCTTCATCTATTGGCTGCAAACGATGAAGGTATTTGGTCCGATGAAAAAATTATAAAAATTGTTGTTCCTCCTCCATTCTGGAGAACCAATTTTGCCTACGGATTAGAACTTTTTGTCGCTATCTTATTGATACTATTTATTGTAAATCAAATCACAAGAAAAACAAGAAGAACAAATCAACGATTATTAGAAAAACAAGAAATTCTAAATCGAATCGAAGAACAACAAAATGAATTGGAAATCAAGAATAAAAACATTCTTGATAGTATTACTTACGCAAAACGAATTCAATTGGCTATTATGCCTGCTCGTGCAAAATTCCGTCATTTACTTCCTTCTTCATTCATTTTATACTTACCAAAAGATATCGTAAGTGGTGATTTCTATTGGATTACAGAAATTGACACCAAAATCTTCATCGCTTGTTCCGACTGTACTGGCCACGGTGTACCTGGTGCCTTTATGTCTATTATCGGCTACAATCTTCTTCGTACAATTACGAAAGACAAACATATACACAATGCGTCGGAGATATTGAATTACTTAAATATGTCATTGATAGAACTATTGTCTAAAAATGAACTTGACGACAATACAGCCGTAAAAGATGGTATGGATATTTCTATCTGTGTATTCGATAAAAAGACTTGCGTTATGGAATTTGCCGGCGCCC
The DNA here is from genome assembly GCA_045615765.1 of Bacteroidales bacterium. Lineage (GTDB taxonomy): Bacteria > Bacteroidota > Bacteroidia > Bacteroidales > UBA1715 > UBA1715. The sequence goes on from JAZLFM010000040.1 coordinate 21,863, forward strand.
TTTCGCGTATGCTCATATTCCGTAATAATCAATTCATTACTGTTCGTGGCGATAAATATCCCGTAGGACTAAACAACGACCAAGACGAACCTTACACTAATGCAATTATCCGTGTTCAGCCAAACGATAAATTCTATATGTTCTCCGATGGCTATGCCGATCAATTTGGAGGTAAAGATGGTAAAAAACTGAAATTCAGAAGATTTAAAGCTAATATCCTAGCCTGTCAACATTTACCTCTAATAAAACAAGGTATAGAATTGAAGAAGCAATTACAACAATGGCAAGGATCGTGGGAACAAGTTGACGATATACTTGTTATGGGATTCGATTTTAATGTATATCTACAAGAAAAAGAAGAACGGATAAAAGCACAAAAAAAATAACTATTTCATTTTCTTTAGATTATATAGCAAATATTCCAAGCCGTTTAGTTTTATCTCATACATCAAACCCAGTTGACGACCTAATTTTCCCATAGGAAAACCCTTTTGTTTATACCATACCAAATAATATTCAGGTAAATCGCATAACAAAGTTCCTTTATATTTTCCATACGGCATTTCGGTTGTTACTAACGCTAGCAATTCGGCTTCTTCCATACCAATTATTTTTTTCAAAAATACAAAAAATCAAGCGTATTTAATAATTTTGCGGCATGGTACCGTTGTTTGAACTATTCTACATATTTCTTCAAATTGGAGCATTCACATTGGGTGGCGGCTACGCAATGCTGTCGATGGTGGAAATGTCTATTGTAACGAAAAAACAATACATAGACAAAGAAGAATTTTGGGATTTAATAGCACTTGTACAAACACTTCCTGGAGTATTTGCCGTAAATACAGCCTTATATGTCGGTTACAAACTTCGTGGCATAAAAGGAGCTATCAGCGCTGCGTTAGGTGCCATTCTACCCTCTTTTGTAATTATTCTATTGATTGCTTTATTCTTCACCGAATTTAAAGACAACGAAACAATCGAGAACATTTTCAAAGGCATACGACCTTGTGTTGTTGCTCTAATTCTAGTGCCTTCATGCAAAATCATCGTTAATCAAAAAATGTCCTGGAAAATTCTATGGATTCCAATAGTTATAGCATTAAGTATTTGGTTATTAAAGATTTCTCCAGTTATTATCATACTCGCAGTAATTATCGGCGCATTGGTTTGCGAATGGTATTCGTTCAATAAAATTAGAAAGCAATGATAACTATCCTTGAACTGATATATGTATTCTTTAAAATCGGTCTCTTTGGATTCGGTGGCGGATATGCTATGCTTTCTCTAATTCAATTTGAGGTTGTCGATCATTTTCAATGGCTTACGGTACAAGAATTTTCCGATATTATTGCCATATCACAAATGACACCAGGACCTATTTCTATTAATACTGCAACCTATGTAGGTTATAGCGTATTTGGATTTTTTGGTGCAGTAACAGCAACATTATCGTTGTGCCTACCTTCGATTATTCTCTTGTTTTTTGTCATTAGATATTTAATGCAAAACAAAGAAAATCATTATGTTAAATCTATATTACAGGCACTTCGCCCTGTGTTGGTAGGTCTTATTCTTGCCGCCGCACTCCTACTTATGAATAAAGAAAATTTTTGCGACTTTGGATTGGGAGAATACAATATTAGTCTTGTGATATTTGTCGCATCTTTTGTCGCATTATACTTCTATAAGGTCAATCCTATTTTATTATTAGTACTATCTGGCGTCATCGGATTAATAGCATTATAAAACTATGAAAATCAAACATTACATTCTTCCTATTCTCTGTTGCACAATATTTTCTTGTAGTAATACACAAACAAATACCGAAATGAAAGAAGAAAAAGATATAACTGTTACAGCCGCGTTACCATTTGTAGCACGAGTTGGCGAAGGTCCTATTTGGGATTATAAATACAACCGACTTTTATGGATTGACACCCAAGGAAGTGTTTTCATCTATACTCCTTCTGATGAAAAAAACAGAGAAATTAAAATAGATAAATTAGTAGGAACTGTCGTTCCTTACACTCAAGACACTGTTGTTGTTGCCCTTGAAGATGGTATATATAAATTGAACATTGAAACTGAACAACTTACGTTTCTTGCCGCTCCAGAAGGTGGCATAGCCGGCAATAAATATAACGATGGAAAGTGCGACGCACAAGGTAGACTTTGGGTTGGCACAATGGACAAAGACTGCACTCCTAAAAAAGCTAATTTCTTCGTGTACGACGGGAAAAACAGTCAAAAAGTCCTTACTGACGTTTCTATATCAAATGGTGTTGCGTGGTCATTAGACAACAAAACTATGTATTACCAAGACACTCCGCTTTTAACCGTTTCAGCCTTCGATTTTGACGAAACGAATGGATCTATCTCTAATCGAAGAGAAGTCATTTCTTTAACAGAAAATATGGGTACTCCTGACGGCAACACAATTGATGCGGAAGGAATGCTTTGGGTTGCAAACTGGGAAGGTGCATGTGTTACACGTTGGAATCCTAAAACAGGTGAATTACTTCAAAAAATTGATATACCAGCACTGAATGTTTCCGCACTTGCTTTTGGTGGCGAAAATCTTGACGAACTATATATTACAACTGCCTCATACTATATGCCAGAAGATAAAGCACATCTTTATCCAGAAGCAGGAAAACTATTTGTGGTAAAACCTGGAGTAAAAGGTGTAAAATGTAATTATATGAAATTTTAAAAAAGCATGCAGAATAAAATCCTGCATGCTAAAAAAGTTTAGTCTTGTTTTTTCTCAAAATCTACAGGGAAAACAGCTTTAATTCCTATGTTTCTTCCTATATTGTTTATACCGTATCTTCCTGTAAACGAATATGTTTCTGCATATTTAAGACGACTAAGATGTGACTGATATGCAGTATTAAGAAGATTCGTTGCATTCAAACCAACATAACAGAGTTTTGCACCATTTTTCCTATGGATATCGATACCAATAGTAGCATCTAATACGACATAGGCTGCTGTTGGCGTTTCAGTGTCATTTTCGCTCATTATATGATCTTGTTTAAGATTGAAATCCGATTCAACTTCCACAAAGAAATTCTTAACTCTATTTGAATGTACCGGTATATCATAATGCAATGTCGAAACCAAACGAGGTGCTGGAATAAACGGCAAATATTTTCCATCTGTTTTCGATAATAGTTGTGCATCAACAATAGAAAATGTATTTTCAAAATACAAATGTTTAAGTAGATAGATTTTCAACATTGCTTCGCCACCAAGAACACGAGCATCTCCTGAAGTATATTGAAATACCGGCGTATCGTCTATCTTCTTATTGCAACCTTTAATGTATATATAATTTCCTATTCTATTGGCAAACAACGACAACGAAGCTGAAACTCGTTCACTGCTAAAATCAATCCCAGCATCTACCTGCCAACTATGTTCTGGATTTAAAGACGCATTTCCCTGTTCATAGCGGAATGTACCCTCGTGCTTTCCATTACAACCAAGTTCACTAATATTTGGAGCTCTATATCCATGAGAGACATTAGCTTTTACGTCAATTTTTGAGTTTAAATTATAAATAACTCCTATACTTCCAGAAAAAGCTCCGAAATTTCGTTTAAAATCTTGAAATCGTTCTTCTCCTTCATCGAACAAAGAAAAACTATGAAGATTTCTTCTATCATATCGAATACCTCCACTAATATGTAGATTAGAATAAACAGAACGATGTGCTGTAATGTACATACCTACATCAAATAAATTATATTCTGGAATCAAAAATTCTTCTCCTAGGTTTCTGGATGCTTGTTGCATACCACCTATTCCATAATTAAATTTAAAATTTTTCCATTCTGGTAATACATAACGCAAATCGTATGTAATCGTTTTCAAATCAAAATCAAGTTCGCATTCATCAGCATCTTCATACTCTTGTCGACGATTCTGCTGATACCCTATCAATGCATTCAAATAACCTTTCTTTAGATAAAAACGATTGTCTGAAATTACTTTGGTATGTCTAACTTTTTGAAATGGCGCCTCTATAGAATAATCATTCGAACCCTCTTCATAATCGTCTTCAACCTCTGTCATCTCAGGAGTTAGATTGTAGAAACTGGCCTTAATACGAGAATAGCCCCATTTTTTATTTAAACCAACCATACCACTTATAGCATTTTCTTTAAATCCTGTATTTGGTACAATTCCATCCTGAGGAGCGTGGTAATCGTGGGCAAATTTTTGACTCCATCTACAATCCCAAATAAAACCATTATGATTACCTTTATAATTCAAAGAATAATTAGCCAATCCATTATTCGTTTGGTATTCTCCCATTGCCTCTACATGCATTTTCCCTAACGACATTATTGGTGACTCATTCATAATAATAACTCCAGCCATCGCATCAGATCCATATATAAGAGACGCCGGACCTTTCATGATTTCTATAGAACCGACAGCATTTCCGTCTATTTCTATACCATGCTCGTCGCCCCATTGTTGTCCTTCTTGTCGAATACCATTATTTACAACAAGAACTCGATTATAACCTAAGCCTCGAATGACTGGTTTTGATATGCCACTTCCAGTTGTAATTTGACTAACACCCGGTTGCCGACTTATTGCATCAATTATATTTGTTGACTGAAATGTTTGTAAAGCTGCATTTGAAATAATACTTATAGGAGCAGCAATTTCCTTTATGTGCGCACTACCTGTAACGCTTGTTACTACTATTTCGTCTATTTGTACTGTATCCGTAAATGTCTCATTTTGAGCAAATAGCAAGACAGAATGACAATACAATAAGACTACTAGTATAAATCTTACTGTTTTCATAAAAATCTTTTTAATAAATATTCAATAACCTTTCAGATATCATACGATATCTATTCAATTACGCTTTTATTAAAAAGATGGAGGTGCACGAGGATTAGAATTTCCGCATACCAATTGCTGTACAAATTGTTCTCTTTTTATACAACAAAAAGATACAACAAGTAAAAAAACAGAAAATTCTATTGCAGATGCGGATGTATAAACAGTAGAAAGAAATTCACATAAAACACACTCATGCAATGTAAATGTATCACTGCTAATGTGACCATTATGTTTTATATGATTTTGACAATCAACACAAACGAAACTTTGTTCCACCGGCTGATGGATATGTATCATTTTTACTGATAATACTAATAAGTATATTATCAATAATAAAACACCAACAAACCGTTTATTGCGAAATGATTTCAAAGTAGTCTCTTTTTTACCAGTATTATGTTGCACAACACAACATAATACCAGTTAATAAAGTGGAGCTGCGGAGGTTCGAACTCCGGTCCGGTCAAGTACCGAAAATGCTTTCTACATGCTTATTCCGCCATTGATTGTCGGAGCAAAACTGAAGACGGACATCCTATTTTACCCGTATCCTGAATAAATCTCAGAAAAACACACAGGAATTGTTTTTCCTATTCCTTAATTACAGCACTCCGGACTCAGACGACTAAGGACAGGCCTTCTGCGGAATGTCTCGCCGCTATTCCTTGAATAGCGTAAAGCCGAAATCTACTATACTTCGATTAGGCAGCAAGAGCAAAGTTTTCTTCGCCAGTTATTGTTTTAGAGTATGGTTTTACGGGACAAAACCCCATTGCCCGACATGCTTACATTCCCTGTAAACTCCCCGTCAATTCCAATCAACCCCAAGAAATGTTGCACAAATATACACGAATTTATGTGTTTGTCAACTTTATTTATGAATAAACAAATTCATTTCCGTACTATCTCCTTTTTACCTATTTTTGCATCAGTTTACAAAAAGATATGCTATATCCACAAAACATAGAACAGAAAATCGGCTTTACCGAAATACGCCAAAACATTTTACAAAAATGTAGTTGCGAAATCGGTAAAGAAAAAATTTCCGCACTCGCCTTCTCTATCGACTCTGACGAAATAAATCGATTGCTTTGCCAGGTGATGGAGATGACCAAAATCCTGCAAGAAGAAGAAACGTTCCCTACACCTACATTTGCTACAGTGTACGACGCACTTGCACGCATTCGACCTGAAGGAACATATCTACTTGCAAATGAATTACATATATTACGGAAATCACTTTCCGAAATACAGGATCTTGTATCTTTTTTGGCTAAACAACAAGAAAAATACCCATATCTGTTTGAACTAACAGAACCTATAGAAATAGCAAAGGAAATTTGCCGTTCTATTGATAGAATTATCGACTCTAACGGGAACTTAAAAGATAACGCTTCGCCACAATTAGTGGAGATACGCAATTCAATTGCACAAAAAAGAAGAATCGTAAGCAAAATAATGTCGCAAAAACTTGCCATCGCACGACAAGAAGGTTGGATAGAACAAGATTCAGAAATGTCCATACGCGACGGCCGTTTAGTTTTGCCTTTAAACAGTACCTTCAAACGCAAAATACAAGGTATTGTTCACGATGAATCCGCAACGGGAAAGACATCTTTCGTCGAGCCTGTAGAAGCATTCGAGACAAATAATGCTATCGCTAATCTTGAATTTGAAGAAAGAAAGGAAATAATCCGCATTCTTCAGGAAACAACTGCGGAAATTCGTCCATTTTTACCCGACATTGAATTAGCATACGATTTCCTTGGAACCATAGACGCTATACGTGCAAAAGCAAAATTTACAGTTGAAGTTGAAGGTCAAAAGCCTACAATCTCTGAACAACCAGAAATTTCGCTCATTCGCGCACGACATCCACTCCTATTTTTATCATTCAAAAAGAATCATAAGGAAGTAGTTCCACTCCATATAGCATTACAGAAACCACAAAGAATTATTGTGATTTCCGGACCTAATGCCGGCGGCAAATCCGTCTGTATGAAGACTGTATTGCTAATACAATATATGTTTCAATGCGGACTACCAATTCCCGCCGAAAGTCAAAGCAAAATTGGCGTTTTTAATAATATGCTCATCGATATCGGAGATGAGCAATCGCTTGAAAATGACCTAAGTACATATTCTTCACATTTGCTAAATATGAAGATTTTTATGGAACGTGCCAACAGCAAAACGCTTCTTGCAATAGATGAATTTGGAACCGGTACCGAACCAATTCTTGGCGGCGCAATTGCCGAAAGTGTTCTGGAAAACTTGAATGCAAAAGGCGCATTCGGCATAATCACAACTCACTATAGCAACTTAAAACATTGCGCAACTTCCCTAAACGGATTGGTTAATGGCGCAATGCTGTTCGATATGGACAATATGCGCCCTCTATACAAGTTACGTATGGGTTCGGCTGGAAACTCCTTTGCTTTCGAAATCGCAAAATCTATAGGAATTCCTCAACATACAATAGAAAACGCGCAGAAAAAAATCAAACAAGAACATATTGATTTTGATGAAAATTTGAAAAAACTTGAAATCGAAAAACAATATGTATATAAAAAGAAAGAAGACTTGCGCAAACAGGAGCAACAACTCACTCTTGTAAAGGAAGAATATGCTCAAAAATTGAAAAAAATCAACGAGAAACGACAAGAAATCATTGAAAATACGGAACGCGAAATACATCAAGTTCTTGATTCCGCCAACAAACAAATTGAGCAAACTATCCGCACCATAAAAGAAGCACAAGCAGAAAAAGAAATCACCAAACAAGCACGTCAAGAATTACAACAATCTGCAGATAAAATCAAACAAAAAGCTGGCAAAATTCACAACGCAATTAATTTGCAAAATATTAATAAACAAAAACATACGAAATTCGAAATACAAGTTGGCAGTTATGTAAAAATGAAAGGACAATCAACATCCGGAGAAGTCCTAGAAATACAAGGCAAGCAAGCTGTTGTAAATTTTGGTAGCTTAAAAATGACAGTAAAAATCGATAGATTAGAACCTGCATCTAAACCTAAAATCGATACGAAAACTGTCATTGTCGCTTCTTCTATAAAAAACATCGCCGAAAAACGAAAGACCTTCTCGCCTCACCTCGACTTACGCGGCAAGCGCGGCGACGAAGCTATGTATGAGGTAAAAGATTTTGTAGAAACAGCAAATATGCTTCAGTTCAAACATTTGGAGATACTTCACGGGAAAGGCTACGGAATACTTAGGAAACTGATTCGAGAATACCTTGCCGTTGTAGATTTTGTTCAATCTTGTACTGATGCTCCTGTTGAAATGGGCGGTGACGGAATAACTATAGTTACATTAAAATAATGGGAAGAAAACATGCAAATATTCCTATTTTTTTACCACAACTTGCGTGTCCGCATCAGTGTATTTTTTGCAATCAGAATCACATCAGTTCACAAGAACACATACCTTCTCTTGAAGAAACTCGAACAATTATAGAAAGAAACTTAACAACTATTCCTTCCGACTACACTATACAAGTGGCATTCTTTGGCGGTAGTTTTACTGGATTACCTATTGATATGCAAGAATCATATCTTCAAGTAGTTCAACCATTTATAAAGAATAAGCAAGTTTCCAGCATACGACTATCCACTCGGCCCGATTACATTTCCGACGAGATTTTGACAATGCTGAAAAAATATAATGTCTTAGACATTGAGTTAGGTGCACAATCAACCAACGATGACGTGCTACGACTATCTGGACGAGGACATAACCGAGAAGCAATTCTCGCTGCTTCAAAAAAAATCAAACAATATGGTTTCCGATTAGGATTACAAATGATGATCGGACTCCCTGGAGATACAAAAGAAAAGGCTTTACAAACTGCGCGCGATATTATTGATTTCGGTGCCGAAACAACACGTATCTATCCTACCTTGGTCGTATCCGACACGCCTTTGGCAAAACTGTACCAACAAGGAAAATATTCACCAATCAGTATAGGAACTGCCATTGAATGGACAAAAGACATCTATACACTTTTCTTTAAAAACAATGTGACGGTACTTAAAGTTGGACTACATCCAAACAAAGATTTTACTCATAACGAATATTTGCTTGCTGGACCATTTCATCCATCTTTCAAAGAATTAGTCTTATCTGAAATATGGAAAGACAAGCTATCAAACACAATACAAAACAATTGCAAATACAAGAATATCAGCATTTACACATCTGAAGAAGAAATAAATAACGCCATTGGCTATAATTCTACAAACAAAAAAGCCTTACAAAAAAAATTCAAAAACGTCTATTTCAATATAGACCCTATCCTTTCTGGTTATGAGTTTACCTATTGCCGTTATTGATGCTCGCAGCCCACGTGAAGCGATAGACAATTTGTCAAAAAATTTTTCTGTTATTCCATTCATAACGGAAAACATCACCTATGACGCAATTGCTGGTCATCCAGACATATTCATAGCACAAAACGGAAGCGACTTCATTATCGCTCCAAATACCCCCAAAGAAATTCAAGACCAGCTTCAAAAACGCAATAACATTCATATTGGAGAAAAAATAGTTGGTACTTCATTATCTGATTCAACACCTTATAATTGTCTCATTACCAATTCTTTCATATTTCATAAAAGAGGATACACAGACAAGACAATCAAAGAAGAATATGCAACTAAACAATTCATAGAACTACCACAAGCATATACCAGATGTTCACTTTTTGAAATAGCCGAAAATGTATTTATCACATCAGACCAAGGCATTTCTTCCGTATTAGAAAGACTACATCTTGAACATTTATACATTTCCCCAATAGGCATCAATTTACCACCATACAAAAATGGTTTCATAGGCGGTTGTTTTGGGAAATACCACGACACTATCTACATAAATGGTTCACTATCAAAACATAAAGATGGAGAAAGAATACAGTCATTCATCTTTTCGCATAAATGCAAAATAGTAGAACTACACCGAGGGGAATTATACGACGGTGGCGGGATTTTCTTTTTAGACTAACTAAGATTGCTTAGAATAATCGCGTTCTCCAAAGATAGAACTACCAACTCGCACAATTGTACTACCTTCTTCTATTGCAATTTGATAATCCTCCGACATTCCCATCGAAATAGTCTCAAAACATTGACTTTCAGCAAAATAATTCGACTTCAAATAATCAAAAATTGATTTTAGGTTTTTAAATTCTTGTCGTATCAAATTCGTGTCATCTGTGTTGGTTGCCATACCCATAACTCCACAGATCTTTACATTTTGCATCTGCTTATAAGACTCACTCTCAAGTATTTGCACTGCTTCTTCTTTCAACAAACCAAACTTTGTTTCTTCCGACGCAGTATGAAACTGCAACAAACAAGAAATAACACGATTACATTTTTTCGCTTCCTTGTCTATCTCAGCTAACAACTTCAAGGAATCAACACTATGTACAAGATGAACAAACGGAGCAATATACTTCACCTTATTCGTCTGAAGATGCCCTATTAGATGCCAACGAATATCCTTTGGCAACGCCTCATATTTACGCGTCATTTCCTGAACCTTATTTTCTCCAAAGTCACGAACGCCATATTCATAGGCTTCCACAATATCACTTTCAGGCTTAGTTTTCGACACAGCCAAAAGCGTAACCCCCGCAGGGATTGTCGCCATAATTCGTTTTAAATTTTCTTGTATCATAATACACAAAGATACCAATTATATCCGATTACCTACAAATTATTCCATCATCTGCTCTAAAATAGAAATAGCCTGCTGTATATCCGAAGCAAAATTTGTATGATCACGCAAAAACTCATTGTTGCCACCAGAAATACAACCGTACAATTCAGGATTCATTCCGTCAACATAATTCGCAATGGCAAATTCAATATCATCCTTCTGCCAATCCATCGTTGATTTAGAATAAATGTTCCATTTTTGATGACAAAAGCAATATGCCGACTCTACACAGTCTTTCGAAACCATTTTCTACCAAAATTTTTTCAATTCTTCGGAATATTCAAAACCAGCATCTTTCATTTTCTGCTCCAACTCAACTCTTTGCAAATTATAATGCTCGCAGATTTCATCTAAATTATCAAATAACTTATCTCGCAACAAAAAATTGATTGCAGAAACTAGCATTGGAATATCATGTACAGGCAATGTTTCCATTATTTTTTATCTATTAAAACATTTTTATCTTCATCTAAATGAATATGATACGACTTATCATAAGGATCATTAGAACGCAAACCTTTCTTCGCATAACGCAAATCATGCAACAAAACCGTATGACCTACCGTCGGTTCCACAACATAGAAATAACGAGTATATGCAGTCATACGCTTTACCGCCATACAGTCCTCTAATTCAAATAGATAGTAATCATTACGCAAGGCTAGATTATAATCAAAATCATTTTTACTTAGATTTGAACGATAACACATCCAAAAGCCGTCACGGTCTTGCGCGATACAGTTCCACAAAAACAAGGTGTTTTCAACCGGAAAGACTTCACTTCTCGAATAACGTACATCCTGCTCGTCCAATCGTTTCTCAAAATCTGCTTGCACCGACAATTTATTAAAGAACGCAAAAGTCACAAAAACAAATGTTAAAAACATACCAAACCACGAAACCAATGTCTTTTGCTTCAAATCTTTCAAAAATAAAGCTGCCACGAACGAAATCACCAAAGGAATACAACTTAAATATTCCACATCCGGAATTACCGACATAGCCAATCTTTTATGCACAAAAGGCTCCAAAATGCCAACCCCACGCACACGCAAAATATCAAAAAGACAATGAAATAGCATGGTCAAAAAAGCAAACACCGACCAAGAAACTACGGTTAAATCTTTAGAAACAAAACGACGTAATAACCAGCCAACAATAGGTGCAACCAATATGCAGTACAGCATAGAATGCGTAACTCCTCCCGCTACATACAAAGATGTAGGACAGGAAAAAAATAACGACAAAACTTCATCTATACAAGGCAACAACGCACACAAACCACCATACAAAAGCGACTTATTCCCTATTTTTTTACCAGCAAATAAGCAACCAACCGCAGCCCCAATGACAAAGTATGAGTATATATTCATCTTTTTTGGTATTTTTGCAAAAATAAAAATATTTAGACTAAAAGATAGTAATTACCGTGAGTCGAAAGAAAAAGTTACCAACATTTGAGAATGTGCAAATCACCGATGTTGCAGCCGAAGGCAATGCATTGGCGAAAATTGACGATATGGTCATTTTTGTAGAAGGTGTCATCCCTGGCGACATTGTAAATATTCAAGTTACTAAAAAACGTAAACGCTATTACGAAGGACGCGTTATAGAATTAGTTACGCCGAGCAACGACAGAGTTCCTGCGTTTTGTGAACATTTTGGTACTTGCGGAGGATGCAAATGGCAAATTCTTCCATACGAAAAACAACTGTTCTACAAAGAAAAACAAGCAAAAGATCAACTAGAACGCATCGGCCATGTAGATGTTCAGGAATATTTACCAATTCTTGGCTCAAAACAAACTAAATACTATCGTAATAAACTAGAATTTACATTCTCAAATAAACGATGGATTACCGAAGAAGAAGTTAAGACAAATGCTGAGATAAAAGAATCCAACGCTCTCGGATTTCACGTACCGCATTTATTTGACAAAGTAGTTGATATTCAACATTGTATGCTACAAGATTGCCCAAGCAACGAAATACGAAATTTTATTCGTGCATACGCATTGCACAACGAATTGACCTTCTTCGACATAAGAAACCACAGCGGATTACTCCGCAACTTGATCATACGAACAACCACAACTGGCGAATGTATGGTTATAGTTGTATTCTACGAAAACAACCCAGAACAAATAAACGGTCTGCTTTCTGCATTACAATCGGAATTCAAGCAAATCACCTCGCTTCTATACATTATAAACCAAAAAGCTAACGACACAATTGGCGACCAAGAAGTACATACATTCTACGGCAAAGACTACATTATAGAACATATGGAAGATTTGCAGTTTAAAATTGGTCCTAAATCATTTTATCAAACAAATTCGGAACAGGCTTACGAATTATACAAAATTGCACGAAATTTCGCACAACTGACTGGAAACGAATTAGTTTACGACCTTTACACTGGAACAGGAACAATCGCAAATTTCGTAGCAAAAAGAGCAAAGCAAGTTATTGGTATAGAATATGTTCCTGAAGCAATCGAAGACGCAAAAGTAAATTCACAGATAAACAACATTGACAACACATTGTTTTATGCTGGTGATATGAAAGACATCTTGAACGACAATTTCATATCTAAACATGGCAAACCTGACGTTATCATTACCGATCCTCCACGTGCTGGCATGCATCAAGACGTTATCGACACCATATTACGAGCTATGCCAAAAAGAATAGTATATGTTAGTTGTAATCCTGCCACTCAAGCTCGCGACTTACAATTATTATCGAACGCATATGATATAAAGAAATCACAATCTGTCGATATGTTCCCACATACACAACATGTAGAAAATGTAGTCCTACTTGAACAGAAATAAAAAACAAGAGAATCTAATCTCCATAAAAAAAGCCCGGCATTTGCTGGGCTTTTTTGTTATAACTCTAAAACAAATACTTACATAGGTTTATAGACCTCAAATGTTTTATCAGAATAGAAAGTAACGATTTTTTCGATTATTTTTTCCGAAGTCGTACTTTCACTCGAAATAAGTCGATTTTTTGAAGGTTCGTTTACTAATAAATTAGAATTTTCAACTGGCTGAACAACCGAATCCGTAACAGAATCGTCAGGGAACAACTCTGTTTGAACTGCTTCACGAACAGAGAAAGAAGACAATTCACCGCGTAATAACCAATTGGCATCCAAATCTTTATATGTACGCAACATCTTTTCCAAGAAGTCTAAACTTGGTTTATTTCGCTCCGACAACAATTGCGAAATGGAAGATCTATTCACCCCAATAGCCTCCGCAAACGTTGCGTTTGTAAGATGCTTGTCTTTTATAACCTGCTGTATTCGTTTATTTATTGCAAAGTCGTCGTTCATTTTTGTAATATTTGAGTTAACAAATGTAAATAATTATTTGTTAACTTTTGTAACTTACACCAATTAACATATTTAAACACGGAAAAGAATCTCATTTATTATATATTCAAAAAATATAACAAAGATAACAACCAACACCTTATATATATATTGAAGTATTTATATATATAAAATATATAAAATGTTGATTTGTAATATATTAAACACATCCATCAAATTAAAAACCGATAAAATCATAGCAATAATGGTTTTATCATTAAACTAAAAGAATATATAAACGTAATAAATAACTGATTTTATGACTATTACAACAATAATATATCTTATAAAACAAGTGCAAACAGGCAAGAGACATAGTTAACCAATTCGCAATTTCACACATGTAAACATGGTTATTTTTAATGTAAAAAAATTAGGCGGTTTATTGTTGTAAACAATTAAACCGCCTAAACATGTAAAAATATGTAAACTCTTCTTATTTCTGATTTGCAAAAGTCATAGCTTTCTCCAAACCAATTGTAACGAACATAAGTATAGCAGAAACAACTTTTTCAGAAATTGTAGGGATTTGATTTTTTTCTTCAGAAGTCCACTCCCCTAACACAAAATCAACTTGTTGTCCTTTAGAAAAATTATTTCCTACTCCAAAACGTAAACGAGGATAATTTTCGCCACCAATTAATTCTTGAATATTTTTTAATCCATTATGTCCACCAGCACTACCTTTACCTTTCATACGAAGACTACCAAACGGTAATGCAAGATCGTCAACAAGAACCAAAACATTTTCCATAGGAATTTTTTCCTTCTGCATCCAATAATGCACAGCCTTTCCTGACAAGTTCATATATGTACTTGGTTTTATTAGTACCAACTGTCTAGATTTATAACTTGCCATTGCCACGCTAGCTAATCTGTCAACAGAAAACGATGTTTGTAATTTTTCAGCTAGCGCATCAATTAAAGTAAAACCAATATTATGGCGAGTATTTTTATATTCATCACCTATATTACCCAGGCCTACAATAAGATATTTCATCTCAAAAAAAATTTCAAGAAAAATAACCCCTATTTTTTAAGGTTATTTTTTAGATTATTTAATGGTAAAAAAAATCCGTCACCGGAAAACCGACGACGGATTAACTATTATTCTAATTCAAACTATTTTTTGTTAGAATCACGAGTTGCAAGAACTGAACAAACAACTGATGATTTTGGATCTTCAATAGTCAAACCTTCGAATGAAAGAGATGCCAATTTGATTGATTGACCTAAACCTAAAGAAGTTATATCAACTGTCAATTCAGATGGAAGGTCTTTCAACAAACCAGAAACTTTCATTTTACGCATTTTTACTTTTAACTTACCACCTTGTTTTACACCTTCAGAGTGACCAACAATCTTAATTGGTAATTTAATCATAAATGGTTTTTCGTCAGTTACTTCCAAGAAATCAACGTGAAGAACAGCGTCTGTAACTGGATGGAATTGAACTTCTTTTAAGATTGCTTTGTGAGAAACACCATCAATGTTCAAAATAACTACATAAACATTTGGAGTGATAATAACTTTATCGAAAGCTTTTGCTTCAACTGTAAAGTTTTTGTTTTCACCTATACCGTACAATACACATGGGATTGAACCTGCTGCACGTAAATGTTTTGATTCTTTTTTACCAAGATTGGTTCTTGATTGACCTGCTAAATCTATTGTTAACATATTACCTAAATTTTGTGCTACTTATGTCAATGACATCCATCACACGGGTTAATATTATTTTATCGCCGGCAAATATCGTAATTTTTATGAAAAATACAAATAAGAGCCTATTTTTTTACTATACCAAAAAAGCAGAACTCATTGATTCGTTCTTAAAGATCTTATCAATTGAGTTTGCAAAATATTGTGCACAAGACAAAACAGTGATCTTACTTGGCATATTATCATGTGGAATTGTATCTGTAACCAACAATTCTTGAATTGCGCTATTTTCAATTCTTTCAAATGCAGGTCCAGAACAAACAGCATGAGTACTTAATGCACGAACTGTTTTTGCACCACGTTCTTTACAAAGATTTGCAGCCATTGTGATTGTTCCTGCAGTATCAATCATATCATCTACAATAATAACATTCTTGTTTTCTACATCACCAATCATCTGCATATTATCTACAACATTTGCACGAGTACGTTCCTTGTGGCAAATTGCAATATCAGCATTCAAAATACGAGCATAAGCTTTTGCACGTTTTGTTCCACCCATATCTGGAGCAACAATACATAAATCTTCAATATTCATATTTTGAATATATGGGATAAAGATTGACGATCCAAACAAGTGATCAACTGGAATATCAAAGAAACCTTGAATTTGTCCAGCATGTAAGTCCATTGTAATTACACGGTCAACACCACTTTTCTGTAATAAATTTGCCATCAATTTGGCACCAATAGAAATACGTGATTTTTCTTTTCTATCTTGACGAGCGAAACCGAAATATGGAATAACAGCTGTCACATGTGCCGCAGAAGCTCTTTTTGCTGCATCAATCAACAATAACAATTCCAATAAATTATCTGCTGGAGCAAATGTTGATTGTACGATGTAAACTTCTTTACCACGAACTGGTTCATCAAAACGTGGTTCGAATTCACCATCACTAAAACGTGTTACTGCAGAAGCACCCATTTCAACGCCATAAAAATTGACGATTTTCTCTGTTAAATAACGAGTTGCTTCACCCGAAAAGATCTTTATTTCTTGACCCGATGCCATAAGTACATTTTTTTTGTTTGACGATACAAAACTAATTTATTTTCATTTATCAGCAAATAAACTTTCCGTTATATTCAACAAAGTTCTTAACCAATTGTTGAAAATTTTTCTTTGAAATATTCTAAATGGCTGATAATATGTGGATATGCTGAAAATTCTAAATCAAAATCTTCCTTAATTTCCGAAACATCAAACAACAATGGCGTATCGCTCCATCCCAAATCTTCCACTATTACTTTCGAAGTTGAATTACATACAGCAACAGCCTCATTTGCAATTTGTTCCCATCTCACAAATTGTTTCGCAAGTGCAAAATATGTTTTTTTACTACTATCCGATTCAACAACACGAGTATAAACTTTCGCAATGTCATCTGCCCAGATAAACTGAGTTCCGTCATTTTTCACTACCGTTATATCCTCACCTTTCATTGCTTTTTTCACAATATCTTGGAAACGACTGTCCGGTTGCGTATATGCGCCTTGAACAACTGGATTACCAAATGTGTACCCTGGACGAATAATGTTTACTTTCATACCCGTTTGTCCTTCTATTGCAAACAAGAAATCTTCTGACGCAGCTTTTGTCGCACCATAATAAGAACATGGATCATGGCGGCAATCAATTGACACAGAAACATCGCCTGGCTTAATACATACAGGATTGGAAGAAGCGTACACTGAATCAACAGAAGCAGTCGAAGATGTATAAACAAACTTCTTAACTCCTGTCTTCGCAGCCTCATTTGCAAGAAAAACTGTAGAAACCGTATCGCTCATCAATACATCGTATGCGTTGTCGCCAACCATATTTAAAGCAACATGGACAACAGCATCTTTATTTTGTAATAAATTGGGAATTTTATCAAATTCATTCAAACTGCATTGCACTACTTCTACGTTTTTCAATTGTTGCAATGCAGGAACTTTATTTGCATTTCGCGCCAATACCGTCACTGTGTGACCGGCTTGTAGTAAATCCATAAGGACATGGGAACCAATGAAACCTGTTCCACCCGTTAAAAGAATATTCATTTGTTATAGTTTTTAGTTGTTCAAAAGTAAATAATAAATGACAATATCATTCCCGAAACACATAAAAATAATATGTATTTTTGTGAAAAATAATAATGATGAAACGATACATAACAATAGCAATCCTCTGCTTATATAGCATATTTGCATATAGTCAAAAAAGCACTCAATTTATTGACTGCAAAACATATCAAGCCGTAAACGCAACCTTTACAACGTATGTTTCTTACGAAGACGATCGTCTTTATCCGGATAAAGATGTCAATATCACAATTGGTAAAAACGGCAGCGCCGGCTTATTGCAAATTTCTGTGGAACTAAAAGCTGACGAAAAACTATGCGACTATTTTCATAAATGTGGCATATCAGGCGACATCACTTTGGAATTAGCAAATGGAAACACAATTACCTGTAAAGAAAATAAAATTAGCGACTTCCATGATGGTATTATTACCGCTATTTACACTTTGACGGCGGCAAATATGGAATTATTAAAGAAAGAAAATATTGAAATAATTCGATTTTACATGCAAACATTCTCTAGCAAAGGGAACTACATTGCTGCAAATTTTCAACATAGCCAATGCGAAACATTGGATGAATTCACCAAAAGAAAAGAGCGTATTACTATAACAAAAATGCACAAATTGGTTCGTAAACTAAAATAAGTTTACAACCCTTGCGCATGCAACAAGGAAAGAACTGCTTCTTTACGATCTTCCATAGGTAGTTCCCCATCTACCCAATGAATTTCTATTCCCCTACGCTCCATTCCACGAAACCACGTCATCTGTCGTTTCGCGAATTGACAAATCGCTGTCAACAACTGTTCTTCCATTTCTTGTTTGGTAATCTTACCTGTTACATATAGTGTGAGAAATTTGTATTCCAAACCATAGTATATGAGAGTTTCTGCAGGAACACCAGATGCAAGCAATTGTTCAACTTCCGATGTCATACCTTCTTGTAAACGAGCATGGAAACGCTTTGCAATACGTTCTCTCCGCACCTCACGGCTCACCGAAACACCTATCACATACGGATTATACGAACATTCGTTCGAAGTAAATTCAGCAGCATGGTCAATTTCATAACGAGCAATTTCTAACGCACGAATTACTCGTTTTTTTGAATCTATGTCTGTTGTGTTATGAAGAGTTTTGTAAGTTTTTAGTTCTGCAACCAAATCATCAAACTCTCGTAATTCACAAGCGGCACGAAATTCCGCATCTTCTGGAACCATATGCATATTGTAGTTTTTTATAATTGACTCAACATACATACCTGTTCCCCCGCATACCATAGGCTGTTTACCTCTGTTCACAATATCTTTATAGGCATTTTGAAAAGCGTCATAAAACTTAAACAAATTAAACTTTTCACCAGCATCTACAATATCCATCAAATGGTATGGAACAGACTGACCATCAACAATATAATCATCATAATCCTTACCAGTCCCAAGGTTCATATCACGATATACCTGTCTTGAATCGGCACAAAGAATTTCCGCATTCAATTCTGCAGCAACCAAAGCTGCAAGTCTTGTTTTACCAGTTGCCGTCGGACCGATAATTACAGGCAATAAACATTGTTGCTCGGACATTGTAGTTTCTATAAAAATGCTATTTTTGTCTTTATTTAACATGACAAAGATAGAGAAATGGCTGACAAAAACATATATATAAAAAATAAAAAGGCTTCGTTCAACTACGAAACCATACAAACATACACCGCAGGAATTGTGCTTACAGGAACGGAAATTAAATCTATCCGCGAAGGGAAAGCCAATGTAACTGATGCGTTTTGCTACTTTGCAAATGGTGAATTATGGTGTAAAGGCATGCATATTTCGGAATATTTCTATGGCAGCTATAGCAACCACAATCCTGATAGAGAACGTAAACTACTACTTAATAGACGAGAATTATTAAAAATACAAGAAAAACTAAAAGATAAAGGTATCACCGTCATAGTTGTTAGTCTTTATATCACCCAGCGCGGCCTTGCAAAAGTCGATATAGCCTTAGCAAGAGGTAAAAAATTATTTGACAAGCGCGAAGATTTAAAAGAAAAAGACGCAAAACGCGATATGGACAGAGCAAGACGAAGATATTAAAACAAAAAACGGATGAAAATAATTTCATCCGTTTTCTTTTTGCACTAATTCAAAAATTACTTAGCATACAATTTTGCTTGTAACGCGGCAACTTTTTCATCAGTGATATAATCATCATAATCCATCTTCTTGTCTATGATTCCGTTAGGAGTCAATTCTATAATACGATTACATACAGTTTGTATGAATTCGTGGTCATGAGAAGTAAACAATACGATTTCACCAAATTGAATCAAAGAGTTGTTAAATGCCTGAATTGATTCCAAATCCAAGTGGTTTGTTGGCGAATCTAAAATCAAGGCATTTGCGTCTTTCAACATCATACGAGAAATCATACAACGCATTTTTTCTCCTCCGGAAAGAACTTTTACTTGCTTATAAACTTCTTCGTTTGAGAATAACATACGACCTAAATATCCGCGAAGGAATACCTCGTGCGTATCTTCAGAGAACTGTCCAAGCCAGTCAACCAAAGTCATATCCGTATTGAAGAATTTTGAATTATCAACTGGTAAATATGCAGATGTTACTGTTTGTCCCCATTCAAAACTACCACCATCTTGTTTTCTATTGTCTGTAATAATTTCGAACAAAGCAGTGATAGCACGAGGATCACGAGAAAGGAATACTATCTTATCTCCTTTTTCTACCGTAAATTCAACATTATTGAATAATGTTTCTCCAGCAACAGAAGCCGACAAACCGTGAACTTCCAAAATCTTATTACCAACTTCGCGGTTAGGTTTGAAAATAATTCCAGGATAACGACGAGTTGAAGGTTGAATTTCTTCTACATTCAATTTCTCCAACATCTTCTTACGACTTGTTGTTTGTTTTGATTTAGCAACATTTGCACTGAAACGAGCAATAAACTCTTGTAATTCTTTCTTCTTTTCTTCAGCTTTCTTGTTTTGTTGTTGTTGTTGACGAAGTGCTAACTGACTACTTTGATACCAGAAAGAATAGTTTCCTGCATATAATTGTACTTTTCCATAGTCAATATCAACCGTATGCGTACATACAGAATCCAAAAAGTGACGGTCGTGGGAAACAACCAAAACCGTTTTTTCAAAATTTGACAAGAAGTTTTCCAACCAAGTAATAGTTGTCAAATCCAAGTCATTGGTAGGCTCATCGAGCAATAAGTTATCAGGATTACCAAATAATGCTTGAGCAAGCATTACGCGCACTTTTTCCTTACCGCTCAAATCCTTCATCAATTTCTGATGCAAATCTTCTGCAATACCCAAACCACTCAATAAAGCAGCCGCATCGCTTTCAGCATTCCAACCATCCATTTCGGCAAATTGCTCTTCCAATTCCGCAGCCTTCACACCATCTTCATCCGAGAAATCAGCTTTAGCATACAACGCATCTTTTTCCTGCATAATGTTCCACAATTGTGTGTAACCCATTAGTACAGTGTTAAGTACAGTACATTCGTCATATTCAAAGTGGTTCTGACGCAATACAGAAAGTCGTTCATTTGCGCCAAGAGAAACTGTTCCTCTTGTAGAATCAAGATCTTTTGAAAGTATGCGTAAAAAAGTTGTTTTACCTGCACCATTTGCACCAATTACACCATAAATATTACCTGGTGTAAACTTTAAATTTACATCTTGGAAAAGCGTTCTTTTTCCAAATTGAATCGCTAAATTGTCAATTGTTATCATATCTGATTTTTTTGCAGTCTAACTCCTGCGAATTTGTGATGCAAAAGTAGTCTTTTTTTGCTAATAAAAAAATCAAGAATATCTACCCATTAAAAACAAAAAAGGGAGCCTAAAAAGACTCCCTTTATCTAAACCAATCGATAAATTATTTTTTATTAACTGTTTCAGAAAGAGCTTTTCCTGCTTTGAATTTAGCAACTTTCTTAGCAGCAATTTTGATAGCTTTTTTAGTTTGTGGATTGATACCTGTTCTACCAGCGCGTTTTGCTACTGAGAATGTACCGAAACCAATCAATTGAACACTGTCACCTTTTTTCAAAGAAGCAGATACTGCATTTACAAATGCGTTTAAAGCTTTTTCAGAAGCAACTTTTGTTAAACCAGATTCTTCTGAGATTTTTGAAATCAATTCTGTTTTATTCATAATACTTTATTTTTAAATAGTTTAATTATGTTTTGTTAATACAAATATACAATTTTCTTTTACAAGACAATGATTTTCAATAAGTTTTTTATCGTTTCAGTTAAAATTTACAACAATTTACTTGCTAAATCTGACAATTCACTTCGTTCCCCCTTAATTAAGTTCATGTGAGCAAACACAGATTGTCCTTTCATCTTTGATGTTAAATGCGAAAGTCCATTTGAGAAAGTATCCAAATATGGTGAATCTATTTGTTGAACATCTCCTGTAAATACTATTTTCGTACCCTCGCCCGCTCTCGTTATAATCGTTTTAACTTCGTGCGGCGTTAAGTTTTGTGCCTCATCAATTATAAAGAACACATGCGATAACGAACGTCCACGAATATAAGCAAGTGGCGAAATTTCCAGGCTTCCATCCTTCAACATACCATCAATCTTGTCTATTTCGGCACCATTACTACGAAGATTTTGTTTTATAACCTGTAGATTATCGAACAAAGGCATCATATATGGTTTGATTTTATCCTTTTCACCACCAGGAAGATATCCCAAATCTTTATTACCCAAAGCAACAATTGGTCTAGCCAATAATATTTGGTCATAATTTTCTCTTTGTTCCAAAGCAGCTGCTAAAGCCAACAATGTTTTACCCGTTCCTGCAGTACCAGTAAGAGCCATTAATTTCACATCTTCATTCAACAAAGCATGCATAGCAAAAGCCTGTTCCGAATTTCGAGGTTCTATTCCTGTAACTCTACGCTTATTCACTCGAGTAATTTCCTGTGTTTTAGGATTATAATACGCCATTACTGAGGTTGATCCTGTACTCAACACAAAATAATCGTGACTCGCAGGTTTTGGCATATTTATATCTTCAGGTTTTATAGAAACATCTTTGGTGTTTTTCGCATATAATTTATTTACTGCCGAACTATCAACATTATCGATTACGCGAATACCTTCCTCTATATGTCCTAAATCGCGGATTTTATCGTTTTCAAAATCTTGCGAAGTCAAGCCAATAGATTTCGCTTTCATTCGTAGATTTATGTCTTTCGACACCATTATAACAGCACGATCAGGATTTTCTTCTTTTGTAATGTATGCTGTAGCAATAATTTTATGATCAGGAATTTGTTCAACAAATGCTTGTTTCACCACATCTGGATAATGTGCATGCGTCTTTATGTATAATTTCCCTAATCCATTACCTAAAGAAACGCCTTCCGAAAAAATCTTTTCATCCGACATTGCGTCAAGCTCACGAACAAATTGTCGTGAATTCCAACCTAACTCATCTTCATTTTTCTTGAACTTATCTAATTCCTCAAGAACCGTAATAGGAATCACAACATCATTTTCTTGGAATGCATATATAGCTCTACAATTATGTAAGATAACATTGGTATCCAACACAAAAATTTTTGGTTTCTTTCCCGCCATAATCGTAATTTTTAAAGAATTTGTATAAAAATACAAAATTCCTTTTTACGATATGCTCAAAAACCTTTTTTTTTCCGAGAAACCACAAAAAAATATAGGAAAATATCGAATTTATGACATGAGACGTGCTATCACACGGGTTTTGTCAAAATGTTCCAAAACCGTTTTTACCATTACTGTCAAAGGAACTGCTAAGATCATTCCCGGAATATTCCATACATACCCCCAAAAGAACAACATAATTATAATCGTAACAGTATTGATTGAAAATGTTCTTCCCATAAATATTGGTTCCAAAACACTACCAAATAATAATTGTAACGCAACAGCTAGTATTATAAATAATATCAACATAGACATTACAGGTATTTGAGTCAAAGCAAACATACACATAATTGCTGTTGAAATTATAGATCCTATCATTTGAATAAAGTTAAGAATGAAAGCTAAAACGCCCCAAAATATAGCAAACTTAACACCAAAGAAATAACACAATAACGCAAATGAAATACCTGTTACTAGACTGATTAAGAATTTCACGAAAATAAATTTCGATATACTTTTTTCTATTGTAACATAAGTACGAATTGACGGCATTTTGTCTTTGAATACAAGTTCTAGAATCTTTTGTGCATCGAAAGAACTAGACAACAACAAAATAAGAAAGAACAAAGACATAAAAATTATAGAAGCCGTTTTTCTTACAGCCAAGAAAACATTGCCAAGATTATCGTACAATGTTGTTGCAAGATCAAATTCTTGTATGTGTTCTAAAAATACTTCTTTATCTATGCCAGCAAATGCCAACAAACTCGAGATAACCTCTGCCGCCCTTGACTGGATTAACAACCATGTTTGTGGATCGGTAGAACGAAATTCCGCACTTGTCAATTGCAATATCCACACACAACACCAAATAACGACAAAAAATAGTAAGAATATAAAAATTATTGACACCCATCGAGGTATATTATATTTTGCGCCCAAACGCAACATTGGCATAAACAAAAGAACAAAGAAACAGGCTATTACCAATGGAACAAAAATCGAAGACAATTCTTTCAAAATAAAAACAATTACTGGCAATACCAATAAACACAACAATTTATTTGTAGTATCTAACGATGCAAATCTTCTTCCCATAAAGCGTTAAAATTTAATCTATAACGATAACTCTTTCAATATATTGTCTGCTTTACCATATTGTTCAAGACAAAACAAAATATATCTAATATCTACACATATATTTCGACAAACAGATTCCGTATAATAGTAATCACTTACCGTTCCTTCTCTATTTCTATCAAAGTTCAAACCTATCAATTTCCCATTTGCATCAATGACAGGACTTCCTGAATTACCACCCGATGTTTGACAAGTAGTAATAAAATTCATAACCAACGAATCTTTCTCGTATGTTCCAAAATCTTTATTTTTCAATAATGTCAAGAATTTCTCGTTTGATTTATATTCACGTGCATTATCGTTCAATTTTTGAAAAACCCTAGATTCTGTTGTGTAATACGGGAAACGAGAATCTCCATGCGTATGTGGGTTTATGTATGATTTTACAGTACCAAAACTAATTCGCATCGTATTGTTCGCATCAGGAAACATATTTCCATTATAATATGTATAAAGAGCCTTATTCATAACACTATTTATACTATCAAATTTTGATTTTTCCAGATTAAATTCCGCCATTCGTTCCTGTAAACGAACCCATACATCTTCCGTCAAACGATATAATGCATCATTTTTATGTAAAAAGTCACGAACAGCAGCATCTTCCTTAAATTTCTTTTTTGAAGTAATCATTTTTTGGAACTTCTCTGCTCGCCTATAATCTGTAAATACACTTTTATTAAAAACAGAGTCCAAGAATGACATAATAATTTCATGGTCTTCATCTTCTTTAGAAGGCAATCGCGTAATACGGTTACAGAGAGGTAATCGTTTCTCTTGTATTGCAAAACTGTTTTCTCCATTTTCGAACATCCCAGTCAGTAAAATTGTTGGAACCAATGCCTGCTTTTCCAATTCCGGATTATACTTTTGTATTATATCAAGAAACTTTGCACCTCTTATAAAATCCAAATTTGGCGACGACACGGCAATACTTGATGGCAATAATGTTCTCATTCTCCACAAGCCCTCCAAATATAGTACTAATGTTGTATAAGAATTATAGTACAACGATGCGCATGAATCATACATGGCGAACAAACCGCCATATTGTTTTGACAAGTCTTCAGAACTTGCAATCCATTTTTTCAAGTTTTCTTCTCTTTTTGCACGAAAAGCTAAAGCACCAGAAGTAACAATACTTTTATTTTCGGCTTGCCATTTCTCATAATAATTTGACAACGAAGAATGTAAAGCATAACATTCTTGATAGTTCTTATCATTCTTCTCCATATATTGCCAAATTAGACGCAACCGTATTTCCCTCATTGAAATTTGTGCTGGATTCAACACATTAGTGATTAAGTCCAATTCTTTTAAAGTTCCATACATTTTTGTTTCTGCTGGAAATCCGATAACCATTGTAAAATCCCCTTCCTGAACACCTTCCTTGTTTATTTCCAAAAACTTACGAGGTTGAATCGGTTTATCGTTTTCATATACACGCAACAACGCAAAATCAGCATTGTTGCGAGGCCAGCTCCAATTGTCTGCATTATTTCCAAACTGAGCAATTTCTGCAGGCATAAACGCAACTAAGCGAACATCAGTATATGTTTTTGTTTTAAACATAAAATATTGATTCCCTGCAAAAAACTCCTCTATTGAATACTGAAAATCTTTGGTAGAATCAACAGTCAAAGAATCAGTTATTTTCTTTAGCGACAAACCATTGGCTTTCATTTCAAGAACTTGCGCCGTTACATCGTACATTGCATACATTGTTTCAGCAGACAAACGTGAAGTTTTTATTTCCTCACCTTTCGTCTTTGCGAAGAATCCATTTTCTAAATATCCATTACCACCTTCGTTCGCCTTAGATATCTGATATTGAACGCAATGGAAATTTGTCAGCACAAGACCTTCATTAGAAACAAAACTACCCGTACAACCACGACCAATACGTACAATAGCATTAGTCAAACATGCCTTTTCTGCACTATAGATTTGTTCAGGTGTCAACTTACACCCCGCTTCTTGCATTGCGGGTAAAACTTGTTGTTCTATCAAGAGAGGTATCCACATACCCTCAGAAGCACTTGCCATTACAGACCAGAGCAAACATACAAGAGTAACAAATTTAGTCTTCATATTCCAATATTTTGTTGTACAACATCTGTACAGGGAGCCCCATAACTGTATAGAAAGAGCCTTCGAGTTTCTCAATACCCATATAGCCTATCCATTCTTGAACCCCGTACGATCCAGCTTTATCTAATGGTTTGTATTTTTCTATATAATACTCTATATCTGATTCTGCAATATTTGCAAATGTTACTTTTGCAATGTCATGAAAAAGAATTTGTTTTCTTTTTGTACCAATACAAACTCCAGTAACCACAGAATGAGTTTTTCCAGACAGAAAAGTAACCATACTCTTCGCTTCATTAACAGATTTTGGTTTACCTAAGGCTTTATTGTCGCAAAAAACCAAAGTATCCGCTGTAATCAAGAAGTCATTTTCTTGTAAATCAGGAAGAAAAGCAGCAAATTTTTGTTCTGCAATATGTTCTGGAATATATTCTAAAGACAAAGAAGCATCTATATTTTCAGTCGCATTCTTTACAATCACTTCAAATGGAATATCTAGTCCAGATAAAAGTTCTCTACGACGTGGAGAAGCTGATCCTAAAATAACATGATATGATTGTAATTTTTGATTAACTAAATGCATCTTTCTACTATCAAATAGACTAACCCCATTACCATTACCAATTTCAGACACAGACTTATTCGAGCATAATCCTGTGAAGAATCAGCTTTTAACAAAGCATACAAAACATATATCAGCGGTAATGTAACGAAAGCAGACAAAAATAAAATTGAACAAACATCATTCAATTTTACAAATTGTGCATAAATAAAAGAACAAAGTGTAACTACACCAACACACAAAGTTGTATGTTTTGCAGCTCGTAAGCCATAAGCTATCGGCAAAGTATTTCGACCATAGGTTCTATCACCTTCAACATCTTCAAGATCTTTCACCATCTCGCGTTCGAGTGTCAGCAAAAAAGCAAAGAATGCATAACCGAGCGACCACAAAAGAATTTCTTCAAATCGAATATGCATAGGTCGTAACTCCGATATTGGATATGACAACAAAGGCAATGTTTCAAACAATACAGAGACAATAGGAACTGACGCCACCAACAACGCAACAACAACATTCCCAATTACAGGTTCTTTACTAAATGTTGTTGAATAGAACCATAATATTCCACAGATAAATACAAATACGAGAGAATACATTGGTTGAGTTATTCCGACAGCAACCAACAATCCACAAACGCAACCTATAATATTCAACACCCAATGAAGTATCATTGCCGTTCTTCTACTTACAGAAGCGCCAACAATCACTTTTTCAGGTTTGTTCATCATATCCGCATTAACATCAAAATAGTCGTTTATGACATATCCCGCAGCGGTAATACAGACAGTTGCAATAACCAATAATATAAAACCTACGGTAGAAAGTTGTAATGGCATAAATTCAGCTAACAACGCATATCTAACAACAAGCATTGTTATAACAACAATCAGCAAATTTTTATAGCGTATTAACTGTAAATATTTCATTACCAAACAAATCCTTCTTTTTTAAACCAATTATCCTGAGCACGAAGTGTTTGTTCTACAACATCGCGAACACAACCTTCGCCACCTTTAAATCCAGAAATATAATCAACAATTTCAAGTATTTCATGAGCAGCATCGGCAGGACATACCTTTAAGCCACATTTTTTCATCACTTTGTAATCTGGAATATCATCACCCATATACAAAACATCTTTTCCTTTCAAATTATATTTATCTAGGAAATCGGCAAGGCATACTGTTTTATCAGAAGCTTCAAGATAAATATCATTCACGCCTAAATCGTTAAATCGTCGAATTATCGACTTACATTTTCCGCCTGTAATAATTGCGATTGGGTAACCAAGTTTAGCTGCATAATGAACAGCATACCCATCTTTCACATTCGTAGAGCGCATTTGTTGTCCTTGAGCATCAACATAAATGAGACCATTTGTCCACACACCGTCAACATCAAAGACAAAAGCCTTTACGTTCTTTAGTTTATCTTTAAAATTCACCATTTTATTTATCTTCAGAATGAACTTTCTTTATGCTATCAGTCATAGCATTATAAATATTTAAGACATCAGGATTATCAGCCAACAAATCTTTATGTCTTTGTATAATAATTTCATCGTTACGAACAGCCGGTCCTGTTTGAGAAACATAAGGAGAATACTTCAACATTTTCTCGTATGTTTCTTTTATCAGTGGTTTTAACATCTCGAACTGTAATTGATTTTCTTTCATCATTATTTCTGCAAGCGTGCACAAATGATTAGAGAAATTGTTCACCAAAACACCACATAGATGTAAAACCGCCCGTTGTTGAGAAGAAAGAACCTGTACATGTGGAGTAATTTGTTTAATTAAATCAACTAAGATTTGCTGATTTTCTTCGGTATTAGCCTCTACAAAAACTGGTATTTCCGCATAATTCAAATCTTTAAATTTAGAAAAAGATTGAAGCGGATACACACAACCATAATTAGTTGCATAGTCATAAAACACATTTATTCCAACGCTTCCTGATGTATGTACAATCAGTTTATCATGTATAGGTAATTGTCTTACAATAGAACTAATTGAATCGTCTGTAACACATAGAATATAAATATCGCCATTGGGATTTATGTCTTGGTAATCCGTAGCAAACGAACATCCTAATTCAGAAGCAAGTTCTACCGCCGATTTCATCGTACGGCTTACAACTTGTAAAACAGGAATATTTGCAGATTTCAATGCTTTTGCAAAGTGAGTCCCAACATTGCCAGCACCTATTATAACAACATTCATAATAATCGAACCTTTTACATCAAATGATGTACAAAGATACAAATTTTAGAACCAAATAAATCAGAAAGAAAAATTAATTATACAATGCCATCTTTATAGCTGTAATAGCGGCTTCAACACCTTTATTTCCATATTTTCCGCCTGCTCTATCCATTGCTTGTTCTTTCGTATTTACTGTAAGCAAACCAAATATAAATGGAATATCACAAGACAAATTCAATTCTGTCATACCATACGAAACTGATTGACAGATATATGTAAAATGAGGAGTTTCACCTTGAATAACAGTTCCTATTACAATAACGGCATCTACATCGTAGTTTTCCGACATAACACGAGCGCCATAAGTAAGTTCAAACGAACCAGGAACATAGTTTACAATAATATTGTTATCCTTAACACCATGTTTCTTCAATGCATCGATTGCACCTTGTAGAAGCAAAGTGTTTACATCCATATTCCACTCTGCAACAACTATACCAATAGACAATTCCGAAGCGTTAGGAACTGATTGTGGATCGTATTCTGAAAGATTTTTAAGAGATGTTGCCATTATTTTGCTGATTGAGCACGGGTAATATATTTATCAATATCTCTAGCTTGTTGTGAACCGCTATAATCAGATTTAATTTTGTTATAAGCTTTTACTGCATCTGATTTCTTTCCGATTTTTTCATAAGTTAGACCTGCTTTCATAAGGAAAATAGGACTCATTGATTCGTTATCTGCAATCTTAGCAGCTTTTTCGTATTGAGAAGCAGCTTTTGCATACTCTTCTTTTTCTGAATACGCATCACCTAACAAACATGCAGCAAGAGGTTTCAACATAAGATCATTTGTAGAGAAATCTTTCAAATAATCGATTGCAGCATCAAATTCTCCTAGATTTAAAGCACAAGCACCAGCATAATAATTTGCCGTGTTTCCTGCTTTTGTATTACCATATTCTTTTACGATATCTTCAAAACCGGTAACATTTTCATTTCCATATAATGCGATATGGAAAGAATCTTTATCGAATTGAACTTGAGCAGGCCACATTGCTGCCATTGCTTCACTTTGTTTTTTATCTAAATATAAGTTTTTGTATGCGAAGAAACCGCAAATCAATAAAATTACAACAACTCCACCTATTATTAAAGACTTTTTATTGTTCTCTACAAATTGTTCAACCTTATTTACTGATTCACCAATTTGTTCTGTTAGGTTTTCTGTTTCTTCTGCCATTGTTTTTCGTATTAAATTTTATTTTGAGTGCAAAAATAGGATTTTCTTTTACAATAACTATGTTTTAGCAAAAATTTTATCAGAAAAATCAAAGTATTAGTAATTACAAGTAAAAAATTCAATCAAGTCCCCATTTTTTCTATGTAACAAATAGTTGGATGATATTTTGTTAACATTTTTATGATAGACATAGGGTTTTTTATTTTCACTTTGTCATTTCTTTGTATTCAGAAAAAAGACAGAATGGACACACATAATTATATAGATGCATATCTTTCGGGAACTGCTACTCAAGAAGAGGCTCAAGCACTTCTTGAATGGGTTCGAGCAAGCGAAAGTAACAAGAAAGAATTCACCGAAGCGTGTAAGATTTGGTATTCGCTTCACTCAAACTCATACGACAGCGAGAAAGCATTCCAAAGATTTTCTCAAGCAACACGAGGCAGCAAAACTATTCCTTTATGGAAAAAACTATCTTCTGCTGCCGCAATCGCATTGCTTGCAATCGGTTGTTATTCAATATTTAATAAACAAGACATACAACAAATTACTATTACAAACAACGAACTTGCTGTTAAAGCTGTTATGTTACCTGACAGTTCTCAAATTTTTCTTCAGAATGGAGCTTCTATCACCTATCCTGAAAAATTTGACACTGACGCACGAAACATTTCAACAAATGGAAATGTATTTTGCGAAATACAGAGAAATGAATCTGCGCCATTTACACTGTCAAGCAACTCATTCACGGTAACAGTACTTGGTACGTCGTTTCAGGTAAACGAACAAGATAGCGCTTTCGTTGTTGTTGAAACGGGAAAAGTGAAAGTTACAACTGACAATCAATCAGTTATAATAGAAAAAGGCGAACGAGCAGATCTATGTAATCAAACACTTACGGCATCAAATAATACAGATGTAAACTTCTTATCATGGAAGACAAACAAATTAGTATTTAACAATGCAAACTTGTCACAAGTATATGTTGATTTAGCTCGCCACTACAATTGTAGCATCAATACAAATAACTGCAATAAAGATTTGAAAAACATTCGTTTAACTGGAACATACGAAAAGCTTACTTTAAACGAAACTTTAAATCTAATTGCGTTAACAATACCAGACATTACATACGAAATTGCAGGAAACAACGTAATCGTTTCTGACGCAAAATAAAATACACGATTCAACATTTGTTAAAATTTAGTATCTTGGGCTAATTTTAATTCGCTATGAGATACTTGCGCATTGTTGCCATATTGACTTGTATTTTTGCAAACTATATTGCTATTAGTCAAACTATTAGCTACAAAGCGTACAACGAAACACTTCCAACAATTCTTCAAGAAATTTGTAGCCAAACGGGCTATCAAGTTTCATATAACAGCGATATTTTTAGCGACAAAAAATTTACTTTCACCTTTGAAAACAAAGATGTTAACACTTGTCTTTCAAAGATTTTAGGAGAAACATACACATACAAAATCATTGGAAAACAAATAATTATAACAACTGCGCCAGAAAAAGAAAAAACTCCTAGCCAAACAAGAAAACGAAATACTACTCAACCAAAAGTTGTCACTGTATATGACACCATCCCTATTTTTGACACAATTACTTACCGACAAACTATAACAGACACAACCTTCGTTATCGACACCGTTCCATACATCGACACGATAACAATGAAACGATACGAAACGAACCACTTACATACAACTAAAAATTGTCTGTCAATTTCTGCGAGTATTGGTCTTGGATTAAACGACATACAATTTTATAACAAAAACAGTTACGCTTCATCACTTCAAGAAATACATCAAAAAACATTAGGATTCTTATCACAAGTAGATGCCACCTATAAACATAAAAATATTCTCCTTTCAACAGGACTATCGTTATACAATTGTAGAATCACAAACTCATATAAGACCAGCTACTATACCGACGATCCGAACGTAACATACAAAGACACCATTTGGTTCTGGGAATTCAAAAATGTTATGACGTACTATAAATACAACAACGGGGATTCTGTTGCTATTCAAGTACTTGACTCAACATACACATATACCATACGCGAAAATCCTAAGAAAATCGAACATACTCGAGAGAAATTATCAACACTTTCTTGGTTGTACGTTTCAATACCAGTAGGATTTGGCATACATTGCAACATAGCAAACACAATTTCGTTGGAACCTTCTTTAGCAATACAAGCACAAATTCTAACTAAAGCCTTGGGCGAAATACCAACAGAAGACAAAGAAAACACATATAAAGCAAAAGATTTATTAAAACCAATAAATTATTCAGCAACAATATCTTGCAACTTTTTATATTCTATAGAGAAAAACTATTCGGTTTCTATAAAACCTTGGTATTCTATAACCCCATCTGTATTTAAAGAGAAAAATTTTGATTGTAAAGCACTCGTATCGCAATGGGGAATACTTTGGGGATTCCACTACACTATTCCGTATGAATTGTTCTAAACAAATATTGATTTGTTTTGCCTTCTTGTTTGCAGTATCCGCACAAGCACAGAAATCACACTTTTCCGGTGG
>JAZLFM010000041.1:0-15799 GCA_045615765.1 Bacteroidales bacterium
ACTTACTTGCAGTAAACGACTTATAACAGTGGAACTTTTCCCTCTGTTATACAAATTGACTGCTTTTAATTTAACTGACAAATCATAATATCTTGACATGTTCCCAAAAGTTTCTTTGTCCAACTTTTTGGGGTCACATCAAAGTTTGCGTAGCAAACTTCCACGCCCTATCTCTTTTTTTGTTGTAATCGTCATCCTGAGTGTAGCGAAGCGAAACGAAGGATCTTTTAATACGTGTGTTCTTTTTTTAGGTTGGGTAGCTCCTTTGCTTCGTTCTGGATGTCGTTTGGGGAATTCTTTAATTCTTTATATATTTGTAGTGCAACACAAACCTATATTTATAATGGAAAAAGGTGGTTATATTTATATTATGACCAATAAGAACAAAACTACTTTGTATATTGGTGTAACGAATAATTTACAACGAAGAGTATACGAACATTCAAAACATTTGATTAAGAATTCTTTTACAGATAAATATAACTTAGAGTTTTGTATTTATTACGAGGAGTTTCCAGATATACAATCTGCAATAGCAAGAGAAAAACAATTAAAAGGTTGGGTTCGTCAGAAAAAGGAGAATTTGATAACTTCTAAAAATCCTCAATGGAAAACTGTGGTAACAGAAAATGGTATTATAAAGCGGTTGGTTTAGTAATTTCGTAATTTATGGTGATGAGTTCCTTCACTACGCTTCGCTTCGTTCAGGATGACGGTGGAGCGGTTGTGTAGGAGATCCTTCGCAGCGCTCAGTAAACAGGATTATTTCCCAATATACAAAATGTAAATACCGGCAAGGACACCAATCAAAACAATCCCCTTTTTTAAGATGTTTTGTTCTTTGAAGATAAATGCACCGGCAAGGAATGAGAGAATTACATTGCTTCGTCTTATTGCAGAAATTACAGCAATAAGTGCTCCTGGTATGCTTAGTGCATAGTAGTAGAAGAAGTCTGCAAAAACGAGGAATACTCCAATAAGTGGAATGCTCCATCTCCATTGGAATTTGTCTCCTTTGTCACGGTTGGGATACCACAGCAACATAACAGTTGGAATCATCAATAGGAATTGATAAACAGAAAACCACGCTTGTATTTCCATTTTAGGAATGCCATATTGAACAATAAGGTATTTGTCGAATAAAGCGCTTACGGAGCCTAAAATTGTACCTGTAAAGATGAAATAAATCCATTTGTTGTGAGAGAAATGGATGCCTTCTTTTTTCCCTAAAAAAGAATATAAATAAAGACTTACAATAATTAAGATAATACCAGTCCATTGATATGCGTTTAGGTTTTCGTGTAGAAGAAACACGGCACCGAAAAGCGTCCACATTGGCGCGGAAGAACGTATGGGAGCAACTATGGAAATTGGCAGATATTTCATTGCAAAAAACGAAAATATCCACGATGAAAGTACGATAATACTTTTTATGAATATGAGAAATTGTGTTTGTGCTCCAGAGAACGGAACAAAGAATATGGAATCCTGTAATGTTCCAGGAGAAAGTGCAGAAATTGCAATTAAAGGAATAAAGAAGCAAAGCGATGTAGCTGATGAGATAAGCATGACTAACAATACAACGTTGCCTTTAACCGACATTTTTTTGAAAATATCGTATATGCCTAAAAATATGGCAGAACAAATGATGATAGGAATCCACATATTGTTTTATTTTTTCGGCAGCAAAGGTAAGAAAATTAGCGATTGTTGGTTAGTTAGTATTTGGTGCAGGATTTGGAGTTTCTTCTAAAAAAAAACGCTCGATAGAAAAATCTACCGAGCGTTATCTTTAAATAGAAAGAAGTGATTATCTCATCTCTTTGTATTTGTTAATCAAACCATTTGTTGAAGAATCGTGGCTTGCAACTTTTTCGTTTCCTTGTAATTCAGGAAGGATAACATTAGCTAATTGTTTACCAAGTTGCACACCCCATTGGTCAAAGCTGAAAATGTTCCAAATGATACCTTGAGTAAAGATTTTGTGTTCGTACATTGCAATCAAAGAGCCCAATGTTTTTGGAGTTAATTTCTTGAACAAGATAGAGTTTGTAGGAATGTTACCTTTGAATACCATGAATGGAAGTAACATTGCGATATCTTCATCGGATTTACCTTGTTTTTTCAATTCAGCAGTTACTTGTTCTGCAGTTTTACCCATCATAAGAGCTTCTGGTTGAGCGAAGAAGTTAGCCAACAATTTTGGATGATGGTCACCGATAGGGTTTTGAGAAATTGCAGGAGCCATGAAATCACATGGAACCATTTTTGTTCCTTGGTGTATCAATTGGTAGAACGCATGTTGACCGTTAGTTCCAGGTTCACCCCAAATGATAGGACCCGTTTGGTAAGAAACTTCTTTTCCGTTTCTGTCAACATATTTACCATTACTTTCCATATTTCCTTGTTGGAAATAAGCAGAGAAACGATGCATATATTGATCATAAGGAAGGATAGCTTCTGTTTCAGCACCGTAGAAATTATTATACCAAATACCGATTAAAGCTAAGATAACAGGAAGGTTTTTGTTGAATTCTGTGTTACGGAAATGTTTATCCATTTCGTGAGCACCTTCCAAAAGTTCTTGATAGTTTTCGAAACCGATGTTACAAGCGATAGAAAGACCGATTGCACTCCACAAAGAGTAACGACCGCCAACCCAATCCCAGAATTCAAACATATTGTTTGTGTCAATGCCGAAATCAGCAACAGCTTTTGCATTTGTACTAAGAGCAACGAAATGTTTTGCAACAGCTTTTTCGTCTTTTGCAGCTTGCAAGAACCATTGTTTTGCAGAATTAGCATTTGTCATTGTTTCAAGAGTAGTGAATGTTTTTGAAGCAATGATGAATAATGTTGTTTCTGGATTTACTTTCTTCAATGTTTCTGCCATGTGAGTTCCATCAATGTTAGAAACAAAGTGATTAGTAATGTTTGGTTTCTTGTATGGTTTTAATGCTTCTGTAACCATAAGAGGACCAAGGTCAGAACCACCGATACCTACGTTTACGATATCTGTAATAGCTTTACCTGTGTAACCTTTCCATTCTCCAGAAATGATTTTTTCAGAAAAATCTTTCATTTGAGCAAGAACGCGGTTAACGTCAGGCATAACATCTTTTCCGTCAGAAAGGATAGGAGTATTGCTACGGTTACGAAGTGCAACGTGAAGAACAGAACGTTTTTCTGTTTTATTGATTTTTTCTCCTGTGAATTCAGCTTCGATAGCTTGTTTCAAACCACATTCTTCGGCAAGTTGCATAAGCAAACTTAGAACCTTTTCGTCAACAATGTTTTTAGAAAAGTCAACGAAGATGTCGTTGAATTGTAAAGAATATTTTTCTGCACGTTGAGGATCTTTTGCGAATAAATCCTTCATTTGTGTTCCTTTGAATGTGGCAAAGTATTTTTCCAATTCTTTCCACGCATTCGTTTGAGTAGGATTAATAGTTGGTAACATTTTGTATATCTTTTTTATGAATTTTCTACGCAAATGTAGTAAAAGTTAGCAATTTAGCATTATCAGAATCTATATAAATGTGTGATTCTATTATTGTTGGAAAGACTTTGTTTGGATATGTAGGTTGTTTTTGTTTTCTTTGCGTATGTAAGAGCAGAAAACTATGGAACTCAGCAAGAATAAAATCAAATATTTTTCATCGTTTGCGAAAAAGAAAAATCGTGATGAGGAGGGAAAGTTTGTGGTGGAAGGCAATAAAATGGTCGCCGAATTATTGCATTCAAATTTTGTTGTAGATAGTATAGTTGCTACTCCGGAATGGTTGTCTGCCCATAAACCTAAGTGTGAGTGCTTTGAGGCGACAAAGGAAGATATTTCGCGAGTTTCTTTATTGCAAAATCCGCAAGATGTTTGGGCACTTGCTCGTATGAAGGAACCATCGCAGTCGTTTGAAATACAAGATTTTACATTGGCATTGGATGGCATTCAGGATCCTGGTAACATGGGGACGATAATTCGTCTCGCCGATTGGTTTGGCATACAGCATATTGTATGTTCAAAAGAATGCGTAGATGTGTATAATCCTAAGGTTGTTCAGGCAACGATGGGAGCGATTTTTCGTGTTCAAGTTCATTATGTTGATTTGCCGAAGTGGTTATCGCAATTACAAGGATTTGACATTGCTGCTGCAGATATGGAAGGGGATAATGTTTATACCCATTCTGTGTCTTCCAAAACAGTTTTAGTTATGGGAAATGAAGGAAATGGTATAAGTGATGCAGTTTCAAACATTGTAAACAGGAAATTGCATATTCCTTCGTTTAATACTACAGGAACGACTTCGGAATCGTTGAATGTGGCTGTTGCTACAGCAATTCTATGTTCAGAAATACGAAGAAAAAATATGTAGGAGTGGTCTCTCTTGGGAAAAGCCGTATATTTGCATGAAAATTAATAATAAAACAATGATACAAACAGATTTAGACAAAGCAAGCTATAGCTTGGGAATGAACATCGCATCAAGTTTGAAAAGCGAAGGTGTTAGTGAAATTAATGCCGAAATGTTTGCAAAAGGACTTGAAGACATGTTGAAAGGAAATAAGTTAGAAATTTCTATACAAGAAGCATACGAAACAATTCAAAACTTCTTGTCGGAAGCAAATGCAAAGAAATTCGAAAAGAATATTACAGAAGGTAAAAAGTTCTTGGAAGAAAATGGTAAAAGAACAGGTGTGGTAACATTGCCAAGTGGTCTTCAATATGAAATAATGAAAGAAGGCAATGGACCAAAGCCAAAAGCAACAGATACAGTTACGACTCATTACCATGGAACATTGATTGATGGTACCGTTTTCGATAGTTCTGTTGAAAGAGACCAACCTGCATCTTTCCCTGTAAATGGTGTAATTCAAGGTTGGGTAGAAGCTTTGCAATTGATGCCAGTTGGTTCAAAATGGAAATTATTCATTCCTTCTGAATTGGCATACGGTGCAAACCCACATCCAGGTGGACCAATTGAACCACACATGGCTTTGATTTTCGAAGTTGAATTACTTGCAATAAAATAAATTGTTGCAAATGATGTGAAAAAGAAAAAGGCGTCAATCGACGCCTTTTTTATTAGTGTTGGTTGAAATACCATTCTGTTGTTATTTCTATACCTTCTCGTACAAAAATGGTCGGCTCGTATTTTAGAATTCGTTTCGCTTTTTCTATAGAAGCAAGTGAATCTTTGATGTCGCCAAGTCGAGCGTCTGCATACAATGGTTTTATGTTGGCAATTTCAGGATCTTTCTTTGCTAAACTGTCAATGATACATTGTGTTAACGATGTAAGATCAATAGACTCGTTACAGGCTACATTTATATGTTCATGTTTGTTTTCAAGAACTGCTTCTGCAGCAAGCATATTTGCTTTTACAACATTTTGAACGAAGGTGAAATCTCGCGATTGTTTACCATCTCCGTAAATTGTTGGCTGTTGGTGTGCCATTAATAAGTTGATGAACTTTGGAATCACAGCGGCGTATGCTCCGTTAGGATCTTGATGAGGTCCAAAAACGTTGAAATAGCATAATCCTATTGCTTCCATTCCGTATAATTGTGTAAAATTCTTTGCAAACAAGTCGTTTGCATGTTTTGTTACAGCATACGGAGAAAGAAGATTGCCTTTCTTGTCTTCAACTTTTGGGGAATATTGTGCATCGCCGTATGTGGAAGAAGAGCTAGCGTAAATAAATCGTTTTACTTGAGCGTTTTTTGCCGCAGTAAGCATATTCACAAAACCCAATATATTTACATGGGTTGTTGTGACAGGGTCTGCAATTGAACGAGGTACAGAACCTAATGCTGCTTCGTGATACACATAATCTTTACCTTGTACGGCTTGCTCGCACGTTGCAAAATCACGTATGTCGCCTTCGATAAGATTAAAACGAGGATTGGAAAAGAATCGTTCAATGTTTTCTCTATGTCCTGTAGAAAAATTATCGAGACAGGTTACATAATTGTTATTGGCGAGCAAAGCCTCGCATAGGTTTGAACCTATGAATCCTGCACCGCCAGTAACTAATATGTTTTTATTTTCTATCATTATTTTGCGTAGTTGATAGCTCTTGTTTCACGAATAACAGTAATCTTGATTTGACCAGGATATGTCATTTCTTCTTGAATCTTTTTCGCAATATTCATAGAAAGAACTTCTGCTTCGGAATCGCTTACTTTTTCAGCTCCTACAATTACGCGAAGTTCACGACCTGCTTGGATTGCGTATGTCTTTAATACACCAGGGTATGACAATGCAATATTTTCAAGATCTTTCAATCGTTTGATGTATGATTCAACAATTTCGCGACGTGCACCTGGACGAGCACCAGAAATGGCATCACATACTTGAACGATAGGAGCAATCAAAGAGTCCATTTCGATTTCCTCGTGGTGAGCACCGATAGCATTGCAGATTTCTGGGCGTTCTTTACATTTTTCAGCTAAGTTCATACCCGCTAATGCGTGTGGCATTTCGCCATCGTCTTCTATAACTTTACCAATATCGTGAAGAAGACCGGCACGTTTTGCAGATTTTGCGTTAAGGCCTAGCTCTGCTGCCATTATACCGCAAAGTTTTGCTGTTTCCTTAGAGTGTTGTAATAGGTTTTGTCCGTAAGAAGAACGATATTTCATTCTACCGATATGACGGATTAATTCTGAATGTAAACCGTGGATGCCAAGGTCGATAGTTACACGTTTACCAGTTTCTATGATTTCTTCTTCAACTTGTTTTCTTGTTTTTTCAACCACTTCTTCAATTCTTGCAGGGTGAATACGACCATCGGAAACTAATTGGTGAAGAGAAAGACGAGCGATTTCGCGACGAACAGGGTCGAAACCAGAAAGAATAATAGCATCAGGAGTATCGTCCACAATGATTTCTATACCAGTTGCTGCTTCCAATGCACGAATATTACGACCTTCACGACCGATGATACGACCTTTAACTTCTTCGTTTTCAATATTGAATACAGAAACGGTATTTTCAGCAACGTGTTCTGTCGCAGTTCTTTGAATGGTTTGGATGACGATTTTCTTAGCCTCTTTGTTAGCTGTCATTTTGGCTTCGTCCATTATTTCATTAATAAGAGACATAGCTTCTGTTTTCGCTTCAGCTTTAAGAGAATCGATAAGTTGTTCTTTTGCATCGTGAGCCGACAAACCTGAAATTGTTTCCAATTGTTCCACTTGTTGTTTGTGGAGTTTTTCCAAATCTTCTGCCTTTTTCTCGTTAAGTTGGATTTGGTTTGTTAGAATTTCTTTTTGGTTTGTTAATTCTTGTTGCTTGCGTTGCATTTCATCAAACTTAGTTTGAAGAGAAGCTTCTTTTTGTTTGATGCGATTTTCAGCTTGCGCAACTTTGTTATTACGCTCGTTAATAAGTTTCTCGTTTTCCGACTTCATTTGAAGAAATTTTTCCTTTGCTTGGAATAATTTCTCTTTTTTTGTTGCTTCAGCTTCTTCTTCAGCTTTAGCTATAATTGATTCGGTTTTAGATTTAAGAAGTATTTTTTGTATTACGAGTGCGAGAGCTACTCCCACACAGAATGTAATGATGCTTGTGATAATTGTGATAATCATAACTCTAATATATATATAATAAAAAAACTCATATTGTTTCGTCGTTCCTGAAAACCCCAAAAAGCAACAGGGTTAGAGAGTATGCCGATTCTGATTTCCACTGTCCGAAGGACTCCCGAAGGAGTGAGGCCTATCATTGGCGGCTGTAACTGGTCTCTTTTTGCGAAAATTAATTGTAGAGTTTTCCGCGGATGAAAGAAACAATACGAGTATGTCTATATATCAGTTATTGATTTATCTTAATAAATTCATCAAGTTCTTCACATTCTTTTTCTATTGAATCTCCAAGAGTTTCTTTTTGAAGTTCTCTGTCTAAAGAAAGTACATTTAATTCAAACTGTAAACAAGCCAATCGTAACCAATCTTGTTCGTCTTTTTGTGGAAATTGGTGACGAAGTTTTTCTATCATTTCATTGATGCGTTTGCTTGCATTGCGGTAGATTTCTTCGTTTTCTGCCGGAATTGTCAATGAATATGATCGATCTAAAATCGTTAATACTATGGATTGTTTTTCGCTCATTTATTTAATAATGCAATACACGAATCTATTTCTCGTATAATTCCTTCAATATATTTTCGGGCAGAAGCATCTCCTTCTGTTTCTCCCGAATTAGACACAGCCTTAGCCAGTTGTAGGTTGGAAACCTTTTGCTCTAATTCTGCTATTGTATTTTGTTGTTTACTTATTGTTGTCTTTAATTCGTTATTTTCTTCTTTTAATTGTTCGTTTTGTGATTTTACTACTAAATAAAGGGACTTTAAAACCGAAATTTTCGATTTTAAATCATCAAACGCTATTTGTGCATTTTGTGCCATTTTTTTAGTAATATTTATTTTCTCACAAAGATAGAAAACTCACGCCAAATTTTTAGTGATTTTTTCGTTTGATTTGAAAAAAATCACTAAAAGCTTGATTAAATGTTGATTAGAAGCTGTATGAGAAGCCAACGCCTAAGATTTCTTTGAATTGAACTTTAGGTCCTCTTTGGTCGCCGTTTTCGTCAACAGTCTTAGTGTCATCATCGTACAATAAGTGTGCGTTTAAGCTGATATTGAAGTATTTATAGATTTTCCAAGTAATCAAAGCTTCCCAGTCAACATCTATATTTTGTGGGTTTTCTAGATAGTTAGAGAATAAATTCAATTTTGTTGTAAAACCAATGTTTTTCATCCATTCAGCGTTCCAGTCTGTACGAGTGTATTGTAAACGAACGTATCCACCAAATTCAGTTTTTAGATTTTTACCTGGTGTTACAAGTTTTCCAAAATCATCATATACAGCAGCATCAACACCGAAAGCACCTGCGTCAGCCAATTCTTGGTCTGTGACAAAAATTAAACGAGCAGTG
The DNA here is from genome assembly GCA_045615765.1 of Bacteroidales bacterium. Taxonomy (GTDB): domain Bacteria; phylum Bacteroidota; class Bacteroidia; order Bacteroidales; family UBA1715; genus UBA1715. The sequence goes on from JAZLFM010000041.1 coordinate 8,937, forward strand.
ATAGGAGAGATGTATGCACTGAAATAATTGTTAGGTTTATAGTCAAGTCCAATACCACCTGTTAAATAACCAGGAGCCATTGCTTTAGAAACGATAGTGTAGCTTGTGTCCAAAATGTAGCTTTTACCAGCAGTCATTTGTGTTTTGAAGTCAAGTAATGCTGCATAATACCAGTTTTTGAATGCTTGACGACCATATTTAGAAACTAATTCGATTTTATCGTCAGTTTTCTTGAATGGACGTTTGAATGTTTCACCGTCAAGTTCGAAATCTTTAGTACCTTGACGCATAATACCATAACCAAGGTCTAATGTGTTGTCCCATGCGTTTTTACCGCTTTTGAAATTTGCGAATAAACTAGCAACACCATTTATCGCGATAGAGTTGTCTCCACCGGCAGCCCAGTTGTAAAGTCTTGTGTTTGTGAATTGAATGTTTGTCATTCCTCCAAGTTTCCAACCGTCTTCTGCATCATCTGTAGCAACATTGTTTGTTCTCAATGCTTTTTCGTTATCTGTAACTTGAGCGAATGAGATTAGGCTGAAACCTGAAATAAGAAGTGTAAATAATATCTTTTTCATTGTATATATCTTTATTTATTTTGCGGCAAAAATAGAATTTTTTTTGGAATAAAACGAAAGACTTTTATTGGTTGGGTAATTTTTTATTTCTGTTTCATTTTTTGTAGTCCTTCTTTTAGAAAAGCAAGGTAGTTTTCGCTGTTTTTTGCTTCGTTGTAAGTGATTGGTTCACAAAGTTTTTCCTCGTTTGGTGATAATAGGACATAGTATGGTTGCATTAATCCATGATAATTTTTCATCATAAAAATGCTCCAGTGTTCGCCCAAAGTTGTAATTCTATAGGTTTTACCTCCATATAGTTCTGTCCGTATTTGTGTTGAATCAAGAGGCTCGCGTGAATCTAAGTATAAGGAAATCAAAATGTAATCATTTTTTATGATAGAAAGGATTTCTGGTTCTGCCCATACGTTCATTTCAATTTTTCGACAGTTTTCGCAACCGAGTCCTGTAAAATCAAGAAGGATAGGTTTGTTGACCGATTTCGCGTAAGCTAATCCTTCGTCGTAGTCGTAGAAGGCTTCAAGGCCGTATGGCGAATGGAATAAGGTTCCGTATTTCTTATTTGTTTGATTATCGGTTTTACTTTCTTTGTCGAAAATATTTATTTTTTGTGTGCTCATTGGTGGTAGATATCCACTGACAAGTTTTAACGGTTTACCTAAAAATCCAGGAATTAAGTAGATTGTAAATGCAAAAATAGCAAGAGCAATACACACTCGTGGAACAGATAGTTTCCTTTTTTGCGTATGGTTGAGACGAATAATTCGCAAAATACATAATCCCCATAAAATGAGTAAGATAATCCATATTGCAATGAATAAGTCTCGAGGTAGGATTCCCCAATTTGCAACTAAGTCTGCTTTTGAAATGAATTTTAAGGCAAATCCTAATTCAATGAATCCAAGAGAAATTTTCACATCGTTCATCCAATCTCCGGACTTTGAAAAAGAAGAAAGTAGTGAAGGTACAGCAGCAAATATGATGAATGGTAAAGATAGTGCGATGGCAAACCCAAGCATTCCTATGGTAGGTCCAATGATGGAACCGGAAACGACAGATTCTACCAACAGAGTCCCAATTATCATTGCCGTACACGAAAACGATACGAGTACGAGAGTAAATGCCATAAAGAAAATGCTTGCAAATCCGTTTGTGGTGTCTGCTTTTCTGTCGAAATAATTTATCCAACTAGATGGTAGCATAAGTTCGAAAAATCCGAAAAACGAAACTGCAAAAATTACAAAGACGATAAAGAAGACCATGTTGAATAGTGGACTCGTTGACATTTTGTTTAGTGCGTCAACGCCAAACAAAAGCGTGATGCAGACACCGAGAAATACAAAAATGCAAACGATAGAAAGCCCATAGATTAGAATGTCGCGGAGCGCATGTTTTTTGTATCTTCTAAGGAACATACTTACCGTCATTGGTACCATAGGAAACACGCATGGGGTAAGGAATGCAAGCAATCCACCGAGAAAACCGAAGAAAAATATCATCCAAAGTGACATGTTTTCTGGTAATGGTTCAGGAATTGTCGTTTCGCAACAATTCGATTCTTCGATTGGATTAGTGGTTGATTGAATAGAATCTGTATGCGTAGTATCTTTAAAAACTTCAGTTATCGGTGTATCTTCTTCTTTTGTTAAAGGCAACACCTTGACTTCTTTCTGAATTTTTGTGGCAGGAATTCGTACGGAAAATTCTTCAGGAAAAGGATTAAGACAGAAACCATCATCCTTACAGAGTTGATATGTGTATGAACCGGTGATTTCGCATTCCTCAATGTCTTTTGTTATTTCAATTTCTTGACTCCATTGGGTTTTTACAGAAAATTGGCGAATGTTTATTGAGAAAATATCGTCAAAAAATTCTTCTGGTTTTGCCGATATTATAGTTAATCCTCCGATTTTTTTGATTCCATCAGGAAGTTTGAAATCAACTTTTGCAGCAAGAGGACCGCCTTCCTCTTGGTCGAAACTATACATGTGAAATTCTTGCGGAATAGAAATGTCAATGATGATAGTTCCTTTATTTTCTGTTTTTTGAGAATATTGAAATTTCCATTCTGCCGTTTGTGCAAAGATGGCAGAGGAGATGCATAACAGAAATGATAGTATAAGAAAAGTTGTTTTGTTCATAGAAAAAAAATATTGGGTAAAAGTACAAAATACAACGAAACACAGCGTATTTTGTTGTAAGTCTGTTTTTGAAATAGACAAAAAGACAATGAAATAAGTTACCATCCGTTGCGATTAATATAAAAACACTATATTTGCCAGCAAATAGCTCAGGTGTTGGAATTGGTAGACAAGCATGTTTGAGGGGCATGTGGCCATTAGGCTGTACGGGTTCAAGTCCCGTCCTGAGCACTTTTTGAAGTTGGTTATGTTGTTTGTTTTGAATGGTTTACAAATGATATAACCTTTTTTATTTTTGCTTAGTGAAACAGTAGCGAATAATTTAAATTGCACGAAACATTTATTAAATGTATAAATCCTTATAGATTGATCGTTGTCTTCAAATGTCATTCTGCCGTAAGAAATATAGAACTATTTTATGATAATATATAAGTTGAGTCGGCGAGTCAGAATTTCAATAAAAAACATTATTTTTGAGCATTAACTACTTACATATTTACATGGAAAATTTTTCATTTTACAGTCCGACAAAATTTGTGTTCGGACAAGAAACAGAAGCAAAATGTGGTGCGCTAGTGCGTGAATTCGGCGGTTCGAAAGTACTTTTACATTACGGTGGCGGATCGGTTGTTCGTTCTGGTCTTTTAGACAGAGTAAAACAATCACTTACCGAAAGTGGCATTTCTTTTTGCGAACTTGGTGGTGTTCACCCTAATCCACTAGACAGCAAAGTATATGAAGGTATAGATCTTTGCCGTAAAGAAAACATTGACTTTATTGTTGCCGTTGGTGGAGGTTCAACAATAGATTCTGCAAAAGCTATTGCTATGGGTGTTCCATACGAAGGTGATTTTTGGGATTTTTATTCTGGTAAAAATCGACCAAAGTCAGCTCTTCCTGTTGGTACAGTGTTGACTATTGCAGCTGCTGGTAGTGAAGGTTCTGGTGATTCGGTAATCACAAAAGAAGATGGTATGTTAAAACGCGGAGCTGGTTCAGACAAGATTCGTCCAAAGTTCTCAATTTTAAACCCAGCTCTTACAATGACATTGCCTGCATATCAAACTGCATGTGGTGCTACCGACATTATGGCTCATGTTTTCGAGCGTTATTTTACTAATACACAAAATGTAGAAACGACAGACCGTTTGTGCGAAGCTGTATTGTTGTCGATGATTCACGAAACTCCTAAAGTAATCGCAAATCCAAACGATTACCAAGCACGCGCAAATATTATGTGGGCGGGAATGGTTGCACATAATAACATCGTAGGTGTTGGTCGTGATCAAGATTGGAATAGTCATGGTATAGAGCATGAACTTTCTGCACTATATGACTGTGCGCACGGTGCTGGTCTTGCCGTTATTATGCCAGCCTGGATGACATACGTCGTAGAACATGATGTAATGAGATTCGCTCAAATGGCTACTCGCGTATGGAATTGTAAAATGGACTTTGCAAACCCTCTAAAAACTGCAATGGATGGTATTCAAGCGTTTAAAGATTTCTTGAAATCTATAGGAATGCCACTTACTTTTGCTGAATTGGGAGCAAAAGAAGAAGACATACCAACTCTTGTTAAGAATTTTGGTATCGGTGATGGCGAAACAGGTGGTTTTGTTCATTTGAAAGCAAAAGATATTGAAAACATTTATCGTTTAGCGTTATAGTTAATCGATTGCTGTTCGTGTCTAACGATACGTTACTTATGGGTGAAAGGGATAGTTTTCTCTTTCACCTTTTTTTTATATTGGAAATCTGTAGATTTTTTGTTGCTTTGTAAAAATGATGTGCGCATAATTATATAAATCTATAAGATATATGGAATTAGGATTGAAATATAGTTGTCAAACAGTTGTTGCAGAAAATAATACGGCAAAAACAATGGGCTCGGGAAATTTAGATGTATTTGCAACGCCGGCAATGGTGGCGCTTATGGAAAATGCTGCTATGAATGCCGTCGCAAGTGAATTACCTAATGGTTCTACAACTGTTGGTAGTCTTATGAATACAAGTCATATAAAACCTTCAGGTATAGGTACGACAATAACTGCAACTGCCGAGCTTATTGCTGTTGAAGGGCGAAAACTTACGTTTCATGTTTCTGCTTCTGATGGAGAATCCATTATAGGTGAAGGTGAACATGTTCGTTTTATTGTTGATATAGAACGATTTCTGTCGAAAGTGAAATAATTTTAAGTTTTTCGTGCAGTCTTTTGGCATTTTTGGTACTATTATAAATGTATTAATAGAATTTAAAAAATGAAAAAATTATTGTGTCTATGCTTACTAGCATTTATTGTAAGTTCATGTAAAAAAAATTATTGTGGGGGCGATTCAGAACCAACAGGGAAAATTGCAGTGTATAAATTAAAGGATACAAGTTACCTTCATAATATTTTAGTGCAATGTGATGAGAAAACGCATGCTTTAAAGCAGTATAGTGTGTTTTATAATTCAGGAGAGGTAATACGTATTTTTAACCATTATAAAATCTTATCTGATTTATATATATTGTCTTATGGTAATCCGTTTTATAGTAATGGTAATGCTTGTACTGATATTACTTATTCCGAAGCAGAGACATTTTGGGAGGATTCTTTATTAAGAGGCAATTTACGGGATACTTTGCAAAAACGCATTGTGGATTTTGACCCTATACAAGAATTATATTTGATAAATGAAGATGATTCTATATTTTGTGAAGTGTTTAATAATCAAGAAGTCGGACATGATGTGATTATTTCAAGAATGATAGAGTCTGGTGATTTCTTTACGTATAAGGGTGTTACAAAGAAACAATAGAACGCTTGTTTGCGAAAAAAAGCTGAAACTATTAATTAGTTTCAGCTTTTTTCATTAATCGTTAATCTCTGTGTTTACTCATCCAAGCAATCATCCAAATCTCTTATGATTTGTTCTTTGTCCATTTTTTGACCGATGAATACGATTTTTTCCATACGGTCGCCGTATGTTTCGTCCCAGTCGCGAAGAATTCCTGGTTCTTGTTGAACTAATTTTTCAAATTCTTCTTTGGGAGCGGTAGCAAACCAAAGTCCTGCCTCGGTCAATTTCTTTTGTACGCCTGCTTGTTCGAAAAGATATGACATATCAGGATTATCGTTGAAATAGCATACTCCTTTGGCACGGATTATAGATTTAGGCCATTTCTTTGTGACATATTCTTCGAATTTAATTGCATCGAAAGCTTTTCTTCTGTAGTACACAAATGTACCGATACCATATTCTTCAACCTCACCGCCTTCGTGGTCGTGGTGGTGATGATGGCAATGACAATGTGGGTCGTCACATTCGCCTTCACCATGATGGTGGTGATGTTCGTGTTCATCGTCATCGTCGTGATCATGGTGGTGGCAATGATGTTCATGCTCTTCATGTTCATCGTGATGATGATGGTGGTGATGGTCAGCTTTTGCTTCGCGCTCTTCTTCCTCTGTTGCTTGTTTTTCTATTTCTTGAATCCAACCTGCGCTAACAGCTACATTGTTGTAGTCAAATAATTCTGTGTAAATGATTTGTTCCAAATCTACATTCGCATAGTCTGTTTCTATGATTTGTGTATTTGGTCGTAGTGCTTGTATGATTTGTTTAACTCGTTCCAATTCTGCAGGTGAAACTTCACTTACTTTATTAAGAATTACCAAGTTACAGAATTCAATTTGTTGAATAAGAAGATTTTCAATGTCTTCATCGTCAATATTCTTTTTTGTAAGATCTTTTCCGCAATCGAATTCACTTTGCATACGCAATGCGTCAACAACAGTAACGATGCAGTCAAGGTTTGCTATACCATATTTGGTGTATTCCGCCTCCATTTGAGGAATCGAACAAATGGTTCTTGCAATAGGTTCTGGTTCGCAAATACCACTTGCTTCAATTACAATATAGTCGAATCTGTCCATTTTTAGAATCTCATTCAATTGTTCGATGAGGTCCATTTTAAGTGTACAGCAAATACAACCGTTTTGTAATGCTACAAGACTTTCGTCTTTTTTTCCGACAACGCCACCTTTTTGGATTAGGTCGGCATCGATGTTCACTTCGCCAATATCGTTAACGATTACGGCGAATTTTATACCTTTTTTGTTTGATAAAATATGATTTACTAAAGTTGTTTTTC
>JAZLFM010000042.1:0-114356 GCA_045615765.1 Bacteroidales bacterium
CAAGGTACATTGTTTCGCCAATGGGCTAATAAAGTGTTAAAAGAGTTTCTGCTGAGAGGTTATGTAGTAAATCATCAGATTTCCGAAATTAGAGAAGAATTGCAGCAACATGCTTTTCAAATATATGGTTTACAAGAAAAAATGGATAGTTTAATACATTCAGCATTGCCTCCCAAAGAAGGCATATTTTTTAACGGACAAATATTTGATGCCTATGTGTTTGCTTGCAACCTTATTAAGCGTGCAAAGCGGAGAATAATTCTGATAGATAATTATGTGGATGAGTCGGTATTGCTATTGTTCTCAAAACGAGCGGAAAATGTGTCGGCAACAATTTATACACAGAAGATTTCAGAACAATTTCGACTTGATGTTCAGAAACATAATAATCAATATCCTCAGGTAGATGTAAAAATATGTAATCAGTCCCATGATAGATTTCTGATAATTGATGATGAGTTGTATCTTGTTGGTGCTAGTTTGAAAGATTTGGGCAAAAAATGGTTCGGTTTTTCGAAAATGGAATCCTTCTCTGCAGATGCGATAATCGCAAGATTGGACTCATAGGCTCTATATATGTAACACACAAAATCAATCGCAACAATGGAAACAAGCAAAGGAGAGATAGTTCTCTACAATCCAAACGAAACAATCCGTATAGAAGTACGTTTCGATACCGAAACGGTATGGCATATCATGATAGGATTCTGCAATTACTTAATCACTAATAACCAGAAGAATAATATACAATTATGGCAAATAAAGTATTCGATAGGACAATACCAACCGAAGAAGAAGCAAAAAAAAGAATAGATTTTTTATATGAAAAATCGTTTGAAAAAAGTTCAGTTACAGATAGCCAAGTAATTGCAGGTGTTAGTGAAAAACTAATAAAAGATTTAAGAAAAAAGAATATAGAAATTGACAATACGTTTAGGCATTCAATAAGTGACACGCAAATACATCATTCTTTGAAACATTCGGCTGCGGAAAAAGAAGCAAAATTAAACCAGCTGCCAATAACAAAAACAGATTTCAATAGAATTTTAACCATATTAAAAGATTACGATTCTATTCGTTTAGGTGTAAACAATAGAAAATTAAATTCAATTACATACGCAAAATTATTTCCAGACGGAAAAATAATTTATATAGAAGAAATTCGTACAGGGAGAAAAACATTGTCTTTTAATACAATGTATAAAAAGGATTGTTACGGCGGATTGTCGTAATTATACGTTATCCAATACGTCCGAACCGCTTCCGTACTTAATCCATTGCAAATATAGGGAAAAAACAGAAATAGTCAATATTGAAGATAAAATATTGCTGACACTATTCAAAAAGAGATGTTGTTTTTGAAAATTCATTACACGAAGCAGTAGGCTACGAAAGAACAATTAACAACGGTAAAATAGGGGTGGAATACCTAAAAACAAAAAACGCAAACATTTGAAATCCAAATATTTGCGTCTCTGTGACTCCGGAGGGGTTCGAACCCCCAATCTCCTGATCCGTAGTCAGGGGCATTAATCCAATTGTGCTACGGAGCCCTGTGAAAATCACGATGCAAATATAGTAAAATTTTTGAACCACAAACACTATGGCGAAAAAAATGCATATAATTTTTGTCTGCGTTCGGCAATATTATGTATTTTTACTTGCTAATAAAATTTTTTGTGTTTGAATATGAACGAATTATCATCTACGCAATTGCTTGATACTCAGAATCGAACTGATTCTGTGTCTATTCAAATGCAAAATCTTCAACAGCAAATCGAACAGCAGAAAAATGAATTGCTTATAGAAAAACAAAAGTGTGAGCAATTACTACAAAACGTGCTTCCCGATGAAATTTATAGGGAATTATTAAAAAATGGTAAGGTCGTTCCGCAATTCTATAAAAATGTCACGGTACTTTTTACTGATTTTGTGGGTTTTACATCTATGTGCGAGCAAATTGAGTTAACAACCTTGATTCAAGAATTGGATTCTCATTTTTCGAAATTCGATGATATTTGCGAAAATCATTTTCTCGAAAAAATAAAAACCATTGGCGATGCGTATATGTGTGCTGGTGGTATGCCAATGCGAAACCATAGCCACCCGTTCGATGTTGTACTTGCTGCTATGGATATGATTCGCTATATCGACGAAGTGAATGAAAAGAAAAAACAAACTGGTGAACATACCTGGAATATTCGTATTGGCATACATACAGGCTCTGTAATTGCCGGTGTGGTAGGAAAAAAGAAATTTTTATACGACATCTGGGGAGATACCGTAAATGTGGCAAGTCGTATGGAATCGAGCGGAGAAATGGGAAAAATTAATATTTCTGGGGCAACTTATGAAATGATTCAGGATTTTTTCCGTTGTACATATAGAGGAAAGATTCCGGTAAAACATAAATCGGATATAGATATGTATTTTCTTGAAGGCTTTCTACCACAATATGCAGAAGATACGGATTGCTTAATTCCGAATAAAGAATTTAAATTGTCAATGCGAAAATTATAATTATGAAGAAATATATTGTTGCTCTATTATTAGCTTGTTTGGGTACGACAGCGTTTGCTCAAATTCAATGGGTATCGTTCGAAGAAGCTATGGCTCTTGCTAAAAAAGACGGAAAACCTGTCTTGGTTGACGTATATACGGATTGGTGTGGTTGGTGTAAACGACTCGATGCGACCACATATCGTGATAGTGCAGTCGTTGCATTTATTAATGCTCATTTTCATGCAACTAAATTTAATGCGGAAACAACAGATAAGATTACCTATCACGATACGGTGTATGTAAATCAGAATAAAACTCATGATTTGGCGATAAAATTGCTCGATGGCAGATTGAGTTATCCTACAACATTGTTTATCGTAGTAGATGAAATCAATGACTATACGGCTGCGGTTCCTGGATATCAGACAAGGGAATCGATACAACCGTATTTGTTCTATTTTAGCGAAAAAGTATATTCGTCAAGAAGCTTGTGGGAAAGCTTCTTGAAAGGATTTAATGCACCAAAATTCTAATCACTAATCACTAATAACTAATAACTATAAAAGTGGATACCACAATAACCAACATTGACATTACCAAAATCTTGTTCCTCGACATCGAGACTGTGCCGCAACATAGTCTTGAATCGGAATTGTCGGATGTGGAACGAGCATTATGGGAAAAGAAATCGATCCGTATGAAAGCGGACGATATGACTCCGGAGGAGTTATACAAAAAAGCAGGAATTTTTGCCGAATTTGGCAAAATAGTATGTATTTCAGCCGCCTTTCTTCGTAAAAAAGACGACGGATATGAATTACGAGTTCGCTCGTTTGTGAATGACGACGAGAAACAGCTGCTCGAAGATTTTGTTGCTTTGGTCAACAAGTATTTTAATACAAAAAAGACGTATTTCTGTGCTCACAACGGCTACGAATTCGATTTTCCGTTTATTGCCCGCCGTGCCTTGATAAATGGGATTAAGGTTCCGATTTCGTTGGACACAAGAGGGAAGAAGCCATGGGAAATCCAACATTTCGATACCTTGGATCTCTGGCGTTTTGCTGACTATAAAAACTACACTTCGCTTGCGTTGCTTGCCCACATTTTTGGGATTCCAACGCCTAAAGACGACATTGACGGCTCGCAAGTGTGCGATGTGTATTGGAAAGAACACAATCTTCCCCGTATTATGGAATATTGCCAAAAAGACGTGATAACGGTGGCGCAATTGTTCCGGAAATATCGTTGCGAAGATGTAATCCCAGAAGATAGAATTGTTATAGCAAACGACTAAATAGGGTTTAGTCTATTTGTTTTTCTATTCCCGAATATATTTGTAACCGAAAAAAATGGTAAAATTCTTCGGTTGTAACCGAAAAAAATAGCAAAATATTTCGGTTTGTGCGTTTTGTGACTATATTTGTACAATAAATTCTAAAAGGTTATGAAACATCGTTTATTGGAGCAATCTGTTGCTAAAGACTTTGGTAAAGGCAAGGTAATCATTCTTTTAGGTCCACGTCAAGTTGGAAAAACAACATTGCTGGATCAATTGGATATGGATAAGAAGCAGACATTGTTTCTTAATTGCGATGATTTTGATGATAGGTTGTTGCTTGAGGATAAGACAAAAGTAGAGCTTCGGAGCCTTGTTGATGGCTATAAAAATGTTTTTATAGATGAGGCTCAGCGTGTGAAAAGCATTGGGCTTATAATTAAAATGTTAGCTGATTTGCACTTGGACTGCAATATTGTTGCAACAGGTTCTTCCTCGATGGAACTTGCAGAAGGGATTTTTGAAACGGCTACAGGGCGAGTGTATGAGTATAAGATGTTTCCATTTTCTTTGGTGGAATTGGCGAATGATACAAATGAGCGTGAGCAAAAAAAATTGTTGGAGCAAAGAATGATTTATGGCTTGTATCCGGAGGTTGTGAATAATCCTTCTGATGCAAAACGTACATTATCTTCGTTGGTGAATAGTTATTTGTATAAGGATATATTGGCTTATAAAGGTTTAAAAAAGCCTGATGTCCTTCAGAAGTTGGTCGTTGCTCTTGCTCTACAGGTAGGTAACGAAGTGTCTTATAATGAATTGAGTAATTTACTTGGAATAGATAAAGAAACGGTTGAAAATTATATTAATTTGTTGGAAAAGTGTTTTGTTGTTTTTCGATTGAATTCATTCAATAAGAATTTGCGTACGGAATTGAAAAAAGGTAAGAAAATCTATTTCTATGATAATGGTATTCGAAATGCTGTAATATCGAATTTCGCTCCTTTGGAGTTACGCTCTGATAGTGGAGCGTTGTGGGAGAACTTAATGGTTTCTGAGCGCATGAAGAGGAATGCCTATGTTCAAAGTTATGCGCAGACGTTCTTTTGGAGAACTGTTTCTCAAAAAGAGATAGATCTTGTGGAGTGGAAAGAGGGGCGATTGCAAGCTTTCGAGTTTAAATGGCGGGAAGATAAAAAAGTTCTACCACCAAAGGAATTTGCTTCAACATATCTCGATGCCTCGTATGAGGTGATAACTCCTTCGAATTTTTGGTCTTTTTTGAAATAGTGGAGCAAACAATAATTTTCGTATTTTTGTGATTAAATTTATATAAGTATGAAGCGCTTACCTGCAGAGTGGGAACTACAAGATTGCATACAGTTGACATGGCCTCATAGAGGTACCGATTTTGCTCCTGTGTATGAGCGTGCTGTTTCGTGTTTTATAAATATAGCACGGGAAATTAGTCGCAGACAAAAATTGATAATTGCTTGTAAGAATATTCAGGATGTCAAAGCAGAATTAGGCTTGGTACTGAATGAAAACATTTCATTTGTGGAAGTAGATACAAATGATGTGTGGGCTCGTGACCATGGCGCAATTACGGTTGTTGAAGATGGAAAATTGACATTGTATGATTTTCGCTTTAATGGCTGGGGACAAAAATTTCCGGCAGAAAAAGATGATAAAATCACATCGGAATTATACAACACAGGTATTTTTAAAACAGATTATCGGGATTTCTCTCATTTCGTTTTAGAAGGTGGTTCTATAGAATCTGATGGAGAAGGGGTAATGCTTACTACTGAATCTTGCTTGTTAAGCAAGTTCCGTAATCCTGCAATGTCGAAGTCTGATATAGAAACATTTCTGAAAGATACATTTTCGTTGAAAAAAGTCCTTTGGCTTTCTCATGGAGAATTGGCTGGTGACGATACGGACGGACATATTGATACATTAGCAAGACTTGTTGACAATCATACGATTGCGTATGTTTCTTGTGATGATGCAACTGATATGCACTATTCGGAATTGCAAGCAATGAAACAAGAATTGGAATCGTTTACAACATTAGATGGAACTCCATATACTTTAGTTCCGTTACCAATGACTCCGCCTATATTTGATGAGGATGGGGAACGAATTCCTGCAACGTATGCCAACTTTTTAATTATGAATGACGCGGTGTTGTTGCCTGTGTATAATTGCGAAACAGATGCGGAAGCAATACGAATAGTTCAAACATTGTTTCCTTCTAAAGAAATTGTACCGATAGATTGTTCTGTTTTGATTTTACAACATGGTTCTTTGCATTGCGTTACAATGCAATATCCTAAAGGTGTTTTATAAAAAATGATGGAAAAGAAGTTGAAGATTGGTTTGGTTCAATTGGCTATCTCTGAAAATATTGATGCCAATAAGGAAAAATTAGTTGCGAATATAAAACAATGTGCATCGTTAGGTGCTGAATTGGTTGTTTTGCAAGAGCTACATAATACACCATATTTTTGTCAGGTGGAGGATGTTGATAATTTTGATCTTGCCGAAACGATACCAGGTCCATCTACCGAATTATATGCGTCTGTCGCAAAAGAATGTAACATAGTTTTAGTTACATCTTTGTTTGAAAAACGTGCGGCAGGTTTGTATCACAACACAGCGGTGGTATTCGAGAAAGATGGCTCTATTGCCGGAAAATATAGAAAAATGCACATTCCGGACGATCCTGCATATTACGAGAAGTTCTATTTCACACCAGGTGATTTGGGATTTGAACCTATCAAGACGTCCGTAGGAACATTGGGCGTGCTTGTATGTTGGGATCAATGGTATCCGGAAGCAGCTCGTATTATGGCAATGAAAGGTGCCGATATGTTGATTTATCCAACAGCGATAGGATGGGAATCGAGCGATACGCAAGATGAAAAGAATCGTCAACGCGATGCGTGGATTATTTCGCAACGTGGACACGCTGTTGCAAATGGCTTGCCGGTTATTTCTGTTAACCGTGTTGGTTGGGAGAAAGATCCTTCTGGACAAACGAATGGAATCCAATTTTGGGGCAGTAGTTTTGTTGTTGGCCCACAGGGTGAATTCATAAAACAAGCATCTTCTGAAACTGAAGAAACAATGGTTGTGGAAGTTTCGCTTTCTCGTTCCGAGGATGTTCGCCGTATTTGGCCATTCTTTAGAGATAGAAGGATAGATGCGTATTCCGACATTATAAATAGATTCTGTAAATAAGAATAAATTAAATAAGATGAAAAAAGTACTTTTTATAGATAGAGATGGAACTATTTTGAAAGAACCAAGCGACGAACAAGTTGATTCTTTTGAAAAATTTGATTTCTTACCAAATACGATTTCAGCATTGAAATCTATTTGTGAACATACAGATTATGAGCTTGTTATGGTTACAAATCAAGATGGATTAGGAACTGATTCGTTTCCTGAAGATACATTTTGGCCAGTTCACAATCTCATGTTGTCGGTATTGAAATCCGAAGGGGTTGAATTCGCAGATATGTGCATAGATGCGTCGTTTGATTATGAAAATAAGCCAACTCGTAAGCCTGGCATTGGTATGTTGGGGAAATATTTTTCCGAAGACTATGACTTACAACATTCGTATGTAATTGGCGATAGAAATACCGATGCACAGTTAGCTGTGAATTTAGGTTGCAAATCTTTGATAATTAGAGGCAACCACCTTGATGAAACTTCGTTGCCAGATTCTTGCGAATTGGTTGTAGATTCGTGGAACGAAATCGCGCAACGATTGACTTTCCCATTGCGATATGCACATGTTACTCGTAACACAAACGAAACAAAAATCGATATAGAATTGTTACTTGATGGTCGTGGTAAGTCTGAAATTTCGACAGGTATAGGATTTTTCGACCACATGCTTGAACAATTGGCTCGTCATTCAAATTGTGATTTGAAAATCAATGTAAAAGGCGACTTACACGTTGACGAACATCACACTATTGAAGATACCGGTATCGCTCTTGGTGAAGCATTTTTGCAAGCTTTGGGTAAGAAAGAACGTATTGAACGATATGGTTTCTTGTTGCCTATGGATGATTCTTTGGCACAGGTTGCTATTGATTTCTCTGGTCGCCCTTGGTTGATCTGGGACGTGGAATTTAAACGCGAGAAAGTAGGAGAGTTGCCAACCGAAATGTTGTATCATTTCTTCAAGTCATTCAGTGATGCCGCAAAATGTAATTTGAATATTGCAATTCAAGGCGATAATGAGCATCATAAAATAGAAGCTATTTTTAAAGCATGGGCTAAATCAATAAAAATGGCAGTTTCTCGTAGCTTGAACAATCAATTGTTACCTTCTACAAAGGGATTGTTGTAGTACGAAGATATGTTTTAGAATAAAAAAGGAATGCTATTCGGCGTTCCTTTTTTGTTTATAGTAAATATTACAATTCTTTTTGAGAATATAATTAATCCAATTTGTATGGTGTCTCTTGGTAAACGTAATAGTTTAACCAGTTGCTATAAAGCAAGTTACCATGACTTCTCCAAGTGTTTTTAGGCTCTTGTGCAGGGTCATCGCCAGGGAAGTAGTTTTCAGGAACGTCAATGTCCATTCCTTTGCCTCTGTCGCGTAGAAATTCATCTCGTAAGGTAGTGACGTCGTATTCAGAGTGCCCGAAAACAAAGAAATCTTTGGAATCTTTCGATTTTATAAGATACGGACCGATGCCTTCTCCTTCGCATATTACTTCTATGTCTTTACAAGCATCGATTTCCGATTGTTTTACGTATGAGTTACGCGAATGTGGCACAAAAAATTCGTCATCAAAACCTCTAACGATAGGTTCTGTTCTATTGAGTACGCTATGACGGAATACGCCAAATATTTTATCGTCTCGCCAATATTTATTTATACCATAGAAATAGTATAATGCGGCGAATGCTCCCCAACAAATGTGGAATACAGAAGTAACATTTTTGCGTGACCATTCATAAATTTCGGTTAATTCTTTCCAAAATGTTACGTCCTCGTATTGTAAATGATCGATAGGAGCGCCTGTTATAATTAAACCGTCTAGTTTACCAACATTGTCAAATGATTGGTAAAATGTCTGTAAGTATTCCGAAGAAGTATGACTTGGCGTGTGTGTTTTAGTGTACAACAAAACAACTTCAACTTGCAATGGAGTGTTTGATAACATTCTAATGAGTTGCGTCTCAGTTTTCTCCTTTATTGGCATCAGATTCAAAATACCTATGCGGATAGGGCGAATGTCTTGCGTAATCGCACGGCTATTCGACATAACAAATACATTCTCGTTTTTAAGAATGTCCGCAGCAGGTAATTTGTCCGGAATATTTACTGGCATACTCTATATTAAAGTCGTGCAAATGTATTAATTTTAATGGAATGAACCCATTTTTTCTAATCATTTCGTATGGATGGAATAAATATACTATTTGGTAGGAATGTTATTGTATTGTGGAAAAATGATGCTTTTTTCCATAAAAAATCCCTTTCGAAAATGGACTTTTTTTATTGTGCTTTCAATTTTAAACTAAAAAACGATAAAATAATTATGATTTATATTTGAAAAAGTATAGTTTTGTATAAAAATTAAATGGGAGTTATGTCAGGCTTATTTATTCCGAAAAATTACAGTTCTTTGTTGGACTTACAACAAACAGAACTTGCAATAAAATTAATTAAGGACACTTTTGAAAAGAATTTGTCTGTTGGTTTATGTCTTCGTCGTGTTACGGCGCCATTGTTTGTACTTAAAGGTACAGGAATCAATGATGATTTGAATGGAACGGAACGAAAAGTTACTTTCCCGGTAAAAGACCTTGACGATCGTCAGGCTGAAGTTGTGAATTCCTTGGCAAAATGGAAACGAATGGCTTTGGCAAAATATAATATCAAACCAGGATATGGCGTTTTGACCGATATGAATGCTATTCGTCCGGACGAAGAGTTGGATAATATACATTCTTTATATGTAGATCAATGGGATTGGGAACGTACAATTGCTCCAGAAGAAAGAAATATCTCTTTCCTTCGATTGATTGTTAAGCGCATTTATGATGTTTTGAAACATACAGAATATGTAATTTCTGAAGAATATCCTCAAATTTCTCCGATTTTGCCTGAAAAAATCACATTTATAACATCGGAAGAGTTGTTGCAGAAATATCCAAACCTTACATCTAAAGAGCGTGAAACTGCAGCTGCGAAAGAATTTGGTGCTGTTTTTTTGATTGGAATTGGCGACGAACTTTCAAATGGCGAAAAACACGATGGCCGTGCTCCTGATTATGATGATTGGAGTTTGAATGGTGATATTTTATTATGGAATCCGGTTTTGGAAAGTTCTTTCGAAATTTCTTCTATGGGTATTCGCGTTGATGCAAAAGCAATGGAATATCAATTGAAGAAAGCAAATGCCGAAAATCGTAAAGAACTTATGTTCCACAAAATGTTGTTGAATAATGAACTTCCATTGTCTATCGGTGGTGGAATAGGTCAGAGTCGTCTATGTATGTTCTTCTTACGTAAGGCACATATTGGTGAAGTTCAAAGTTCTTTGTGGCCAACAGAAATGGTAGAAAAATGTGCTGCAAATAATATCAATTTGATTTAATAAATATTTCTCTATAACGAAAAAGCAGAATCACTAAAGTGGTTCTGCTTTTTTTATGGGTATTCATAAAAAAAAGGGAAGAATCGAAATTCCTCCCTTTTTTATAGAATAGATATATCTATTTTGTAATAAGATTTTTACCTGTCATATCTGCAGGTTGTGCAATTTCTAGAATGCTGCAGATTGAAGGAGCAACGTCAGCTAAAATACCATTTTCTACTTTGGCTGCTTTGTTTTCTGTTACATATACGAATGGAACAGGATTCAAAGAGTGAGCAGTATTTGGTGTTCCGTCTGGGTTGATTGCATTGTCGGCATTACCGTGGTCTGCAATGATAATTGTTTCGTAACCCATTGATTTTGCAGCTTCTACAGTATCTTTTACACAAGCGTCAATTGCTACAACAGCTTTTTCAATTGCAGAATAAATACCTGTGTGGCCAACCATATCACCATTTGCGTAGTTAACAACGATAAAGTCGAATTTATCGCTCTTGATAGCTTCAACTAATTTGTCTTTTACTTCGTAAGCGCTCATTTCTGGCTTTAAGTCGTATGTTGCAACTTTAGGAGAAGGAACAAGAATACGTTCTTCTTTTTCGTATGGAGTTTCTCTACCGCCATTGAAGAAGAATGTTACATGCGCATATTTTTCAGTTTCTGCTATATGTAATTGTGTCATTCCTAGACCAGAAAGATATTCACCAAGCGTATTTTGTACATTTTCTTTGTCGAAAAGGATGTGAACGCCAGTGAAAGAAGCATCGTAAGGAGTCATGCAATAATATTGCAATCCAGGAATTGTATTCATACCAGCTTCTGGCATATCTTTTTGTGTAAGAACAACTGTAAGTTCTTTTGCACGGTCGTTACGGTAGTTGAAGAAAATAACAACATCACCTTCTTTGATTCTTCCGTCAACAGAAGCGTTAACGATTGGTTCTATAAATTCATCAGTACCTTTGTGTTCTGCACAGTCAGAATCGTAGCTTTCTTGCATAGCTTGAACCATATCAGTAGCTTTTTTACCGATACCGTTAACCAATAAATCATAAGCAACTTTTACGCGTTCCCAACGTTTGTCACGATCCATTGCGTAGAAACGACCAACGATAGAAGCGATGTGACCTGTATTTTTAGCCAATTGTTTTTCAAGTTGTTCAATGAAACCTTTACCGCTCTTAGGGTCGGTGTCGCGACCATCCATAAAGCAGTGTACGAATGTATTGTCTATACCATATTCTTTTGAGATTTCAATTAATTTGAAAAGATGGTCAAGAGAACTATGTACGCCACCGTTAGAAACCAATCCCATTAAATGGATTTGTTTACCTTTTTCTTTAGCGTATGAGAATGCGTTAACGATTTCTTTGTTTTGTAGGATTGAATTGTCAGCGCAAGCTCTGTTGATTTTTACTAAATCTTGGTAAACAACACGACCAGCACCAATATTCAAGTGACCAACTTCTGAGTTACCCATTTGACCATCAGGCAAACCAACATTTTCGCCAGATGCTTGTAATTGTGAATGTGGATAGTTTTCCAACAAGTAATCCCAATATGGAGTTGGAGTAGAAGAGATTACATCGGCTTTTGTTTTGTTGCCAATGCCCCAACCGTCAAGAATCATTAAAAGAGCTTTGTGTTTCATAATTTTATAATTGTATTTCTGAATTTACAAGGAGGTCTATATCCTCCATTAATTGTTGCAAAGGTACGAAAAATTAGATAAGTACGATAAAAGTTTTTGTTATTAACAGTTGAAAGGTTTTGCATTTGGCAAAATATTGTAGAAATGAATAATATAAATTTTATCGTTTATGTTATGTGTTTTTCTATATTTGTTAATGGATATTATGTATTTATTTGGGAATGAATAGAAAAGATATTGGAAAAATTATTTCTAAGGCAATCAGAAAAGGAAAGTTCGTTTATATCAGCTATGTAAATAAACAGAATGAAGAAACAAAATACTGGATAGCAGTTTATGATATTTACATGGAAGGGGATGAACCTTTATTGAAGTGTGAAATGTACAATCCTTCCAAAAATATAGATGGAACTTTGATTAGCGACAGATTATCATTTAATAGTATTCAATCGGCAATTATAATCGAATTTTCCAATTATGATGTTCCAGAAGCATTGTTAAAGAAGTTAGAAAGCTATACAGGGAAATATGATTGGCTTGAATATGATACTGATGTTCGTTGTTTACTGAATTATTATGAACAATGTAACTTTTATGATAAAGATCCTTATCAAAAAAAGGGTTATAAAATGATTCGTGGAATTGACTACCATGTTCTTCGTGAAAGAAAAACGTATCTTTTGAGTAAAGAACAAAAAGAGGATGTTGTAATGCTTTGTCAAAAACAATTGTATCAAAAAGAAAATTTAAAGTTTTGCGAACTGGCCTTGTCTAGGCTTTCAATTGATAAGGATGAAAAAAAATATGTCGTATGTTATAATAATGTAAATTTTGATCCTAAACGTGGCGTTTTATGTTTAGATGATACGTTGCGTTTTAATAAAACATTTCTGCATAAACGAATCTTTGAAGATAAGATTTCGGAAGAGGAAAAATCTTCATTGTTTCAATATTCAGAGATGAATATTGATGATTTTATTGAACTATTTAAAAATAATGAGCGTGAAGGAGAGGCGATAATAGAATCAAATCTACGTCCTGGAGAATCAATAAATAATCGTCCTGATCTAATGCTATTAGAGCGTGATGTCGCTATTGATCTGAGGAAAACTTATGATGCCATTGTTGAACGTGACATAAAACATGATTTGAATGTACCGTTAAAAGCTTTTTTAGGTAAAATCACAAAAAAAGATAAACGAAGAAAAGAACCAGAAATTATAATATGCGATAATAAGATTAATGTAGATCAAACACGTGTTTTGTATAATGCTTTGTCTCAACCTGTGACATATGTGCAAGGCCCTCCAGGTACAGGAAAAACACAAACCATTTTAAATGTGGTGTTAAATGCTTTTTATAATAAAAAAACTGTGCTTGTATGTTCTTCTAATAATAAACCTGTAGATGGAATTATAGAGAAACTATCTATGGAATATAACGGGGAAAAAATACCATTTCCTTTTCTTCGTATGGGAAATTATGATCAGGTAAAGATAGCTTTAGAGAGAATAAATGAATTATTCCAACTGAAGATAACACATAATCCTGATGATGAAAAGTTAAAAAAAATAAAAAGTACGACAAGTTTCAAGAATGAAAAATTAAATAATATTCTAAAAAG
Source organism: Bacteroidales bacterium (assembly GCA_045615765.1). Classification (GTDB taxonomy): domain Bacteria; phylum Bacteroidota; class Bacteroidia; order Bacteroidales; family UBA1715; genus UBA1715. Next base: position 13,695 of record JAZLFM010000042.1, read on the forward strand.
GCAACAAGAATATGCAGACGCTTTAAGTTATCTTAAGGATGCCGAAAAACTTCAAAGAATTGTTGTTGATCAGAAAAGTCAATTTGCGTATAAAGTAAATGAAACAGTTGCAAAACTTAAGAATGATATACTTCAAAAACCTGAGGTAAGGAATCAAGAATTAGATGGTTTGTTTACTTCATTAGAAGACGATCATTATTTGAAACAATGGATGTTTTATACTTCATTGAAATGTATTTTGACTTTACAGAAAAAAGATTTTGCAGAATTACGTTCTATATGTGAAATTAAAGAGGAGAAGGATAAAGTAGTAGAGTTTAATAGGTGGTTGTCTGATGATACAAATATGAAGAAATTTGTAAGAGCATTTCCAATTATTTTTACAACAAACATTTCTTCTCGTAGATTAGGAACACCGAATTTTATGTTTGATTTGGTGATAATGGATGAAGCAGGACAGTGTAATGTAGCTCATTCTTTAATTCCTATTACAAAGGCTGATTCTCTATTGTTGGTAGGTGACCCTAGGCAATTAAAGCCTATTGTAGTTTTGGAGGATTCTATAAATTCTCAACTGAGGAAATATAATGTTATATCGGAAGATTATGATTATAAAAATAATTCAATACTTGATATAATGCAGAAACACGATACAATTTCGCAACGTGTACTTTTGACATATCATTATCGTTGTGCTAAGCATATTATAGATTTTTCGAACAAGAAGTATTACAATTCTGCATTAAATTTATCCTCTATCAAAGATAATGGTGAACTGATATATATACCTGTTGAAAATAAGAATATATCTGGTCGGAATTCATTTATAGATGAAGCAAAGGAAATTGTCCGATATATAAAAGATAATAATTTGAAAGATGCGATGATTGTAACTCCATTTGTCCATCAGAGGGATTTGTTAAATAGTTTATTGCAAGAAGAGGGGATTACGGAAATAGAATGTGGAACTGTTCATTCCATGCAGGGTGGAGAAAAACAGACAATTATTTTGTCCACGGCACTTTCGTTAAAAACAAGTCAACGTACTTTTGAATGGCTGAAAAATAATGCAGAACTAATAAATGTTGCGGTAACTAGAGCTAAAAAGAATCTTGTTGTTGTAAGTGATGATGAAGCAGTTTCGTTATTGTCAAAAGGAGAAAAAAGTGATTTGGTTGATTTGATACAATATGTGAAAAACAATGGTGTGATAGAAGTTCCCCGAAGCGAGGTGTTGAAATTAGATATAGCAAAATCAAATGGAAGCAATTATGAAAATGAATTTTATAAAACGATTAGCCAGTTTTGTTCTGTTCATGATTCTTTTGAAGCCAAAAGGAATAGACCTTTTAGTGATATTTTTGCAGATGATGAAGAGTTAAGAAAAGATGGTTCTCACTTTGATTGTATTCTTTACGAGAAAAGATTAGGAAGAATTTATCCGAAAATCGCTATTGAAATAAATGGAGGAGAACATTTTGGTGATAAAAAGAGAGAAGAAGCCGATAATAGAAAAAAGAGAATATGTGAGCAAAAAGGGTTGATGTTTTTTGTTATTAGTAATTCGTTTGTTAAGTCGTATGAACAAATTCGAACAATTATTTTAAACTCGAGGGAGGCCTTGGATACTCAAGGATCTTTGTTTGAAACTCTTGAATATTTAGAAAGTGGTTTTAGTGAAAAAGTAGATAGTGATAATGGTGGCTTTTGTATTCGCTGTGGTGGGTCTATTGGGTATAATTCGGAAGTTCCTTATTGTAGAAGTTGCTATTTTTCTTGGAAGACTAGTAAAATAAGTGGTTATTCTTCTGAAAAATATTGTCATTCATGTGGTAATAATGATGTTGCAATATGTCTAAATCGTCCATTATGCAAATCGTGTTTTAAGGAAAGTACCTCTCTAATATAAAATATTTGTTTCCCAGTAAAAAGTACTGTTGAATTAAACAATACTGAAATTAAAATATAAAATTGTAAGAAAAAAACTGTTTTCTTTGCATATTTTGAAAAAAACTATAATTTTGTGTTACATTTTTATGGCAAATGATTAGTATGTTTAACAAATATTGGTGGCAATTCTTGGGATGATTCAGTCGCAGGAGCGTTACCTTTTTGTATATATAAAATTTAAGAAGCCCTGTTGCACTGAAAGCAATAGGGCTTTTTCTTTTTAATGTGATTAAAATTTGTGATATGGGAAAATATACAGTAGATGAAAATGGGTACTATGGTGAATTTGGTGGTGCATATATACCAGAAATTCTACATGGTTGTGTAAGTGAGCTTCAAAAAGCTTATGACGAAATATTGAGCAGTGAATCGTTTAAACAAGAGTATTATCAACTGCTTCGTGATTATGCAGGTCGTCCATCTCCATTATATTATGCAAAACGATTATCGGAAAAATATGGTTGCAAATTATATTTAAAGCGCGAAGATTGCAATCATACGGGGGCGCACAAAATAAATAATGCCTTGGGACAGATTCTTTTGGCAAAACGTATGGGCAAAAAACGAATTATTGCTGAAACTGGTGCCGGTCAACATGGCGTTGCAACAGCAACGGTTTGTGCTTTAATGAATATGGAGTGTATCGTGTATATGGGAAAAACCGATGTTGAACGTCAAGCTCCAAATGTTGAAAGAATGAAAATGCTTGGCGCTACAGTTGTTCCTGTTACATCTGGAAATATGACATTGAAAGATGCTTGTAATGAAGCAATTCGTGATTGGTGCTGTCATCCAGAAGATACCTATTATCTTATTGGTTCTACAATGGGACCTTATCCATATCCAGAAATGGTTGCTCGTTTGCAATCTGTTATAAGTGAAGAAATTAAAACTCAAATATTAGAAAAAGAAGGTCGCGATTATCCTGATTATTTGATCGCTTGTGTTGGTGGTGGTAGTAACGCGGCTGGTACGATTTATCATTATCTAGATGAAGAAAAAGTACAGATTGTTTTGGCGGAAGCTGGTGGTTTAGGAGTTGATACAGGTAAGACAGCGGCAACAATAAAATTAGGTTCTGTAGGTATTATTCACGGTATGAGAACTTATGTTATCCAAGATGAAGATGGACAAATTGTTGAACCATACTCAATCTCTGCCGGTCTTGACTATCCTGGTGTAGGTCCAATGCATTCAAATATAGCAAAAAATGGTCGTGCAACAGTATTGGCTGTCACTGATGACGAAGCTATGAATGCTGGTATGGAGTTGACAAGATTGGAGGGTATTATTCCTGCAATTGAGAGTGCTCATGCTTTGGGTGTTTTACCAAAAATGAAATTTAAACCAACCGATGTTGTTGTTCTAACAGTTTCGGGTCGAGGAGATAAGGACTTGAATACATATTTGAAATATTTCAATAAATAATTATGAAGAAATTTAGCTACAATACTACATTAAAAACAATGTTGGGGGATTTACATACCCCTGTAAGCACGTATTTGAAGGTGCGTGATTTGTTTTTTCAAAGTGCATTGATGGAAAGTTCCGATTATCATGGTGGGGAGAATAACCGTTCGTTTATTGCTTTGGATCCTATTGCTAGTATTAGTATTAGCCACGGAAAAGCATTGGCGACATTTCCAGATGGAAGTGTTTCGGAACATGAGGTGAATGAGTCATATCGTTGCGATAATGCAATTAGTGATTTCCTTGCACAATTTTCTGTTAGCGGTGAAGGTGCTAATTATTGCGGTTTGTATGGATATACTTCGTTTAACGCGGTTCGTTATTTTGAAAATATTGCTGTGAAAGATTCTACAGATGATAAAAATGACGCTCCCGATATGATGTACATCATGTATAAATATATAATCGTTTTTAATGATTATAAAAATGAAATGATGTTGATTGAAATGACGAAAGATGGTGAGAATAGTAATTTAAATTATATTGAAAATGCTATTCGTAATCGTAGAATTACGACATATCCATTTCATCCTGTGGGAGATACAACATCTACATTAACGGATGAAGAACATAAAGCAAATATTCGTAAAGGTATTGCTCATTGTATGCGTGGGGATGTGTTCCAAATTGTTCTTTCTCGTCGTTTTGCACAGAAATTCGAAGGAGATGATTTTAAATTATATCGCGCATTACGAAGTATAAATCCTTCACCATACTTGTTCTATTTTGATTTTGGTGGTTTTAGAATTTTTGGTTCTTCTCCAGAAACACATTGTCGTATTCAAGGTAATCGTGCCTACATAGATCCGATTGCTGGTACCACTCGTCGTACGGGGGATGCGGAAAAAGATGCTCAAGGTGCAGAATATCTTCGTAATGATCCGAAAGAAAATGCAGAACATGTTATGTTGGTTGATTTGGCAAGAAACGACTTGTCGCGCAACTGTCATGATGTGAAGGTTGATTTTTATAAGGAATTACAATACTATAGCCATGTTATTCACTTAGTTAGCCGTGTGAGTGGTACATTAAATGAAGGTGCAAATCCAATTAAGGCGTTTATTGATACATTCCCAGCAGGAACATTGAGTGGAGCTCCAAAAGTTCGCGCAATGCAGTTGATTAGTGAGTATGAACCACACAATCGTGGCGCTTATGGTGGTTGTATTGGTTTTATAGGTTTAAATGGTGATTTAAATCAAGCTATTACAATTCGAACGTTTGTAAGCCGTAATAATCAATTATGGTTCCAAGCAGGTGGTGGTATTGTTGCAAAAAGTAACGAAGAATATGAGTTACAAGAAGTTAATAATAAGCTTGGAGCATTGAAAAAAGCAATTTTAATGGCAGAAAAAATGTAATTCAAAAATCAAAAGAACATGGAAATTTGTATCATAGATAATTACGATTCTTTTACATATAATCTTGCTCATCTAGTTCGTGAGTTGGGTGTGAATGTAACGGTATTTCGAAATGATCAATTCGAAATGCCTCAATTGGAACAATTTGATGGAATTATTCTTTCCCCAGGTCCTGGTATTCCTGAAGAAGCAGGTTTATTGCTTGATGTCATTAAACAGTATGCAGGCAAAAAAACAATGTTAGGAGTTTGTTTGGGAGAACAGGCAATTGCGGTAGCGTTTGGTGGAAAATTAGTTAATTTAAGTGATGTATTCCACGGTGTGCAAACACCAATCTCTATTAAAAAGAATGAAGATAATTCATTTGTTGACAATCTATTTGATGGCTTGAATTCAACTATTCCTGTAGGTCGGTATCATTCATGGGTTGCAGATGAAAAAACACTTCCTTCGTGCTTAGAAATTACAGCAGTTAGTGAGGAAGGACAGATTATGGGATTGAAACATAAAGACTTTGAAATACATGGTATTCAATTTCATCCTGAATCGGTACTTACGCCAGATGGAAAAGCTATGATATCTAATTGGTTGAAAATGTGTAACAAATAAAAAACAAACGGAACAAAATGAAACAGATTTTAACTAGAATAATTAATCATGAAGAACTTTCTCAAGCAGAGACGAAAGAAATCATGATAAATATAACTCAAGAAAAATATAATGATTCACAACTTGCAGCATTGCTTATGGGACTCCAAATGCGCGGAATAACAGTTGATGAATTGTTGGGATTTCGCGAAGGTTTACTAGAAACAGGTTTGGCTGTGGATTTATCTCCATTTAAACCAATTGATATTGTTGGAACTGGTGGTGATGGAAAAAATACTTTCAATATTTCTACTTGTGCTTGCTTTGTTGTAGCTGGTGCAGGATATAAAGTTGCTAAACATGGTAATTATGCTTCGACGAGCGTGAGTGGAGCAGGTAATGTTATTGAAGAACACGGAGTTACGTTTACAAACGATAACGATAAATTGAAGAAGTGTTTGGACGAAGTGGGATTTATTTATATGCACGCTCCATTATTCGCACGAGGAATGAAGTTTGTAGGACCGACTCGAAAGAATTTATTGGTTCCAACTTGCTTTAACTTGCTTGGTCCATTGGTAAATCCATGTCGTCCTTCTTATCAGTTGCTTGGTGTTGCAAATCCACAACAATTACGATTGTATAGTCGTGTGTACGAAAAAATGGGTATAAACTATGGTATTGTTACCAGTGTTGATGGATTTGATGAAATTTCGTTAACTTCAGAATTTAAGGTTAAACGAAACGGATTTGAACGTATTTATAATCCAGAAGAATTGGGTATGCCTCTGGCAAAAGCAGAAGATTTGTTTGGTGGTTCGACAAAAGAAGAGGCTAAACAAATTTTTGATAATGTTTTAGAAGGAAAGGCAACCGTTTCTCAAACAAATGTGGTGTTGGCTAATGCTGCATTTGCAATAAATATTATAGAATCGGAAAAAACATACGAAGAATGTCTTGCTATTGCAAAAGAATCGTTGGATAGCAAGGCTGCGTTGAATGTTTTGAAGAAGTATGTTGCTTTTAATGCAAAATAATATGGAAGATGTACTAACGAAAATCGTTGCTCATAAGCGTATTGAGGTTGCAGAACAAAAGGCTTTGTTGAGCGAGGTTGATTTGGAAAAACAATTACAACCTCGTATTGCATATTCTTTTAAAGCGGCTTTGAATAATTCGCCATCGGGAATCATTTCTGAGTTCAAAAGAAAATCTCCTTCGAAGGGCTGGATTAAGCAAGGTGCTAATCCAAAAGAAATTGTTCCTGGTTATGAAAAGAATGGTGCTGCTGCACTTTCGATTCTTACAGATGAACATTTTTTCGGTGGTACATTGGCAGATATTGAAGCGGTTAGAAGTTTGGTGCAAATTCCAATATTGCGTAAGGATTTTATAATTGATAGATATCAATTGCTTCAGGCACAAAAAGTCGGTGCAGATGTGGTGTTACTTATTGCCGCTTGTCTTACAAAAGAAGAGTGTGCGTATTTAACGAATGAAGCACATAAACTTGGGCTTGAAGTTCTTTTGGAGGTACATTCGGTAAATGAATTGGAATATATTACTCCTGAAATTGATGTTGTTGGTTGTAATAACCGAAATTTAGGAACGTTTGTCACTGATATTCAAAATTCATTCAATTTGGCGAAAGCATTGCAGGGAAGTGGCAAAACTATGGTGAGCGAAAGTGGTATTTCAAAAGTGGAAACTATTAAAGAGTTGCGTGAGGTTGGTTTTAGAGGATTTTTGATAGGGGAAACATTTATGAAAGAGGCTTGTCCTCCAGATGTGTTACGACAATATACTGCTGAATTTTAAATGCTTATGAAGAAGTCTTTACTCATAAAAGTTTGTGGAATGCGCGATGCGGAAAACATTCGTGCTGTGGAGGCGTTGGGTATAGACATGATGGGTTTTATTTTTTACGAACCATCAGCAAGAAATGTTTTGGATGTTCCTATGTATTTGCCAAAACAGGTAAAACGTGTCGGTGTTTTTGTGAATAGTTCGATTGATTTTATTGTGGAGAAATGCTCTGCGTTTCAATTTGATATTGTGCAATTACATGGAACGGAAACGCCTGAATTTTGTAAGGAAGTTGCTACAAAGCTACAAGTTGAAGTAATGAAGGCGTTCTCATTGGCTACCAAAGATGATTTTGCAAAAATCAACGAATATGAGGGAACTTGTTCTCGATATGTATTTGATACGAAAACACCTAAAATGGGTGGCTCAGGTCAAAAATTTGATTGGAATTTATTAGAAAATTATAAAGGTAAAACGCCATTTTTATTAAGTGGTGGAATTGATGCTAATTCCGTAAATGAGGTGTTGCAATTAACACATTCTCAATTAGTTGGTTTAGATTTAAATAGTAAGTTTGAAATTTCTCCTGCATTAAAAAATGTAGATTTATTACGACAATTTATTACAGAAATTAGAAAAAGTTAGGATTATGGAAAAGAATAGAATTGATAGTCTGTTTGAAGGCTCAAAACAGAATCTTTTGTCGGTATATTTTTGTGCTGGTGCAACTCGTGTGGACGATGCTCCAGAAATTTTGAAGTCGCTCCAGGCACATAATATTGATATGGTAGAAATAGGTTTTCCGTTCAGTGACCCAATGGCCGATGGTGTTGTGATACAAGAAGCTGCAACAAAAGCGTTGAAGAATGGAATGAAACTTCGTCTTCTTTTTGAACAATTGAAGGATATTCGTAAAACAGTGTCTATGCCGTTAGTTTTTATGGGATATTTGAATCCTATAATGCAATTTGGTTTTGAAAAATTCTGTAAGACTTGTGCTGAAGTTGGTATAGATGGTTGCATTATTCCTGATTTACCTTTTGCCGACTATATTAATGATTTTAAACCTATTGCAGATAAATATAACATTCGTGTTATTATGCTTGTTACTCCGGAAACCAGCGACGATCGTGTTAAAGAAATCGATGCGAATACCAATGGATTTATTTATATGGTTTCTAGTGCGTCAACAACAGGTGCACAAAAGAGTTTTGATGAACAAAAACAAGCATATTTCCGCAGAATTGATAGCTTGAATCTAAAAAATGAAAGAATGGTCGGTTTTGGTGTTTCTAATAAGGCAACATTTGATGCGGCATGTGCAAATTCACGTGGGGCAATAGTTGGTAGTAAGTTTGTTAAATTATTAGCAGAAAAACCTACAATCGATGAAGCTGTAGTTGCTTTAAAACAATCTTTGCAAGAATAATACGATTTATTCAATATATGTTGAGGGGCGAATTTATTCGCCCTTTTTTATTGTATTAAAACCTATAATATTAGTGAAAGGTCGATTTGAAGGAAACGATTCTATCGGTTCAGAGAACATGGCTACAATAGCGCAAGAAATAGCAAAATTCGTGTAGGTATTCAGCACTCATAATGAACAATAAAAATTTTCATTTAATAAGGGACTGTCACGGAGTGGATCTCCAAGCCCCAGATGGGGTTAATGTTTTCGCTTTCTTATTTGGAAAATTTTTATATTTGAAAAAATCATTCACGAAACTATGAAACAAGTGAAATTCAATATTTCCGATAAAGTTTGGAAAATGCTTACAACTGAACAGCAAATAGCCCTGTTGTGGGAAAATGATACTATGTTGTTTGTTCAATGTTGCAACGATATTGCTTATTTACGGGCTGAATATGGTTTTGTTGTTCCGCGGGAAATAGATGAAAATGATTTCTACAAAACTATAGCATATATAGTTGTGGAATCAGAAGACAGTAAAATGGCAAATGATTCTAATGCCGATTTTGTTGCCAATTGCAAAGCACTTTTAAACGATAGTGAATTTTGGCACGAATACAAAGAACGCAAAACCGAATATGATGCATATTATGCCTACGCAAAGCAACGAATTGAAAAAATAGAAAGTGATATTCGTGGTGGTGATTTCGACAATGAAGACTGGGTTTGCATAACAGATACTGTTCCTGATACAAGTGTAGAAAAACAACAAGAATTTACAACTTTTCAGCAACAATTGCTCAATGAAGTAAAACATATCTATGCAGCATTAAAACTTGATGAAAAAAAACGCAAACTTACATCACAAACCGATTCTGAAGAAAACCAACTACCTACAGCCCAAGGGAGTCGTGATAGTGATGATTTGCCGTTTTAGGGAGTTTCGTAAGTGCAAGAAACGGGCTGAAAGTCCTGACTGCACTTAGGCTTGGGCAACGCCCTAGGTGAACGAGGAAATGTTTTATACGCCCTGAAAGGGCAACAGCTGAAGCTTGGTTTAAAAAAGAGCAATTACATACGGAATAAATACCAGTAATCCAATAATTGCAGCCATAATGGCGCAAATTAGTACAGAACCTGCGGCGATATCTTTGATGTCGCCGATTTTTTTATCATAATCGGGAGAAACTATATCGCATATCTTTTCTATTGTTGTGTTAAATCCTTCAGCAGAAAAGACAAGTGCTATCGCAAAAATAACTGCTATCCATTCAGTGGTAGAAATAGAAAAGAAAAATCCCGCAATAATCACACATACAGCTGCAAATAAATGAAATTGAGCATGGCTTTCGTTTTTTATTAGTGTAAGAATGCCGTTAAATGCACAAGCGAAACTATGTATCTCTTTTCGAATAGACATATTTTCTTATCTACGTTTTTGATATGTTTTTGGTTCATAGATAGGACATGGGATTTTCTCGTCGCTGAAATTAAATAGGAGGGAAACGCCAAGTAAGGAGAACCAGTCTTTTGTCTTTTTGAAAGATATCTGTTTATATTGCAAAAATCCATCATTAGCTTGGTAGGCTAATTGATCCAATTTATCGGAATATGTTTTTCTGAATGTCCATTCAGTACGAATTTCTAAACGTGGTAGTATTTTGTATTTAAGTCCTAAGCCCATAGGAATGGTGAGCGATTCTTTTAGTGGAATGTTTTCATTGTACATTAAACCAAGGCCGAAGACCACATATGGTGAGAAATTCTTTTCTTTTTTGTTGGTAGTAACTTCAAAGAAGTTGAATTCGACCATACCCGAAAATTCCATAAGCTTAGTGTCGTCGAATGAATAGTCTCGAAGTTGTTGATATTTATATTTGAAATTTTGATCGTCTGCTTTCAGGTTTCCGACGGCAAGATTTAGTCGAAGAGAGTAGTGAGGGTTGAAATTTTTTCGGAACATAAACTCTACGGCTGGTTGTGGAGAGGTGTATGCTTTGGTCATATTTACATCTCCATTGTATTGGGCTGTACCTATGAGTAAGCCAAAATCAACATCTCTTCGTTGTGCAAAAATATCTGTTGCACAGCATAAAAAAAATAGAGTTAAAAGTGTAATTGTTTGTTTCATTCTTATGACAATATACTCATAACGAAAAAATGCCATAAAAAGTATGCCTATTTCTTTTGGAATGTTGGCCAACCTTGTTTGTTTTCTTTTAATCTGTAATGAGCGGAAATCATTAAGAACATATAGAAGTCTCTATCGTATGGGTCTCCGCGTTGTTCATTGTAGAAATGGTATTGTCCGTTTGCGTTGCAATGACTTTCGTATGCAGGATCGGCAGCTAACATAGCAACATTGTCTCCAACAGAATTGTCGTACATTGCCACGAGTGCAGGATTTGCGTATGTTGTACTAACATCGTCAAGGTAGTCTGTAAATAGGAATCGAAGTCCGACTTCTCCAGAAATTGACCAATATTTATTTAAATCATATTTCGCACTAAATCCCATAGGTATGCAAACTTGTACACGATAATATGGATGGCGAGTATCAATGTAATTTTGACCTTCAGTTCCAATTGGTTGTAGTGCAACCCAATTTCCGTCAATTTTTGCCTTTGGATTGAAGTGGTAAACTCCTAATCCGGCAAAACAGAATGTTGCAAGATTTCGACCTCTTTGACCACGTACACCTCGTAAATCATAAATGTGACCGCTACGTAGTTTTCTAATCTTGTATTCTATACGACCACTAAATTCTTGTATAGGTGTTCTAAAAGAAATATCTCTATCGGAACGGAAAAATTCGGTTGTTTTTTCATCGTCGCCGTAAAGCATACCCATTGTATAAGTGAATTGCCAAGAGACACGTTCGCGGAATGTTTTACGTAAACCAACACAGCCACCGAAGCGGGTAGAAAGGAAGTCCATATCAAGAATGTTATTTCTACCGATTCCAGGACCACCACCAAGGTCACCTAACAAAAAAGATGGACCAAAACCAAAAACAATTTCGTATGGATATTTTTCCCATAATCTATCTTGTCCTATAACAGAACCCGATAGTAAGGTTAGTGCAGCCAATACGGATACTATTTTTGCCCTGAATCTCTTCATGTTTGGATAAATTTATCGTACAAAGATAATGAAATTACAATGCAATTGTCAAGAAATTTTTACTTTCTTATGTCAATTCCTAGTTTTAATTTTTCTCGTAATGTTTCAAAAAAGCTAGTATCAGCAAATTCAATGACTGAAACTTTATGTTTTGACTTCTTAATTTGCAGTTTTGGTTGTGTTTGTATTGTCTTGCTTTCGTAGTCGTTTGAGATTAAAAACTCTGTGTATTCTCCTGTTGCTTCAATTGTAATTTGTTTGTTATTCGGTATTATTATTGGTCGCATACTCAATGTGTGCGGAGCAATAGGGGTGATAATTAACGACTGATTTTCTGGTGAAAGGATAGGGGCACCCAAACTGAGAGAATAGCCTGTTGATCCTGTCGGCGTACTGATAGCAACACCGTCTGCCCAGAAAGAACAACAAAAATCTTTGCCTATATAAATATTTATCTTTATGAGTTTTACAGCATTACTTTTTTGTAATGTAATTTCATTTAGACCTATACCAGAAAGTTTTGTCTTTTTGCTTTTGCAATTAAAATCTAATAATGAACGAGTCTTTATTGTATAATTCTTTGTGCTAATATTTCGGATAAGTGTGTCTATGTCATCAGGATTTGTTTGTGCTAAGAATCCTAATTTTCCGAAATTGATACCCAAAATAGGTACGTTTGTTTTGTAGCAAAGATGTACACATTTTAAGAATGTTCCATCTCCGCCCATACTAATTACTATTTGTACGTTGTTGTTGAGTTCAGTGAATTCTGGTATTTGTTGTATGCTAAAACTGTTTGAGTTCAAGCAGTTCTTGAAATCTTTATATATGCACAAATTAAATCCAGCAGCGATAAAACTGTGGATGATTTCTTCGACCTTTGTTTTTACATCAATGGCAACGGTAGTTCCGAAAATTGCTATGTTCATATTTAGCAGTTTTTATTTGCCGTAAATATATAAATAAGGAAATAAAAAAAGCAGGTTTGTAACCTGCTTTTTAGTTATTGAAGTTTGAAACGTTTTTCTAGATCTAGAATATATCGTTTGAATCGTTTGTCGGTTTCCATAAGGTTGTTGACCGTTTTGTAGGCGTGTAGCACTGTGGCGTGATCTTTTCCTCCAATTTGTGAACCGATTGAAGCCAATGAATTTTTGGTGTAATTCTTTGCAAAATACATTGCAATTTGTCGTGATTGAACAATCTCTCTCTTTCTTGTTTTAGATTTTAATTGTTCAGGAACGATGTTAAAGTAATCGCAAACTGTTTTCTTGATGAAATCTATAGAAATATCTTGTTGAGAACTCTTAACGATTTTTTCTACAACTTCTTTTGCTAGATCGAGAGTTAGATGTTTTTTATTAATTGTAGCTTGTGCTAGGATAGAAATAAGAACACCTTCTAATTCTCTAACATTTGTTGTAATATGGTTTGCAATGTATTCAACAACTTCTTCGTTGATTTCTAGACCTTCTTTGCTGATTTTTTGTTTTAGGATAGCAAGTCTTGTCTCGAAATTTGGAGTTGTAATTTCTGCCGAAAGTCCCCATTTGAATCTATTAAGGATTCTTTCTTGTAAACCTTGTAGTTCTACTGGTGGTCGGTCTGATGTCAAAATGATTTGTTTGCCGTTTTGATGCAAATAGTTGAATATTTGGAAGAAAGCATCTTGAGTTTTTTCTTTGTTTTCAAAGAACTGAACATCATCTATGATTAAAACATCGATGTTTTTGTAGAAATTCAAGAAACTATTTCTGTCGCCATCATATACTGTTGCTTGTACATATTGGTTTTCAAAAGTATCTGCATCGACATATAGAACATTTTTCTTAGAGAAACGTTCTTTTATTTCTGCACCAATTGCTTGTATAAGGTGAGTTTTTCCTAAACCTGATTTTCCGTATATGAATAAAGGGTTGTAAACACCTTTTCCTGCATTTTCTGCAACTGCATAACCGGCAGTACGAGCAAGTTTATTGCTATCACCTTCTATAAATGTATTGAAAGTGTATGCAGGGTTTAGTCTTGCGTCGATTACTTCTTTTAATCCAGGATATAAGAAAGGGTTTTTTATAGTTGTTTCTTTTGGATAAGAAGTAGAGTAGTTAGGGAAACTTTTTTGTGTTTGATTAGTATTAGGTTTTAAGTTTCCTTCGTGTGTTGTTGTAGTTTTGTTTTGCAAAACTCTATACATAAGTTTCTTTACATCATTTTTGAAAACTTTTGTAATTGCTTTGCTTAAGATAGATATATATTGATCTTCTATTTGTTGTTTGTAGAATTGACTTGGTACTTGAATATAGAGTGTTTGTTCCTCTAGTTTAAGTGCTTCTACAGGTTTAAACCAAGTGTCAAAGATGTTGTCTCCCACATTGTCTTTTATAAAGATAAGACATTCTTGCCATTTTTCCTTTACCGCCATCGTCATCTCCTTGGATTCCATTTTATCTTTTATTTTTTGTTGTTAATATTTTGTTCAACAAAAGTGCTAATAAATTTTCAAAAAAAAATTTCTTTTTGACTTGCAAAAGTTAATTTTTGTATAGTGCTTTGAATTTCAATCTATTAAAAATTTAAAAAAATATAAAATTTTTAAATTATTGATAATCAATTAATTAATCGTAATTGATTGATATATTTAATGTTGTGCGTTGTCTGTTAAATCTTTAATTTTTGTGAAACTTATAACACGATTTTCGTATCTGTATAATGTTCTAATTTTCAGAGTTTTTCTTCTTACTTTCTTTCTCTTTTTTGTCTTTATTTGAACTGAAAATTGGGAACGATACGTATCGTTTAGGATGGTTTTGTACATCGATTAATAGCGCGTCAAGTTGTTTAGATGCGTCTTCTAAGTTGTTGTAAAGTGATTTATTATTAAGAAGTTCGCCTAAAGAACTTTCTCCAGAGTTTACCTTTTTAAGTATAGTTTGTAGTTCATTAATAGCAACTTCTGTTTTTTGTAGTGTTTCTGCAACATTTGCTTTAGAAAGCGAATCGCTCATATTTGAGAAGTTCGTAATAATGGTACCGATTTCTGTAGAATGTTCGTTTATGTTTTTAGTTATGCCATTAACATTTGCCAAAATATGTTGTATGTTTTCGTCTCCGTTTGATAGGATAGTATCAAGCGTAACGCCAGAATGGTGGATAGCATCGATAGCATTTTGTAATTTTATAAAACAACGACGAAGTTCTTCTCCATTTGATTCGTTTATTACATATTTAACTTGGTCGATAGCTATTGCTGCAGTTTCTAATAATTTTTCTGCTTGTGCTTTTAATGGAGCCACTTCAATACGAACTTGGTCTGTTATAGATGCTTCTATTTCTGTAGCTAGCGTGTCGTAGTTTGAAACATAGCCATCTTCTGCGCTAAAATGTTCTGGCAGGATAATGTCGATTGCTTTAGAGCCTAAAATGTCGGAACTAAAGATTTTTGCTTTGGTAGTTTTTGGAAGGTGAATGTCTGAAAAAACACTCAATTCAACTGTTAATTGATCATACTTGGACGATGTGAAGTAAATGTCTTTTACGTGTCCAATTTTATGTCCGCGAAGTAATACGGCTGAATTTTTCTGCAATCCTTCAACTTGTGTATAGGTAGTGTAGTAGATGTTTTCTTTGGTGAAAAGATTTTTCCCCTTACAGAAACTGATACCCCAAATTAGAACACCAGCTATAATGATTACAATCAGTCCGATTTTTATTGCTTTATCTTTTTCCATAGATTAATTTGTTTGTTTTCTTGCTTCTGAAACTTGTAATTTATTGTTTTTACCGTCACGGGCTACGATAAACGCCGAAGGGTATTTTTCTTTTGCTATTTTTAGCAATTCGCTAATTTCGCTATATGTTTTCGTCTTTCCGTAATAGTATTTGTAAAGTCCGTTTTCTTCAATATAATATACACCTTCTAATCCGTTGAAATTTGAAGGGGAAGATGAAAGTTTTTCTGAGCCAGCACCGATTTGTATTCCATAAAATATATCGTATAATGCATTTATTTGTATTGTTTGTGTTTCAGCAGTCTTTTGTTGTGTTTTTTCAGCTTGTTGTACAGGTTGTTTTTCTATATGTTGTTGTGGTTTACTTGTAGGTTCTTGTTTTTTTACCACATCTTTTGTTTCTGTTGTCTTTTCAATTTGTCCGTTAGTTCGGCGTTCTATATATTGTTTGTATTCTAAAAACGCTTGATAAATTGAATAAGCCATTTCTGATTGGTTTTCAGGAGAGTTTAACCATATTTCTTCTTCAGGGTTTGTGATAAATCCTGTTTCGATTAGAATACTTGGCATTGCTGTTTTCCACAAAACGAGAAATGGAGCTTGGTGCACGCTACGGTCTTTTCTGCCTAATGATTGTAGTTGTTTTTGAACCATGCCCGCTAAAGCAAGGCTATTGTCGCAAAATGCTCCTTGTTGTAAGCGGTAGAGTATGATTGCTTCGTTGTCATTTGCCGACATTCCTTGGTATTGTGTAGCATCTGTTTCTAATGAAATTACATCATTTTCCATCTTTGCTACTTTTAAGTTCGCTTCGTTTTTCGCAAGACCCATCGTCCAAGTATCGGTTCCGTATGCTTCTGGGTTTGGGTTTGCGTTGACATGTATAGAAATAAATAAATCAGCTTTTGCTTTATTCGCAATGTCTGCACGCTTATGTAATTCTATAAATTCATCTGTATTTCTAGTATAAATTACTTTTACGTCCTGGCAACCTCCTGAAATAAGTGAACCAACTTTTAGTGCAATTGCAAGAGTTATATTTTTTTCTTTAGAAATTTTTCCGCACGCTCCAGGATCTTTTCCGCCATGTCCGGCATCAATAACTACTGTTTTAACTGTATAGGAAGGAGTAGTTTGAGCAAATGAAATAGCACAAAACAGACAGAGTAAAATTGTTATGATTTGTTTTTTGTTCATTGTTTGCATTGTGTTATAAAGTATTCAACTTAGTTTTCGTAAAGAATGAAAAATTCGTTTACTTTTGACGAAAATTTTCACACGTACATAATTTATATGTACAAAAATAGTATTTTAACAACTTGCAAAGACAAAGTTTGAAATATTTTTTCCTCACACTATTAACAAGTGTTTTTTTTGAGGTTGCTTATTCCCAAGATTCAACTTTGGTATCGGGGCAAGATAGTTCTGTCGTTTCAAAAAAGCAGAAAAAGTCTAATGGTGGGCTTGATAGGCCGGTAACGTATTCTTCGCAAGATTCTATTGTTTTCAATATTTCAGGTAGTTCTGTGCAAACATATGGTGAGGGTAAGGTGAAATACGAAAATATAGATTTAGAGTCGCAATATATTGAATTGAATGTGCAGAAACGAGAAGTTTTTGCTAAAGGTATGGTTGACGATTCTACACATGAAATTGTTGGTTCTCCTGTATATAAGGATGCTTCGGAAACTTTTGATGCCGATTCAATGCGTTATAATTTTGATACGAAGAAAGGCTTGGCATTTGGCATTTACACAAAACAAGACGAAGCATATTTACATGGTGGGCGTACAAAGATTTTGAATAACGAAGAAATTCATATAAAAAATGGAAAATACACAACTTGTGAGGAAAAAGATCCGCATTTTTATGTGAATATGACAAAAGGAAAGGTTATAGTGGACGATAAAATAGTATTTGGTCCAGCATGGGTTGTTGTAGATGAAATTCCTATTCCTTTTGTAATTCCTTTTGGTTATTTTCCAATAACAAAAGGTAGGGCAAATGGTATTATAATTCCAACAATAGGTGAGGAAACAGCTAAAGGTTATTATTTTCGTAATGGTGGTTTTTATTTTGGCTTAGGTGAATATGTTGATATAAAATTGTTGGCCGATGTTTATTCGTTAGGAAGTTGGCGATCAACTATTTCGTCTAATTACAAAGTTAGATATCGTTTTAATGGTAATTTCTCTATTACCTATGCCAGTTTGGTTACAAATGAAATACGGCAAGCGCCAACCTTTAATGTGAAATGGGTGCATTCTCAAACACAGAAATCTCCGTATAGTCCGAATTTTAGTGCGAATGTAAACTATGGATCTGCAGGCTATACGAAACAAAATACTTATAGCACATCAGAATATTTGAATAACCAGGTTTCTTCTAACATTTATTTCAGTAAGAAGTTTGCTGGTACGCCTTTGGCTTTTTCTGCTTCGCTTTCGCATTCTCAGAATAATATAGATAGTACGATAAGTCTTACCTTGCCTCAACTTCGTTTGACTGCATCTTCTTTTGCTCCGTTTAAGCGTCGACATCCGGTTGGAAAAGAGAGATTCTATGAGAAAATTAACATCTCATATACGGGTGAAATGCAGAACAAACTTGTCAATGCTAAACTGGATTCTAATTTTTATAGAAAAGAGACTTTAGAATTATTCCAAAGTGGTGTAAACCATTCTGTGCCAGTTACTATGAGTTTTAAGTTGTTCAAATATATTACAGTTTCTCCTTCGTTTAATTATCAAGAACGATGGTATACGACTAAGTTACAAAAAGAATGGGATGACAACTATGTTATTGCAACGGCGCAAGATACAACAATAGGTGGTGTTCGAATTGATACTGTTGGTGGTTTTAATAGAGTGTATAATTATTCTTTCTCTGTTGGCGCTAGTACGAAAATTTATGGTATGTATAGATTCCGTAGTTCTGTAGTAAAAGCAATCAGACACGTGATGACGCCAAGTGTTTCGTACTCTCTTACTCCTGATTTTTCTGCTGAAAAATATGGATATTATGGTTCTTACCGTAAAAATGCAGAGGGTGAAAAGGCGCGCTATTCATATTATGAAAAAGGTATTTACGGAGTGCCATCTTCACAAAAACAAAGTAGCATTTCGTTTTCTTTAGGTAATAATGTGGAAGCGAAAGTTAGAAATAAAATGGATACCGTTACAGGAACTAAAAAGATAAAATTGATTGAGAATTTATCTATAAACGGTTCGTATAATTTTGCTGCAGATTCATTGAAAATGAGTCTGATAAATGTTTCGGGCTATTCCACAATCTTGAATAGATTAACACTTCGTTACTCTGCAACATTTGATCCGTATGCAATAGGTGAGAAAACAACTTCAACAGGTAGAACACAAGTTCGTGTAAATAACTATATGATAGACAAATATGGTTCTTTGTGGAGAAAAACACAAGACCAATGGGCGACTGCTCTTTCTTATACATTTGGTCCAATTAAAGACAAGAATGAAACGACCAATATTCCTGTTGATGAGTATTATTCATACTTTGATGTCCCTTGGAGTTTGAGTCTTTCATATTCGTTAAGTATTCCACGCAAGTATTATTATGACTATAATAATGAACTTGATTCTGTTTCAAATAATGTGATACAAACCATTTCTGCAAGTGGAAAAATCAGCTTGACAAAGAATTGGAATATCGCTTTCTCTACAGGATGGGATTTCCAACAAAAAGGTATTTCATATACAACATTGAATATCTATCGTGATTTACATTGTTGGGATATGTCTATGACATGGGTTCCTTTTGGCGATAGACAACGATGGGAATTCACATTGAAGATAAAAGCAAGCATGTTGAGTGATATAAAACTTGATATGAAGAGTTCTTCGGAATATTTCTAAATAACACAATTATGAATAAAGTTATAACTACATCATTGGCTCCGGCTCCTGTAGGACCGTATGAACAAGCAATTTTGGCTGGTAATACATTATATGTTTCAGGACAAATTCCTCTTAATCCTACAACAGGTACGTTAGTTTCTGATTCTTTTTCGTCTGCAACAAAGCAGGTTATGGAAAACATCGGTGCAATTTTACAAGAAGCAGGAATGACTTATGATGATATCGTTCGTTGTACGATTTTTGTCTCGGATTTATCTCATTTTGCAGAAGTAAATGAAATGTATGGAACATTTTTTACTACAATTGCACCTTCGAGAGAATGTGTTCAAGTTGCAGCTTTACCTAAAGGTGCTTGTGTAGAAATCTCAGCTATTGCCGTAAAGTAATTTTATTGTATGAAATATTCGTTTCCTGGTAATGGATTCGAATAGAGTGGGTTTTGTATAAAACTCGTGTCAGAAAGTGTTAATAAGAACGCTTTTAAGTCTGCTAGTTCATCTTGAGAAAGAAACATACCTCCATGATTTACGTTGATCATTAATGGATCGACAAATGGAGATCGTTTTAATTCGCAATTATAAAATTCTAATACTTCGTCCAATGTTTTGTAGCGACCGTCGTGCATATATGGGGCGGTGTATTCAATGTTTCGCAAGGTTGGAACACGGTATTTCCCTTTATCTAATTCGTTGTGGGTTACGGAATATCTGTCGTGTTTATCGGTGAACGTTGTATCTTTTGCATTGTTCATATAAAGATTTGTAGTCCACAATGGTTGAGCAGGAGAACCGTGACAGTGAAAGCAATCAGCTTTTTCGGTTGTGAATAGGAAGAACCCGCGCATTTCTGATTCGGTTAAATTTGTCTCGCCACGCATAAATTTGTCGAATTTAGAATCGAAGGAAACTAATGTGCGTATAAATTGTGCTATAGCTTTTGAAATTCGTTCTATCGTTATTTCTTCAGTTCCAAATGCTTGTTTGAAAAGTGGCGGATACATAGAAATTTGTCGTATTGTTGCCACTGATTTTTCAATGTCTCCATTACATTCGTGTGGCGAAACTATCATCATCCAGATGAATGATTCCAAATTATTGTAATTGAAGGAATAGGGCTGTTTAGGCTTTAATGTATTGTTTTTCGATATAAATCCGTTCCACATATAACCTTCATGATTCCAAACAAGATTTATTAAAGGCATTGTAACATGTGGAGTTGGAATCCCTGTAAGTCCAAAAGTTTTCCCGTCTTTGTATTTAGGATGGTCGATTCCACATTCAAAACTTCTGGATTGTCTGTGGCATGAGGCACATGACATTAAACTGTCCTTATCAGTTCTTCCTGATAATCTTCCGTCGTAAAATAGATATCGTCCGAGTGTGACACCTTCTTGGGTTGTTGGATTGTCAACTGGAATATTCAGAGAATCAATTTTATACAAAGAATTGAAAGTATACGAAGTGTTTTTACTTTGTTTGTGCTCTTTGCTCGTCGCACATGAAACGATGTAGGTTATGGTAATGAATTGAATACAAACAAAAAGAGCTAACGAAATAATTCGCCAGCTCTTATGTTTATTGAAAAAAGTCATTACTTATTATTCAACAACAGTTGTTGTATCAATTGCTGGAATTGTATCAGTTACAGCTTGTACAGTGTCTGCAACAACTTCAGCTTCTTCATTGAAAGGTAATCCTATGCATGAAAGAAGGTTGAAGAAATATAATATTCCAAATACAACTGCAAGAACAACTACTACAATTACAATCTTTTTCCATGTAGGCATTCCTTTCTTTGCAAAAGGATCTTGTAATGCTACAGTTGGGAATTGGGCAATTTTTGTTAATGTAGTACCGAATGCGATATTTACAAGTGCTCGAGCGTTGATAGCCCAACCATTTGCATCCAAAAGAGGAGCAAGGTTTCTGTTGCGTAATTTCATCCAAGCCATAACCATAGATGGTCCAGAAATTAGAAGCAAAATACCTATGAATACTAAGATAACTTGCCACCAACTTAATTGTGCAAAACCAGATACAACGCTTACGCAGAATGAACCTAAGAAGCCTAATGCCATACCTATTGCAGCAAAGATACCTGCGAATTTTGCTATATCAAATGGTTGTGCTTGTGGTGCTGGCGCAGCGCCTTCTGCTGGAGCAGTTGCCGCAGTCGCAGCTTGTGCAGAAACATTTGTTGTCAAATTATCGAATGATTTCGAATCTTTTTCTGCAGCAGATTTGTTGATTAAATCTGTAACCCATTTCGCAAATTTTCTGTAAGGAGCCCAGAATGCCTGACGAATACTGATAGGATTATCGATGATTTTTACTACAACAGCGTCCCAATCTAGACCATTTCTGTCATAGAAGATAGCATTTTTTCCAACGATTAAGTCATTGATGTCACCATCAGTCATAACAGCAACGATGGTCATTTTTTCTGCTTTTTGTTTTGATGTACAATCGCAGTACAACAAATACATTCCGCTATATGTTGCCATTGTGTTATGTTTTGCCATATCACTTACGCGAATACACAAATCACAACTTCTTTGGTCGATGAACAATGTTCCTGCTTGGAATATTGCTTTTGTATCACCATCTTTTGTGTAGAAATCAGAGAATGTCACATAGTTTTTAATCAACTTATATAAGTCTCTGTAGTAGTGCAACAATTTATCTACTGATTGAATTTCATTTGCTTCAGCTTCTAAAGCTTTATCTTGTTCAACTAGTGAAAGTAATTCGTCTTTTTTGTTTTGAGCAAGAATATTCTTTATAGTTTCTTCACCTAATACTTCAACAATTTCACCTTTCTTAGCTGCTTTCCATGCCTCATACGCAGTAAATTTAGCTCCTATAGAATTCCATTCTTCTTCTGTGATAGCTTTTTTGTCTGCGAAATCTACATCTAAAATAAGTGTTTTAAGACTTGCAAATGCTGCTTCCCAAGCAGGGTTTATACCACCTTGTAATGAGAGCTCTTTGTTCGCATTTACGCGTGCAAGAGGGTAGGTTGCAATTTCTTCTGTACATGCAGAAAGATTTTTGTCGCTAATTGCTTCCATTTTCGTTGCAGATACATCTAATGCTGCAGTTGAATCAGAATTGAAAGCAATCAATTTACAACGCATAAAGAAATCAGTTACTTTTTCTTTTATTGCATTATAAGCAACAAGAGCAGCTTCTGTATTTTCTCCATAAGGAAGAGTTTCAGTTTTCTTTTCTTCTAACCATGCTACATAGTCTGCACAATTGGTATATAAAGCTTCGATTTGTTCAGCATTAATACCATCAACGCCGCTGCGATCTGGAGTTGTACCGATAGCTTTCATACAAGCGGCAATAGTAGCCTTTATAGTTTCGTCATCAGAAGAATTTTCTGTAATTACGCCATCTCCGTTAAATTTAGTTTTAGCAAAGATTGCAATGCTATCAGATGTGTCGGCAATAGAGATAGAATCTTTTTCTAAACCGAGGTTTGCTAAAATTTGTTTGGCTGAATTATAGATCTTTTGTCCTTCTTCAACTTCTGTATTAATATCAGATAAAGCTAATGTGTCAGATTTTTGCAATAAAGTATCTGGATTTTTCAACACTTTTGTAATCCATTCTGCTGCATCTATAACTTCATTTACACGAATTTTGCCGTCTTTGTCGGCATCCATCATTTCTAGTGTTTTTTCATCTATCTCGAGACCTTTAGTAGGGCAGCTTAAAACTGTCCACATTTTTTGGTCTAATTCTCCTAAATGGGCGATATCTTCACCAGTTTCTATGTTTACGCGAGGTACGCCGCCAACATTAGAGAATTTCCATTCGTAGTTTTTGTTTGCCATATTTGTAGTTTTATAATGTTTACATTTTTTCGCTTAATTCTAACCAAATCATTTCTTTTTCATCAAGAAGTGCAATGATTTCACCAATTCTTTCAGATTTAATACGTAAATCTTCTGGAGTTAATGTTCCAGATGACAAATATAATTCTAAATCTGCTTTCTCTTGCTCTAATTCTTGAATTTCTTTTTCCGTTTTGTCGAATAATTGTTGCTCTTTAAAGCTCAATCGTTTTCGTTGTCGTGGCTCTTTGCTCGTCGAAACTTGTTTTGGAGTTTCTTTTTCCTGTTGCTCTTTTTCTTTTGCGTTTTCTTTTTCTCTAAAAATAGAGTAGTTTCCTGGAAAATCAGAAACTTCTCCATTGCCTTTAAATACAAGTAGATGTTCAGCTATTTTATCTATGAAAAATCTATCGTGGGAAACAACAAGAACACAGCCTTGGAAATTAAGAAGATATTCTTCTAACATTTGTATGGTAAATAAATCCAAGTCGTTTGTTGGTTCGTCAAGTATAAGGAAATTTGGCTTTTGCATTAAGACTGTCATAAGGTACAGTCTTTTTTTCTCGCCACCGCTTAGCTTTGATACATATAAATATTGCACAGATCGTGGGAAATTCCATTGCTCAAGATATTGAGCGGCGGTAATTGTTCTTCCTTTTTGTAATTCAATTTTGTCAGAAATGTCTTTTATTACATCTATTACATGTTTTCCATCACAGCCGAGTAAACCGTCCTGCTTGTAATAACCAATCGATAATGTATCGCCCCAATCTACGGTGCCGCTGTCAGGTTGTAGTTGTTGGGTAATGATATTCAATAAAGTTGATTTTCCACAACCGTTGTCGCCTATAATACCAACTCGTTCTCCTTTTTGAAAAGAATAGGAGATATGTGATAATATATTTTTCTCTCCAAATGATTTGGATATGTTTTTTAGGTCAACAACTTTATTTCCTAAATATTGACTTGCAATGTTTATAATAAGATTTGAGTCGTTCTCTACTTTTGTTTGAGCTTTCTCTTGTAGTTCGTAGAATGCGTCAATTCTGTATCTTGCTTTGGTACCTCGTGCTTGTGGTTGTCGGCGCATCCAGTCTAATTCTTTACGCATTAGATTCTTCGCTTTAGAAACTTCTGCTGTTTGAACTTGAAGTCGTTCTTGTTTCTTGTCAAGAAAATAGGAGTAGTTCCCCGAATAACGATACATCGTTTTGTTGTCTAATTCTAAAATTGTATCGCATACATTATCAAGGAAATATCTATCGTGTGTGACAAGTAGTAATGTACTTTTTATTTTCTTTAGATATTCTTCCAACCATTCAATTATTGCAATGTCCAAATGGTTGGTTGGTTCATCAAGTATTAAAAAGTCTGGTTCTAGTATTAAGATTTTTGCTAATGCGACTCTTTTTTTCTGTCCACCAGAAAGTTGTTGTATTATTTGTTCTGATGGAAGTTCGAGTTTTGATATTACAAGTTTTACTTTCGATTCATAATTCCATGCATCGCATGCATCCATGGCATCGGTAGCTTTTTGTATATTCTTCTCGTCTCCGTTTGTAAGAGCTTGCTCATATTCAGCCATAGCTTTTAAAACAGTTTTGTTGGCAGAATATACTTCGTCGTAAATGCTGAATGAAGACTCTAATTCTGTGTCTTGGTCTAGATAACCAATATTTACATCAGGTTCAAATATGATAGAACCAGCTTCGGGAATATCTTCACCCATGATTATTTTTATGAGTGTAGTTTTTCCTGTGCCGTTTTTGGCCACTAGTGCTATTCGTTCACCACGATTTATTACGAAAGAGAGATTGTCGAATAATAGATATTCTCCGTAATATTTTGTTATGTTTTCAACTTGAAGAATTGCCATGGATAGGAGAGGTGGATTAAAAAAAAAGGCGGTAAAAAAACCGCCTTTTTATACTTGTGTATATTTATTTATTAGTTTGCTGAGAAACCAACAAGAACTGCAACACAACCACGGGCAGTTTCATCAGATACTGCGTCGTCATTTGTTTCAACTTCAATTGAGATAATCAATTGTTGACTTGATTCCATTTTGAAATCCCAAACGCGTTTAAAAGAGTGTTTTGCATTTGTGAACAAAACATTTCTATCAGCATCCATGATTGAGAATTTAATTTTAGGAAGGTTGCTGTCACCACAAATCGCAATACGATAATTTTGATTTGAGTAGAATGTTTTATACAATTCTGCAGATTCACCTTCGCCTAATTCAGTGGCGTTAAAGATACCATCGTGAACATAAGGTTCCAAACTTGGTTTACATTCTGTTTTTGCGAATGTTCTACATTGTCCGTAAGATAAAGTTCCTAACAATACGAACGATACAACCAATACAACTATTTTACTAATGCTTTTCATACTATTGCTATTTCTTTAAATTATTGGATGAATGAATTTCTCAATTTTGCTGCTTCTGCTTTTAAAGCGTCATATTGAGCTTGAGTAATATTGATTTTTTGTGTTGCTTTCAACACTGTTGATCCAGATTCTTCGTCTGTAATCGTTTCGATTCCAGATTTTTCAATTTCAATAGCATTGAATGCTTTAGAAATAGGTTGGATTTGAGTTAACACATCAGCAATGTCAGGATTGTCGATGTATTCTCCTAATAATTTTTCCATTTCTGCGAAAGATAATTTTTGTTCTACGATTCTTTCAATCAAATCTTTATCTTTCTTAACATCTTTTGTAAGTTGAGTAGCCAAGTATAAAGCTTCAACCCAACCACCAGCTAGAATCAATGCTGCCATTTCTGGTCTGTCGTCTTCTTTCAATGTTGAGTTTGAATTTAAGAATGTTTCAGAAATGATACGGATAACAGAGTCTCTATTATCGTGGTTCGCTTCCAAACGATCAATAATTGATTGGTCGATTGCTTGTAACAAATCCAAACCAATTGCTAATTTCTTAGAAACTTGCATGTATTGCATAATTGTTTGGTTTTGTTCGAAGATACTTGCGTAACTTAAGTCAGCACCATAAACACCCAAGTTTAATGCTTTTTGCTTGTCAGTGTTATATTTATTAGTGTTTGCTGTTGGGTTAAGTAATGATTCGTCGTATCCTGCACCAGCTCTTTTTAACAATAATGTTGTTTCAACAGGAGAAGGTAAAGAATACATTACTTTCTTAACATCATCTATAACTTTTTGTTTTTCTAGTTGTTCTTGACTAACCGTTTCTTCTGAAGAAGATTTTGATTTGTCCTCATTGCTACAACTTGCTGTACCAAATAATAATCCTGCCACGACTATCATCTGTACTAATTTAGTGTTACTTCGCATAGGGTTTAGTTTAAAAATGCTACATTTATTATTTGCGTAAAATTACTAATTTTTTTTATTTGCAAATGTTTTCTATGTGTAAATTTTAATAAATAAATTATGGAATTAAGTGAATCCGCTGCTATAAAAGAAATTCAGGATGTGTTTTTGTCTGAAAATGAGTCTGCAATACACGATGCCATTTCGTATATTCATGAGAATGGTTCGGTTAAAATGATGCCTCTTTTGTTTGATTTATTGTCACAAACAACTTCTACGTCAATAAAAAAAGATGTGTATGCTTGTCTTGTTGATGCAAAATCTCAAGATGCGAAAGATGTATTTGTTAAGGCTTTACGTAAACCTGAACTTGTTGCAGAAAAAAAAGATATACTTGCAACTATGTGGCAAACCAATATTGATTTCTCGGATTCTGCGGAGTTGTTCGTTGAAATATTGTTGAATGATACTTATGAAACGGCGATAGAAGCTTTCACTAATTTAGATGTATGTTCTGAAAATATGTCTGAGGATCAAAAGAAATCTTTAGTCGATTCGTTGTCGAATGGGGCAATGAAGGATAAATCGGAGAAAGGAACTTTGATTCAAGAAGCCATTCAGTTGCTTTCTTAGTCCTCTGTGTTAGGGCTTTGTAATGTTTTCCGTAATGTTGCAAAAGCCCTTGTTATATTTGCTTCGACGGCTTTTACCGATATGTTTAATTGTTCGGCAATTTCTTTGTTTTTTAACCCTTGAAATTTGCTTAATGTTAAAACATCCTGACAGCGTTCCGGTAGGTTTGCTATAGCTTCTTTTAGTTTTTGCTCTTTTTCTTCTGACAAATCATTCTCTATAGCACTAACTTCTAATGCTTTAAGTTC
Source organism: Bacteroidales bacterium (assembly GCA_045615765.1). GTDB lineage: Bacteria > Bacteroidota > Bacteroidia > Bacteroidales > UBA1715 > UBA1715. Next base: position 41,043 of record JAZLFM010000042.1, read on the forward strand.
GTTCCAAGTTTCGGATTTATATTTTTCTTCTGTCTTTTTGTGATTTATTGTGTTGATACAGTGGTTTTTTACGGAACGGTATAGATAGGAACTTATATTTATTATTGTATCATAATCTTGTCTTTGTTCCCAAAGTTTGGTCATAACGCGTTGGACTATTTCTTCAGCTTCGTCCTCGTCTAGTAGGTAAGAGTTAGCAAAAATGCATAGTTTTTTATAGTAGTTGGTATATAGTGAATGAAACAGTTCGTTCCATTCTTGTGGACTTCTTGATTTATTTTTATTGTTATCCATTATACCAAATTTGTGCGTGAAAATACATCATTTTCTGTAATAAAAAAACGGTATTGAAATTTCTTCAATACCGTTTTTTACTATTTGTATGTTTTTGCTTACTGATTTGTATTTGTTGGTTGTATATTGTTTACATCAGTAAGTTTTGTCTTATTTACAAATGCTGCATATCCAATACTTGTTGTTCCTGTTGGGTATTCTTCTAAGAAATAATATGTTGCTCCCCAGGAATGTTCAACCATTGTGTAGATTTCAACTTGTTTTCCGTTGTTCATGAATACTCTGGTTGTTTTCTTATGAGCGTCTTGTGTTATTTCTATTGTTCGTTCGTTAGGATATTTGTGCATTAATGAATCCTGATACGTTGCAAAGTCAACAACTTTCTTGGTTGGTTGATCTTGTACAATGATCTTTGGCTTTTTAGACAAATCTATTGCTTCTTTTGGTTGTTCTTTCTTTGGTTCTTCTTTAGCAACAACAGGTTCTGGTTCTTTCTTCTTTTCTTTTTTCTTAGGTGTTTCTTTTGCTACTGTTGTGTTTTGTATAGTTTCTTTGCTGAAGAATTCGTCCATTAGGCGCATTGTTCTATTTCCTTCAGCAATATTTGAACTTGAAGCATATACTTGTTTTTGTAATTCTGTTCTAAATATTTCTTCAACTTGTTGGTCGGTTAAGGGAACATAAGCAGGGTAGGTTTTTACACCGTCGGTAGTATCAACTTTTGCAAGTTCTTGTGCGATAAGTGAATCTAAATTTATACCAAGCAATTCTGCTTTTGTTTCAAAACGGTTTAATTCTGTTTGAATATCTTGTAGTTTGTATTGCGAATACAATCTGTTTGGTTTTAATTTTTGTGCTTCGCTGAAGAATTTGCGGGCAGCATAGAATTGTGACTTCTCATAATATACGGTACCTTGGTTTATTAATGCCATATATCGTTTTTCGGCTTTTATAGAGTCTTTGTTGCTTTCTGCACCGTTTTGTGCTATCTCCAATTGTTTTTCGAATAATTCAGTGTTGACGATTCTTTGTTGAACCATATAGTCAATGTCCAAATCGTAGTTGAATCCTCTGTATTGTTTTTCGTATGCAATTACATGGAATGTTTTGTTGAACAATTTTTTGTATTTGTCAGCAGGGTTAAAAAGATGATATGATATTTCTAACGGACGATAGCAGCATTGTGGAGCATTTGATGGCAATTCCATCATAGCTTCAAATGTCAATGTTTGAAATCCATCCATGCTGTATGTAATTACATAATTTTTACCGTATGGTAAATACAATTCATAATTTCCGCGTTCGTCTGTTGTAACTTCACTGAATTTATATCCGCGTTGGGTTACTTTTATCGTTACTCCTTGTGCTGGACCGTTTACAGCTTTGATTTTTCCGTAGATTTTGAATTCGCTTTGAGCAAATAGGGCGGCTGCTAATGTGAGGCCTATAATTGTTGAGAGTAGTTTCTTCATGTTCGTTTTTATATACGGTGGCAAAAGTATTGGTTTTTTGTTTGGAATGTGGTTAAATCACTATGTTTTTTGATTTAGTTTTCAACAAGTAATTTACATAAAAAAAGCCGTCTATTTGACGGCCTTTTTATAAGTTCGAAGATATGTATTATCCTAGATATGATTTTAGGATTTTACTTCTTGCAGTTTGTTTTAGTCTGCGAACAGCTTTTTCTTTAATTTGTCGAACGCGTTCTCTTGTAAGTCCTAGCTCTGCACCAATTTCTTCCAATGTTGATGGATTTTTCTGGCCGATGCCGAAATACATACGAACAATGTTTGCCTCGCGTTCTGTCAATGTTGAAATTGCGCGGTCAATTTCTTTGCGTAAAGATTCTTGAAGTAATGTTTGGTCTGGAGACGGAGTGTCTTTGTTGTCCAATACATCATATAATGTACCTTCTTCACTTTGTGAAAGAGGGGCGTCCATAGAAATGTGACGACCTGAATTCTTCATAGATTCTTTTACATCAGACGTTCCGCAACCCATTTCGTTTGCGATTTCTTCTGCTGTTGGTTCGCGTTCAAATTCTTGCTCTAGATTCGAAAGCGTTTTATTGATTTTATTGATGTTTCCAATCTTGTTTAAAGGAAGACGAACAATACGAGCTTGTTCAGCTAAAGCTTGTAAGATAGATTGACGAATCCACCAAACTGCATATGAAATGAATTTGAAACCACGAGTTTCATCAAATCTTTGTGCTGCTTTAATCAAACCTAGGTTACCTTCGTTGATAAGGTCGGGTAGGCTTAAACCTTGGTTTTGGTATTGTTTTGATACAGAAACAACGAAACGCAAGTTTGCTTTTATCAATTTGTCGAGTGCCTTTTGGTCACCTTCTTTGATTCTTTTTGCTAATTCAACCTCTTCTTCAGCTGAAATTAGGTCAACTTTACCGATTTCGTGTAAGTACTTGTCTAATGACGGAGTATCTCTGTTTGTTACTTGTTTTGTAATTTTTAACTGTCTCATATCTACCTATTACACCCAAAAAAACACGCAAATATATACGATTGCAAGAAAAAGTCAAGTGTATTTCATTTGTTTTTAACAATTTTTTAGCATTTTTTATATGATTTTTCGTTCGTTCGATAGAATTTAATGTTGTAATCATGATAAATTTTATATTTGCACGAATTTTATTGCTATGGCTACAATTGGTTTTTATACATTAGGATGTAAATTGAATTATGCGGAAACGGATGCGATTTCTCGTAAATTTACCGAACATGGTTTTGAACATGTTGCTTTTTCTGATGTTGCCGATTATTATATTGTAAATTCATGTAGTGTAACAGAATCTGCAAATAAAAAAGGTAGGCAAGCAATTCGTGCAGCTCATAAACGAAATCCGAATGCTAAAATTGTTGTGGTTGGTTGTTATGCTCAATTAAAACCGCAAGAATTATTACAATTAGATGGCGTGGCGTTGGTTTTAGGTGTGCAAGAAAAATTTTCTATAACGGAACGAGTAATTGCTCTTGAAAAAGAACGCATGGCGACGATTACTCCAGAAGGTCTTGTGACGCCAATAGAAAAGGTTGAGACATTTAATGAGGCGTATTCGTGTTCGGAACGGACTCGTTCGTTCTTGAAAGTGCAGGATGGCTGCAATTATAGATGTTCATATTGTACAATTCCTCTTGCTCGTGGGAAAAGTCGTAATACAACTATCAAGAATTTAGTTCAACAAGCAGAAGAAATTGCAAGCCGTGGCGTTAAGGAAATAGTGTTGAGTGGTATAAATATTGGCGATTTTGGAAAAACGACAGGAGAGACTTTTATTGATTTGATACGTGCGCTAGATACTGTCGATGGTATTCAACGATATCGTATTTCTTCGATAGAACCGAACTTGCTAACAAGTGAAGTCATTGATTTTGTTGTGAATTCTCGTGCGTTTATGCCTCATTTCCATATTCCGCTACAATGTGGATGTGATGAAGTTCTACGACTAATGCGCCGTCGTTATACGACAGATTTCTTTGCAAAAAAGATTGCGGAAGTTCACGAAAAAATGCCTGACGCATTTATTGGAATGGATGTGATGGTTGGTTCTCCTGGTGAATTAGATGAATATTTCCAAAAATCTTACGATTTTATTCAATCTCTAGGTATCAGTTTTGTGCATGTCTTTACATATTCGGAACGAGAAAATACCGATGCGTTACAAATAAAACCACATATTCAGGAATCTGTTCGTACAGAACGAAGCGTTCGTTTACATCAATTGTCGGAACAACAACTTCATACATTTTATAAGAAGTATGATGGCACAATACGTCCGGTTTTGTTTGAAACTAAAAATAAAGAAGGATATCAGGTTGGATTTACCGATAATTATATAAAAGTACAGGCGAAAATTCCTTGGAATGCAAAAAACACAATTGTGCCTGTGAAGTTGTCGTATAAAGACGGAATTGTGTTTGGGGAACTTGTTGAATAAAGAAAATAGTTTTTTTTATTTAGATTGTAGATAAAAAATTGTAGGTAAGTGGAAACTTGTAATTTTGTGGAAAAATAAAAGATTATGTATATGTTATTACAAGTAGATCCTGCAGCTCAAGGAAATGGAATAGGAAGTTTGTTGTTGTTGGTTGGTATTATGGTGATTTTCTTCATCTTTATGATCCGCCCACAAATGAAAAGACAAAAAGAAGCACAAAAATTTCGTGATAATTTGAAAAAAGGTGATTCTGTTATTACTATTGGTGGAATCAGTGGTAAAGTGATTGACATTAAAGGTGACGGAACAGTTTTGTTGGAAATTGCGAAAGATGTAGTTATTAAAATAAGTAAATCTGCATTGTTGAAAGATCAAGCAGCTTTGGCAGAACAAGCAAAATAAAACAATTAAGATTTTTTGTGTGAAAGGTTGATGAATATTCGTCAACCTTTTTTATTTTTACAATGTGAAACTAAGTCATTCGTATAGTAAACGTCATATTGCCTTTTTAAAAGGTTATAGGAATTATTTTCCTTTTTTTGTTTGCCTTTTGTTCTCATTTGTCTTTTGGCTAACGAGAGAAATGGGAAAAACATACGATGAACAAATTACTCTTAATCTCCGTTATGTGAATCTTCCAAAATCAAAGGTTTTGGTGTCGAATGTCCCAAATCATTTACTTGTTACTGTAGAAAGTACAGGCTGGGGCTTGTGGAATTATTATTTTTTTGATGGGTCGGAAATTGTGGTTGATGTTGATAATTATGATCAACAAGGAGTGACTCATGTTAGTACGAAAGATGCTTCTTTTTTAAGTTCGTTAGGTAGTCAATTGAAAGTTTTGGATGTATATCCTAATGAAATAATTTTTGGCTATGAGGCGATGGATTCAAAGTTAGTGCCGGTAAAAGCTGATGTTGACATAACATTTGGTCAACAATATGAACTTGATGGAGAATTGCAAGTAGAGCCTGATTCGGTGTTTGTCTATGGTACTCAAAAAGATTTGGATAATATACAATATGTTTATTGTGAATCTGTAGAATTGAAGAAGGTAAAGGAGGCGTTTTCTGTTTCTGTGAAAGTAAAACCTCTAACGAATGTTACTGTAAGCAATGATAAGGTTACGATTTCTGGAAAAGTTGCGAAATTTACAGAACAGTCTATATCGGTTCCTATTAAATTGTTAAATGTACCGCAAGATAGTTCAGTCTTGGTAGATTTGATGAAAGATAAAGTTTCTATTGCATTCTTGATTCCAATCAGCCGTGTGGAAGATTATTATCCGTCTGATTTTGAAGCTGTTGCTGATTATGAAAAACGAACAGCGTCGGGTATGGTTCCTGTAGAAATTGTTCGGTATCCAAAATTTGTTCGTTTGATTCGTCAAAATCCTGAAATGGATGGAATAATTGCTGAAGTTTTAGAAAAGTAAATTATGAAAAAACATATTGCATTAACAGGTGGAATAGGAAGTGGCAAGAGTATAGTTGCACGAGTTTTTTCTGTTTTGGGAGTGCCGGTGTACGATAGCGACAGTCGTGCTCGTAAGTTGATGGAAGAAGATGAGTACATAGTGTCTTCGTTGCAATCGCTACTTGGAAGTGATTTGTATAAAGATGGTAGATTGCAGAAAAAAATAATGGCAGATGCAATTTTTTCTGATAGGTCACTTTGTGAAAAAGTTAATGCTATTGTTCATCCACGTGTTTGGTTGGATTATGAGAAATGGAGTGAAAAACAAAACTCTGATTTCACGATTATGGAGACGGCTTTACTGTATGAATCGGATTTATACAAGAAATTTGATGCCTCTATTGTTGTCGTTGCTGATGATGAAATTCGTGTGCAACGAGTACAAAAACGCGACAATTGTGATGCGAATACTGTTTTAAAAAGAATAAACAATCAGTCTTCGACTAAAAAAGCAGTTGCGGAAGCGGATTTTATTATAGAAAATAATGATACCTTTGTAATCTCACAGGTTATAAAAGTATATAATACTATAAAAAAGAGAATATGGGATTAGGTCGTTGGATAGGTGCTGGTATAGGTTTTGCCACAGGTGGAATTATAGGTGCTTTGATAGGTGGTGCTATAGGTTCCTTGTTTGATAATGTTACTTCTCCTACGGTTGGCAGTACATCAGCAGGAACTGCAGATCCGTTTGAACAACAACGTAGAATGTCGCAAAATGATTTCTATATTTCGTTGCTTGTTCTTATTGCCGCCGTAATGAAGGCTGACGGTATTGTTAAGAAATCGGAGTTGGATTATGTGAAAAAATATCTTCTTTCTTCTTTTGGCGAATCTCGTGCTACAAATATGTTAAAAGCATTACGTGATGTCTTGAAGAAAGATATTCCACTTGTTGATGTCTGTACACAAATACGTCAGAATATGCAATATGCATCTCGTTTGGAGTTGTTGCATCTTCTGTATTCTGTTGCTCAAAGTGATGGCTTTATAGATCCAAGCGAGATATCTGTAATTGAAAATATTGCTTCGTTACTTGGTATTTCTTCTGTCGATAGTCAATCGATAAAAGCAACATTCTATGATGATTTGGATAGTGCATATCAAGTTTTGGAAATTACTTCGGATGCAACTGACGAGGAAGTAAAAAAAGCTTACAAGAAAATGGCTATAAAATATCATCCAGATAAGGTCAGTCATCTTGGGGAAGATGTACAAAAGTCTGCGAATGAAAAGTTTAGAAAAATAAATGAAGCTTACGAAAGAATAAAAAAACAAAGAAATATTAAATAATTCATTACTATTATGTTAAAAGATATTTTATCTATTTCGGGACAATCAGGATTGTTCAAATTAGTTGCTCAATCATCACGAAGTATTATTGTTGAATCATTAGAAACAGGAAAGAAAATTCCAGTATATTTTTCTTCAAAAGTTAGTGCGTTAGAAGATATTGCAATTTACACAGAAGACGAAGAAGTACCATTGGCAGACATTTTCAAGTCAATTTATAAAATGGAAAATAAAGGATTGACTTCTATCTCTTCAAAATCGACAAACGAAGATATTAAAGATTATTTTGGTGACGTTTTGCCAAACTACGACAAAGAACGAGTATATGTATCGGATATGAAAAAAGTGTTAAATTGGTATAATATACTTTGTTCAAAAGGACTTTTGAATTTTGACGAAAAAGCAGAAGAAAGTCAAAAATAATAACCATGAGTAGTGTATTGGAACAGGCAAAACAGAAAAGAAAATATTTGCCTGCAGATTTACAAATAAATTCGTGGGAAGACATTCGTCCATACTACGAACAATTGCTTGCATTTCCTATTGATTCAGAAGCTGCAATGTTAGAATTCCTTGCTTTTCGAAGTGAGGTAGAAGCTGTTATGGAAGAGGATATGTCGTGGCGCTATATAAAAATGACTTGCGATACAGCGAATGAAGCTTTGCGTGATCATTTTAATGTGTTTGTAACGGAAATTGAGCCAGAAGAACAGAAGTTTTCAAATTTGTTAGATAAAAAATGTCTCGATTGCGAATTCTTCAATTCTCTTGATGGTGATTATGCGATTATGAAAAAAGCAATGCAACAACGTGCTGCATTGTTTCGTGAGGAAAATGTTCCGTTGATTGCTGAATTATCAACTATGGAGCAAGAGTATGGCAATGTTACTTCGCAAATGACAATTGAGCATGAAGGAACCAAGACGTTGCAACAGGCTTCTGTATATTTGAAGAAAACCGACCGATCTGTTCGTGAAACAGTGTATATGAAGATGCAACAACGTCGTTTACAAGATCGTGATGTTCTGAATGATTTACTTTCGAAATTGATAGCAAAACGACATCAAGTTGCTTTAAATGCAGGGTTTAAAAACTTTAGAGATTATAAGTTCAAAAGTCTTTGCCGTTTTGATTATTCGAAGGAAGACTGTTTTGCGTTTCATCAAGCAATTCAAAAAGCTGTACCTCCAATTTTAACAGAAATTAATAAGAAGAGGAAACAAAAACTTGGTTTAGATGTATTAAAACCATGGGATATGGAAGTTGATGCCGATCAAAAATCCGCATTGAAACCTTTTACCGATACCAAGGATTTTGTTGCAAAAACAATTGCCTGTTTTTCAGAAATAAAACCATATTATGGTGATTGTCTTCGTTTATTGTCAGAAAATGGGTATTGGGATTTGGAGTCAAGAATAGGAAAAGCTCCTGGCGGTTACAATAATCCATTGTACGAGAGTAATATACCATTCATATTTATGAATGCTGCAGGTGTTTTGCATGATGTAGAAACATTAGTTCACGAAGGAGGACACGCTATTCATTCTATTATTTCTGCAGATTTACCATTGGTGGAATTTAAAGACTTGCCTTCGGAAGTGGCGGAACTTGCTTCAATGAGTATGGAATTGATTTCTATGGAACATTGGCATTTCTTTTTTGAAAAAGAAGAGGATTTGAAACGTGCAAAACGAAGCCAGTTAGAAGGTGTTTTGTCTGTAATTCCATGGATTGCAATAATTGACAAATTCCAACATTGGTTATATGAAAATCCAACACATTCTGCAGCTGAACGAGAATCACAATGGGTACATATACTTCAAGAATTTGAATCAGGAAATACTATTGATTGGTCTGATTTAGAACAAATTCGTAGATGCACATGGCAAAAACAATTACATATATATGAAGTACCTTTCTATTATATTGAGTATGGTTTTGCTCAACTTGGTGCTATAGCAATGTGGAAACAATACAAAGAAAATCCACAACAGGCATTGGAGCATTATGAGGCGTTTATGAAACTTGGTTATACAAAATCAATACCTGAAATTTATAAAGCTGCGGGAATCGAGTTCAAATTTTCGTATGAGTATGTAAAAGAACTTGTGGATTTCGTATATGCAGAGATTCAAAAATTAGGGTAGAAGTGAATATCGAAACTGTCAGAGAATATTGTCTTTCGTTGCCTTTGGCGACGGAAGACTTTCCTTTTGATGAAACCACCTTGGTTTTTCGTGTGTGTGGAAAAATCTTTGCTATGATAGATTTGGAAAACACCGAATGGTTCGTTTTGAAGTGTGATCCTGAATATGCAGTAGAATTACGAGATGAGTTTCCTGAAATTTCAGGGGCATACCACATGAATAAACGTTTGTGGAATCAACTGAATTTGTTTGGTAATTTATCGAATTCAAAAATTCAAGGGTTAATTCGCCATAGTTATTCCGAAGTGGTAAAAAAACTACCGAAAAAAGTTAAAACTGAATTTCTGGAAATAACGACAATACAGGAATAGGAGACGTAAGTATCAGTCGGCAGATATTTATGTGCTATTCGGTATATTGTTCGTAATCTTTTAAAACTTTCAGTTTGTTTAAATATGATATTGTCTATATTTGCCGAAATTTTATTCGAATATTATGCAACAATTGAGTGAACAAGAACAAGTACGCAGAAATTCTTTACAAAAATTGCGTGATTTGGGAATTAATCCGTATCCGGAAGCAGAATATACGGTAACAGCAAACTCAAAAGAAATCTTAGAAAAATTTACTCCTGAAAGTGGATTGTTCCAAGATATTACTTTGGCTGGTCGTTTAATGGCACGCCGTGTGATGGGTAAAGCGTCTTTCGCAGAATTACAAGATTCTTTTGGAAGAATACAATTATATATTAATCGTGACGAAATTTGTCCAGACGAAGACAAAACATTATATAACGAAGTTTTCAAGAAATTACTTGACATTGGTGACTTTGTAGGTGTTTCGGGGTATGCTTTCGTTACACAAATGGGTGAAATCTCAGTTCATGTTAAAACTTTAACGGTATTGAGTAAATCTCTTCGTCCGCTTCCAATAGTAAAGGAGAAAGATGGTATTGTATATGATGCATTCAGCGATCCTGAATTGCGTTATCGTCAACGTTATGTGGATTTGGTTGTAAATGGCGGTGTGAAAGATGTTTTCGTAAAACGTGCGAAAATATTGGAAACAATGCGTTCTTTCTTTAACTCTCGTGGTTATTTGGAAGTTGAAACTCCAATTTTACAGGCAATTCCTGGTGGAGCAAGTGCTCGTCCGTTCATTACTCACCATAATTCTTTGGATATAGACTTGTATTGTCGTATTGCTACGGAATTGTATTTGAAACGATTGATAGTTGGTGGTTTCGAAGGTGTATATGAAATTGGTAAAAACTTCCGTAACGAAGGTATGGATAAGTTCCATAATCCAGAGTTTACTTGTATGGAAATCTATGTTTCTTATAAGGATTACAATTGGATGATGGCTTTCACTGAACAATTGTTGGAAACAATTTGTATTGCTGTAAATGGTTCTACAGAAACAACTTTCGATGGTAAAACTATCAGTTTCAAAGCTCCATTCAAGCGTATTACTATGCTTGATGCGATAAAAGAAAAGACTGGCTATGATTTAGATGGTAAGTCGGAAGATGAGATTCGTTCTATCTGCCATGAATTGAAGCTTGGCCATGTTGATGAAACGTTTGGTAAAGGCAAGATGATAGATGAAATCTTCGGTGAATTTTGTGAGGGAACATATATTCAGCCAACATTCATCATTGATTACCCAATAGAAATGTCTCCTTTATGTAAAAAACATAGAAACAATCCAAATCTTACAGAGCGTTTCGAATTGATGGTAAACGGAAAAGAATTATGTAATGCATATTCAGAATTGAATGATCCTATCGATCAATATGAACGATTCAAAGATCAACTTCGTTTATCAGAAAAAGGTGATGACGAAGCTATGTTTATCGATCATGATTTTGTTCGTGCTTTGGAATATGGTATGCCTCCAACATCAGGTATGGGTATGGGTATAGATCGCTTGTGTATGATTATGACAGGTGCTTCAACAATTCAAGATGTATTGTTCTTCCCACAAATGAAACCTGAGAAAAAAGCGGTAAAAGATGATATTTCTGTGTATGTTGCAGCTGGAATTCCACAAGAATGGGCAGAAGTTATTCAAGCTCTTGGTTTTGTAAAATTGGCAGATGCTCAGGCTGTTAAGTTTACAAAAATGCATGCAGACATGTGTGGCTACAACAAGAAAAACAAACTAAATCTAACAAATCCAAAACCTGAAGATGTTAAATCTTGGTTGAATCAGTAATTATGAAATCAAAAAATACAGTAGCTTTACTTGGTAGTGGCAGTTGGGCTAGTGCCATTGTGAAAATACTTCATATGAGTCAAAAATCAGTTTCTTGGTATATCCGAGAACCTGAAATAAAAGAAGGTATTGAGCAAACAGGACATAATCCTATGTATGTTTCTGATATCGAATATAATACAAAAAAATTGCGCATATTCGACAATGCAGATGATGCAGTCCGTGATGCTGACATAATTATCTTTTGCGTTCCTTCAAAATTTATTGATTCTTTATGCGCTGGCATTACTGTTGATTTGTCGAAGAAACAATTGGTGACAGCGGTAAAAGGTATGGAACCGGAAAAAGTTATGCTTGTTTCTGAATATTTGCAAGAACGTTTTAAGGTAAAACCTAGACAAATGGCTGTTATTTCTGGCCCTTGTCATGCAGAAGAAGTTGCAATGGAACGTGTGTCGTATTTGACAATAGGTTCGGCAAATCAAAAACTTGCGAAAACAGTGGCAGAAATGATGAAAGTTTCATTCATTCACACTTGTGTTTCAAAAGATATGGAAGGAATTGAGTATTCTGCCGTTTTGAAGAATGTGATGGCGTTGGCTTCTGGTATTGCACACGGTTTAGGTTATGGAGATAATTTTACTTCTGCTTTAACTTCAAATGCAATTCAGGAAATGAAACGTTTCCTAGATGTTGTGAAACCTTTGAAACGTGATATTAATGATTCAGTATATCTTGGTGATTTACTTGTTACATCATATTCGCAATTTAGTCGCAATCGTACGTTTGGTGCTATGATAGGCAAGGGTTACTCTGTAAAAGCTGCACAACTTGAGATGAATATGGTTGCAGAAGGCTATACAGGCGTATATTGTATAGTTCATGCAAATGAAAAATATAATGTAAATATGCCAATTACTCAAGCTGTTTATAGCGTTCTATATGAACGTCATTCGGCTCGAAAGGAATTTAAGGCATTGGCAGAAAAGTTTAAATAAGAAATAATTTTAAATCTTACATAAGGCGGGGTTTCTACTCCGCCTTTTTTATTTTTCTATCCTAAATCCTATAGGTGTTCGTGTAAGTGCCTTCTCTCGTAAAGATTTTTCGTTTTGTAATTCTGCAAGAGTTTGATTTATAAGTTCCAGTTGAGTCGCAGTATCTTCATTTATGTCGTTTTGATCGTGAAGAATCTCTTCGATATAAGAATAAATTTTCTCTATTTTTATATTTGTTTCGTTTATTTCTTGCTTACGTTGTTGAATCTCTAAAATATTTTGTTTCATTACAATAAAAGCACGCATAATAGTAATGTTTACTTGTGCTGCAATCTCGGAGGTTAAAACACTGCTTAACATTGCAATTCCGTATTCAGTGAAAGCATAAGGAGGATATTTACTATGTTCTCCTTGTTTTAAGGTGCCAATTTGGCTCCTTAAAAGATTGTATTCATCATTATTTAGTTCTAACATGAAATCGGATGGAAAACGAGATATATTTCTTTTTACTTGTCTTTTTAGGTTCTTTGTTGTTGTGCCATACATTTTTGCTAAATCCTTGTCTAACATTACTTTCATTCCGCGAACTTCGTAGATTTTTGTTTTAATTTCTTCTATGCCTATAGGCTGTAGGTTTTCGTTTTTTTGCATTTGATTATTAATTTGGTGTAGGGCAAATATATTGTCTTATATGATTTTTTGCAAAGACAAAAAATAGTGAATTTAGATATAATCATGTTTGTTATTCTTTTATTGTTATTTGTTTGGTGTTATTTATAAAAATAAGTTTCAATTATATTTCCGTCTTAATTTCATATAAGTAAAAGCTATAATAGAAAAAAGCTTTCAATTGAGCGTAAACTCAATAAAAATTGTCAATTATCAATTGTCAATTGTCAATTAAAAACACTACCTTCGCACGCATAAAATATAATAACAATGGCTTTACCTTCTCAATACAATCCTTCGGATGTCGAAGCAAAGTGGTACCAGTATTGGCTGGACAATAAATATTTTAGTTCAAAACCAGATAGTCGTGCTCCATACACGATAGTAATTCCTCCACCAAATGTTACAGGTGTGTTACACATGGGACACATGTTGAATAATACAATTCAAGATATTTTGGTGCGTCGTGCTCGTATGATGGGGAAAAATGCCTGTTGGGTACCAGGTACTGACCATGCTTCTATTGCAACAGAAGCTAAGGTTGTAAATAAATTGGCAGCTCAAGGCATAAAAAAACGTGATTTAACTCGCGAAGAATTTTTAAAACATGCTTGGGAGTGGACAGACGAACACGGAGGTATCATCCTAAAACAATTACGTAAGCTTGGTGCTTCTTGCGATTGGGACCGTACAGCTTTCACAATGGACGAACCTCGTTCGGAAAGTGTGATGAAAGTGTTTGTTGACCTATATAAGAAAGGATTGATATACCGCGGTCTTCGTATGGTAAACTGGGATCCTAAAGCACAAACAGTACTTTCTACCGAAGAAGTAATCTATCGTGACGAAAAGAGTAAATTGTATTATTTGCGTTATTATGTGGCAGATGCAGATGTAAACCCTGTTGTTCCTACAAATTGCGAAGGTGAAGTTCTACATAAAGATGCAAAAGGATATTATGCTGTAGTCGCAACAACACGTCCGGAAACAATAATGGGTGACACAGCAATGTGTATCAATCCAAAAGATCCAAAGAATCAATGGTTACGTGGACATAAAGTTGTAGTTCCACTTGTGAATCGTGTGATTCCTGTTATTGAAGACCGTTATGTTGATATAGAATTCGGTACAGGTTGTTTGAAGGTTACTCCTGCACATGACGTAAATGACTACGCATTAGGAAAAACTCACAATTTAGAGACTATCGATATATTCAATCCTGATGGAACTATTTCTGAAGCAGCAGGAATGTATGTTGGACAGGATCGTATGGATGTACGCAAACAAATTGCAATCGACTTGCAGTCTGCTGATTTGTTGGAAAAGATTGAAGATTACGAAAATAAAGTTGGTTATTCTGAACGTAATGCTGATACTGCTGTTGAACCTCGTTTGTGTAAACAATGGTTCTTGTCAATGAAGCATTTTGCTGATATTGCTTTGCCACCTGTATTGGAAGGAAAAATCAAGTTTTATCCAACAAAATATGTAACTACATATCGTAACTGGTTGGAAAACATTCAAGATTGGTGTATCAGTCGTCAGTTGTGGTGGGGACATCGAATTCCAGCGTATTTCTTACCGACAGCAGAAGGAGAGGAAGAAAAATTTGTTGTTGCTTTGACAGCAGAGGAAGCACTTGCAGAAGCAAAGAAAATAACAGGATTTGAAAATATTACAATCGATCAATTATCTCGTGATGAAGATGCGCTTGATACTTGGTTCTCTTCATGGTTATGGCCGGTTTCATTGTTCGATGGAATCAATACTCCTGGAAATGAAGAAATAAAATACTATTATCCAACAGCAGACTTGGTAACAGGTCCGGATATTATTTTCTTCTGGGTTGCTCGTATGATTATGGCAGGTGAAGAGTATATGAAGGATGTTCCTTTCCGTAATGTGTATTTTACAGGTATTGTACGCGATAAGATTGGTCGTAAGATGAGCAAGAGTCTTGGTAATTCTCCTGATCCTTTGATGCTTATCGAAAAATATGGTGCCGATGGTGTTCGTATGGGTATGATGCTTTCTGCACCAGCAGGAAACGATATCTTGTTCGATGAAAGTCTTTGTGAACAAGGACGTAATTTTAACAGTAAAATTTGGAACGCACTTCGTTTGGTTAAAGGTTGGGAAGTTGCAGATATCGAACAACCTGAATATGCAAAACTTGCTGTTGAATGGTTCAATGCTAAATTGAGCGCTACAATTGAAGAAATTAATGATGATTTCGAAAAATATCGTTTGTCGGAAGCATTGATGACGGTATATAAGTTGTTCTGGGATGAATTCTCTGCATGGTATCTAGAATTGGTAAAACCTGTATATGGTCAACCAATAGATAAGAAGACATTAGAACAAACATTAGATTTCTTCGAAAAACTTACATTGTTATTACATCCATTTATGCCATTCATTACAGAAGAAGTTTGGCAAGCTGTAAAAGAACGTAAGGAAGGTGAGAGCGTAATGGTTTCATTAATGCCAAAAGCAGATTGTAAAAACGAAAAATTAGTTGCTGATTTTGAATCTGTTAAGAATCTTGTGGCAAATGTTCGTACAGTTCGCTTGGAAAGAAACATTCCAAATAAAAACACTTTAGATCTTGTGATTGCAAAAGGCGAACACAATGATGCTTATGATGCTGTATTGTTAAAAATTTGTAATTTAACTTCAATTTCTAAAGGTGAAAAAGATGCAACTTCTGCTTCGTTTATGGTTGGAACTACAGAATATGCAATTCCACTAGGTGGTATGGTGAATGCAGAAGAAGAAATTTCTAAAATGGAAGAAGAAATCAAATATTTGGAAGGTTTCTTAAATTCTGTAATGAAAAAACTTGGAAATGAGAAGTTTGTTGCCAACGCAAAACCAGAAGTTGTAGAAAACGAACGCAAGAAAAAAGCAGATGCAGAAAGTAAGATTAAAACATTACAAGAAAGTATTGCTGCTTTAAAAAAGTAATAGTAAAAATAGAGTAGATGTGAAAAAACGATGTTCAAATATGGACATCGTTTTTTTTGTTTGTTATATAAATAAAAAAGGCAACCAAATGGTTGCCTTTTTGTATGATTGAAGTTAAGATATTAAACTAATTTCAATTCTTTTAATGTGTTGATGTTTCCTTGTACAGATTTTGCACTAGCTTCGAATTTAGCTTTTTCTTCATCATTCAATGGAAGTTCAACGATTTTTTCAATACCGTTTTTACCAAGAATTACAGGAACACCAATACAGATGTCGTTTTGTCCATATTCACCTTCTAGAAGAACAGAACAAGGAATCATCTTCTTTTGGTCGTGAAGGATAGCTTCAACAACTGCAGCTCCTGCAGCACCTGGAGCATACCAAGCAGAAGTACCAAGTAAACCTGTTAATGTAGCACCACCTACCATTGTAGATTTTGCAACTTCTTCGATTTTTTCAGCAGAAAGGAAGTTAGAAACAGGAAGACCTTTGTATGTTGCGAAACGAGTCATAGGAATCATAGTTGTGTCACCGTGACCACCAATTACAAAACCTTCAACTTCGCTTGAATGGCAACCGATTGCTTGTGATAAGAAATATTTGAAACGAGAACTGTCAAGAGCACCACCCATACCAATTACTCTGTTCTTTGGCAAACCAAGAGATTTAAGAGCTAAGTAAGTCATTGTATCCATAGGGTTAGAGATACAAACGATGATAGTGTTAGGAGAGTATTTCAAAATGTTTTCTGCAACACCTTTAACGATACCGGCATTTACACCAAGAAGTTCTTCACGAGTCATACCTGGTTTTCTTGGAATACCAGAAGTGATAACTACAACATCAGAATCAGCTGTTTTAGCATAATCGTTTGTACAACCAATGATACGAGTGTCCATGCTCAATAATTGAGCTGTTTGCATCATATCCATTGCTTTTCCTTCAGAAACGCCTTCTTTAATGTCAAGCATTACAACTTCGTCAGCGATTTCTTTAAATGCAAGAACGTTAGCACAAGTAGCTCCAACATTTCCTGCTCCAACAACAGTAACTTTCATATACTTTAAAATTTAAGTTTATCAATTAATAATGAACAAATATACATAATTTTTCAATTTGTTTGTCGAGGCATCTGTTTTTGTTTGGAAAAAAGTGTTTTTGTATGCTAAAATGTGTTGTACTGCGTTTAATTATATGTTAATATGTATCTTGTATGAAAATAGGAGATTATTTTTTTTCTACCTACTTTTGCATTGTTAGTTAGAATTTACAATGAAATTTACAGACGATGTTGAAGCTATAGATTCCTTACAAAGCGTGTTTTCGTCTTTGAAACAGGAGATTCATAAAAAAGTTATAGGACAAGATACTATAATTGATGATGTGTTGTTGTCTATTTTTAGTAAGGGACATTGTCTTCTTGTGGGTGTGCCTGGATTGGCAAAGACATTGTTGGTGACGACTATGGCACAGGTTTTAGGCTTGAAGAATAATAGAATTCAGTTTACTCCAGATTTGATGCCAAGTGATATTATTGGAACTGAGATATTGAATAGTGATCGTCAATTTCAATTTATTCCAGGTCCTTTGTTCACAAATTTCTTGTTAGCTGACGAAATAAACCGTACTCCGCCAAAAACGCAAGCTGCTCTTCTTGAAGCAATGCAGGAATATTCTGTTACTGCGGCAGGAAAACGTTATGCTTTGGAAGCTCCTTTTTTTGTTCTTGCTACGCAAAATCCTATAGAACAGGAAGGTACTTATCCGCTTCCTGAAGCTCAATTGGACCGTTTTATGTTTAATGTGACGTTGAATTATCCTTCTGTGGATGAAGAAATAGCAATTGTAAAGGCTACCACAGGAGCAACGAATTGCGAAGTGTCAACTGTTTTGTCTTCTGAAGATATCGTCGCATATCAGCAGGTTGTACGTAAAATGCCTGTAAATGATACGGTTATACGTTTTGCCGTAGAATTGGTTGCAAAGACAAGAAAGGAAAGAACTACAAATTCTTTTGCTAAAGAGTATTTGTCATGGGGCGCTGGTCCTCGTGCCTCTCAATATTTGATTGTTGGTGCAAAAGCGCATGCTGCTGTTCATGGAAAATATTCGCCGGATATAGAAGATGTGAAAGCGGTTGCTTTGCCTATACTTCGTCATCGTATTGTGAAAAATTACAAGGCCGAAGCGGAAGGTATAAGTGTTGATGATATTATAAATAAACTTATAGTTGAATAATGAAACGCATCCTGTTTTTATTTGTTTTCGTTTGTTCTGTAATTTCTTCTTTTGCGCAAAAGACAAAGGTTGAAATCAAGAGAACTGATGTGATGAAAGGAGATAGGGAAGTTAGACGTTTGTATGGTAATGTAATGTTTCAACATAATGATGTTTGCATGTATTGCGACAGTGCGCTGTCTTATTCGGCAGACAATCGTTTTGAAGCGTATGGGAATGTTCGTATTGTAAACAAAGATGTTACAGTGTATGGCGATACGTTGTATTATTCTAGTTCGTCGAATATGGCGAGTATGCGTGGAAATATTCGTATGGTTCATGGTAGGATGAATCTTACCACACATTTTTTAGATTATGACTTGTCTCAAAATATGGGATTTTACCAAAATGGAGGTAAAATCGTAGATGAAACGAATATTTTGAGTAGCGAAATTGGCCGTTATTATGTGAATGAACGAATGTTGTTTTTTAAAAACAATGTGGTTCTTACTAATGCGAGCTATGTAATGAATACCGATACGTTGAAATATAAAACGGGAAATAATGTTGCCTATTTTGTTGGTCCAACTACAGTTACAAGTCAAAATAATAAGATTTTTACAAAAAATGGGTGGTATAATACAAAATCCGACCAAGCTCAATTGTATAAAGATTCTTATTTGAGTAGCGGATCGCGTTTTGTATATGGCGACGATATGTTTTATGACCGAAAAAAAGACGAAGGTACAATCCGAAAAAATGCAGTGATTGTCGATACTGTTGAAAAAATCACGTTGTATTCTCAATATGGCTTTTATCAAGGGAAAAAACAGTCCGTATTCGTGACAGATAGTGTAATGGCGGTAAAAGCATTTGGCGCAGATTCGTTGTATCTACATGCCGATAGTATTTATTTTAACCAATACACAATAGCAAATCCAGATTCAATGTTAACTGATTCTATCTCATACCAAGTGGTGAAAGCATACCATAAGACACGATTTTATAAAGATGATCTTCAAGGAGTTTGTGATTCTTTGGTGTATAATTCCTTGGATTCTATGATTTATCTCTGCACGGAGCCGATTGTTTGGTCTGAAGAAAACCAAATGACAGGTTTTGACATTCGCATTAAACTAGGCAAAAATAATAGTAGTATAGAAAAAATATTAATCCAATCTGATGCTTTTGTTGCAGCTCTTTGTGGAAAAGATAAATACAATCAAATGAAAGGAAAATCGTTGGTCGGTTATGTGAAAAATAACGAATTGTATCGTGTCGATTTGTTCCAGAATGGCGAGACATTGTATTATCTAAAGGATGAAGACGAAATAGTGGGAGTGAATAGGGCTATTTGTAGCGATATTTCTGCTTACTTAAAGAATGGAAAACTTGATCAAATTGTATTTAAAAACAAGCCTGAAGGTACATTCAGTCCTATAAAACAATTCCCTAAAAAACTCGAAAAGATTGATGATTTTCATTGGTACGAAGACATTCGTCCTATAAATCCATCAGATGTTTATCGTACAAAATCAAAAAAGAAATAATATTCTTTTGATTGATTTCGTTTTTGGTATGTGATTTGTAACAAAAGACAAAGAGATTTGGTCTATTTAATAAAGTTTAATTAAAATTTATTTAGATGAAGAAATTGTTTAGGTTAATTATTGCAACATCTTGTGCTATATTGTCTTATGTAAATTCTTTTGCTCAGGATGTAGAAAGCTATGAAATTGATACAACCGAAATAACACAAACCGTTTGTCTTTCGGAATGTAAACATTTTATTTCTACAAATGTGTTGCAATTTGCAACAGGTACGGCAAATCTAGATTATGAATTACATATAGTCCCTGCTTTTTCTGTACGATTGGGAGTGGGAACAATTATGGGTACAAGAATTTTGTTCAATGAGGCACAACAGACATGTATTCCTGGTGGCATTTATGGAATGGTCAATCCTCGTTTTTATTTTCCAAAAGCCCAAACAGCATGTATGCTTCAGTATGGCTTGAGCGTTTCATATAAATATTGGAATTATACCTCAAAAGATGCTGTAGATCTTTCGGGCAAGAAAGCCGAAATAGCAGCATATAAGAATGATGATAATTATGTCGTTGCTGATGACGGAAAAGTGTTTGAAAAAGTAAATCAAATAGAACATTTAGCAGGTGTTTCTGTATTTGGTAAAGGTTGTATTGCCGGTGGTTTAACGGCTGAGATGGAATTAGGTATTGGAATGGGGGCAAGAAATAATGAATTCTATTTTAGCCCAAATTTTGAACTCTCTTTCGGCTGGACATTTGGAGCGAAAAAACAATAATGTATTCTTAAAATTCAATCGATTATGAAGAAGATTTCAATGTTTTTTGCCATTGTAAGTTTGGCAACACAAGCGTTTTCTACGAATATTACTGTTTCTCCTAAAATTTCAGACGTAACCGTGTATTTAGAAGGTGCGACGATACAAAGTTCTGTATCTACAACCATACCTTCGGGGGTTAGTTATGTTACATTGACAGACTTGCCGACAATGGTAAACGAGGAATCTATTCAATTGGCAGGAATAGGAGATTTTACCATTATGAATGTGTCTTTTCAATTGTCGAATGCACAAACACGCAAGGTAGATAGTCTGACAAAACTACAACTGGAACTTATAGACAGAGCTACTAATCTCTCAAATGAGAAAGATGTTTATAACCAATCAATTACGATGCTTGATGCAAACAAAGAGATTAAGGGAACAACTTCGAATCTAAATACTGTAGAATTAGATAAGTTTTTAAAGTATTATCAGGCAGAATTATTGAAACTAAAGACAAAAATATTTGAAACGGATAAAGAACTTGCAATTGTAAAAAATACGTTGGCACAAGTTAATTCAGAACTTTCTGTTTATAAGCGAGCACAGAAAAAAGGGGAGGTCGTTGTAGGAGTTTCTTCAAAAAAAGAACAAAAAATCACATTGGAATTGTCTTATTTCATAACAAACGCAAGTTGGACTCCATATTATGAAGTTCGTGTTGTCGATGTTAATGAGAATATGGAGGTTACATACAAAGCAAAAGTTTTCCAAACATCTGGATATGATTGGAACAATGTGAATATTACGCTTTCAACTGGTAACCCGACATTAAATGGTACAGCTCCGATCTTATCGAAATGGGTTTTGCGTGAAAATCATGTAACATATAGAAAATCCTATGCTGTAGTGAAAAATGCTGTTGCTTATGATGCAATTCAAGAAAATGAAGAAGAAAAAATGGCTGCAGTAGAAATGCCGGTTAAAAAAGCTGCTGGTATAACAACCACAACGAATGCAAAAATGACATCGATAGAGTTTGCCATTCAAGAAAAGTTCAGCGTAAAATCATCGCAAAACGATGCGACGCTTACTGTTAATAAATATTCATTACCAGCGGATTATGTTTATCGTTGCGTTCCTAAATTAGATAAGCATGCATATTTAGTAGCAAAAGCTACCGATTTCGCTAAATACAATTTCTTGTCGGGTGATGCAGTGTTGTATTTAAGTGGAAAATATGTTGGAACTTCGTATTTAAACATTTCTCAAACAACAGACACATTGCAGTTCTCTTTGGGACAAGACAATGCTATTGTTGTGGATAGGAAGTTGGTTGATGAATTCAATAAAAAATCGTCTGTTGGTAAGAATTATAAACAATCTGTTGCTTGGATGATTACAGCGAAAAATAACAAGTCTAATGCTATTCAACTAGAAATCCAAGATAATATTCCGGTTTCAAGCATGTCTTCGGTTTCTATTTCAAACGAATTGTATGAAGGTGCTGTGAAAGACGAAT
Organism: Bacteroidales bacterium; assembly: GCA_045615765.1. Taxonomy (GTDB): domain Bacteria; phylum Bacteroidota; class Bacteroidia; order Bacteroidales; family UBA1715; genus UBA1715. Next base: position 63,112 of record JAZLFM010000042.1, read on the forward strand.
CAAGTATAGTTACTTGGAAATATGAATTAAAACCAGCCGAAACAAAAACAATGAATTTATCATATACTGTGACATATCCTAAAACTATGTCGCTTGATTTAAAATAAGACAATGAAAAACTACATTCTTTACGATACAGAAGTTCGAAATGAACTAAAACCGTTCACTTTTACTCGTCCAGTTTCCGAAATTCGTTGTGGTATTCTTACCATTACGGAAAAATGGAATTGTATGCTAAATACAACTTGCTCGTTTAAGACGGAAGATTATTTACAACAGAAATATCCACTTCGTTTATCCGAAGAAAATGTTTGTATTAATAGTTCAATTTTTCCAACAAAAGATTTGGTAGATGCGATTGCAAATCTTCCTTTCAATACTTCGCTATATTGTGGTGATTTATGGATAGCTACCTATGCAAAAGAGTTGCATAATATGGGTCTTGAAAAGAAAGAATATGCTGGGGAAGTGCGTCGATTGCAACATTTGTGGGATATTTTTCAGCAAAATCCAAAAGAAATCGATACTGATTTTGAACTAGTGACAAAGGGAAGAAAATCACAACCGATTTCTGCTACAAATCGTGTGCTTTGTCCAGAGAATGTATTTATAGAGGAAGGGGCAAGCGTTGAATTTGCAATTATAAATGCGTCGGCTGGTAAGGTTTATATTGGTAAAGATGCTGAAGTTTGGGAAAATGCCGTTATTCGTGGTCCATTTGCAATGAATGAACATTCTGTTGTGAAAATGTCTGCAAAGATCTACGAGGGTACAACTATTGGTCCGCATTCAAAAGTTGGTGGCGAAGTTCAAAATTCTGTAATCATAGGTTATTCCAATAAAGGTCACGATGGCTATCTTGGAAATGCCGTTGTGGGCGAGTGGTGTAATCTTGGAGCAGATACCAATAATTCTAACTTGAAGAACGATTATTCAGAAATAAAGATTTGGAATTACGCGTCTGGGAAATTTGAAAAAACAGGTTTGCAATTTTGCGGTCTAATGATGGGAGACCATTCTAAAGCTGCTATAAATACAATGTTTAATACTGGAACAGTAGTTGGAATCTGTGCAAACATTTATAGTGCAGGATTCCCTCGAAATTTTATTCCTTCGTTCACGAGAGGAGGTTCTCAAGGCATAGAAGAAAATATGTTTCAGAAAGTAGTAGATACAGCCAAAAGAGTGTATGCTCGTCGCCACAAAGATTTTGATGAAGTTGAATCTGCAATTTTGGCAAAAGTCTTTGAAGAAACACGTCAAAATAGGCAATTTTAACAAATGGCATACCATTTGAAATATTGCGTATTCGAAGAAAAAGTATGAAAAAACTGACATTTTGACTGTATGGCAAAGAAAAATTTATCAGATATTTTGTTTGACTCAATAGAGGCGAACGCAGAAATAATCCCTATTGTAGCCGATGACGATGTATTATCGCCAAACAAAGTTGACATACCTGGAGTACTGCCAATTTTGCCGTTAAAAAATGCGATTTTATTTCCTGGGGTTGTAATGCCCATAACTGTAGGTCGTGTACAATCAATTCGTTTGATTCGTGACTACAATAAAAAAGAAAAAATTATTGGTGTTGCAACGCAAAAGAACGCTGGAATAGAAAAACCTGTGGTTGGTGATTTGTATTCTACAGGAACAGCAGCACAGATCTTGAAGATTTTAGAAATGCCAGATGGTAATACAATGGTAATATTACAAGGTTTGGCACGCATTTCTATATTGGATCAAGTTCAACACGAACCATATATGATGTGTAACGTGTTGGCTAACGAAGAAATTCCAGCTTTTGTAGATAAAGAATTTGAAGCTATTATTTCTTCTTTGAAAGACTTGTCGCTAAAAGTCTTAAAGATGTCTTCGCAAGTTCCAAAGGAATCTATTTTTGCGATTAAGAACATCTCTAATCCAAAATTTATCATCAATTTCATGTCGTCGAATGTCGATATGCCATTGGATAAAAAAATTGTACTATTAGAATGCAATGACTTAAAATCACGAGCAATTTTGCTTATGAAGGAGTTGTCGCAACAAGTACAAATTTTGGAGATTAAGAATGATATCTTAAATAAGACACGTCAAGATATAGACCAACAACAACGCGATTTCTTCTTGCATCAACAAATCAAGCAAATCCAATCGGAATTGGGCGAGGAGTCTGTTGAAGAAGAAATGGACAAGTTTAGAGAACAAGCGAAAACAAAAAAATGGTCAGAAGAAGTTGCCAAACAATTCGAAAAGGAATTGGTTAAATTGTCTCGTATTGGAACTCATTCTCCTGATTATAGTGTACAATATAGTTATGTACAAACTTTGCTTGACTTGCCATGGAATGAATATAGTGAAGATAATTTCGATTTAGAGCGTGCAGAAAAAATCTTAGACCAAGACCATTATGGGTTGGATAAGGTGAAAAAGCGTATAATTGAGTATTTAGCCGTACTAAAACTGAAAGGTGATATGAAATCGCCAATTTTATGTTTGTATGGTGCTCCTGGCGTAGGTAAGACATCGTTGGGCAAGTCTATAGCTAAAGCATTGAATAGACAATATTGTCGTATGTCTCTAGGAGGTTTACACGATGAATCGGAAATTCGTGGACATAGAAAGACATATATTGGTTCTATGCCTGGTCGAATTATTCAAAATTTAAAGAAAGTAAAAACAGCAAATCCGGTTTTTGTCCTTGATGAAGTTGATAAGGTCGGAAAAGATGTTCATGGAGACCCAGAATCAGCATTGTTGGAAGTTCTAGATCCGGAACAAAACAATACATTCTACGACAATTATTTGGAATTGGATTTCGATTTGTCGAAAGTTATGTTTATTGCAACGGCAAACAATATTGAATCAATCAGTCCAGCCTTGCGTGACAGAATGGAAATGATAGATATTTCCGGCTATATTATTGAAGAAAAGATTGAAATAGCAAAACGACACCTTATTCCTGGTCAATTAGAAAATACAGGAATGGCAAAAAATGCACTGAAATTCCCTGTTAAAACGATAGAATATATTATTGTAAACTATACTCGCGAATCTGGTGTTCGTGGATTGGATAAGAAGATTGCTGAAGTTGTTCGTGCGTATGCTCAAAAAGTTGTTAGAGAAGAAGAATTTTCACAAACAGTTTCAATTGCCAATGTGAAAGAAATTTTGGGCAAACCAATATATTCTTCAGAATTATACGAAGGAAATGATTTTGCCGGTGTTGTTACAGGTTTAGCATGGACAGCTGTTGGAGGTGAAATTTTATACATAGAAACAAGCTATAGCAAGGGGAAAGGTGGTCTTACATTGACCGGAAATTTGGGAAATGTGATGAAAGAGTCAGCTACGATAGCGTTAGAATATATAAAATCTCATGCCGACAAGCTTGGCTTAGGTGACTTCGACTTTGATACGGTAAATGTTCATTTGCATGTGCCAGAAGGTGCCATACCAAAAGATGGACCATCAGCAGGTATCACAATGGCGACATCTATTGCAAGCGCATTGACGCATAGAAAAGTTCGTAAAGCAATTGCAATGACTGGCGAAATAACATTGCGCGGAAAAGTATTGCCAGTAGGCGGTATAAAAGAAAAAATTCTTGCCGCTAAGCGTGCGGGCATAAAAGAAATTATTCTTTCTGCTCAAAATCAGAAGGATATAGAAGAAATAGGAGAGAAATATCTTAAGGGAGTTACATTTAAATATGTGAATGAAGTTTCAGAAGTTCTTTCGTATGCTTTGCTTGAAGAAAAAACAGACTTATAATAGGTTATAATTCGTAAAAAAGCTGTTCAAATCGAACAGCTTTTTTAATTTGCTATTTTAGAAGTCAAAGGATTTTACTTGTAAAAACAAGAAAAATTAACCATAGTTAATATTTTTTTCAAAAATTGTTAAAAGAAAGCAATGAATGCTTTCAAAAATTGAAGATTATTTTGCAAATTTGCGATGCAAAAAAATAAAATACAATGAAGAAACATAATTTCAATGCTGGACCATCTGCACTTCCACGCGAAGTTATCGAACAAACAGCTCAAGCTGTGCTTGATTTCGAAAACGATGGACTTTCAATTCTAGAAATTAGCCACCGTGCTAAAAATTTCCAACCTGTAGTTGATGAAGCAGTCTCCTTATTCAAGGAACTTCTTAACATTCCAGAAGGATACTCCGTAATCTTCCTTGGTGGTGGTGCAAGTTTGGAATTCTGCATGGTTCCTTACAACTTCTTAGAAAAGAAAGCTGCATATTTAAATACTGGTGTATGGGCTAAGAAAGCAATGAAAGAAGCTAAATTGTTTGGTGAAGTTGTTGAAGTTGCTTCTTCAGCTGATGCTAATTACACTTTCATTCCAAAGGATTACACTATTCCAACTGATGCTGATTATTTCCACATCACAACAAACAACACAATTTATGGTACAGAAATCTTAAAAGATTTAGATTCTCCAGTTCCATTGATTGCAGATATGTCTTCAGACATTTTCTCTCGTCCTGTTGATGTGTCTAAATATGGTATGATCTATGGTGGTGCTCAAAAGAATCTTGCACCTGCAGGTGTTACTTTCGTAATTGTGAAAAACGATTTACTTGGAAAAGTATCTCGTCAAATTCCAACAATGTTGAATTACCAAACTCATATTGATGGTGGATCAATGTTCAATACACCTCCAGTATTACCACTTTACACAGCAATGTTAAACTTGCGTTATTTGAAAGCTAATGGTGGTGTTGCTGCAATGGAAAAACGTAACATTGAAAAAGCAAACTTGCTTTACGATGCAATCGATAGCAGCAAAGTCTTTGTTGGAACAGCAAAAGCAGAAGACCGTTCAAGAATGAACATTTGCTTCGTAATGAAAGAAGAATACAAAGAAAAAGAAGCAGACTTCTTGAAATTCGCTCAAGAAAACGGAATGGTTGGTGTTAAAGGTCACCGTTCAGTTGGTGGTTTCAGAGCTTCTTGCTACAATGCGGTAACTCTTGATGATGTGAAAGCATTGGTTGATTGTATGAAGACATTTGAAAGAAACATTTAATTAGAAGTTAAACAACAAAAGGAGAAAGTTACACTTTCTCCTTTTTTAATTTTATAAACATGACAAAAGTACTTGTTGCTACCGAAAAACCATTTGCTAAAGCTGCAGTGGACGGTATAAAAGAAATCGTAGAAAAAGCAGGATTTGAATTTGCTTTATTAGAATCATACACTGAAAAATCTGCATTGTTGAATGCTGTTGCTGATGCGGATGCAATCATTATCAGAAGTGATAAAGTTGATGCAGAAGTTTTAGAAGCTGCAAAAAATCTTAAAATCGTTGTTCGTGCAGGTGCAGGTTACGACAATGTTGACCTTGCTGCTGCAACAGCTAAGAATGTGGTTGTGATGAACACTCCAGGACAAAATGCTAATGCTGTTGCTGAATTAGTATTTGGTTTATTGGTATTTGCTGTTCGTAATTTCTTCAATGGAAAATCTGGTTCTGAATTGATGGGTAAGAAACTTGGTATCTTAGCTTTCGGTAACGTAGGCCGTAATGTTGCTCGCGTTGCTAAAGGTTTCGGTATGGAAGTTTATGCTTACGATGCATTCTGTCCAGCTGAAGTAATTGAAGCTGCAGGTGTTAAGGCTGTTGCAAATCAAAATGAGTTGTTCAAAACTTGTGATGTAGTTTCATTACACATTCCTGCAACTCCAGAAACTATCAATAGCATTAACTACGACATGGTTAACCAAATGAAGAAAGGTGGTATTCTTGTAAATACTGCTCGTAAAGAAGTTATTGACGAAGCTGGTTTGATTAAATTGATGAATGATCGTGCTGATATCAAATACATTTCTGATATTATGCCAGCTGCTCACGAAGAATTCTCTAAATTCGAAGGTCGTTATTTCTCAACACCTAAGAAAATGGGTGCTCAAACTTCAGAAGCAAACATTAATGCAGGTTTAGCTGCTGCTCGTCAGATTGTTTCTTTCGTAACAACTGGTGACAAGAAATTCCAAGTAAACAAATAATAACGATTAGAGTTTAGTGATTAGTTTTAAATTAATCACTAAACATTAATCACTAATCATTATAACAATGCCAATAGTAAAACCATTCAAAGGATTTCGTCCTTGCAACGAGGAATATGCAAAAAAAATTGCATCTCGTCCATACGATGTGTTGAATTCAGAAGAAGCTAAGGCTGAAGCTGGAGATAACAAATATTCTTTTTATCATGTTATTAAACCAGAAATCGACTTGCCAGCTGATGTTGATTTACATTCTCAACTTGTATATGATACAGCAAAATCAGCTATTCAAAAGTTGATAGACGAAAAAGTTCTTATTCAAGACGAAAAACCATGCTATTATATATATGCGCAAACAATGAATGGTCGTACGCAATATGGTATAGTAGGTGGTGCGTATGTCGCTGATTATGAAAATAATATAATCAAAAAACATGAATTGACTCGTCCAGATAAAGAAGAAGATCGTAGAAATCATGTTCGTCATACGAATTTTAATGCTGAACCAGTGTTCTTTGCATTCAAGAACAATCTTGAATTGGATATGATTATTCATGATGCTATCTTGGTTGATCCTGTTTACAATTTCGTTTCTGAAGATGGAGTAGGTCATCATGTATGGGTAATCGATAACGATGCAAAAATTAAAAGAATTGAATACTTATTCGCTAACGAAGTTGATTGTTTATATGTAGCAGACGGTCACCATAGAACAGCTGCAGCAGCAGGTGTAGGAGCAGAGCGTCGTTCGGCTAATCCAAATCATGATGGTAGCGAAGAATACAATTATTTCTTGGCTGTAAATTTCCCTGCAAATCAACTAACAATCATTGATTACAACCGTGTTTTGAAAGATTTGAATGGTATGACTCCATCGGAATTGGTTTCAAAACTAGAAAAATCATTTGTTGTTGAGAAAAAAGGTACTGAAATCTACAAACCAAACACATTGCATAATTTTTCAATGTATTTAGCAGGAGAATGGTATTCATTAACTGCAAAAGAAGGAACATTCAATGATGCTGATCCAATTGGTGTTTTGGATGTAACAATTTTGACAGAACAAGTTCTTTCTCCTTTATTTGATATTCAAGATTTGCGAAGAAGTCAAAGAATTGATTTTGTTGGTGGTATTCGCGGTTTGGGAGAGTTAAAAAAACGCGTAGATTCTGGTGAAATGCAAGTTGCATTTGCTTTATATCCAGTTTCAATGGATCAATTAATGAACATTGCTGATAGCGGTGAAATTATGCCTCCAAAATCAACTTGGTTTGAACCAAAATTAAGAAGTGGTTTGATTTTACATAGTTTGGTATAAACCAATCAAAATAGATGAAAAAATGAAAGGCTATCGTTTTTCGATAGCCTTTTTATTTTTAATTTTATAGATAATAAAAAAAGCAGGAAAAATCCTGCTTTTATAATTTAGATTAAATTATTGGTTAATTCCAGTATTCAATTTCATTTTCTGGAATTACAACTTTTAATGCTACTTGTTTACCATTTTTTAAAGTACCTTCAACTGTAAGAGTAAATTCGTTAGTGCTTTTCCCTAGTACCAATGAACCTGAGCCAAAGCATGATTCATTTTCGTATTGTACATCTGCAATATATGAGTGTACTTCATTGTTGAATGAATCAAGACCAAAAAGTACATCATTTCCCGAATAGAATCCAAATGAAAATTGATGTGCTACAGCAGGTTTTGCCAAATTAATTTTGGAACCAAGTAGAGGAGTACCAAGGTCAAATCTTCCTTGAAAATCTTCACACATTACATCAAGATAGTGTGCTCCTTCGTCTTCATTTGCTGCATTTGCAGGTCTAACAGCTAGACGATATTGAATATCAGATATTTTACCGTCGTAATACGCTTGGTTGTCTGTGATTTCACTTAATACAGAATCTGATTCTTTTTCATCGTCTCCACAACTTACAAGAGAAAAACTTGTAAGAACTGCCATTACGGCATACAAAAGTCTTTTTTTCATTATTATTAAATAATTTATAGTTAAACCAATCCAGAAAATCCCATAAATGCCAATGCTAACAACCCTGCGGCAACTAATGAAATAGGAGTGCCTTGCAAGCGTTTAGGAACATCTGTAATTTGAATTTGTTCTCGTATTCCTGCAAATACTATTAGTGCTAATCCAAATGCTAAAGCATTTGCAAATGCAAAAACGATTGCTAAACCGAGTGAACTTTCTTCTACAAATGAATATTTGCTTGGTAAATCCAAAGCCATCATCGATACACCTAGTACGCAACAGTTGGTTGTAATCAAAGGAAGAAATACTCCTAAAGCTTCATATAATGCGTGAGAAACCTTTTTTAGAACGATTTCGACCATTTGTACTAAAGAGGCGATAATTAAAATAAAACTAATTGTTTGCAGAAATTCAATGTCTAGTGGTACTAATACATATTTGTTAAGAATATAGGTAACCATAGTAGCTAGAACCAATACGAACATTACTGCACCGGACATGCCGATTGCTGTATTTACTTTTTTAGAAACTCCTAAGAATGGACAAATTCCTAAAAATTGGCTTAAAACAATATTGTTTACGAAAACAGCCGATATGATGATAAGTATATATGCCATGATAATTTTTTTTAGTTTTTACGAATAATTGCAATTAAATAAGCTAAAACTAAGAATGCTCCAGGAGGTAATATGAATACTAACATTGTTTTAGGATCTTCTAAACCTAGGAAATTCCATCCGAATAGAGTTCCAGCTCCGAGCATTTCTCTTACAAGTCCAAGTAGGGTAAGAGCTAAAGTGAAACCTAATCCCATACCGATTCCGTCAAATAAAGAATCAACGATGCCGTTTTTCGAAGCAAATGATTCTGCACGACCTAAAATGATACAGTTTACAACTATCAATGGAATATACAAACCAAGTTGTTCAAACAAAGCTGGAACATACGCTTCCATAAGTAGTTGAATGATAGTTACGAAGGTTGCAATTATAACAATAAAAGCAGGAATTCGTACTTTGTCTGGTATTATGTTTTTTACTAAGGAAATCACAACATTTGACATAATTAATACAAACATTGTTGCCAATCCCATACCAAGACCATTGGTTCCTGATGTTGTTACACCAAGTGTTGGACACATACCTAAAAGGAGAGAAAAGATAGGATTCTCCTTTATTATTCCGCGAGTTAGATTAGATATATTTGCCATTTTTATTCTTGTTTTGTAGCACCAGATTCTGCATCAGTGCTTGATTTTTGATTCGAAATTTGTTGAAAAGCGCTATATGCTTTTTTTACTGTCGTACAAAAAGCACGAGAACTGATAGTTGCTGCTGTAAGAGCGTCAACATCGCCACCGTCTTTTTTTACAATTGCTTTTTTTGTTGCGCAATCAAATCCTATAAATTGTGAACGGAATTTTTCAGTTGTCATTTTGTCGCCAAGTCCTGGTGTTTCTTGATGAGCAACAACCGATGTATTATAGATTGTACCATCGGGTGTAAAGCCAACCATTACTTGTACATTTCCACCAAATCCAGAGTTTGTAGAACTAAGAATTGCGTAACCAACAACATCATTGTCTTTTGTTGCTGTGTAAACAGTTAAACTGTCGTTTTGTACAGCCATTTTTATACCAGTTTCTAATGGATTATTGTTGAATTCTGGTACAACAAAAGAAATAGCATTGATTTGCTTTTGTTGGTGTGAGGCAGTGATAGGAGCTAATGTGATTTGTTGAACAAAAGCAAGCGAAATGCCGGCTGTAAATGTAATTGCACATAGTACAATCACCATATTTTTAAGAGAAGATTCTATTTTCTTTGCCATAGTCGATTATTTTTTAGATCCGTAACGACGAGGTTGCATTTTATTGATTAGTGGTACTAATGCATTCATTATTAAAATAGCAAAAGACATACCTTCAGGATATGCGCCAAAACGACGGATAATAATTGTAAGTAATCCGATGCCTATACCGAATATGATTTTTCCTTTTGCAGTCATTGGTGATGTTGCGTAGTCTGTTGCCATAAAGATAGCGCCTAACATTGCGCCACCTGAACATAGGTGTAGTATAGGACTTGCATTTAAATCAGGGTTTGCACAATATAGAATACCAGAGAAAATGGCAATCGTTCCTAACACACTAACAGGAATATGCCAGCTGATTGTTTTAGTACATAACATATAGATACCACCAATAATTAATGCAATAACCGAAATTTCACCAAGGCTACCACCAATGTTACCAATAAACATATCGGTTGTAGATGGTAACGAAAGATCTGCAATTGTTTTTCCACTCATAATACCTTCTTGTATCATTCCAAGTGGTGTCGCTCCAGTTGTTCCATCTACCGCATAATCAGAAACTTTAGACCATGTTGTCGTATCAGCAGGGAATGAAATCAATAGGAATACACGACCAACAAGCGCTGGGTTAAAAATGTTACAACCTAAACCGCCAAAAGACATTTTCGCAACACCAATTGCAATTAAACTACCAATTACAACCATCCATAATGGGAGAGAGTTTGGTAAGTTAAATGACAATAGCACGCCTGTAATAACAGCGGAACAATCTTTAATTGAATAATTTTGATTTTTGAATAACCATTTATCTATTGCAAATTCAAAGAATAGACAAGAAGCAACGGAAACAAGCGTTAATAGTAAAGCAGAGAATCCGAAGACATATACGGAAAATATAAGAGCCGGAACTAAACCAATCAAAACATTGCACATCAATTTAGTTGTGCCTGTTTCTGATTGATAGTGAGGCGATGGAGATACTGTAAGCATAGTTTTAATTTTTTGCAATTCAGAATTTTATTTTTTTGACTCGTTTTGCATGATTTGCATAACTTTAGATTTACCTAAACGAATGTAATCGAGTATAGGTTTGTGAGCAGGGCATGAGAATGTACATGAGCCGCATTCGAAGCAATCCATCACATTATGACTATTTAATTCGTCATACATAGATTTTTTTGAAAGGGCATATAATAAATATGGCTCTAATCCCATAGGGCATCCATCAACGCATCGACCGCATCGAATACAATTTGTTTCTGGTTGACGATGTGCTTCTTTTTCTGTCATACAAAGAATACCTGATGATCCTTTCATCACTGGTATATCTAAAGAACGAACCGCACGTCCCATCATTGGACCGCCAGAAATTACTTTGTCTGTTCCTTCTGGAATTCCACCAACAACAGCTAATAGATCAGTAAAACTTGTACCTATACGAGTTAGAACATTTGCTGTAGAAGCCAATCCTGTACCGGTAACGGTAACAATACGGTCGATTAGCGGTTTGTTTTTTATAACAGCTTCATAAACGGCATAAGTCGATGCTACATTACAAACAATAGTTCCGACCGATGCAGGTAATTTGCGTGAAGGTACTTCGCGACCTGTAAGTGCTTGAATAAGATGTTTTTCGCTTCCTTGTGGATATTTTACTTTTAAAGGAACAATTTCAATTCCCTGATAAGTAGAAGCTACTTGTGTCATTTTTTCAATCGCATCTGGTTTATTATTTTCAATACCTACTAATGCTTTTGAAACGCCAAGCACTTTTTTAATAAGTTCAATACCTACACATATTTCTTCGGCTTTTTCAAGCATAAGTGCATGATCGGCTGTAAGATAAGGTTCACATTCAACGCCATTAATTAATAGGTAATCAATAGCAACATCCTTAGGAGGTGTAAGTTTTACGCTCATAGGGAAAGTTGCACCGCCCATACCAACGATGCCGGCATTTGCGATTTTTTTCATTATAACTTCAGGAGTAAATGACGATATATCTTTTTGTAGCTCTAATGATCTATCAATAGAAGGTTCCCATTCGTCAAGACCATCTGTTTTAATGATAATCATTTGTTTTTTGTTACCAGAAAGATCTGGAAACATATCTATTTTTTCGACAGTTCCAGAAACAGAAGAATGAACATTTGCAGAAACAAATCCAGCGCTTTCGCCAATTTTTGTTCCTACTTTAACAATATCACCAACAGCAACAATAGGAGTGGCGGGAGCGCCGACATGTTGAGAAAGTGGTATCATTACTCGTTCTGGAATAGGGGCAACACTAATTGCTATTCCTTTCGAAATTTTATTTTCTTTTGGGTGTACTCCACCTATAGTAAAGGTTTTCATGTGTGTATGGATTTAGTTGTTTTCTTCCGCTTTTTTTCTTACAGGAAAATTTGTTTCAATAATTGCTCCTGTAGGGCAAGCTTCAACACATTTTCTACAAAGTTTACATGTGTTTGCATCGATATATGCTAACGAGTCAACAACAACAATAGCGTTGTTTGTACATGTTTTCATACATTTACCGCAACCAATACATGCAGCGGAACAAGCTTTACGAGCTATAGCTCCTTTATCTTTGTTTGAACAACCGACATAAATCTTTAGATCTCGTTTGTTCGTCTTTCGTAGTTCAATTATATGTTTTGGACAAGCTGCCGCACATTGTCCGCAAGCGGTACAAAGAGCAGTGTCAATTTCTGGCAAATGGGTGTCTTTGTTGATTTTTATACCGCCAAATTGACATACTTTCTCGCAATCTCCAAATCCGAGACAACCAAAAGAACAACCAGTGTCACCTGCAGAGAAATTTGCAGCGAAAGCACAAGATTGAATACCTTCGTAGTTTACAAGTTTTTCGCGTTTGTCACATGATCCATTACAGCGAACAACTGCAACTTGCATCTCTTTTTCGGAAGCAACTTTGCCGAGAAACTGTGCAATGGAATTCATAGTTTCGGTTCCACCTACAGAACAGTACAAGCCGTCCATGGAAGGGGAGTCAACCATTTTTTCTGCTAATTTGCGGCATCCTGGATACCCGCAACCACCACAATTGGCACCTGGTAGCATTGCTTCCACTTCGTCGTAGAGTGGATTTTCTTCCGTTTTAAATTTCTTTGCAACGAAATACAACGCCAGTCCCGCCAAAATGCCGATGGCACATAGCAATAAGATTGTGTTAATAATTGTTGTCATACGTTTGTTTTTTTATTTTGAACGAAAAATTTCGTTCTAACCGTTGTTTGTTCTTATGTAATATGATAAAATGACAACCTAATAGTGCGCAAGCAATACAAAAAGAAGCAAGTTCATTCATAAATTGCATGCAAACCAATACGGTCGCCATTAAAATGAAAAGCGGTATTATGTATGCCCATAACACCGCTTTTGTTCCAATTGAGGAGTCCATAACAACTTGAATTTCGTCTCCTGGTTTACATTGTTTATCACAGCAATCTGGTTTTATGTGTACCAATTTTTCGGAGATTTCGGAGAAACCGCAAATTGTTTTGGCATGACAATCTCCACACGACGATTTTGCTGCAATTGCTACAACAATCATATCGTCCGACACGGAACGAACTATACCGCTATGGGAGATTGTACAACTCATATTTATTATCTGAAAATAGTTTTGTCTCTATCTGGACCTACAGAAATAATTTTTACAGGCACGCCAGTTTCTTTTTCAATAAACTCGATATATGTCTTTAATTGTTTTGGCAATTCATCGTAGTTATTTGTATTCAACTCTTGTTTCCAACCTTCAAATGCAGTATAGATAGGTTCTGCGTTTTCTAAGTCGTTTGGTAGGTAATTAATTTCTTGTCCTTTATATTTATATGATGTACAAATTTTGATAGTGTCAAAATCATTCATTACATCACTTTTCATCATAAATAGTTGTGTAACGCCATTCAACATAATTGCATATTTTAATGCAACTAAATCCAACCAACCGCAACGACGTGCACGACCAGTAGTTGCACCAAATTCACCACCGTTTTGACGAAGTTTTTCACCTGTTTCGTCAAATAATTCAGTAGGGAAAGGACCGCTACCTACACGAGTACAATATGCTTTGAATATACCGAAAACTTCGCCAATTCTACTTGGAGCTAAACCAAGACCTGTACAAGCACCTGCAGTAATAGTGTTTGAAGATGTAACGAATGGGTATGAACCAAATTCTATATCCAATAATGTACCTTGAGCACCTTCGCATAACATAGATTGTCCCTTATCAAGTGCTTCGTTAATATAGAATTCTGTATCAACAATTTGTAATGATTGAATCAACTTAATACCTTCAAACCATTCTTTTTCATACGCATCGATATCAAATGTGTATGTGTAGTTTTTCAAGATATTCAAATGTGTTTGTTTACATTGTTGGTATTTTTCTTCGAAGTTATTTAGCAAATCGCCAACACGTAAACCTGTTCTTGCGATTTTGTCGGTGTATGTAGGACCGATACCTTTTTTCGTAGAACCAATTTTATTAGCACCTTTAGAGTTTTCGTATGCTTCGTCCAATGCCTTGTGAGAAGGAAGTATGATGTGTGCACGAGTTGAAAGAATTAATGTCTTTGCAACATCTATACCTTGTTCTGTAAGTTTGTCAACTTCTTCTTTGAAAATATATGGATCGATAACAACACCGTTACCAATGATATTTATTGCATTTGGACGGAAAACACCTGAAGGTATTGTATGTAACACATGTTTTACATTATTAAAAACCAATGTGTGTCCTGCATTTGGTCCACCTTGAAAACGAGAGATAATGTTGTATTTTGGGGTTAATACATCCACAATTTTACCTTTTCCTTCGTCTCCCCATTGTAGTCCTAATAGAACATCTGCTTTTTGTTTTGCATTCATTGTTTCAATTTATTAGTATAAAACTCAAAAACCTTGTAAATATAGAGATTTTATCGTCTCTTTTACTTTTAATTTGTTAATTGTTGATAAAAAATTTTCCTCTATTGTATATGTTTGAAATACAGTTGATTCTATTTGTCTTGTTGTTCAATTCTTTCAACCTTATTCATTCCTTTTACCTTTTGAAGGTTCATCATCAAGGTGTTTAATTGCTGACTGTCGTGAATATAGAGGTCGAAATATGCTATGAAGTCATGTTCCATTGTCTCAATGTGAACCGTTCGTATGTTTACGTTGAGTTGATTTGAAATCACGTTCGAAATATCGTTTAGCATACCGATTCTGTCTTTTCCTTTAAGTTGAATAGAAACAAGGAACACTTGTTCTTGACGACTAATCCATTTGATTCGATGTGCTTTTTCTGTTTGTTGTAATTCTATGGCAGCAGGACAATTCTTTTTATGTATAACCCAACCATTCTTGCCCTCAAATCCAATAACTTCGTCTCCTGGAATAGGGTGGCAACAATCCGCTATAGTATAATTTGTAGAATGTCGAAGAACTTTAACGCCTTGTTCTTCTTTTGCGTCATCTTCTTGTTCGTCTTCTCCTGCTGAGAATTTTAATCCCCAGAATAGAATCTTCTTACTTTGACGCTTTTGTGTTGCATATTCTACAATCTTTTCTGTATCGAGTTCTTCGGCACCTAGTTTCTCGTATAATTCATTTTTATCTGCAACGCCATAACCTTGTACCAACTTGTTAATAATCGTTGGTGTCATTGGTAATTCTTTTGCTTCCAATAATTTTGGAAGTTCTTGTTGACCACGTATGAAATTCTTACGTTTTTCATACTTAAAAATCTGATCTAAAGCATTTTTCGCTTTCGATGTAGAAATGATTTTCAACCAATCTTTTTGTGGCTTTTGTGAATCAGATGTAAGAATTTCAACTTGATCGCCACTTTGCAGTTTATAATCTAAACCAACAACTTTTCCTTTGTTTATGCGCGCTCCAATTGCATGGTTTCCAATTTCCGAGTGAATTTCGTAAGCGAAATCCAATGCGGTCGCTCCAATAGGGAAGCGGTGCAATTCTCCTTTTGGTGTGAAAGCAAACAAATCTGTTGCATATAGATTCAATTTAAAGTCATCGAGGAATTTTAGAGCATCTTCATCTGGGTTTACTAATGATGAACGGACGCGTTTCATCCAAACTTCCAATTGGCTTTGTTCGAAACCTTCGATGTTTTTGTAACGCCAATGTGCAGCATATCCTTGTTCTGCTATGTCATCCATTCGTTGGGTACGAATTTGTACTTCAACCCATGTTCCGTCTGGTCCCATAACAGTTGTCTGCAAAGATTCATAACCATTATCTTTCGGTGTTGAAATCCAATCTCGCAATCGTTCTGGGTTCGGTGTGTATTTGTCTGTGATGTATGAATACACACGCCAACACATTGCTTTTTCTTCTTCTAATGGAACATCCTGCAATATGATTCTTACGGCAAACACATCATATACATTGTCGAATGAGATGCCTTTCTTTTGCATTTTTGCCCAAATAGATGCGATAGACTTGGAACGGCTGGAGATAGTATAGTTAATATTGTTCTTCTCCAAAGTCATCATAATAGGAACGCAAAAACGGTTCAAATAGTGAATTCGTTTTTTCTCACTTCCTTTTAATTGTCGTAAAATGTCGAAATAAACAGTTGGATTTAAGTATTTTAAACATAAATCCTCTAATTCCATTTTTATCTTGTAGAATCCAAGTCTGTGGGCTAGTGGAACAAATAATGTGTTTGTTTCTTCTGCAATGCGAATTTGCTTTTCTGGAGCCATAGAATCAAGCGTTCGCATATTATGAAGACGGTCTGCAAGCTTGATAATAATTACACGAACATCTTCGGATAGGGTGAAAACGATTTTCTTGAAATTCTCAGCTTGTCCTTCTTTGTTTTTCAACAAACCGCGTATTTTCGTAAGACCATCAACAATTTGTGCAATTTTAGGACTAAACATATTGCTAATGTCTTCCAAGGTGATATCTGTATCTTCAACAACATCATGCAAAAGTGCCGAAATCACAGATTTAGAACCAAGTCCAATTTCTTCGGAAACAATTTTGGCTACTGCAATAGGGTGTAGAATATATGGTTCTCCAGAACGACGACGAGTACCATAGTGTGCCTCGTTTGCGACTTCAAAAGCCTTGCGGACAAGTGCTATAGTCTCTTCAGATTTATGGCATTTAGGAGAATTCTGTAACAAATCCTCGAATTGCTTTTGTATTGTATCTTTTTCTTCTTGCGAAAACTCTGCCATTATCAGATTATTTTAACAGTTTCAAAGATACTGATTTTTTTCTAAAGCGTATGCTTTAAGGCTAAAATATCGCTTGAATACTATGCTTTTCTAGTTATATAACAAATGAACAACACCGCGTCGTTCTATTTGTTCTCCGTCGGGTAAACTTATCCGTATTTGATACCTGTAAACGCCTGCAGTTGCTGGTTTACCTTTTACTGTTCCGTCCCAACCAAGATCTATATTGGTACTATGAAATATGCAAGTGCCATTTCTATCGAATATTTGTAAAGAATAATCGCCTGCTAAAAATGCATATTTCGGTTTAAAAATCGTATTTTCTTCAATTGAACTTAATGGATTTATCGCGTTAGGTATCAATATTTTATAGTTTTTATTTAAACAAACAGTATTGGAGAAAGACGAATATGTGTTTTGCTTTGCTTCTACACGATAACAACGCGAATAACTATGTTCAGGATTTTTGATATCGTCAATATAAACAAACTGTTTTGGAGGAATTGTTGCAATCAAATCTTCGTCATTGTCATTCTCAGAACACCAAATTGTATAGGTATAAGTATCATTAGTAGGTGTGTTTTTTGTCCATTCTAAGATGTTTTGAAACTCTGTAGCTTCTCGAATTGAAAGTTTGATAGGAGTGAGTGCGGATGATTCTATGATAGCCGTTCCGCAATTGTCGAATCCTGTCATTTTGTAATATACGACAGTATCTTCTTTGTACGCATTCTCGTCGGTGTAGCTATAGATGTTACTATTTTGTGGAAATGAATTAATTCTGTCAATTTCTACAAAATGAAGGCTGTCTTTTTCAGATTTTAGAAGAATATATTTTTTGTAGTTTGATGCTGTATCTAATTGAAATACAACATTTATATCATTCTTGTCAATGCTAATGTTTTTCGCTGTTAAGAACTTAGGAACAATAGGGAAAGGCTCATTTACCGAACACATTGACGACGTAGAGATTTGTTTCTTCCCTTTGCAATCTACAAATGAAGCACGGATAAAAAAAGATCGTTCACTTTGTTCATTTGGTGCTATAAAACAAGATGTTTCCGAGGCAAGACATTGTTTTACAACAACTTCTTTGTTTTCAACAACTTCGACGATTTCATATTTTTCGATGTTGATGCCATATCCGTAGTATGGCGTCCAGGTAACTTTTATTTGAGCTGGACAAGTCGTTGTTTTTGCTGTAGAAACCATTGTTGTGTGGTATTCTCGCAAAGATGTACTGTTATTCCCATTTTCAGAATACGCATCAACGGCTAGTGAAAGAGGTCTTTCATAAGATTCATAAGGGAATAGAGTAATGGAGTCGGTTTTAAACAGAAAAATATTATCGTTGTTACCTTTGATATCGACTATACCTTTGCCTTTTATTAGGGTAGTCTCATCGTAGATGTATAATATTCGTGCATATTTGATGTTTTCTGATTCACTTTTGTACCAAGCAACCGAAACTTCATTTGTGTATGGATTTATGGAAACATACGAAACATCTGTTGGATCAATTTCTTCAGCAAATAAAGAAATTGATGCCAACAAACAAATGCATATTGTCAATATTTTGCTATTAACCAACTGCAACTTCATACATTGAGTTCTCGTTTAGATAAGTATTTGCAAGTTCTTGTATTTCTTTTGGTTGAATGTTGTTTGTGATATGCCACATTTGATCGTAATATTCTTTAAAATCAAGGTTGTACAAGACTGTGTCCAACAACATTTCGCTAGTCGCCATAGCTCCATCGAAACTACGAGCAAAACTTGAAAGCATATATGTTTTTACAATATTCAATTCCTCTTCGGATACTAATTCTGTTCGTAAACGCTTCAATTCTAAAAATATTGCTTCCAATGCTTTTTCGTGAACTTCTTTACCCACTTGTGAAGATATGATAAAGTATCCAGATTCTTTCATTGATATAATTGCAGATCCGATTCCATAGGTGTAACCTTTTTCTTCTCGCACTGTTGTCATTAAGCGAGAGCCAAAATAGCCACCTAAAATAGTGTTGACAACCTGTAATTTAATAAAGTCAGGATGATTTCGATTTACCATAACTTTACCAATTTTCAATGCTGTTTGTACCGCATTTTCTTTAGGAACACGCAACGAATGTGATTCGTTCGTAATTATTTTATATTGAGGTTGTTGGAGTGTTTTAGACTTTGGTAGTTGTATTTGTTTTATATTTTCCAATAAATCTTTCACTTTGGCAGATTGTAGATTTGCACATACGAAGATTTGTGTTTTTTCTGCTGTAAAGTTTTGTTTATGGAACGATATGAGATTTTCTCTTGTAAGATATTCAAAATCTGTCGCTTCCAAGATTTTTCCATACGGATGTTGTGAACCGAAAAGGGTATTAGCCAACAATCGTTGGGATCTTATTTCGACGCGTTCACTGTCAATTTTAAATTGTTCAAATCGATTAGATTTATGGATTGCTAATTTATCTTCTGGGAAAGTAGGATGCAAGATAAAATCACTTACGATTTCAAATGCTTCCTTAGCATGTTTCTCTAAGCAACAAAGTGAAATTGTTGAATAATCTTTTGTCATGCTACAGAACAAATAAGCACCTAAGAAATCCAATTTTTCTGCTATTTCTTCGGATGTTCTTGTTGTAGAGCCTTCTTGTAACATTTTTAATGTAGAAAGTGCAACAATAGGGTGTTCCGAAAAATATTCACCAGCGTTGAATATAAAGTCTATTTTTACAACTTCTTGATCTTGAACAGGTAAAGTGTGTATAGGTGTACCGCATTCCGCTTTGTAACATTGTGGCGTTACAAGATTTAGCGATTGCATAGGCTTAAATTCTGGTTGTATGTTTCTTTGTACCATGTTCTTAGTTTTGTTTGTTTGATAAATAATAAACTGTAGAGCAATTTGTGTCTGCGAACAATGATGATGCAACTCGTTGAATATCAGAAAGACTAACTTTTTCGTATTCTTTTAGTCGAGTGTTTACAAGGTTTACATCACCAAGATTTGCATAATATGCAATAGCTCGTGCTTTAGAAAGAATATCTATTTCGCCAAATACGGCAGCACTTTCATATCTGTTTTTTACCTTCTGAAGTTCATATTCGGAAACAGTGCCATCTATTATTTTTTGTAGCTCACATTTTACAGCCTTTTCTGCTTCATCAATTGAAACATTAGGATTTATTTTCCCGGAAATCATAAATGTTCCTGGTTCTATTTCTCCTGATATACAAGCATCTATGCTGCTAAATAGTTTCTGTTGTTCTACTAAATTTTGATTTAATCGTGTTGATTTTCCATTAGAAAGAATATCGGAAATTAAATCAGTTGCATAAAAATCTGCATCTCGCTGGCTACACATGTGAAAAGCCATATATAAGTTCGATGCCGGAACATTTCGTTCAACCGTCAATGTACGTTTTTCCGTTTGTGCAGGTTCTTGCGGTAGATTTCGTACAGCGACATCTCTGCTTGGAATATCTCCATACCATTTTTTGGCAAGTTCTTTTACGGTTTTCATATCAACATTACCAGAAATAGTAATGATTGCATTGTTTGGCGCATAATGGCTATAGAAGAATGATTTTACATCTTCCATAGTTGCATTTTCTATATGACTTAGTTCCTTACCGATAGTTGGCCATTGATACGGATGGACTTTGTAGGCGAGAGGACGAGCTAACAGCATTAAATCTCCGTATGGCTTGTTTAAATATCTTTGTTTGAACTCTTCGCATACTACATTTCGTTGAGTTTCAAGACTTTTTGTCGAAAAAGCAAGTTCAAGCATTCTGTCGGATTCCAACCAAAATGCTGTTTCTAAATTGTAATGTGGAAGCGTTACATAATAATTAGTAATATCGGTTGTTGTGAAAGCATTATTATCTCCGCCAACTTTTTGTAATGGAGTATCATAATCAGGGATGTTTTTCGATCCGCCAAACATTAAATGTTCAAACAAATGAGCAAAACCAGTCTTGTTTGGATCTTCATCTTTCGAACCGACATTATACAATGTGTTGACTGCGACAAATGGGGTGGTTTTATCAATGTTTACATAAAACCGAAGTCCGTTTTCTAGTTCAAATGTTTCAAATTGAATCATAGTATCTTTTTCTCTATTTTCAATCCAAATATACGAGTTTGGTACCAATTGACAAGATGATATAAAATAAAAAAAGTCTGCTAAACGCATGTTTAACAGACTTAATCAGTAATAACGAATTAGTAATTATTTATTTACGATTTCGTATGTATCGCGAGCAATAACGATTTCTTCGTTTGTTTGGATTACCATTACCTTAATTTTTGAGTTTGGTGTTGAAATAACCCAACTATCGCCTTGTGTATTGTTTGCAGCTTCGTCAATCTCAATACCGAAACATTCTAAACCAGCAAGAATATTCTTACGAACATCACCATCGTGTTCGCCAATACCACCAGCAAATGCGATACAATCAGCACCGCCGATTTCAGCAAGATATGCACCTACATATTTCTTGATGCTCAATGTCAACATATCTTTTGCAAGTTTTGCTTTTTTATCACCTTGTGCAACCATACTTTGCAAGTCGCGCATATCAGAAACACCAGCAATACCTTTCAAACCACTTTGTTTATTTACTATGTTGTCGATTTCGTCTATGCTTAATTTCTCTTGACGCATCATTTGGAACGCTGCACCTAAGTCAACATTACCTGCACGAGTACCCATAACAACACCTTCAAGAGGAGTGAATCCCATTGAAGTATCAACAGATTTTCCGTTTACAACAGCTGTAACTGAAGAACCATTACCGATATGGCACACAATAGTTTTACAGTTGTCCAATGGTTTGTTCATCATTTTTGCAGCTTCTTGCGAAACATAGCGGTGGCTTGAACCATGGAAGCCATAACGACGGATTTTATATTGTTCGTAGTATTTATATGGTAAACCATACATATATGCAACAGGTTCCATAGTTTGGTGGAATGCAGTGTCGAATGTACCACAGTTAACAGCCTTAGGAAGAGCAGCTTGTGCAGCTTTTATACCTTTTAAATTTGCAGGGTTGTGAAGTGGTGCAAAATCATTGCATGCAGCAATTTTTTCAATTGCGTCAGGAGTAAGTTCCACGCTTTCGCTGAAGAATTCACCACCATGTACAATACGGTGACCGATAGCTTTAATTTCATCTGGGCTTGAAATTAAACTGCGTTTTGGGTCCAATAATAAATCGATAACTTTTGAAACACCAATTTCGTGGTTTTCTACAGGTAAATCGAAGGCTTCTTTATTGCCATCAATTTCCATTTTGATTTTACCCATTGCTTCGCCAATGCGTTCAACGACACCTACAGCCAAGACCTTTTCGGCTGGCATTTCCAAAAGTTGATATTTGATAGAAGAACTACCGCAGTTTAATACTAAAAGTTTCATATTGTTTGTATTTTTTATTTGTCCCACAAATTTCATAAAAAAATATTAAAGTTCAAAGTAGTTGAAATAATTCTTATATTTGAAGACAAATATTACATTATGAACAAGCAGAAGACGCAAACAACAAAAGAACCTACTGTTTCGTACGGTTTAGATACTGTACAACAGTTAAAGGCACAGATTACAGAAGCAATTGGAACAACAGAAAACATTAGTGTTCTACAAAATTGCCTTTCGTATATAAAGAAGCAAATATGTACAAAGAAAACATATTCGTCTCGTCTACAAGAACTTAACAATTTAACTCAGAATCTTGCGGTAAAGCTTGATAACGATGAGCGAAGCCTTTATATATTAAACAAATAGTAAATGAAAAAGGTGTTTTTAGATACAAATGTCATTCTTGATTTTGTGTTGCATAGAGATGGGGAGAATAACGCAATAGATATTATGCAAATGGGAGAAGAAGGGAAAATATCATTATGTACATCTTTTCTGTCAATGGCGAATATTGCGTATATATTAAGGAAAATACCAAAAGAAAATCTATATAATATATTGTCTTTGCTTACTACAATATTTTCTATTTTGCCAATGACTAACGATCAGTTTTCAAAAGCCTTGCATATAGAAAACACAGATTTTGAGGATGTACTTCAATATGTATGCGCAAAGGATAACCAATGTGATTGTATTGTAACCTCAAATAAAAAACATTTTGAGTTTTCAAAAATACAGATATATTCACCTTATGAATTTTTAGAAAATGAAATATAAACCATTAAATTTTTTGCCTATGAAGTAACGCGTAATTGTACGCACATATATAAAATAGCCACTTAGGTGGTGGGAAAAGCGTTTTTTGCTGAATCTTGGATTCATTGAAATCTCGACAATTTCAAAATATAGCTTAACCAAGAAAAGCAACAGAGACGTTCACGTGCTTTGCGTGGACTTTGTTCTGTTATATTTGGTTAAGCAAGGTAGTCGAGAACCTCATGAATCCAGAGATAACGATAAAAACAAAGTACCACGCTTTTTTTATGTGTGTATATGAAAATTCTTTGGTACTCCGACGCTTGCCGAAAAGTCGGATATAAGAAGTAGGCAAAAAAAACATGAAAATGAAACAAATATTATTATTTCTTTTATTATTATTTTCTATAACAGTTAATGCAAATGAAAAATACCAAATCTTATACTTTAGTCATGATACAACAATAATATATGAAGATACATTGTTAACTAACGCTGAATATACTGATCTATGTATTGCAGGTCAATTAGATGCAGAAATGTATCACGGGAAAAATGGGGCTCATTTTGCTTTAGGTATGCTTTTGGGAGGATTTTCTTTAATAGGAACAGCATTGACTTCTCCTAGTCCAGAAAAGGGAAAACAAACTATGGCATTATCAAAAAACAAACAATTTTTTTCAGATCCAGGTTATCGTTCTTGTTACAAAAACAAAGCAAAAGGTCAAATGTTAAAAATGAATGCTTTGGGATGGGCTACATGGGTACTAATTTTGTTAACATTATAAAAAATCTTTATACTAACCAAAAAGTCCGTTAAGCAAATGCCTAACGGACTTTTTTGGTTTTCTATTTTTGTAGATGCTATCAATTTTATATATTTGCATAAACAAATCAATCACACACACTAATGGGAAAATTTAAAACATATAAAACAAGAGAAGAGGCAGCAGAAGCCTTTCGTCAAGCAATTGCGTTACGATCCAAATGGGAGTATGCAATAAAAAATAATTTATCTTTAGAAGAGATGAAGAAAATGGGCGTTGTTCCGTTGCGAGTTGGAAAATGAAAATTCAACTTTCAGCTTCTAAGATAAACCAAACCGCTCCATACAAAGTTTATTTTTGTTCAGACACTTCGTTCGATTTTAAGTCAGATAATGGCTCTGAATTTCAAATTGGATTCACAGAGGATTGTATGATTTCAGAATCAGGAGTGTACCAATTTTATATTCAAAATAAGACGAAAACGCCCTCGTTAAGAGATATAAAATTGAAAAAAACGATTATTGCTGTGATTGAGCATTTTTTTGAGGATAAAAATCGTGTCGCTGTTTACATCTGTGACTCAATGGATGGCAGGCAACAGGCAAGAAGTCGTTTGTTTCATATGTGGTTTAATTCCTATTCAGGAAAAGAAAAATACACACTCAAAACTGCATCTATTAATTTTGATGGTATTTCATACTATTCTGCATTACTGATTTGTAAAGACAATGAAGATTATGAAGCTTATCTTGGTTTATTTCAAGATTTTATGCATCAATTAGCAGAAAAATATCAATAAAAAAGTCCGTTAAGCAAATGCCTAACGGACTTTTTGTGTTTAGTGCGATAATTATCGCTGTGGAATCCTATTGATTTTTTCTTCCAATTGCTTGTGTTGCTGTAATTGCGATAACATTAACAATATCGTTTACATAGCAACCACGAGAAAGGTCGTTTACTGGAGCGGCCATACCTTGTAAGATAGGTCCGTATGCTTCAGCATGACCGAATCTTTGTGCCATTTTGTATGCAATATTACCTGCTTGTAAGTCTGGGAATACCAATACGTTGGCACGACCTTTCAATTCGCTTTTAGGAGCTTTCTTTTCTGCAACATTAGGAACCACAGCTGCATCAAATTGTAATTCTCCGTCGATTACTAAATTTGGATTCATTTCTTTCGCAATGTTTGTTGCATTAATTACTTTGTCAACAACTTCATGTTTTGCGCTGCCATGAGTTGAGAAGCTAAGCATTGCAATACGAGCGTCCATATCTAGCAAATCTTTTGCAGATTTAGCACTTGTAACAGCGATTTCTGCTAGTTGTTTTTCATCAGGAACAGGAGTTACCGCACAGTCAGCGAACAAGAACACGCCATCGTCGCCAAATTCCTTGTCTTTCAAAATAATAATGAAAGCACCAGAAACAACAGAAATACCTGGCATAGTTTTTATTAATTGTAGGGCAGGGCGAAGTACATTTCCAGTCGAATTTTCTGCACCAGCAACTTCACCGTCGGCATCGCCGGCTTTTATCATAGTTGCAGCTAAATACAATGGATTCTTTACAGTTTTGCGAGCTGTTTCCAAATCCATACCTTTATTTTTGCGAAGTTCGTAAATCAAATTCGCATATTCTTCCATCTTTGGATGGTTTTCTGGGTCGATAACAGTTGCTTTACACAAATTTTTAAGACCGTTCTTTTCTGCAAAATCCTTAACGAATTCAGGTTTTGAAAGAATGATTAAATCTGCAAATCCTTCTCCTAAAACAATGTCGGCAGCTTTTAATGTTCGCTCTTCCGTACCTTCAGCCAAAACAATTCTTTGAATGTTCGACTTTGCTTTTTCTTTGAAATAATTTACGAAATCCATACTGTTATATTTTTTTTATAAAAAAAGAGACGCAAAATCTTGCGTCTCTATATTATTTAAATTCCTAATGATTTTTTCAAACCTTCGATTTTCTTGTTCAAATCTTCTTCGGCTTGTTTTAATTCGCCTTTGTTGGCAATATTTGTCTTCACACCGAAGTAGAATTTGATTAGAGGTTCTGTTCCTGAAGGTCTTGCAGTTACTTTAGAGCCATCTTCTGCGAAGAATTGTAACACATTTGATTTTGGCAAGTTGATAGGTTCAGTTCTGCCATCTTGGTATGTTGTGATTTGTTTTCCGTAGTCTTTAATGTAAGCTACTGGAGAACCGTTCAATTCTTTTGGAGGGTTGTTTCTGAATGCTTCCATCATTGCTTGGATAGCTTCTTTACCAGCTTTACCTTCTTTTTCTATTGAACAAAGAGTTTCTTTGTACATTCCATATTCTACGTATGTTTCAACTAGAACATCATACAAACTCTTTCCTTCGTTTTTAGCAACAGCAGCAGCTTCTGCAACAAGGCTACAAGCGATTACAGCATCTTTGTCGCGTACGAAATCACCAGCTAGGTAACCAAAACTTTCTTCGCCACCGCCGATATATTGTTTTTGACCTTCCAATTCACGGATTTTTTCACCGATATATTTGAAACCTGTCAAAACGTCGAACATTTCTACGCCGAATTTCTTACACATATCTGTAATCAATTCAGTTGTAACGATAGTTTTTACAACAAATTCTTTTCCTTTAAGTTTTCCAGCTTTTTGCCATGCTGAAAGTAAGTATTGAGTTAGGATAGTAGCTGTTTGGTTACCATTCATAATTACATAGTTACCTTCAGAATTCTTAACAACAATACCAACACGGTCGCCATCAGGGTCAGTTGCCATGATAATGTCAGCATTCATTGCTTTACCTTTTTCTATGGCAAGTTTCATCGCAGATTCTTTTTCAGGGTTAGGAGAACCTGTAACTTCATGGATTTTATTCAACCAATCTTTTTCTGTAACGAAATCTTCTTCCTTGATTTCACCGCAACCTGGTTTTCTCAATGAAGGGAATTCACCAGATACAAGAGCTTGTTCTTCAACAACATTTACATTTTCGAAGCCAAGTTCTTCCAAAACTCTTGGAACTAATTTAATACCTGTTCCGTGAATAGAAGTGTAAACTATCTTAAGATCTTTTTGTTTCTTAATGATATCGCCGTTGATAGAAAGACTCTTAATTGCATCGATATAAGGGCGGTCGATCAATTCATCCCAAAGAATGATATTTTCTTCGTTTCCTTTCCATTTAACATCATCGATAGAAGCGATTTTGTTTACTTCGTCAATCACATTCTTATCATGTGGTGGCACTAATTGGCAACCATCATTCCAATATGCTTTGTAACCGTTGTATTTTGCAGGGTTGTGAGAAGCAGTGATGTTTACACCTGCTTGGCAACCTAAATGACGGATTGCGAAAGACAATTCTGGAGTTGGACGTAATTCTTTTGAAAGATATACTTTGAAACCATTAGCAGCGAAAATGTTTGCAGTTGTTTCTGCGAACAAACGGCTACGAAGACGGCAATCGTGAATAACAGCAACTTTAATTTCTGATTCGTTAGGGTACGCTTTCTTGATGTAGTTAGCAAAACCTTGTGTTGCCATACCAACAGTGTAGATGTTCATTTTGTTAGTACCAACACCGATTACACCACGTAAACCACCAGTTCCGAATTCAAGATTTTGGTAGAAAGCATTTTCCAATTCAGGGTCGTTGTTGTCGATTAAGTACTGAATTTCTTTTTTAGTTTTTTCGTCGTAGTTACCTGTAAGCCATTGTTTGGCCTTGTTTAATATTTCTTGATCCATTGTAAAATTATGTTTCTAAAATTAAGTTCCCAAAATTAAGAATTATTCTTGTAACTCATACATAATATGAATGTGATTTTTGATAATAAAAAACAAAAGATATTTCGGTAAAAGAACTATCTTGTACAAAATTTTTTGAAAATGAAATGTCGTATTCTCATTCTTAGTCTTGCATCATGCTGCTTCTTGGGGTGTAATGGTCAAAAAACAAGCGATAATGGTCATAGTGGAATAATGGCCGAAGTGTATCGTGTATGCCCCAAGGCTGATGTTGTTAATATAGAACAGAAAATGGAATCAATAGAGGTTGAATTTGTATGTAACGACAAACCAATTTCTATGATTTTTGATAAAAAAGGTATGCTTCTTTATACCGAATCTGCGTTTAATGCCTCAAGTGATTTTTTGCAAAAAATCGACAAGAAAATAAACAAAACACACGCTGGTTGGTTGTTGGATGAGATTTCATTAATAGAAACTGCTGATACTTCGTTTGTAAAATTAGAAGTGATTAAGAATGGTGTTGAGGAAAGTCTGTTTTTTACTATGGATGGAAAGTTTTATAAAGTAAAAAATGTTCAAAATAACGAACCTTGGTCACTAAAAACATTAGAGAATAATCTGTATTACAAAACATTGCCATACAATTTTATACAACCAGATAGACAGTTTGATGTTCCAGAAATTCTAAAAGAAATTTCAGGCATTTCACTTGTAAACGATAGTCTTTTGTTTTGTGTGCAAGATGAACTTGGTGCCGTCTTTCAAATTGATTTAAATAACGAAACAATGTCGACCGTTGCTCGATTTACCGATATTGGTGATTTTGAGGATATTCAAGTCGTTGGAAATATGGTTACAATTCTTCGTAGTGATGGTGTTTTATTTACATTTGACTACGATTATTTTTCGGGAAAAGCATCTGAAGCACGCATACAGGTTCCTTGTATGAATATCGAAGGTCTATGGTATGATAGACAATCAAAACAATATCTTGTTTCGTGTAAAGAACCATCAGTTTCTGTTCGGGCGGCAACAAAGAAAGAACATAAAGAAATTGTTAAGCAAAACGCAGAAAAAGAACGCTTTGTTTATTCGTTTTCGTTGAATTCAGCTAATAAACCCAAAGAACACTTGGCTATTGCAATTGCGGAAATCCGATCATTCATAAAGGAACACTATCAAATTGACTCTGTACAAAACATTACATTTAACCCGTCAGCATTGGCTATCCATCCAAAAACCAAAGATATGTATGTTTTGTCGGCAACTGATAGATTGATAGCAGTTTATAGCGGGAAAGCTTTAATAAATGTAATGCTTCTTCCACCAGAATTATTCTACAAACCTGAAGGGGTAGAGTTCTTATCAAACGGCGATATGGTTATTTGTAGCGAGGGTATGAAAAAAGGTTATGTGCAAGGACAAATAACTATATTGAAAATGAAAGATTAGTTTTCATCTTCGCATTCTTCATCCAAATTGCCATTCCACAAATAATGGCGGGTTTCCTTCACAATAACACCTGATAACAATAGGAGAGAAATGAGGTTTGGCACAGCCATCAAAGCGTTCATTATGTCGGCTAAATCCCAAACCAAAGTAAATTCCATACAGCTACCGGCAATTACACCTAAAATCCATAATGAACGATAGATTCGAATAAGAACTTTTCCACCTAAATATTCAATCGCTCTTTCTCCACAGTAAGTCCAGCCTAAAATTGTCGAGAAGGCGAACGTCACAATTCCGATTGAAAGTATTGGTGTGCCCACATATGGGATTTCGCCAAAAGCCAAATGGGTTAAAATACCAGGAGAAGAAATATCTATATGGTCAAATGCAAGAATACTTGAAACGATAACAAGACCTGTCAATGTGCAAATCACAACGCTGTCCCAAAAAACTCCCGACGAAAGCACCAACGCTTGTCTTACCGGATTTTTTGTCTTTGCCGCTGCTGCAATAATAGGGGACGAACCTAATCCGGATTCATTTGAAAACAATCCTCGTGCAAGTCCATAGCGCATAGTTGTCATTATGGCTGTCCCTGCAACGCCACCAACTCCTGCTTTCAGTGAAAATGCGTCAGAAACTATCCAACACAAAGCTTTCCATAAATATGCATTATTCACGAACAATATATATACGCATCCAACTATGTATATAAGAGCCATAAAAGGTACGAGGCTACTGCATACTTTCGATATTTTTTTTACTCCGCCAATCACTACCAATCCAACAATTATGGCCATGCCAACTCCTATGGCAAATCGTCCCATTGCATCGCTTTCGAATGGGCTATATGGCAAAAGTATTTCGCTGACAGCTTTTGCCTGAACCGTGTTTCCGATTCCAAATGCGGCAAAACTTGTAAAAATGGCAAATAAGATTGCGAGCCACTTCATGCCCAAGCCTCGGTCTAAGGCATACATTGGTCCACCGACAACTTCACCGTTCTCATTTCTTGTTCGATATTTTACGGCAAGCAAACCTTCGCCATATTTTGTAGCAATACCAAGTACGCCAGACATAAAGCACCAAAATACCGCACCTGGTCCACCAAGTGAAATAGCTGTAGCTACACCAATAATGTTTCCCGTACCTATAGATGCCGCCAAAGACGTTGCTAATGCACCAAATTGGCTTACTTCTCCCGTGCTTTCTTTGTCGGGTTTTACGCTTAGTTTTATGGCAGTGAAGATCTTTCTTTGAGGAAATTTTAATCGAATTGTCAAATAGATATGCGTGCCAATAAGAAGGATGATCATTGGCCATCCCCAAACAATACTGTTTATCTCGTTTATTATATCAGCAGCAGTCAATTTGATTCTGTATTAAACCGCGCAAAGATAAATAAAAAGTGATAGGGGGAAAATGCAAAAGAGAATATGTAAAAAAATCAGTAGCCAGATAACAATGTAGCTGACTACTGATTACTGACAATCGACTAATCCATAACCGGACGTATATTTAGACCAATATTACGATTGCCTACAGATATAAAAGCTGTGTCTCTGCTAAACACAAGTTTTTTCGCACGGAAAGGATAAACAGTATCAACTTCCGAAGACCAATAATATCCTACAGTATTTAAGAGAATTCTATCTTGGTATTCTCCCTCTGCTCGAAGCGTGATGGAATTTCCATTTGGACCAGTCACAACTACTTCGTAGTAACAATAATAGC
This sequence comes from Bacteroidales bacterium, assembly GCA_045615765.1. GTDB lineage: Bacteria > Bacteroidota > Bacteroidia > Bacteroidales > UBA1715 > UBA1715. The sequence continues at coordinate 94,049 of JAZLFM010000042.1, forward strand.
TATTCACGTCTTGTGGCACCCAAGTACATTTATCTATAAGTTCTTGCCATTCTGCAGCAGTTGGTATTCTCCACTTGCCACCAAGTATTATTGTTGGAAGTATTGTTGGCGTGATTTTTATGAATATTTTGCGCAGAAAGGGCAAATTGAGAATAAAATCGGCTAATTTCAAGGAAGTTTATACGTTGGAGGATTACGAATCCGAAAACGAAATTCCTCATGCTGAATCAATCGACAAAATGTCGGTGCAATTGAGTTTGGTTTTGTTGGTTTATGCAATTGTATTTTTGTTTATGTATGGCGTACAAAGCCTTGACATGGGTACTTTTGGCGAGAAAACAATCAAGCCAATGTCGTGGGGAACAATTTTCGGCTCGCTGACAAAATTTGTGATCACAAAATTACGCAAACATAAATTGATGAATCGTGAATACATCAACAATTACACGTTGGACCGAATTGCGGGTACGTGTTTTGATTTTATGATTGTTGCCGGCACTGCTGCAATTGATTTCAATAATTTGCAAGGAATTTGGTTGCCATTGATTTTAATTTGTACGGTAGGGGCGATTATTACGTTTGTGTACGTATTGTGGTGCTCGAAATATCTTTTCCCGGATTACACGTACGAAGGTTTCTTCTCGTTGTTCGGAATGTTGACGGGAACTGCAAGCAACGGTATGATTTTGTTGCGCGAAATTGATCCGAAATTTGAAACTCCTGCGGCAAACAACTTGGTTCTTCAGGCAATTCCTGCCATAGCGTTTGGTTTCCCTGTATTGTTGGTCGTTGGTTTTGCTCCGCAAAGTCTTCATAATTGTATGATTTCGTTGGCGATTTACTGCTCGGATTTTCGGCGTTTACACTGTTTATTTTTAGAAAGAAAATCTTTTGCAGAAAGAAGAAATCCGAATAGTAGAGACGCGATTCATAAAAATACATAATATGAAAAAAACATTTATTTTAGTCGTTGCGTGCGTTGCTTGTTGCGTTATGGCACAGGCTCAGGATAGCACAAATTCAGAAAATATACGAAAAGGATGGACGTTTGGCGTGTTGCCAAGTTTTGCATACGATGCCGATTTGGACTTGCAATTAGGTGCGCTTACAAATGTTTACTATTTTGGCGATGGTGCAATATATCCAGAATATTACCATTCGTTTTATGCCGAAGCTGCTACAACGTCGAAACATTATGGTTTGTTCCGCTTGGCATACGATTCAAAATATTTGATTCCCAAACATCGTTTGAGCATTGATTTGACGTATTTGCCAGATCAAATGTGTGATTTTTATGGATTTAATGGCTATGAAACCGAATATGTTGATGCGTACGTAGATTCCGATAGTCCAGAATACATAACTCGTGCTTTTTATAAGATGAAACGCGATATGTTTCGTTTTAGTGCCGATTTGCAAGGAACAATAAAGAAGCCATGGTATTGGAATGCTGGCGTGGGACTGCTGTGGTACAACGTGGGTAGTGTTGATGTTGATAGACTTAACAAATACACCAAAGATGATGATGATAAATTACCTGTTGCAACTACATTGTACGATGAATATGTAAAGCAAGGTTATATATCGGACGATGAAGCAAATGGCGGTGCACATCCGTATGTGCACGGTGGTGTTACGTTCGACACACGCGATCGTCAGCAAAATCCACGAAAGGGTATTCATGCCGATTTGTTCTTGACGTATTATGCAGGATTAGGGGATATGTCAAGTTTTAATGATTTGAAATTGAATGCAACGTGGCGTCAATATATATCGTTAATACCACAACGCTTGACGTTTGCCTATCGTTTAGGAACACAATTGAATTTGGCAGGCGAGAGTCCATTTTATTTGAACACGTACATCAATCAATTGTATATGCAACGTGTGATTTACGAAGGTTTGGGCGGAGCAAATTCCATTCGAGGAATTATGCGAAATAGAGTATTGGCAGAAGGTGTTGCATTTGCCAATGTTGAATTTCGTGTGCAAGTTGCTCATTTCCGTGTTGGAAAAGAAAATTTCTACATCGGTTTGAATCCGTTTATGGATGCGGGAATGGTTGTTCAACCATACGATGAGTATGATTATGCTTACAATCTATTGAACATCACAAAATCGTCGGAAAATCGTATGCACGATCTTCATTTGTCGGCAGGTTGCGGCTTGAAAGTCGCTATGAACGAAAACTTTGTGTTGAGCGTTGACTGGGCTACCGCACTCGACAAACAAGACAATGGTAAAGCAAGCAACTTGTATATCAAGATGGGGTATATGTTCTAACGGATAATTTGGGGACTAGTCTTTCAATGTTACTTTTTCTATTAGAAATTTTTTCATAAACTCTGGTGAATCTATAGATGTGTTTTTTAATTCCCAGCGCTCTAACAGAAAATCAAACATTTTTTTACCTCTCTCATATATTGCCTTGTCCGTCCATTCGGGATATTCAGTAAGTTCTCTGTCTGTATAGGATTTACTTACTTGATAGAATCCTTTGTTATGTCCGAACGAGTCCTTTGTTTTAGGACTCCTTGAAAATGTTATGTTTCCTAATGAATAACGAAGTTTTTTGATACTTTCAACATCTCTATTACGCCAAACTTCAGGAAAATCTTTTTTCAAGGCTTCTTCATAAAAAAACTAAACAAGGTTTCCCTTCTTTGTAGTCAATAGGTTCATCTATTTCTTGTGAATCGCTATTTATAGTGGCATTGTATTAATCCAATTGATTGTAGATTTCGTTTATAACACTACTCTCGGCACCATTAATTTTACTACCTTTATAGGTTTCATATTCTGCTTTAAAATCATTTCTGTCAATGCTGTTAAGAAGTTTTGCATCGTCATAAATTTCTTTATGTTTTTTTTGAATATATAAACTGACTTTTTCTAACGCATTTAGACGAAGTGATGGATTTGCCAAATTTCTACTTTGTAAATCCTTTATAACTCTTTTTTGTATTTCTTGAAAATTCATATTTGATGATATTATTGTTGCAAAATTCTTAGTTCTTCGAAAGTCTCTGTTTATTTTGTTTCATCATTACTGATTGCAGATTTATTAGTCTCGTAGATTTGCAAACGGACGCATTCCATTATGTTCTTGTTTGAATTTTAGGATTAGTTCGTTTTCAATCTTTCTTGGATCATTGTCTGTTAATGATTTCCAACAAACGATAAGTTCTTGGGAATCTTTCAATTGCCATATATAACGTCCGCCTTGATGACCGATATACTTTCCTTGACCGAATTGCATATATTGTTTTAGTCGAGATTGCAATGTGGCACTTTTCCCTTTTCCACCAGCTTTGCCAATATACAGTACAGGAGAGTTCTCAACCCAATTGTTTTGCAATTCTGTAATTGAGACATTTGGATCTTTGCCCTTGAAAAATCCACCAGTTCCAACTTCCATAAATTCAGGAGAATCATTTGTTTTTCGTAATATCAAGTAGATTCCTTGTTCACTTGGTGCTTTTGACGGATTTGTGGTTAATTCGTACACTGTTACAAAACCCTGAAAATCATCATCTTCCAAAAAATTCTTAAATTTCAAATAGTCCATATCTTATTCGTATTTTTATTTATTGTGTCAAATTTACATAAACCAACACATTGTACAACATTACGTTTAGGTCAGAATTAGGTCAAGTTTTGGTAGCGATTTGAAAAAAAAGATAGATATGTTTCATTTGCCGTATGAAAAGAAATTCTGAGGCATATAATAATTTGATTGAAATGGTACGGAGATACTGCAATCAAAAATATAATATGAATCTCGAAGATTTGGGGGAACTCAAGCGATTGAGGAATTTGTTGGACGAAAGACTTTCGCTTTCTACTTTGCAACGCGTTATTATGGGGACAAATAAGAAACAACAAAAAGTAAACGACACCACGCTTGATATTCTTGCTCAATTTATTGGTTATAGCAATGTTGATGATTGTCTTTCTAAAAACAACGAACAAAATAGCGATTTGTCGCATTTTTGCTAAATTTACAAAAAATCTCTTGTGGAGAAAAATCGTCAAAATATTGAACTCCTAAAAAATGCAATTGGTAAAAAATATAATCGACCGATTGGAACAGTGGGCGAGTGCAGTTCGCTTGCAAAAGAAATTACGGATTGTGTTCAAGGGGAACAAATTAGTACAAAGACGATACAACGGCTGTGGCAACAAAATAAGAAAAATATCTCAATTGGTATTTTAAATATACTTGCTAAATATCTTGGATATGAGGATTTTTATTCTGCAATTGAGGACTTGCAAGAAAAGGAATCGGCATGTAAATATTTCAGTCATTCATTGTCGGTTGGAAAATACAAACTCCACGATGCAATGATAATTGTTTTAAATCAAAACAATTACGAAATGACTCCCCAAGCGTTGGCAGACAGTATCAACGAACAAAATCTATACGAACGCAACGACAAGCAACCATTGCCAGCAAGTCAAATTTTACTACGAATAAAAGAGAAAAAACAGTATTTCTCGTATGACGAAAAATCAAATATCGTTTCGTTGAACCCAGCACATCGAAGACCTGAAGAGTAGCTTCTTAAATTCAATAATTATGAAACGAAATGTTAGGAATAGAATTATTAATGCAATCTGCGGTCTTTCAATCGTGGCTATATTCGTTGTGTTTTTTTATGTCCTACCAAAACATTGGGACTTGTATGAAACCAATGAATCAATTAAAGAGAAGGATAGCATTTATGTAAGTAATCAAAAGGTGGTTGATTCTCTTTGGCGACAAGAATGGAAACATCGGTTAGATCCAGAACCGGACACAGGCGCACCGTATAAGTTGCCACCGATACCAGATAGTCTCAAATTCGAGAATTCAGTTTTGGGATTACTTGAACTATTGAAATAATAATAACAACTATAAGAAAGTAGCACCACAATAGTTGTTGTAAGTTAATTTTGTTAAAATATTTTTTTCTATACATTTGCTTATCACATCAAAAGATTAGCAATGAAACAAAAGAAGGAAGAGAAAAATATTGTATCGGAACCGTCTGTACAATATGTGCCACAAACAGAAGTTGCTGTTTTGAGAAAAAAAACTTCATGATAAAATCAATTGTATTGATGATGCGAAATTACTGGCAAATTGTGTCTATGTTGTCGTCTTCAATGCCTTGTCTTTTTTCCGATGAGGAATTTAATATAGAAATTGAAGAATCGGAAAAAAGTGGATTTGTAACTAACGAAGAAGCGAAAAGAATTTTTGCAAAATGGCTTTAACAATCGAATGGACTCGCCGAGCCGTTCGACGTGTGGAATCAATATCTGTGTGGTATAATATTAGCTACATCAAAATTTTTAAATGATTTGTTTGAAACTATTGATTTACTAGCCAGTAATCCTACTATTGGTATAATAGAAGAACGGAGGTGTACACAAAACAAAACGTATAGAAGTTTTTAATACATCCCAAATATAGGATTGTATATAGATTTACGGAAAGTAAATTGGTAATCGTTGCTATACGTGCTAATGAAATGAAAAAATAATCCTCGATGGACTTGTTCCTTAATACAAGTCAAATTATAAATTGGATTCTTTATTATTCCACCTGCAAAACCAATCCTTTTAGATATTCACCTTCAGGATGATAAATACTGATAGGGTGGTCTGCCGGTTGGGTTAGTTGGTGAAGAATACGAACTTTTCGTTTCGTGTTAGCGGCTGCTGCAAATACTGATTTTCTAAAATCTTCTTTGCTCACTGCTTGTGAACACGAGAACGTGAACAGAATTCCACCTTTTTTAATCTGTTCTATAGCTTTCATATTCAATCTCTTGTAACCTTGAAGTGCATTGTTCAACACTTTGCCATGCTTTGCAAAAGCAGGAGGATCAAGGATAATTAAGTCAAATTCGTCCTTGTTGTTGTCAAGATATTTGAATGTATCACTTACAACAGATGTGTGTGTCGAATTCGGGAAATTCATAGCTACGGTCTTGTCTGTCAATTCGATAGCACGGGCAGAACAGTCAACGGAAACAACTCTTTCCGCACCGCCACGAAGTGCATATACCGAAAAGCCACCAGTGTAACAAAATGTATTTAGAACCGATTTCCCTTTTGAATACTTTTCGACTAATTTCCTATTTTCTCTTTGGTCAATAAAGAAACCTGTTTTTTGTCCTTGAATCCAGTCTATAAAGAATGAATTGCCATATTCTAAAGCATTTTCCGTCTTTATTTCTCCCCACAAAAGTCCGTCGGCATTATCTACGCCAGCTTTAAATGGGAGAGTGCTTTCGCTTTTGTTGTAGATTGCTGTAAGTTGTTTACCCATAACTTGTTGCAGCGCCTTAACTATACTATCAATGTTTTTGAACATTCCAACAGAGTGACATTGCACAACTGCAGTACCATTGTAGTAGTCAATAACTAATCCAGAAAGATTATCTCCTTCACCATGAACAAGACGATAACAAGTTGTTTCTGAATTATTTACAAGACCTAATTGCTTACGATAATTGAAGGCAGATTCTATGCGTTCATTCCAGAAATTTTGATTGATTTCAATATCATCAAAACTTAGGATTCTGACAGCAATAGATGATTTTTGATAGTGTCCAATTGCAAGAAATTCTTTTTCTGAAGAATATACTTGTACTAGTTCGCCTTCTTCTGGTTCGCCTGTCATTTTAGCGATAGCACCTGAAAAAATCCAAGGGTGTAATCTTTTGACACTTTGTTCTTTACCTGGTCGTAATGTGATTTTTATCATACTGTGTATGGATAAAGTTTTTGATAAATTTTTAGACTAACCCAAGCATCGGTTGCAGCATAGCGTTGTTGTGCTTCGGAAAGTCTGTCGTTTTCCCAATTTGACAATTGCTGTCTTTTAGAAATTCTATATCCTAAAGCTATAGGAGTAAGGGTTCGTAATCCCATTGCTGTTAATTGCAATTGTTTTGCAATCACTTGTAAATCAATAAAATTACCTGCAGTAAAAGATTTAAGTTTTTGTAAAGCTTTAATATCATCGCGTACAGCAACGCCGATTTTTGCAATGGATTTCGAAGCCAATAATTCAGCAAGACAATTAGGAATTCCTGTCTTTTTTAGTTGAAAAAGAAATGCTTCGTTTTCGTCACTTAATTGTAGTAACGCAACAGTATTCCTTACATTTTTGGAAAATGCTGGCTTAGTTTCCGTATCAAATCCCAATACCATTTTGGTAGATAAATATTTTACTGCTTTTTCCACATCTTTCACATTGTCAATGACATAGATTGGACCATCAAAGGATTGAATAGGATATTTTTCTAAATCTTCCTTTGCGATAGTTGTAATCTCTGGATATGTAAGTAGCTTATTTTCCATTTCACAGCAAAAATAGATTTTTCCTAAATGACAATAGAAAATGCTTGTGAAAACATATTCACTAAATATTCACAAAAATAGAGAGAATTTTTATGCTATTGCTTTCACCACAATTGTTCCTAACATCAATGCACAAGCACCGAATACAAGACTTGCCAATAAATAGAGTAGTGAAATAGTAATATGATCGTTTTGTAACAACGATACATTTTCGTTAATGAATGTAGAAAATGTGGTAAAACTGCCGCAAAATCCAACAGTGAGGAATAATTTTAACGATTGGTTACCAATGTTATATTTCTCGAAAAGGGCATAGAACATTCCTATGCAGAAACATCCAAGGATGTTTACAACAAATGTTCCAAGAGGGTAGTGATAAAACGAAAATCGCTGAAAAAATTGGGAGAGTAGCCAACGGAGTACTCCTCCGCAGCAACTTCCCAATCCTATAGCAATAATGCTTTGAAACATTATTTTTGTTTCAAATTAGCTGGTAAAAATTGAAAGAATGTATCTCCGCGGAATCCCATTCTAAGAGCTTCCAACGCAACAACTTCGTTAGTTGCTATATTACCTAAGTTCACATTTGCACCAAGCATTTTGATGAACATCGCTTGTTGTGCTTTATTAGGTGCTTCCCACATAATTTTGTTTATGTCGAAGTTGGCAACAATTGTGTCGATTAGTTCACTATTAGCAGAACCATCTTTTTTGTAAATACCAATTGTTCCACTTTCACGTGCTTCTGTAATAACTTTTTCTGAACCAGCTTCCAATTCAGCCTTGATATATTCAACCCATTTTTCAGTTGGAATTTCAACACTTGCGTCTTTTGAACCAACTTCTGAAATTACTCTAAAGTTTTTCTTTAATTCTTTAATGTAACGCAATTTTTCCTCTGTTGGCATGTACATTGAACCGTCACTTACTTCAGACATTTCAATGCCATATTTTTCTAGAAATCTTTGATATTCATCGAATTGGTTTCTAACGATGAACAATTCAAATAGGGTACCGCCAAAATAAGGAGTAATATTTGCGTTTTTATAGATTGCTATTTTCTTTTCAAGGTTCTTTGTTACCAAACTTGTACCGAAACCTAATTTTACATAATCAATATAGTCACCAGCATCTTGAGCCATTCCTTCGGCTTCAATGCAAGTTAAACCTTTGTCAATTACCATTGTTTGTCCGATAGTGCGAGGTTTCGCTTCTCTGTTTGGAATAAATTCTAATGGAAAATTCATTGTATTAAAATTTTATTACTGTTTTTGTTGATGTTCGTTACGAAGTAAATCATTTACTTCTTTTACTGGGTTAAATGTAATTGATGGCACTTCTACAAATATTGTATTCCAATTTGACATTGCTCCGTTCCAAAGTCCAGGAAGTTCAAGCGCCTTCAAATCTTTGCCGTCTTTACTTTTTGAAGTAATGATTCCGGCTTCTTCATCAATATATTGTAAAAGATCAAATTTCTTGTCGTCGTAATCTTTTACGGCACAAACTAAGTCCACTGGATTAAAGTGGGTAGAGGCATTGAAAATAGCTTCTTGACCTTCTGCTTTTGTGTCAATTTGTGCTTTTTCAATAACTTGCAATGTTTTTGCGCCATCTCTTTCTTGTACGAAGAATGGTCCGCCGCCAGGTTCGCCTTCGTTTTTCACCATACCGCATACACGAATTGGTCTGTGAAGAATTTCAAGCAAATAATCCTTACAATCGTTTCTTGCCCAATTTTCAAAACCTTCAGGTAAGATATAGTTCAATTCATTCTGTAAGAAGTTGATTGTCTTTCTCAATCGTCTGTCTGACAAATGTCTGCAACCACGAATTTTCTTATAGAAATGGAATATTTCCGATTGATAATGAATCAAAATACCGGCAAGCGCCTTTTTGTATAAAGTTGTTGTTTCTTTATAGTCATCAGGAACGATATTGTCGATATTTTTAATGAAAATTATATCGTAATTAAGATCGTTCAAGTTCTCTATTAATGCTCCGTGACCAGCAGGTCTAAAAAGGAGAGTGTCGTCGTTATTCTTGAAAGGTGTGTTATCCGGATTGACTGCGATAGTGTCAGTTGTTGACTTTTGCACACTGTAATCCACATAATATTTCACTTTATGTTCGTCTTGATATTTATGTTTTACTTCGGCTACTTTTTCTTTGAAGCCGTCCATAAATTCAGGAGAGACGGTAAAATGAATATTTACATCTTTATTGTGATTCTTTGCATACAAAGCACCTTCCACCAAATGTTCTTCCAATGGTGTTCTGTTTTCTGCCGCATATTTATGGAATAGGAGAAGACCTTTTGGAAGGTTGCCATAATTTAATCCTTTGGCAGTCAAAAGATATTCGAAAATAGGTTTATAGTCCTTTTTCGCCAATAAGCTTTCTATTTCGAAGCCATCTTTTGCCAAGGCAGCAACTAAATCTTGATAGAATGCAAATTTTTGTATTTCGTTAATGAAATTTTGTGGCGAATGCAAACCTGTTTTTGTGAAGAATTTTTTGTATGATTCTTCGCTTCCGTCATATTCGTTCAAAAGTGTAAATAACATTTTAAACATACGGGAAGCAGCACCAGAAGCAGGAACGAATTTAACCACTTTTTTGTGGCGTTTTTTTCTTTCGTACAACTTCGCAAAATCAACGATTTCGTCTTCTTCGTATTTTTTGATTCCGTGCTCTAATGTAGCAGGAGAGACAATATTCATCGGAGAAAATCCTGTTTCGAAGCGTTTGATTTGTTTTTCAACCTGCTCCAAACTAAGTCCGTGAAATTGAATTTCGTGAAGATTAGATTCTGAAAACATTTTGTAAAATTTTAATTCTTCAAATATACAATAAATTGAATGTTTTGGTTGCTTTTACAAGAAAAAAGGAGCAAAATGCTCCTTAATTCTTATTCCCATTCAATTGTTGAAGGTGGTTTTGAAGAAATGTCGTAGCATACTCGGTTGACACCTTTCACTTTATTTATGATATCATTGGAAACTTTAGCCATAAATTCGTATGGTAGGTGAGCCCAATCTGCTGTCATTGCATCGGTACTTGTTACAGCACGCAATGCTACGGCACGTTCGTATGTTCGTTCGTCACCCATAACGCCAACGCTCTTTATCGGTAATAAGATAACACCGGCTTGCCAAATTTGATCATATAAAGAAACCTCGATTTCTCCATTCGTCATATTTGCAGGAACGCCAGCAGCAAGAACTTTGCGAGCTTCTTCGCCACTTAATTTTACTTTCCAGTCACGCAAACCTTGAATGAATATATCGTCAGCATCTTGTAGAATACGAACTTTTTCTCTTGTAATGTCACCCAAAATACGAACAGCCAAACCTGGTCCAGGGAATGGGTGGCGAGTAATCAAATGTTCAGGCATACCCATTTGGCGACCGACACGACGAACTTCGTCTTTGAATAACCATTGTAGTGGTTCGCATAGTTTCAAGTGCATTTTTTCAGGAAGACCACCTACGTTGTGGTGACTCTTGATAACCATACCTGTAATACTTAAACTTTCGATTCTATCAGGATAAATTGTTCCTTGCGCTAACCATTTTGCATCTGTAATTTTTTGAGCTTCAGCATCAAATACATCTATGAAACCGGCACCAATAATTTTACGTTTACGTTCAGGTTCTGTAACGCCTTCCAATTCTTTAAAGAATTTTTCGCTGGCATCAACACCAATTACGTTCAAACCAAGACATTCGTAATCATGAAGTACATTCTTAAACTCATCTTTACGAAGCATACCATGGTCAACGAAGATACAAGTCAAATTCTTGCCGATGGCTTTATTCAAAAGAACTGCAGCCACAGAAGAATCAACACCACCACTAAGACCAAGGATAACTCTGTCGTTTCCTAATTGCGCTTTTAGTTCTGCAACAGTTGTTTCAACAAACGAAGCAGGGCTCCAAGTTTGTTTTCCGCCACAAATATCTACAACAAAGTTTTTCAACAATTGTGTTCCTTGTGTAGAGTGGAACACTTCTGGATGGAATTGTACGCCCCAAACTTGTTCGCCTTCGAACTGATAAGCGGCATACTCAACTTTATCTGTCGATGCGATTTTCTTCGCATTTGTTGGAAGTTTTGTGATTGTATCACCGTGGCTCATCCATACTTGGCTATTGTCGTCAATATCTTTAAATAATGGATTTGTCTTGTCGAATGAAGATAGGTGTGCACGACCATATTCTCTAGTACCAGCAGATTCAACCTTACCGCCAAATGTTTGTGCCATAAACTGAGCACCGTAACAGATACCTAAAATAGGGTATGTACCTCTGATTCCACTAAGATCAACCTTAAATGCTTTTTCGTCATACACGCTAAAAGGCGATCCACTTAAGATAACGCCAATGACATCTTTGTCATCTTTTGGAAATTTGTTGTAAGGAACGATTTCGCAGAACATATCCAATTCACGGACACGACGACCAATAAGTTGAGTCGTTTGCGAACCGAAGTCTAAAATGATGATTTTCTCCATTGTTTATTTATTATGCGCCAAAAATACTATGATTATCTTAATTTCAGCGTCGTTTCGTAAATATTTTCTTACTTGTTTTCAACTATTACATTTGAATTTGCCATTCGTATTTGTAACCACGAAGTGATTGTATTCACAGCTTCTTCTTTCGGACTTCCTGTCCAATACAGCGTTACTAAAGGTGTTTTTATAGATTTGTCTGTTGCAATATCATATTTTTCAACTTCACCTAAAGCAACCTTTTCAATACTAGGATAGAGGGCGTGTATTTCTTTCGATAGTACAGAAACAGATAATTTTGAAGCCGACTGGATCTCGGATATTTTTTTCTGTAATTCGGCGATAGTTGCTTCATTTTTTTCAATAATGGCATCTTTCTTTTCAAACAAATCTTGAATTAATTCCGACTGTTTGTTTAAGTCGAATGTGGCTGAACCAGATTGTTTTATGTTAAGATTTACATCTCCTAAATCATAGGTGTTCAAATGCGTTTGCAAGTATTGTATTTGTTCGTCGGTAAGTGGTTTTCCGACAAACGCAAGATCGATAGTTTTTGTTTTGAAATCACGGGAAGTTTTAATGATTTGCGATTCTGGGAAAAGTTCACTTTGCTCAATGCTGCTCACATATTTTATTGAAGCAGAATTAAATGCGGTTTCTTTTATTACATTCAATGCAATGAAAACACTTGGAATCATCACAATGAGAGAAAATATAAGAATATAGCGGCGAACTTTTCGTTGTCGAGTTTCGTCAACATACTCTTTTTCAGGGAATTTTAGATATTTTACAATTAAAAATGTAGCCAAGGCTATGAAAAATGAATTTATGAAGAACAAATAAAAAGCTCCGAAAAAGTAATTCATTTGTCCTGTTCCAATTCCATATCCAGCAGTACAAAGAGGAGGCATCAAGGCTGTTGCTATAGCTACACCAGAAACCACCGTAGTTTTTTCCTGCGTTCTCGACGACGCAACAATTCCCGCAAAACCACCAAACGTAGCAATAAGTACATCAAATATAGTCGGACGAGTACGCGCAAGCAATTCCGACTGCGCATCGCTTAATGGTGTAAGAAAAAAGTAAATACTTGAAACAAAAAGACTTATAATTGTCATTATAAACAAATTGTTTAATGACTTTTTCAACAACTTTAAGTCATAAATTCCGATAGACAAACCGATACCAATAATAGGTCCCATAAGAGGAGAGACAAGCATCGCACCAATAATAACGGCAGTGGAATTTACATTTAAACCAATGGAAGCAAGGAATATGGCAAAGATTAAAATCCAAGCGTTAAGTCCTTTAAATTCAATATTTTGAGAAATATTGTCTATGGTTGCTTGTGCATTACAATCTTTGTCTATGCTAATTAGACTTTTGAAGTAATTAACAATACCAGAAAAAGAGTTTTTATCCATATTACATAAATTTTGAGCAAGGTAGTCTTTTTTGTTATGAAATAACGAAGATTTTGTATCGTAAAAATCAACAAGTTAACAACAATAATCAATAGGGGTAAAACCGTTTATAAGTTTTTGAAAACTTAATGAGAGGCGCGGGAGAATTACAATTTTTTTTATTCAAATTTGTGCGTTATAGTGTATAATATTATGAACAAGTTAAAGACTTCTTTAATTCTTTTAGTATTAAGCAGTTGCATAGCGGCATCTGCACAAAAATACGAACAAAATGTACCTGCTTTCGCAACAGCGGTAGATTTATTTGAGAATCAAAAATATAGTGCTGCTCAACAGCATTTTCAAGCTGCTTTGAAACAAAATATCGGTCGTGAGCAAAAGACCGATGCGACTTTCTATTCTGCATTGTGCGCTTTGCGTTTGTTCAATCCGAATGGAGTCTATATGACAACACAATTCATTGAGCAAAATCCACAATATCCACGCATTTACCAAGCATATTTTGAATTAGGTAATTATTTATTTCACGAAGAACAATACAAAGAAGCGTTAGCTTGTTACGAAAAAACAGATATTCAAAGATTTACAAATAGCGAAGTTTTAGAATACTTCTACAAAAAAGCGTATTCGTACTATAAAATGAATGATATGGAGAACGCCAAAAACGATGAAAAGAAGAATTCTATCTACGCAGACAAATCTTCATATTATGAATTGGCAAAACCTTTGTTTAAGGAAGTAAAAGACAATCAGCGTTCGCCGTATGCCGAAAATGCTTTGTTCTATTATTCATATATAGAATACGTTGATGGTAATTACGAAACGGCTATGAATGGATTTATGGCTTTGTCTGATTCATCTATGTTTGCTCCTGTAGTTGCGCCATATATCTGTCAGATTTATTATCAAAATAAAGAGTATGATAAATTGATTCAATATGGTAAGAAGGTTGAAACTACTGTAAATCCTAAATATTTAGGTGATGTATATCGCGTAATGGCAGGTGCATACTATAAAACTTTGCAATATCAACAAGCATTACCATACTATGAAAAATACTTTGCTTCTTCACCGGCGCCAACAAAGATAGAATACTACGAATTAGGACAATTGTACTATCGCTTAGGTGAATACCAGAAGGCAGTTGACAAATTCCAGAAAGTAACATCGGAGAATGACACTATCGCTCAAAATGCCTACTACCATATGGCGGATTGCTATTTGAAGTTAGGTGAGAAGGAAAAGGCGCGCAATGTTTTCTATGCTTGTTCGCTGTATTCTGTTTTCCCTGAAATTACCGAAAATGCGACATTCTGTTATGCGAAATTAACATACGAACTTTCGTTTGCTCCGTTTAACGAGGCTATTACAGCCATGCAGAACTTTATGAATCTGTATCCGAAGTCAAAATATATGGACGAGGCTAATGGTTTGATGGTTAAAATCTTTATGTCTTCAAGAAATTATGGTGACGCATTAAAATCGTTGGAAGGCATCTCTAACTTGTCGAGTGACTTGAAAATGGCATATCAACAAATCGCATATTACCGCGGTTTGGAATTATTCAACAATCTTGATTACAAGGCTGCCATAGATATGTTCAACAAATCTATGGAATATGGAATATACGATAGAGTAGTAAATTCTTATTGCTTGTATTGGAAAGCGGAATCTAATTATAAATTACAACAATATAATGAAGCTCTTGCATTGTATAAAGATTATATTATTGCTCAAGGTGCTTTTGGAACACAAGAATACGAACGAGCACATTATAATATAGCTTATACATATTTTGAAAACGAAGACTATGCGTCGGCAGCAATGTGGTACAGAAAATATATCGATCTTGCAAAAGACAAGAAATCAGATATTTATACCGACGCTTTAATTCGTACTGGTGATAGCTATTATATGCTAAAAGACTTTGGTTCTGCTGTAAAATACTATGGTCAAGCTGAAAAAATCGGCAGATATGATGTTGAATATGCATTATTCCAAGAAGCATTCTGTCAAGGTTTGGATGGAAATCAAGCAGGAAAAATTGCTACACTTTCTACATTCTTAAAAACCTATGTAAATTCAACTTATTATGACGATGCTTTGTACGAACAAGCAGAAGCTTATATGAAACAAGGCGAAAATCAAAAGGCAATAGACAATTACAAAAACATCATAAACAATTACAAATCAAGTTCCTATGTTAAACGAGCATTGTTACAATACGCTTTAATTGAATACAATTCTCAAAACATTGACAATGCGTTGGTTATGTATAAAGGTATCGTAGAACAATATCCTGGTTCACAAGAGGCTGTGACAGCATTGAATATGATTCAGAATATTTATAGAAAGAAAAACGATATAGACACATTCTCGGCATATTTAAAACAAATAGGTGGTTATTCCGATATCACAGAGGCTCATCTTGATTCTTTGAGTTATGAAGTGATAGAAGAGACGTATTTGGATGGAAATTGCGATAAGGCAACGCCGTTAATGCAAAACTATCTTCAAAAATATGGCGACGGTTTCTTCAAAATCAATGTACATTATTATTTAGGTGACTGCTTGAATTACAGAGGATACCAAACAGAAGCATTGCCTCATTTTGAATATGTAATACAACAACCGAAAAACGGTTATACAGAACAAGCTTTGGTAAATGCGTCACAAATTCTTATGAACTATTTCCAATACGCACAAGCGGTACCATATTTAGTACAATTGGAAACAACAGCAGAAGTAAAACCAAATGTTCTGTTATCTCGTAAGTTGCAAATCGAAGCATATGCAAAATTGAAAGAATATCAGAAATTGATTGCTACGGTAGAAAACTTCATCGTTACAGAAAAAGTAACACAAGACGACAAGCGATGGGCTAATATGAATGCGGCAATTGCATACGATTCATTGGCAGATTCAACAAATGCTCTTGTAAAATATAGAACTGTTGCTTTAGAAATATCTACAGCAGAAGGTTCGGAAGCTAAATATCGTGCCGCTTCGTTATTGTTTGACCAAAAACGCTACGAAGAATCAGAAAAAGAAATCCTTGAATTCTTGGAAAAAAATTCTCCACACCAATATTGGTTAGGAAAATCATACATTTTGTGGGCTAAAATATTTATCGCTCGTAACGAATTGTTCCAAGCTCGCTACACGCTACAAAATGTATTACAACATTACAAAATACAAGATGACGGCATAATCAATGAAGTAAACGATATGCTTGACTTTATTACAGATATTGAAATGCAACAAAAAGCACAAGAATCTCAATCAGTAGAAATAGAACAGAGATAGTGTTAACAGTGAAAATATTATGAGTATGAATAAATTCTCAATCAAAAAAATAGCAATTAGCTGTGTTGTTTTATCAGCACCTATAGCATTGTTTGCACAATCAGAAGAACCTGAACTTAGTAAAACTATTCAGGTATATTCGGAATATAAACCACAAATTTCCGATGCTTCACGCATATCGGTTAATCCAAAGGTTTACGACACATTAGATTTACAGGTAAATCTAAAATATAATATTGCAACAACTCCGTTACAAACTGATTATCACATAATTCCATTGCGTGCTGTAAGTGTGAAAGGGGACAAACTACAGGAATTATATAGAGGAGAAGCAACTCTTGGTTTAGGAAATTATTGGAATAACTTGTTCTCGCTACGCTATATGACCGAACGATCACGATTGCGTCAAGCGGGAGTGGAATTGTACCATAACGGATCGGCGGGAAAACTTAAAATTCAAGACGAAAAAGTTCCTGCTGGTTATACAACTGATTATTTCTCAGCATATTGGAAACGATTCTACGAGAAATTCACATTACAGACATCTATAAAACCTGGTTATCAGAATTTTATGCGTTATGGTTATTACACATATAATGCTAATGATACTGTTGACTATGGTGACAAAAAAGATATTCGTCGCAATATCATAACGCTTGATGCCGATGCCAGTCTTGTTTCGAACGATAGCGATGTTGATGCATTACGCTATAATACTGCTGTAAACTATGGTTTAACTTTTGCAACAAATCCTACAAATGTTGAAAATGCTGCAGAGATTTCTGGTGGATTAAATAAATTATTGGGCCGTGTAGTTGTTGGTTTCGATGCGAACTATAAACTAAGTGCTTTGAATTTTGAGTCGAAAATGGACAGTGCGAAATTCCAAAGTTTACTACAGGCAATGCCTTACGCAAAAGTTGGAACCGAAGATTGGACATTACAAGTAGGAGTGAAAGCATCTCCTTTGTTAGGCGCTACAACTCAATTCAAAATATTTCCTGATTTAATGTTTGAATATTCAATTCCTAAAGCAAAACTGATTCCTTATTTCAATTTATATGGTGGAGTTGATATGATGACAATGCGCGAAATGTTGGAAGAAAATCCATACGCTTCGGATTCTGTTATGATTCGTCCGACTATAAACAAACTTGGGTTTGATTTCGGCTTAAAAGGAAGAATTAAAAAGTTGATCACATACAATGCTGAATTTTCGGTAAAAGCCTATGAAAATATGTATTTCTGGGAAGCAAATAGAAATCATTCTATAACAAATGGAATGCCGATAAAAGATGCAAAAACAACATTCGATGTTATATATGATGCAAATACCACACTTATGAAAGGACATCTCGATTTCGGTTTCTTGTTTAGAAAAGTAACGTGTGGAATAGAAGCAAACTACTATTATTGGCAATTAGACACTATTAAATACGCTTGGTACAAACCTGTTACAGATGTTACATTCTCATCTCGATTCCTTATCTTGAATCCAAATAATAATAAGACCAAATTGTCTGTAGAACCAAACATGTATCTATTGGTTTATAGAAGCGAAACTATGGGAGATGGCGATACCGCAAACAATTGTATCTTCGATCTAGGAATAGAAGCTAACTATTACTATAATAGCGTATTACGCATATTCCTTGATGTAAACAACATTCTTGGCATAAAGAATTACAGATATGTTGACTATCCTTGTCAACGAGCAAATTTTATGGCAGGTCTTTCGTATTCATTTGGCGGACATAAGGAATAATGAAGATTACACTAATTTGGGTTGCAAAAACAAATGCTTCGTATCTGGCCGAAGGAATCAAGGAATATACGGAGCGTTTGAAACATTATTGCCAATTCAATATTGTTGAAATTCCAGAATACAAGTCTTCGAGCAAGACAAGTTTCGAAGAAATCAAGAAAAAGGAGGGAGGTGCCATACTTGCCAAATTGCCACAAAACGCACAATGTTTTCTATTGGACGAAAATGGTAAAGAATATACCTCTCGCCAATTTGCAAAGGTAATAGAAACGGCAAAAGACAATTCCCGGGATTTATGCTTCATAATAGGAGGTCCGTATGGATTTTCACAAGATGTGTATAATGCTGTACCACAAAAAGTTTCATTTTCAAAAATGACATTCTCACATCAAATGATACGAGTGTTTGTTGTAGAACAATTCTATCGAGCATTTACAATCATACAAGATCTTCCATATCATCACGATTAATGACAAATCTTATTATAGACACCGATTTAGGTAGTTCGACCGACGATGTTGCCACACTTTGTATGGCATACGAATATATGCGTCAAAATAAGGCTAAGTTATTGGGAATCATAATAGATAGAATAGGGGACGCAAATGCTGAATTTGCCGATGTTTTAAATACGTACTACGGTTTTCCGAATATACCTATTGGTTTATGTAGAAACGGTATAGAAAATCCACCTGTTTTTAGCGACTATGCCGGAATTGCAAACAAACGAAATGCAAATGGAGAGCTGTTATTTAAACGAACAATTACCAAATCCTCAGAGTTTCTCGATGATTATAAATTATATAGAAAAATATTAGCATCGCAGCCAGACAAATCTGTAACGATTATTTCCATAGGATTTCTTACCAGTTTGGCAAATTTACTACAATCAACTGCCGACGAATTTAGTTCAGAAACTGGAGTTTCGTTAGTACAAAAGAAAGTTAAGGAATTCATAATTATGGGCGGTAAATTTGACGAAACCGATAAAAATGGTGAATATAACATTCAATTCAGTGCAGAATTTGCCAGAATTTTCTATAATCTTATCCCCAAAGATATTCCAGTGTATTATTCGCCAGAATCAGTTGGAAATCAAATATATTGGACACGAGAACAAATATTGAACGATTTTGCAGATATAGAACTACATCCATTGAAACAAATCTATTTGGATTGTCCTGAAGATCCTATGCAACGAATGTGGGATCCTCTTACAATTATGACAGCTGTCGAAGGTGTGGATTTTTTTCAATGGTCAGAAAAAGGATCTGTAAAACTGACAGATACGTTTACTTTAGAATTTACAGAAAATCCGAATGGTAATTCTTGTTATCAAAATGTGGCAAATTCTAAAGAAAACGAAAAATACCTAAATTTTATAAGAAATATGATTATTCATAAAAAATAGCACAATTAAACTGTTAGGGGTATTTCTTATAATTACTATTTAACATAACATAAATTATAGGACAATAGTGGAAAATAATAGAATAGTAGTGGATTTATCGTTTTTGTATGGATTTTTTTCTTTCATACCTATGGATTTCTTTGGCTGTTTTTATCGACTTATTTTTCCTGCAAAAACTAAATATATTTTTCGATGGAAATTTTCTGCTTGTTTTTTTATAACAAGAAAATCTTAGTGATTCTTAAAATAAATTTTTCCTCCTGGAAATTTATTATAGTTATTTGTGCATCACTTTTTTGTAGCATTCTTTTTGATGATTTTTTTCTGTATTCTGAATAATTCTCTTCTTGAATAAAAAAAACGCTATTTTTTCAGGTTTAATAATTGGTGATTTTTTAGTCTTAAAACATAGAATTTCTACACACAAATGTTTTTCCTATGAATTGATTAAGTATACGTTCCCATTATAGATATGTTTCGTATAACGGTCTTATTGCGACATAAAACAGCAAAGAATTAGTAAAATTTCA
>JAZLFM010000043.1:0-91430 GCA_045615765.1 Bacteroidales bacterium
CTTCTATATATGTTTCTTCCGATGGAGGAAGTTCATGGAGTGCAATTAGTGGACAACCTACTACTTTTATGCCACATCGTTGCGCAATGAAGAATGGCGTTTTATATGTGACTTATGCAAATGGTGCAGGACCTGGTATCAGTACTGCAGGTGGGTATGTGTATAAGTATGACGGAAAGTGGACTAATATTTCTCCGTCAACACAGACTTCGGATTATAGCTATGGCGGCATTTCTATTGTTGGTAATCGTATTGTGGTTACTAGCGTTGGTTGTTATAAAATGCAATCTTGGGATGGAAAGTGCGATTGGCAAACTGCAACTTGGGGCGATGAGATATTTGTGAGTGACAATCTAGGTTCCTCATGGTCTGCATTGTTTTCTAATTGTAAAGTAAATCTTGATGCTAATTCTGTACCTTGGGTGAAAGACCATGCTATGCATTGGACAGGTTGCGCAACATTAGATCCGTTTAATGCAAATCGTGCGTTCTTTATTTCTGGAAATGGTTTGTTTATGACAGAAAATCTTAACACCACAAAAATAGATTTGAAATTTTGTGTGAAAGGTTTGGAGGAAACTGTACCTCTTGATATTGTTAGTTTGGCTTCTGGACAGATTGTAACTGTTGTTGGTGATTATGATGGAGGATTGTATGTTGCAAATAATGGTGATTATGATTCGTATCCTACAACAATCCATACGCCAGAAATGCATACTACACATGGTATTGCTGCTGCGGTTGATGGTTCATTGCTTGTGCGTGCTGGTAGTCAGTCTTCGTATGTGCAATATTCAACAGATAAAGGTAAAACATGGAATTTCTGCTCTGGAGGTAAAGAAGGTAGTGGACATGTTGCAGTTTCTGCTGATGGCTCTATTATTCTTCATTGTCCAAATACTTCGAATGGATATAGTTACGATGGTACGGGTAATAAATTATATTATTCTACGAATCGTGGAACTTCGTGGACACAATGTAATGGTGTGTCTGTAAATGGTGCATATCCTGTTGCTGATGGTTTGAATCCTAAAACTTTCTATGTGACTAATGGTAGTACGGTATATGTTTCTACTGATGGAGGAAAGAATTTCTCTGCTAAAGGAACTACAGGCTCTTCTAGTTATTTTAAAATTCGTGCTGTTCCTGGAGTAGAGGGTGATATATGGGCACCATGTGGTACCAATGGTCTATATCGTTCTACAAATTCAGCTACATCATTTACTAAAAATTCAAAAGTGTCTGTTTGTGAAGCTGTTGGTTTTGGTAAAGCTGCACCGGGAAAAACTTTTCCGGCCGTCTTTATTTGGGGTACGGTGTCAGGTGTAGAAGGTTTGTTCCGTAGTGATGATGAAGGTGTTACTTGGATTCGAATAAATGATGATCTCCATCAATTTGGAGGTCCAGGTAATGGACAATTTGTTATTGGTGATATGGCGGTCTATGGTAATGTTATAATGAGTACGGTAGGTCGTGGTGCTATTTATGGAAAAATGTCTGTTGCTCAATGTGCTAAAGTATCTCTTGGACCAGATAAAAGTATTTGTGGATTAGATGAAATCACATTGAATTCGGGAACAAAATCAAATGCCAATGTTACATATAGTTGGTATAAAGATGATGTGTTGATGCCTGGAGAAACAAAATCGACATTGACAATTACGAAGAGTGGAACATATAAAGTCGTTCGCGATAGTGCAACATGCTCTAAATCTGATGAAATCGTTATTGCTGCAACATTACCGGAGATAGATTTGGGAGGGGATAAAAAATTGTGTGAAGAGACTTCATTCGTGTTAGATGCTGGTGTTTCTTCTGAAGCGTATTCTTATCAGTGGAAAAAGAATAATGTGGCAATTGTTGGTGAAACCAGTCAAACTTTTGTTGCAAAAGAGGCTGCAACATATACTTGTGTTGTAAGTGCTGCAAATTGTGAGGATGTGTCGGGAGATGTTGTCGTAACATCTGATTTACTTGATATTTCTGTCGAACCGGCTTGTAAGAATGGTGGGGAAGTTGTTATGGAGATTCAAACTGTTGGTGGTCCTTATGAATGGTTTGATGCGGAAGTAGGTGGTAATTCGTTGGAGAAAGGAAATTTGTTTACACCATCAATTTTAGAAAATACTACATATTATGTGCAAGATGCAGCTGCTAGCGTGTCTTCCTTTGGTGTTTTAGAATATGTTGATGGAGTGGATGGTTGGTCAACAAATACATTAGCAGATGCGTCTTCGCAAGTTGCTATTACGGTAGAGTCTCCTTGTACATTGCAATCGTTTTCTGTTAAAAATAATAGTAAGGCTACTATAGTGGTGAATTTAAAATCAGGTTCAACAGTCGCTTATACAAAAACAATTGAAAATGTTCCTGCAGGTTTCAATGAGATTGTGCTTGATTTTAATCTTGCGGTTGGAACGTATGTTGTTGATTTATCGGAATCTACTTTTGCTGATGATTGGGGAGGATTATTCTTGCAAACATCAGGTGTTACAAATCCTATAGGTTTGCCTGGTTATGTTTCTGTTCAACCTGCACCAGGCTCTTGGTTAAAAGATGGTCCTGTTCATTTTTATAATTGGACAATAAAAGTTGGATCTTCTTGTGCTCGTACTCCTGTTGTTGCAACAATAGATTTGGAAAAATCTTGTGCTTCTGCTTTAGAAGAACAAGAAATTACTTTGAATGCAGGTTGGAATGCGTTCTCTCTTAATGTAATTCCCGAAGATAAATCTATAGCTTCGGTATTATCTGAGGTTGATTTTTCTATCGTGAAAAATAATGATGGATTTTATTCTACTGCAGTATCTCAGAATTTACAAAGTTTGGCTTCTATAGAAGCAGGTGAGGGATATTTGATATATGTTAATAAAGCGACCACCTTGCGTGTGCAAGGTTCTGTTTTAGAGAATTTTTCATCTCCTGTTACAAGAGGATGGAATCTTGTGGGAATTCCGGTAACGACAGATGTAGCAGTTTCTTCTTTGCCTGCTGCGATTACAAAAGTTACTGATTATTCAGGACAGGTTGTCACTGTTTTGAAGCCTGGTAATGCTTATTTTATGCAAGCTTCATCAGATGCGGTGATTGTTTGGTAAACTTACAATGAAAAAAATTTTTTGTAATAGGTATTTGTATTACTTTTGTAGAAACTAAAAAACTATCTGAAATGAAAAAAATGGTAAGTTCAATCTTGACGGTGTCAACAGCTTTTATGATGTCGTCATGTGGAGGTTCTTGTGAAGATTCTCCAAAAGAAGGTTTCTTTTTAGGAACAGGTGTAAATGTAAGCCACTGGCTTTCTCAATCTGAGTCAAGAGGTGAAGAACGTGCAAATCAAATCACAAAAAAAGATTTTGATTCTATCGCAGCAATGGGCTTTGACCATGTTCGTCTTCCTATAGATGAAGTACAAATGTATGACGAAAACTTAAATCGTTATGAAGATGCGTTTGTATTGTTGAAGAACGCTATTGACTGGACTTTGGAAAATAATATGAATATTATTGTTGATTTACATATTATTCGTTCTTTCCACTTTAATAATGAAAATGAAGGTGGTAATACTTTATTTGAAAAACCAGGAGAACAACAACGTTTGATTGATATTTGGAAAGACTTACAAAAGTTCTTGAAAGATTATCCAACAGATCGTGTTGCCTATGAATTGTTGAATGAAGCAATTGCTCCAACTCACGAAGCTCTTAATGACCTTGAAGCTCGTTTGATTGCTGCAATTCGTGAAACTGAACCTGATCGTTATATCGTTATTGGTTCTAACTGGCAACAATCTCCAGAGACAATTCAATATTTAAATCCACCGGCAAACGACAAAAAATTGATTGTAGCATTCCATTACTATAATCCGTTGTTAATCACTCACTACAAAGCTCCTTGGACTCCATTGAAAGATTTTGAAGGAAAGGTTGCTTATCCTGGTCAATTACTTGCTGATACAACAATTTTCAGCTCTTTGTCAGAAGAACAGGTAAAATATCTAAAGAATTTGGATGGTGTTTGGGATAAACAATTTATGTATAACCAAATTAAACCTGCAATTGATAAAGCTAAAGAATTTGGCTTACAAGCATATTGTGGTGAATTTGGTGTATATCCTCCATTCATCGATAAAGAAACTCGTTTGAAATGGTATAAAGACATTTGCGAAATCTTTAGAGAAAATAATATCGCCAATGCACACTGGTGCTACAAAGGTGATTTCCCTGTTGTAAATGCAGATGGATCTCGCAATGAATTACCAGAGGTTTTAGTAAATAAGAAATAAGACTAAAATCAATAAAATGTCTATAAAAAAAGGGCGGAGTTAAACTTCGCCCTTTTTGTTTTTATATTTTCAAAGAATTTGATTAGACGTTTTTGAAAATGATATTTTCGTCTTGTGCATCTACGGTAATCTTTGCGTCTTTTGTTACTTCGCCAGATATTATTTTTTTAGACAGTTCGTTCAAAAGTTCTTTTTGAATAATTCTTTTTACCGGTCGTGCTCCAAATTGTGGATTGTAACCCAATTTTGCCAATTCGTTTACTGCATTTTCGGTAATGTCTATCGTAATATCCATATCTGCTAATCTTTGTGCTAATCGCTTGAATTGAAGTCGTACAATAGAAGTAATATCGTTTTTCGTTAATGGCGTAAACATAATTGTTTCGTCAATACGGTTTAAAAATTCAGGACGGACCGTTTTCTTCAAAAGATTATAAACTTCATCTTTTGCTGATTCTATCGTATCTGCTTTGTTTGCATCGTTCATATTCTCGAATTTCTCTTGAATTATGTCAGAACCTATGTTCGATGTCATAATAATGATAGTATTCTTAAAACTAGCTGTACGTCCTTTGTTGTCGGTTAATTGACCGTCGTCAAGCACTTGTAATAGAATGTTGAATACATCAGGATGCGCTTTCTCGATTTCGTCCAATAAAACTACAGAATATGGTTTACGACGTACGGCTTCGGTTAATTGTCCGCCTTCATCGTAACCTACATATCCCGGAGGCGCTCCAATTAAACGGGACACAGAATGTCTTTCCTGATATTCCGACATATCGATTCTTGTGATAAGATTTTCATCGTCAAATAAGAACTCGGCTAATGCTTTTGCCAATTCAGTCTTACCAACACCTGTCGTTCCTAAGAAAATGAAAGAACCGATAGGTCGTTTTTCGTCTTGTAAACCTGCACGGCTACGACGAACGGCATCTGCTATGGCAACAATGGCTTCTTCTTGACCTATAACTCGTTTATGTAATTCAGTTTCTAGGTTAAGCAGTTTATCTTTTTCGGCTTGTAGCATTTTACTTACCGGTATGCCGGTCCATCGTGATACAACATCTGCAATATCGTCGGCACCAACTTCTTCGTCTATTAAGCCACCATTGTTTTGTTTTTGTTTCAATTCTTCGGCTAAATCTTGAGACTCTTTCTCTAATGCTTTTAACTTTCCATAGCGGATTTCTGCAACTTTTCCGTAATCTCCATTTCTCTCAGCTTGTTCTGCTTCAAATTTCAATGTCTCAATTTCCTGACTGATAGCATGGATTCTAGTTACAATCTCCTTTTCTGCTGTCCATGCTGCCATATATTTAGTTAAATCAGCTTTTAGATCGTCGATTTGTCTATCTATGGTTTCGGTTCTAACTGTTTTTCCATCTCGACGAATTGCTTCTCTTTCGATTTCCAATTGACGGATTTTTCTATTTAATTCATCAATTTCTTCTGGAACGGAATTCATTTCCATACGAAGTTTTGCGGCAGCTTCATCCATTAAGTCTATAGCCTTGTCCGGTAAAAATCGACTTGTAATATATCGATGAGAAAGTTCTACTGCAGCAATTATTGCTTCGTCAAGAATGTGAACTTTATGATGGTTTTCGTAACGTTCTTTTAGACCTCTTAGAATCGAAATAGTGTTTTCTACAGATGGTTCATCAACGACAACAGTTTGGAAACGACGCTCTAAAGCTTTATCCTTTTCAAAATATTTTTGATATTCGTCAAGAGTTGTAGCTCCAATTGAACGCAATTCTCCACGAGCAAGTGCAGGTTTTAGAATATTGGCTGCATCCATTGCTCCGTCACTTTTACCTGCGCCGACAAGGGTGTGGATTTCATCAATAAAAAGAATGATTTCTCCGTTTGACGATATGACTTCGTTTACAACTGATTTCAATCGTTCTTCAAATTCTCCTTTATATTTTGCACCGGCAACAAGAGCTCCCATGTCAAGAGAGTAGATTTGTTTTGATTTTAGGTTATCGGGAACATCTCCTTTTATTATTCTATGTGCTAAACCTTCTGCAATGGCAGTTTTACCAACACCTGGTTCTCCAATTAGAATAGGATTATTCTTAGTTCTTCTTGAAAGAATTTGTAATACACGACGAATCTCTTCGTCACGGCCGATTACAGGATCCAATTTCCCGTTTCTGGCTTGTGCATTTAAATTTATTGCAAAACGCTGGAGCGCATTGTAAGTGTCTTCCGCAGATTGACTTGTTACTTTACTTCCTTTTCGTAATTCTTGAATTGCGGCAAGTAGATTTTTCTCGGTGATGCCGTTGTCTTTTAGCAATTGCGAAACTTGATCTCCACATTTAAAAATACCAATAAATATATGTTCTACAGAAACATATTGGTCTCCGAAATTCTTTAATTGATTTTGTGCTTCTAATAATGCTTTGTTTGCGCTTGAAGATAAGTAAGGATCTCCGCCAGAAACTTTAGGATAAGACTCCACAATCTTTTGTAAAGCAGCTGTAAGCATAGTCGCATTTACATCAAGTTTTTTAAGAATGAAAGAGGAAATACTTTCGGCTTTGTTAAAAAGTGCTGAAAGTAAATGACCTGTTTCAATTGCTTGTTGGTTGTTGGCTTGAGCTGTTTGTGCCGCAAGTTGTACAACCTCTTGTGCTTTAATAGTGAATTGATTTAAGTCCATAATTGTATGTTTTAATAGTTGTTTGTAGTTTATCAAAAGAATTGCCAAAGAACTATTTACGTCAAAATGGCATAGATTTCACAGAAGAATATGACTAATTGTCTTATAATGACCGAAATAAAAGATATTCTATGCTCTTTTTTCAGAAAGAAACGTACCTTTGTATAAAATTTACAGCAATGAATCAAACTGCATATACGCGTTTACAAATACCAGAAATAGAAATTGGTACTGTTAGAATTGGAGGAGAAAATCCTATTGCGCTACAATCAATGACAAATACAAATACGAATGACATTGAAGCAAGTGTGGAACAATGTGTTCGTGTTTTTGATGCTGGTGCCGACTATGTTCGTTTGACAGCTCAAGGTGTAAAAGAGGCTGAAAATCTTCGTCTTATAAAACAAGCATTGTTGGAGAGAGGATATAATCAACCTTTGGTTGCCGATATTCATTTTAATCCACAGGCTGCTTTGGTTGCTGCAAAATATGTGGAAAAAGTCCGTATAAATCCTGGTAATTATGTGTATATAGGGTCGTTACGAAAAACAGATTATACCGATGAGGAATATACTGCTGAATTAGAGAAAATTAGAGAAAACATTCTTCCTTTATTGGATGTTTGTAAGCAGTATAATACAGCGATTCGTATTGGCGTAAATCATGGCTCGTTGTCGCAACGTATAGTGTCTCGCTATGGCGATACTCCTGAAGGTATGGTAGTAAGTATGATGGAATTCCTCCATATATGTAAGGATGCAGGTTTTAAGAATGTTGCTTGTTCTATAAAGGCAAGCAATACACGCATTATGGTTCAGGCAACTCGTTTGCTTGCGCAACGTATGCAAGATGAAGATTGTCGTTTCCCGATACATTTGGGCGTAACCGAAGCAGGAGCGGGAGAGGACGGTCGTATAAAATCAGCAGTCGGTAGTGGTTCTTTATTGCTTGATGGAATAGGAGACACTATTCGTGTTTCGTTAACCGAAGCGCCGGAAGCCGAAATTCCTGTTTGTAAGATGATTGTGGATTATCGTAATGAGCTTTTTGCTTCTGCTGATAAATATGGTGTTATAGAGGATGTTCGTACTTCTCCATATTCGTATAAACAACAAGAAACAGAATTTGTTTTTGGCATAGGTGGAAATAGTGTGCCTATGGTACTTTCTACTGAACAAGGAAAGGCTGACTTTTGTATTTCTGATACCTGTTTGCAGTCAGCAAATGCATCAATTCCTGTTGTTGCTATTTCTGAATATAAACAAGATGAAATCTGTGTTTTGAAATTGTCAGAAGAAGAAATTGATTGCTTGCAATCCATGTCGTTTGGTACAAAGACGATAATTTTATTACAATGCGATGATTCTCATGTTACTTATTTTGTGAGAAAATTGTATGCCGTCTTAAAAGGGAGAAAAAATCCGGTATTGTTACAACGCTCGTATGAAAATATTTCCTCTGAAGTTTTACAGATTCGTGCGGCAATGGACTTTGGCTCTGTTCTTATTGACGGCTTTTTAAATGGTATTTTCATCAATACAAGTTGTGTTACGCAAGAAGAAGCTGTTGATTTATCCTTCTCAATTCTTCAAGCAACTCGTTCTCGTTTCGAAAAGACAGAATTTATTTCATGCCCTTCTTGTGGTCGTACGTTGTTTAATATAGAAGAAGCATTGAACCAGGTAAAATCACGTACTTCACATTTAAAAGGATTGAAAATTGCCGTAATGGGTTGTATTGTAAACGGTCCAGGCGAAATGAGCGATGCCGACTATGGTTATATGGGCTCAGGTAAAGGAATGGTGAATTTGTATAAAAAACAAACACTTGTTTGTCGCAATATACCCGAAGCAACCGCAGTTGATGCTCTAATCAATTTGATTAAGGAAAACGGAGATTGGCAAGAATAAAAAAATCCGATGTTCTATCGGATTTTTTTAGACTTTCTTACGCTGCAATTTTTTTGTATTCTTTTAATTTATTTGCAATCCTTGTCATTGCATCGTTTTTGATTTCTTCTATTGTTGCCTGATTTGGATAAATAGGGGATAAGAAATCTACTGTGATTTTTGCTAATGGACGTGGCAAATAAATATGGTTGAATATTGCTCGTTCCGATCCATTGATTGCAACAGGAACGACTGGTACATCTAACTCTCTACTTAAGATTGCAAAACTGTCTTTAAATGCAAGTAGTTTATTGTCTTTTGCTCGGGTTCCTTCTGGGAAAATAATGATGTTTTTTCCTGCTTTTAAAACTTGTGCCATTTGTTGAAGCGATTCTCTTACATTCGTATTGATGTCCATAAGAATCACATTGTTTTTACGAGCGAAAAAGTGACCTATTTTAGAATTGAAATGTTTTTCTTTTGCAAAGAAGAATGTGTTTTTAGATATTTTTCGTTTTAGTTTTGATGAAATAAAATAACCATCTAATGCACTTCTATGGTTTGCTACGATAATACATGGTTTGTTCGGTAATTTATCTGTTTCGTGTTTTTTGTAACGATAAACTAAGTGCATTAAAACTTTTGATGTTTCGCTGCAGAGTGCTTGAATAAATCCAGGTTTAGGGATGGAGATAGGAACATTTGCTGTTAAAATTTCTTTCCATGAAATTTTTTGTGTTGCTGCCGATATTGTGTTGATTGAGCCGCTAACATGTTCTTTTATGTAGTCACTTAGTTTTCCAAGTGTGTTTAATTTCATGAATTGACTTTCTTTCAAAAGAACACCGAACGATTTCTCTATGTAAGTTAGGAATGCGACACGGCTCAATGAATCTATGGCAAGGTCAATTTCTAAGTCATCGTTGCGCTTTGCATTGCAACCATTTTCAGAATCAACATAAGATTTTAACATAGTGAAAACTTCATCTTGTGTCTCATTTTCAACTTTCTGTGATTCTTCTTTGGTCGTTTTTGCAGAAATTAATGAAGGTAATTTGAATCGTTGTATTTTCATAAGACGAGTCTTAGGCAATTCGTCCATGTACAAGTGTATTTGTTTGATTCTTTTGTAAGAAGAAACAGATTGGTTGTAGTTGGTTATTTCTTCTTTTATTACTTCATTCATATATTCTTCTGTTGTTTCCTGCATATTTGATGTTTGCGGAACAACAATACATTGTAGTACCGATTCATGTAAGAAAACGCCTATTTCTTTTATGTACTTGGCGTCTTTTAGAATATCATTTTCAACTTCTTCGGGATTGATGTTTTTTCCGTTGGAGGTAACTATAATGTGTTTGATACGTCCTGTAAGTTTTAGACTTTTTCCATCAAATTCACCTATATCTCCAGTATGAAGCCATCCGTCTTTTATAATGTCTGCAGTTTCTTCTGGCCTATTGTAGTATCCTTGCATGACGTTTGGACCTTTCACACACACTTCTCCTTTTTCGTCAATTTTTACTTCTATGTTAGGAAGAGGTTCTCCCGCATATCCTAAACGGATATTATTAGGACGAGTGAAACTAATCATTGGGGCGGTTTCTGTCATTCCGTATCCTTCTAGAATGTCGAATCCTAACGTGTCAAATACGGTTGCTACATCAGTAGGAAGAGCTGCACCTCCACATACTAGATATGTCATGTGACCACCAAATTTTTTGTGGACAGACGAGAATATGATTCTAGAGAAAGATTTGCTATGAAGTTTTTTAGCAAAGGCATATAAACCTCTTGTTATTGCTGATGCGTTAATTTTTGTCATAATTCCTTTTGCAAGGATTTCGTATAGGCGAGGAACTCCAATAAAAATGTTTATTTTTCCTCTGTTTAATGTGCCTAAAATACTTTCAGCATTAAGTCCTTCTGCGATATAAACAGTTTCTCCTTGGCATAATGGTGCTACTAATGATCCAATTAATGGAAACGCATGATGTAGTGGTAGCAGAATCATTGTGCGTCGGTCTTCTGTAAATATTGAAACTTGTTTTGAAACTGCGTCAATGTTGAAAAATACATTCTTATAAGATAGCATTACGCCTTTTGGCGAACCTGTTGTTCCTGATGTGTAAATGATGAAAACTGTATCTTCGTCGTTACCTTTCTTTATTTCCGTAACTTCTTGATTTGTATATGTAGAAATGTGGAAATCTTCGCTCGTACAAACTTTACAAGAACTTTCTGCTGTTGCAATAGCTTCTTCAACAAGAGCTTTTTTCTCAGGAGAAGTGAATATTAATTCAGGACAGCAGTCATTTATAATATATGCAAGTTCTTTTGCTGAAGATTGAACATCGACAGGAATAACGATAGCTTTATTGCGTATAACACCGAAAAATGCGAAAATCCATTCTGGACAGTTTTCGGAGAAAATAATAACTTTTGTAGGTTCAGCAATAGTGCGGAATAGTTTCGCATATTGTTCAGAATAATAAAGTACTTCATTGAATGAATACTCTTTGTCTTTATAGACAACAGCTTTTTTTGTACTTTGTTTTAAAAGATTCATACCTTTTGTTTTTGTTTTTTGCAAATGTATCGTGTAATTCTATAGAACGAAAAAAAAAGGTCTTAGGTATATTACATTTGAGTAAAATAGGCGCAAAAGGTGCAAATATGTTGTTTTAGGGGTGAAATTTACTAGTTGAAATCCCTGTTTTGGGGTAAAAACAGTCTTTATTGCTTTTCTATTAGTGCGACAGCGAAAACAGCAACGCCTTCTTCACGACCCACAAAACCTAATTTTTCTGTTGTTGTTGCTTTTACAGAAATAGCACTTATGTCGCTCATTGCACAATCTTCTGCTATGTTTTTTTGCATAGTAGGAATGTGTGGTAAAAGTTTAGGTTTTTGTAAACATACAGTTGCGTCTATGTTTATAATAGACCAACCGTTTTGTTTTAGTAAGTCAACAGTTTTTCTTAATAGAATTCTACTATCTATATTCTTGAATTCATTGCTGGTGTCGGGAAAATGAAATCCAATATCGCGCATTCCTGCTGCTCCTAAAAGAGCATCACAAATACTGTGTAGTAGTACATCGCCGTCAGAATGGGCAACCATACCATGGGTATGATCAATTTTAACACCGCCAAGTATAAACGGCAGTCCTTCTGCTAGTTGATGTACGTCGTAACCTTGTCCAATTCGGATGTTCATTACTTGCTACCGTTGAAATCGAATGTTAAAGAGAAACGGAATGTGTTTGCCAATGGTGAATTTTTACCATTTACAGGTACTAGATATGAGAAATCAAGTCCGAATACATTCAATCGTAAACCTGCACCGGCAGTGAAGTATTTTCTATCACCTTTGGTTTTTGATTCATTGAAATATCCTGCACGAACTGCAAATTGGTCATTGTACCAATATTCAGCACCTATGCTAAACATAAATTCCTTCATTTCTTCCTTGAATCCACCTGGTGCATCATAGAAAGATTGGAAAATTCCAACAGGAACGGAAACATCGTCATCTTTACCGCCAACCATTACTCTTTGACCATCTACTGTTTGGTAAATTGGAGGAGTTGGAACAAGTAATTTGTTGATGTCGAAGTAAATACCAACTTTGTTAAAGTTGTCTATCTCCATATTGTAACCTGCGCCAAGTCTTAGGTTTGCAGGAATAAAATCTTTGTTGTCTTCAGAGTAAGAAATTTTTGATCCAATATTTGAAAGATTGAATCCTACTGTTAAAAGTCCTGGTACAGAACCTTTAATGTTTTTGAAATAAGTTCCTGAAATGTCAGCAGCAACAGCTTTACCAGCGTGGTAGTTTTCTACTGTTCCTCCAGTAAGGTTAGAGTAGATGAAGCGAGCTGTCATACCCATAATAAAGTTGTCGGCCAAAAAACGTGAATATGAAACATCTACAGAATATTCCTTTGGTGAAATGTCGTATCCAGCAGAATTACCACTTTCGTCGTAAGCAGGAATGTCACCTAAAGAAAAGTAACAAAGCGATGCACCTAAAGCTTCTTTCTTCGAAAGTTTTTTGTATCCAGCCAAATACAATAGATTGATGTCTTTAATACCCAAATTCGATAACCAAGGAGTGTATGATAAACCAACACCGAAATCATCTTGTTCTAAAGCATATTTAGAAGCATTTGAGTGTTGTGCCCAAACATCATTTGTCGTTGCTGCTCCAGCATCTCCCATACCGCCACTACGAGAATCTGGAGTGATTGTAAGGAATGAAACTGCTGTAGTTATTACGTTGTATTGGGAACTTAAGTCTTGTCCGGATGCGATACCGGTAGTATTTCCAGCATCAATTTGTTGTGCAAAAAGTGATACACTCAATAAAACTGCAAGTATTGTAGAGACTGTATGACGCATTTTATATTGTTTTTATTAGAAATTTATGCAAATATACAATTTTAGTTAACGTAAACTCCTCTTGTTTATTGTTTGATAATAAAATTATCTGACAAGAAGTATTTTTTGTTCACCTACCAGTGTTTTTCCATTACTTGTTTTTATTTCTATGGTATATGGATAAATTCCTGATTTTAAATTTGTTCCATTGCTTGATTTTCCGTCCCAACTAATGCTTGTATCTTGAAAACTGGCAATTGTTCCTGTTTTTTTCATTTTGTAAACAACATTTCCGGAGGCATCGAATATTTGTAAGGTAAGTGTACTTTCTTCTTCTGTTTGATTATGTTCAAAGTGAAAATTTGTATGGTCTTGCATTGGGTTCGGATAGTTATATAAATTTTTTAGTATAACTTTTTTACTATTACATACATAGAAAGATAATGTTGCTTCTGTGTTATTGTTATAACTATCCCAAACGCTAAGTGTAAGCGTATGTTCGCCTTCTTCTAAATTATTCAATTTATATTGAATGTTTCCGGAAAAGAATGTGTTTAAATCGCTGTAATAAAAGTTGTTAAGTTCTATTTGTGACGATTCGTCTCCATCTATGGTTAAAACAATATTATGACCAAATGAGGCATTGGAAATGTTTATTCCTGAAGAGTCAGCAATAAATGCAAGTAGAGTAGGGTTTTGATTAGTCATAGAACCATTGGTAAATGTTGTGTCGTTTAGGAATAACGATACTGTAGGTCCACTGTTGTCGTCATTTGTTATAGTTTCGCTTCCGTTAATGATGAAATTTGTAAATGCACCTGTTGCTTGAATTTCTTCGTTGTTCGCAAATAGGCTGAGTTTACCATATCCTTCGTAGTAAAATATATCTTCTGGAATTGGCGCTGAAAATGAGAATGTTCCACTTTCTATACTTGCTTGTCCTTGATATAAAATGTTCGTGTATGACTGATAAGTATATGTATCGTTCCCATCGTTTCCTAATGTTGTGATTGATTGCTCTTTGTCGAACAATTTAATGGAAAGCGTACCATTGTATTCAGTCGCGTGTGTGCCTTCAACTGTTTCTATGTGTCCTGCAATACTTATAATAGAGTGCGCTTTTATTGTATCAGGTATAGATTCAATTTTCTTACCATTGATAGAATCAACTACGATGGAATAGGGTGGTATGGCAAGTCTAAGCGCAGGATCGCCTAATAGCGTATATAATCGTTTGTTTTGATAAAAGTCGTTGGAAGTATTTGCTTTGGCTATTTTTAATGTTTCACCTATAGTCCGAATTTGACTTAATGAATCTAACGTGAAAATTGTCTTATATAAATTGTTGCAAAATGTATAGTTTGACGAAGCGTACGAATAACGAGTGGCGCTAATCATAGCAATTCCACCACCTTTGGGAAGGCTTACGATTTTTTCTCCAAGTGAAACCCAGTCTTGGTCGAAATGTGCGACATTACAAGCAGCACCGATAAACAAAGGAAGTTTGTCTTGGTTTTTCCACGTTTCGATAGAATTTGCATCGACGGAATATTCAGCCATCATTCTATTTTCATTACCGTGTCCTGTGTAGTTGAAAATTAAACAACCTTTTTGCATTCTATCGCGTATAGCATTTATTACTTCAGGGTATCGTTGTCCTGCGCTGTTTTTCTCTTGTTGGTAAGCGTCTGCGAATATTTTGTCGAAATTGAAAAACGGATAGTTTTTTGCGATCGTTTTACAAAGCATATCAGCATCGGTCATATGTATGGTTTGATTTTCGTCGGCGTCGTCAGCTAAAAAACAAAGATTGTTTTGCCAGTCTCCACGAAAAGTTTGGTTTAATGCGTATTGTATGTTTTTATTTACAATAATTTCAGCTTCTTCTTTTGTTGATACAGCAAATCGTCCGATAGCTAAGTCTGTTTCTCCTATGAATTTATCGCCATTAACTCCTTTATTGTCTCCAACGATTGCAAAAAAATCATCACTACAGTAGGAATTGTCTAAGTCAAGACTTTCGTTGGATTGGAATGTAAAAATGTTTTTGTCGTTAAGTTCTATAGATTTGTTGTTGTAGGTTCCGTCACCAAAAAGAAGAACGTATTGTAATTTTTTATTGCCTTTCTTATACAGATAACGTAGATAATTTCTGATGGCGGCAACGTCTTTTCTTCCTGCAGAAAATTCATTACATATCGCTTCTTGCGAAACAATATATGTTGTGAAGTTATCTTTTGTTTCATGTAAATCGGCAATTTGTTGTGCGTAAGGTTGGAAAATGTCGTTGGCAATAATAATCATATCGGCATCTGTTGCGCTCAATATGTTTTGGTTCGCTATTTTTTTCTCAAATTTTACCGATTTGAATTTTGAAGAGAAGGCAATGTATTCTTGCAATGTTTTTGTCGAATCTATAAATATTGTATTACCGTTAGTGTATTGAGTTGGTAATTTGCTCGGTGTCTCAGGGTTCGTAATATTCCAAACAGTATATTCGGAATTTGATTGAATCTTGAATTTACCAATATTGTCATTTCCAATAGATTTTGTGTCTCTAAAAGCTATTTGTTCGTTATTTGTAGCTTGTAATTTGCATCTGCAAACTAGTTCGCAATAATCAAGTACGCCACGACTATTTGCACCAGAAAAATTTGGAGTAATTGTAATGTTTACTGTGGAACTTGAAGGCATAAAATCAAATGATTTTTCTTTTAAGTAAGCGTATGGTTTATTATTTGTTGTACTAGAATAGGATAAAGTTCCAATAGAAAGATTATTTGCCGCAACTGTTATAGAAGCAGAAGAACTATGTCTGGCAGCAACGGCAGTAGTTATTGTTGCTGTTTCGTTTGTAAGAATGTTTGGAATAGAAAACGAAATAGCTTTTGTTGTGGAAAAACTTTCCATGAAGTTATGTCCGGAACGTATAAAATTTGAAGCGTTCTGTTCATAGAAATAAAGACCATCGTAACTTGTGATTTCTATTGGTGTAGTGTTAGAAATTTCTTTCGTGTTTTCAATGAATTTAGTAGCAGGTCGATTGCATGAGATAAAATAAAAATTGTCGTCGGAATAACTATGTGCCTTGTGTGAATAGTTACCGTGTTCGTATGACCAACCATGCGGCGATTGAGCATAGAAAAGAATGTAGTCTCCATTGTTAAAAACACCGTCGTTTCCGAAATTTTTGTAGATGGCAATTTCATGTAGTGTGTCTGGTAAATCTGTCCCGTTAAGCAGAGCTAGTTCTATAGCTCCATTGCCAAAAACGGAAATATGTTGTATGTCAGATAATCCCCAATTTTGAAGGTCTTCGTAAGTGATTTTGTAAACCCCCGATTCTGTAACCGAAACTTTCGCCCATTCTCCAAATTGCAATGCCGATTGTGCATTACTTGTAACACAAAGATTTGCAACGAAGCATATCAGTGTTATAATCTGTGCTAGTTTTGAATGGAAGATTTTCACTTTTGAAAAATAAATTTTAAATAAAACCGTAAATACAATAGGTTTAGTATTTTTGGCGCATAAAATTAGTTAAAACTTGAAAATGACAGCACTACGGCGAATACTTTTTTCTTTATACATATTTATATGTATGAACGTTAGTGCGCAAATAGTGGATTTCTCGCAGATGTATAATAATTATGTATATCTGAATCCTGCTTTTGTTGGTAACACCTCGTGCCCTCATGTTTTTACTTCTTTTAGGAATAAGGATTCTTTTTCGGAAGGATATACAAGTGCTTATTTGTCATACGATATGGAAATAGGAAAAAGTGGCTCAAGTTTCGGCATGAGTTTTTTACAAGATTTTCAATCGTCTGTATATTCCGAAAGTGAATTACTTGCTATTTATGCAAAGACATTTCAGTTGCAAAAGAAATTGTTTTTGTCTGCTTCGTTGGCAGGTGGTTATGTCCATAGGTCTGTATCAGGAGCTAATTTGATTTTCCCTGATATGTTAGATGTTTTTCAAGAAACTGTGAGTGGGACAGGAGAGGATTTGACAACAATAAAACATAATAATTTTAATTCAGAATTAGGCGTGTTGTTGTATAATGATATTTTTTACGCAGGTATGACTGTGAAAAATTTACAAGGGAATGTTACTGATTTTGATAAACAACAGAATGCCTTTCCCCGTGTCGTTTCATTACATGGAATGGCTAAATTTTCAACAACTAAAGCGTTTATGTTGAAGTATTTAATATGGTTTTACCCACATGTGAATGTGGTATTGGGAGGAACGTCATCTTATGCACAATTAGGACTGATTTTACAAAAGTGGATGGTGCAGTGTGGAGGGGCATACCGACAAAATTTACCTTTTAATGCAAAAACTTTCTCTTTTTTTATTGGTGTTGTTGAAAAAAAGTTTAGATTTGCCTACAATTGTGATATGACAATAAACTCGTCAAAAAGAATTGGGTCACATGAAGTCTCTTTCGGTTACCAATTTGATTGTCGGGAGAAAAAGAAAAAATTCGAGGCGGTAAAAGCGCCGACATTTTAAATATAGAAGTGAAATTAAAAACAAAAAAGTATGAATATTAAGAATCTTTTGATGTTTTCAGCGATTGCAGGACTTTTCCTTATGAGTTCTTGTGCTGATGAAGTTTCTACTACAACTGGTTGGAACTACAATGATTCAAAAAATGGTGGTTTCCAAAAGTATGATGATTTCTACGAACAAGAAACAGGTCCTGGACTTGTGTTGGTAGAAGGTGGTTCTTTCACAATGGGAACTGTTCAACAAGATGTTATGTACGATTGGAATAACGTTGCTCGTAAAGTGAGCGTTTCTTCATTCTACATGGACGAAACTGAGGTTCGTAATATCGACTACCGTGAATATTTATATTGGTTGACTCGCGTGTTCGCTGATAATCCATATGTTTATTGGTCAGCTTTACCAGATACATTGGTATGGAGATCTCGTATGAGCTACAACGAACCTTATGTTCAACACTATTTGCGTCACCCTGCATTCCAAAACTATCCAGTTGTTGGTGTTAGTTGGTTGCAAGCAAACGACTATTGCGTTTGGCGTACTGACCGTGTGAACGAAAGAATCTTAATCCGTGAAGGTATTCTTAATGAAAATACAGAACAAACAAATGATGACAACTTCAATGTTGAAACATACATGAATCACTTGTATGAAGGTTCTGTAAACCAAAACTTACATGATTACAATCCATCTAATGCTGATGGAACTCGTATTGTTCACGAAGAAGATGGTATTATTCTTCCTAAATACCGCCTACCGACTGAAGCAGAATGGGAATTCGCTGCATTGGCAACAATTGGTAACTCTGTTGACGAACGTATTTATGAAAGAAGAATTTTCCCATGGAATGGTCATCAAATGCGTAATGCAAGCGTAAGCAACCGTGGTCAAATGATGGCAAACTACACTCGTGCTCGTGGTGATCAAATGGGTGTTGCTGGTCGTTTGAACGATATGGCTGATATCACAGCTCCTGTATTGTCTTACTGGCCTAACGATTACGGATTGTACTGTATGGCAGGTAACGTTAACGAATGGGTACTTGATGTATATCGTGCTAACTCTTCTGCTGATGTTGATGAATTCAGACCTTTCCGTGGTAACGTATTCCAAAAATATACTGAGGTAGAACAAGGTGTATTCGAAGAACGCGACTCTTTAGGTCACATGGTAAAAGAAGATATCACAGTTGCTGATGCATACGGTCGTATGAATTACCGTCAAGCTGATAACATCAATTTCTTGGATGGTGATCAAATGTCAAGTATTGACTACAATGAAGAAATTGATGACTCAACTAGAACATATGGTTCTAACTTGATGTATCAACAAAAGAACTTATCTGATGAAGATTTATATGCAGAAACAGGATGGTACACTTTAGTAAACGATCACTCTCGTGTTTACAAAGGTGGTTCTTGGAGAGATAGAGCTTACTACTTGGCTCCAGGTTCACGTCGCTTCTTAGATGAATCTAAATCTACAGATGATATTGGTTTCCGTTGCGCAATGACTCGCGTTGGTAGCCCAGTAGCTTACTAATAGAATTTAACAATTATATGAAGCCCACATATTTGTGGGCTTTTTTTTTGAAATACATTATGCTATGACTGTACAAGAATTTTATGAACAATATTTTGTTAAGTATCCGCATGTATCAACAGATACTCGAACAATACAAGAAGGATCAATTTTTATTGCATTAAAAGGTGAAACTTTTGATGGCAATCAATATGCAAAGAAAGCTATTGAACTTGGTGCTGTTTGTTCGGTAGTTGACGATGAGTCAATGGAATCAGAGGATTGTATTTACGTTGAAAATACATTGACATTCCTGCAACAATTAGCAAAATATCATAGAATGCAATTGAATATCCCTGTAATTGGAATAACAGGTACTAATGGTAAAACAACTACTAAGGAACTTGTTTCTACGGTTCTTTCTCAAAAATATGCGGTGGAATATACTCGTGGAAATTTAAATAATCATATCGGTGTTCCGCTAACATTGTTGTCTATTACCAAAGATATAGAAATAGCAGTTGTAGAAATGGGTGCGAACCATCCTGGTGAGATTGAGACTTTAGTAAACATTGCTTGTCCTACTTGTGGATTGATTACAAATGTAGGTAAAGCACATTTGTTAGGATTTGGTAGCTTTGAAAATATAATAAAAACAAAAACAGAATTATATGCATATTTATCGGCACACGATGGGACAGTTTTTGTTGATGCCGATAATGAACATTTAATGAAGGCTTTGCCGCAAAATTTAACATCAGAGAAATATTCTTTTACAGACACTACTTGTTCGCACGGTAAGATGTTAGATAATGCGATTTATGCTGCTTTTACATTTACTAATGCCGAAGGAGAAAGTGTTGATGTATATTCTTCACTTTATGGTGAATATAATGCAAAAAATATGTTGGCGGCTGCGACTGTTGGTTCCTATTTCGGTGTTTCTACTTCTGAAATTAAAGATGCAATAGAAAAATATCAGCCTTCAAACAATCGTTCACAGTTAAAAAAGACAGAGAAAAATACTTTGATACTTGATGCGTACAATGCCAATCCTACCAGTATGCGTGCTTCGTTAGAAACATTCGTTGCAATGAACGCAGAAAATAAATGTGTTATTCTCGGTGAGATGTTTGAATTAGGGGAAGCTTCGGAAAAAGAACATATCTCTATCTTGGAGATTTTAAAGAAATCAACAATCTCAAACATAAATTTAGTTGGAAATTGGCCTCATATAGAAGGCTTGTGTGCTAACTATTATAAAACTTCAGCAGATTTAAAGGCGCAATTAGAACAACAACCGATAGAGAACTCAACTGTTTTAATTAAAGGCTCTCGTGGTGTGAAACTAGAAGTTGTTGTTGATTCCTTATAGTCTTTAGAGACACGATTTGTCGAGTTTTATGATGTATGAAAAAATTATGCTCTGTCATATTTTTTCTTCTATCTATACCGATAGTTTTATTTGCACAAAAAACTGTTTGTGTAAATCTAAGTTATTGGTGTGACGGAAAGCCTTTGCAAACAAATAACTTCTGCTATGCTAATTCGTTAGGTACAACTTATCAAGTTAATGAATTGCAATTTTTTTTGTCTAATATGGCAATCTGTGTGGATGGAAAATGGATAACGGAATCTATTCAGATTACTAAATCAGGCGATTCTCAAAAACAATATGTAGAACCATATTATTTTGATAGTAATGAGTCGTATCAACAAAACTATATCGCATTTAATGTAAAAAAACAAAAGACAACGGTTGATTCTGTTCGTTTTACCTTTGGTTTGCCCCGAGAATTAAATGTTCCATATAGTTTACGTGATTCAAAGTTGGCGCGAATGTATTGGCCGGAAGTGCTTGGTGGTGGCTATCATTATATGAAGCTGAATTTGAAATTTGTTGATAGTCAAGATTCTATTTCTTTGTTTAATTGCCATTTAGGCCGCGGAGTAGTAGAAGATGTGTTTGTGGATAATGATTTTACTGTGACGCTACCAACAGATGGAATATGCTTGAATTCAGAAAAGAATTTTGTAGAAATACGAATGAATGTAGATAAATGGTTTTCTGGTCCTAATCCGATAGATTTTAATTTGTACACTAAAGGAATAATGGGAAATCAAGAGGTGATGGGGAAGATATTGGAAAACGGTAAGTCGGCATTTCAAATTTCCTGTAATTAAAATCGTAGATATAAATTCCCGTAAAAAAGATTTATTATCATAGGGGCGAAGTTCTACTTCGCCCTTGTATATGTACGTATCCATAATTGAATTCGAAAATAATTGATTGGTATGCAATTATTCGTCGTTTATCGTTAAACAGTCATCATTACAATGTTTTTCTTGTTTTATTTGAAAAAAAATCATATTTTTGAGAAATAACATTTAAAATTTCAATAATTATGGCTAAGAATACGAAAAAAGATGAAGAACTTTCAATGCAAAGAGAGTGGCAAAGTTTAAAAGCAGAAAACACTTGGGAAATCTTCAAATATATGTCAGAATTTGTTGAAGGTTTCGAAAAACTTACAAAAATAGGTCCTTGTGTTTCTATTTTTGGTTCAGCTCGTACGAAAGAAACTTCAGAATATTATAAGTTGGCAAAAGATATAGCTTTCTTGCTTACGAAACACGGATATGGAATCATAACTGGTGGTGGACCTGGTATAATGGAAGCTGGTAACCTTGGTGCACAAAAAGGTAAAGGAAAGTCTGTAGGTATTAATATTTCGTTGCCTTTCGAACAATCGGCAAACAATTTTATTGATAACGATAAATTGATAACATTTGATTATTTCTTTACAAGAAAAACAATGTTTATGCGTTATTCTCAAGGTTTTGTCGTAATGCCTGGTGGTTTCGGAACATTCGATGAATTATTTGAAGCAATTACTTTAATTCAGACTGGTAAGATAGAAAAATTCCCTATCGTGCTTGTTGGCAGATCATATTGGGAAGGTATGGTGAAATGGATTAAAGAGGTCGTTTTAGATCGTGAAAAAAATATTAGTGAGGGAGATATGGATTTGTTGCATATTGTAGATAGTGCTGATGAAGCAGTTGAAGTTATAAATTCATTCTATAATAAAACAGATTCTCGTCTTCGTCCTAACTTCTAAGCACAAGTTTTATTGGTATAGAACAATAATTTTGAAATAAATTTTTATCTTTGCAAAAAAGAAACAAATAATGCTTTGCAATACAGTATATGTGGTAGTCGTGGATGTCATTCAGTAATGAATGGTGTTTGACTATGCAAAATACAAAAGCACCATTCTCCTACGAGTTTGGTGCTTTTCGTTTGAAAAGCAGGGATTATATAAAGAACTTAAAAATTAAACACAATGGGATTCCCTTTAAGAAGTGAAACATCAACCCAAGGAAGATTGATGGCAGGTGCACGAAGCCTATGGCGTGCAAATGGAATGAAAGAAGAACAAATCGGCAAACCTATTATTGCTATAGCAAACTCATTTACACAATTGGTGCCTGGACATGTTCATCTACATGAAATCGGACAAAAAGTAAAGGCTGCTATTGAGGCAGAAGGTTGTTTTGCTGCAGAATTCAATACTATTGCTATCGATGATGGTATTGCAATGGGACATACGGGAATGCTTTATTCTCTTCCTTCTCGTGAA
Organism: Bacteroidales bacterium; assembly: GCA_045615765.1. Classification (GTDB taxonomy): domain Bacteria; phylum Bacteroidota; class Bacteroidia; order Bacteroidales; family UBA1715; genus UBA1715. The sequence continues at coordinate 22,912 of JAZLFM010000043.1, forward strand.
ATTATTGCCGACAGTGTTGAATATATGTGTAATGCGCATAAGGTAGATGCATTGGTTTGTATCAGTAACTGCGACAAAATCACTCCGGGTATGTTGATTGCAGCAATGCGTTTGAATATCCCAACAATTTTTGTGTCTGGTGGTCCAATGGAAGCTGGCGTTATCAATAAAGAAAAATACGATTTGATTGACGCTATGGTTATGGCACTTGATTCGAATGTAGATGATGCTACTCTTGATGCTGTTGAAAAAAATGCATGTCCAACGTGTGGTTCTTGTTCGGGTATGTTTACAGCAAACTCTATGAACTGTTTGACTGAAGCATTAGGACTTTCGTTACCAGGAAACGGTAGTATTGTTTCTACTCACATTAATAGAGAAAATCTATTTGTTCGTGCTGCAAAACAAATTGTTGCGAATACGAAAAAATATTACGAAGATGGTGATACATCGGTTCTTCCTCGTTCAATTGCAACTCGTGCAGCATTCTTGAACTCAATGAAGATGGATATTGCAATGGGTGGTTCTTCAAATACAGTGCTTCACCTTTTAGCTGTTGCTCACGAAGCTGGTGTTGAATTCAAAATGAAAGACATCGATCAATTGTCTCGTCAAGTTCCATGTGTTTGTAAAGTTGCTCCAAATACAAAGAAATATCATATTGAAGATGTAAACCGTGCTGGTGGTGTAATGGGTATTCTTGGTGTGCTTGACCAAAAAGGTCTTCTTGATACAACTGTTCGTCGTGTAGATGGAATGACGTTGGCAGAAGCATTGAATACATACGATATTCTTCGTGATTCTGCAGATGCTAATCTTACTGAAATTTATAAGAGTGCGCCAAAAGGTGATAGAACAACTCAAATGGGTTCTCAAAATACCATGTACAAAGAATTTGATAAAGACCGTGCTGAAGGTTGTATTCGTGATATTGATCATGCATATACAAAAGATGGTGGTCTTGCAGTTCTTTTCGGTAACATTGCAAAAGAAGGATGTATTGTTAAGGTTGCCGGTGTAGATGAATCCTTGTTTACATTCAAAGGTAATGCTAAAGTATATCATTCTCAAGAAGATGCTTGCGATGCAATTATCAAAGATGAAATTCAAGCAGGTGATGTTGTTGTAATTATTTATGAAGGTCCTAAAGGTGGTCCAGGTATGCAAGAAATGTTATACCCAACATCATATTTGAAATCAAAACATCTTGGAAAGGCATGTGCATTGATTACTGATGGTCGTTTCTCTGGTGGAACGTCAGGTCTTTCTATTGGCCATGTGTCTCCAGAAGCAGCAAGTGGTGGTGAAATTGGTTTAGTTCGTAATGGTGACCAAATTCTATTCGATATTCCTAATCGTAAAGTTGAATTGTTGGTTTCTGATGCAGAACTAGAAAAAAGAAAACAAGAAGAATTAGCTAAAGGTAAGTTGGCTTTCAAACCAAATAGAGAGCGTTTCGTTCCAAATTCATTGAAAGTTTATGCACAAAATGTTGCATCTGCTGACCTTGGTGGTGTTCGAATAATTGAATAAAATTTAGTAGAGACGGTGTATTGTGCACCGTCTCTCTATTAAACATAGATTTATAAAAATATGACAGGCGCAGAAGTATTATTACAGTGTCTATTAGAAGAAGGAGTAAAGACTGTTTTTGGTTATCCAGGCGGTACAATTATGCCTTTGTATGACAAACTTTATTTCTACGGAGATAAAATCAACCATATTTTAACACGCCATGAACAAGGTGCCGTACATGCTGCTCAAGGTTTTGCAAGAGCTACAGGTAAAGTCGGTGTTTGTATGGCTACATCAGGACCAGGTGCCACTAATTTGGTGACAGGTATTGCCGATGCTATGATAGATTCGACTCCGATAATTGCAATTACAGCACAAGTTGTGTCTAATTCTTTGGGAACTGATGAATTCCAGGAAGTTGACATTATTGGTGTAACAATGCCAATAACTAAATGGAATTATCAGATTACTTCGCCTGATGAAATTCCAGAAATCATAGCAAAAGCGTTCTATTTAGCTCAAACAGGTCGTCCTGGACCAATTTTGATTGACATTACCAAAGATGCCTTGGTAAAAGACTGTAACTTCACATCGTACAAACCATGTACTTATGTTCGTGGTTACTATCCTTACCCAAAATTGAATGAAGATGCTGTTCAGAAGGCTGTAGAATTAATAAATAATGCAGAAAAACCATTAATTCTTGCCGGACATGGTGTGAGTTTGAGTCGTGCGCAACAAGAGTTGGCTGCTTTGTCGGAAAAAGCAAATATTCCAGTTGCTGCTACTATAATGAACCTTAATGGAATGGATAATGAACATCCAAACTATGTTGGTATGCTTGGTATGCATGGTAGTTATGCGGCAAACTTAAAAACAAACGAAGCCGATGTTATTATTGGTGTAGGTTTGCGCTTTGACAGCCGTGTTACAGGTAATTTGAATAAATACGCGAAACAAGCGAAAATTATTCACATAGAAATTGATCAGGCGGAAATTGGTAAGTTGATTCACCCTACGGTGGCTATCAATTGTGATGCCAAAACGGCTTTAGACGCATTAAGTAAATCTGTAAAATCTGCTAATCATAAGGAATGGATAGAAAGTTTTAAACCATTGCGTCAAAAAGAATACGACGAAGTGATTGAAAAAGCAATTCATCCAAAAGACGGAGCCATAAAAATGGGTGAAGTAATCAATATGATTTCAGAAAAAACAAAAGGCTCTGCAATAGTTGTAACCGATGTTGGGCAAAACCAAATGGCAACCTGTCGTTATTATAAATTCAAACTAGGTTCTGAAATTTTAACATCAGGTGGTTTGGGAACAATGGGATATGGTATTCCTGCTGGTGTTGGAGCAAAAGTTGCTCGTCCAGAAAAGCAAGTTATTACCTTTGTTGGTGATGGTGGTTTCCAAATGACAGCACAGGAGTTAGGTACAATGGCAGCCAATCAAATTGGTTTGAAGATTGTTCTTTTGAATAATACATATCTTGGAAATGTACGCCAATGGCAAGAAATGTTCTTCGATGGTCGTTATTCTTTCGTTGACATCGCAGGTCCTGATTTTGTTACAATAGCAAAAGGCTGGAAAGTTGACAGTAAGCGTGTGGTAGAACGTAAGGATTTATCTGCTGCGTTAGACGAAATGTTGGCAGACGATAGACCATACGTTTTGGAGGTTGCAATCGAACCCGAAGAAAATATTTTACCTATGGTTGAACCAGGAGCTGGTGTTTCTGAAATGAGAATAAAATAATGACTATGGAAGAGAAAAAACAATATACAATTACGGCTTTTACAGAAAACCATATTGGTCTTCTAAATAAGATAACTATAGTTTTTACCCGTCGTAAAATTAACATAGAAAGTTTAACTGTTTCAGAATCACAGATTAAAGGCATTCACAGTTTTACGATAGTGGTAAATTCTACCAAAGAAATGGTTGAGAAAGTTGTATCGCAGATAGATAAGCTTGTAGAAGTTATAAAAGCCTTCTATTACGAGGAAGAACAATTAATAGCACAAGAACTTGCCTTGTATAAAATGCCAATGTCGGCAATAAAAATGATAAATATGGGTCGTTTTATTCGTGAAAACAATGCCCGTATTTTGGATATGCAACAAGAATATTTTGTGATAGAAAAAACCGGTACGGCTCAGCAAACACAAGATTTGTTGGAGAAACTTCGTCCGCTTGGAATTTTAGAATTCATCCGTTCAGGTAGAGTAATCATTACCAAACCAATGAAAACCCTTGACGAATATATGGACGATAAGAACAATAGTTACTTCTATACATTGGATTTTTAACTTTTAAACAATGAACGTCAACTCATAAGGATTGGCGTTCATTGTTTTTTTTTGCTGGTTTAGTATATTGATATTATTTTTTATTGATTAAAATGAGAAATGCATTAAATATTATATGTGGATTATTTTTCTTTTGTCTTACCAATAATTTGACTTTAGCACAAGACTGGACAGGTATTTTATGGGGCGAAAAGCAACTTTCTTGGAATGATTTTAAGGGAACAGAAGAGGATACCTCATTAATATTGGGTATGGATTTCGTTTTAGATTATTCTTACGAAGAAATAGTTATAAAATGGCCTACACGATATAAATATCGGACAAAAACTCCCGTTTTTCTTGGTTTTGATTCGTGGGTTGCCGACTCTTTAAAGACGGACTGTAATCTTAAATTTCATCAAGCAATATTTGATTACATTGCATTAAATTGTAAAAAAGCAACCTTGGATTGTTTTGCAACATTAGGAGAAGATCCAAAAATCCGTTCACGAATATGGTCTTTTTACCTATATCAAGCATTAAAATCAAAAGAAATAAAAGATTTTATTGCAAATTCTAATAATGGTACAATCAAAGATACAGTTGATACATTTTATAATAAAGTAAATCAGGAAATATCTTCCATTTCAGTAGTTGATTCGGTAAAGAATCTTAATTATGGGCATCATTCTTTAGTGGGGTTTGATTTCTTTTTTGGATTTAGTGGTCAAAACAGTTTGTCCAAAAATCCTATAGTATCAAATACTATAAATGGAGTAATGCTAGGGTTTAATATGCATTCAAAACGAAATACTTATGGTTTATTGTGTGATTTTAGAAATGGAACTAGCAACATAACTATGATTACAGAAGAATCCGACACTTTGAATAAAAATGAAGAAATATCTTCAGGTTATTTTGGATTGCAATATGAAAGGAATTTAATTGATAACAAATATGTTTCTATAGGTCCAGTTTTTTCTTTGGGGTTTATCGGTCATGCAAGTTTAGACAAAGATAAAAAAGGAGCAACTAATTTTTTTGCATTTCGATTAGGAGCTTCTGCTAATTTTCACTGTTTTGATTTTGTGAATTTAAATAGAGGGGAAGTAGTGGGAAATAGTTTGAGGATATGTCCTTATTTGCAATATCAGCAAAAAGATAACTATAGTAAAATGCTGTCCTTTGGATTAGAACTTGCTTATGTTTTAAATTACTCTTCTTTTTGTAGATTATATTTTTAAATAACTAAAGGATTGTTTTTGGTAGTTCTTCTTCGCTTACCTCATTACTTAAACCTTTCAAATACGATAACCGTATGGTTGGGAATATACATTTGCAAATAATGTTCTGCATACATTCCTTCGTCAACTGGAAGTGAGAAATAACTTAATGTTTCGTCTATTCTCATTAGACCGCCGTATTTAAGTGAATCGTTGGTAAGAACGATTTTATATTCACCTTCGGGCATTGCAATTCCGTATCCTTCGAACGATTGGGTAGGGTTGAAAGAGAATACAAAATACAGACCGTCGCGTTCAAAAGCAACGATTTGATCTTTATTGTTGTCGTGTATGAAATTCGCTTTTTTATCAAAGAAATGAGGATGTTTGTTAATTAATCCTATCATATCTTTATCGAAAATGTCAAGGAATTTGTAGCGAAGATTTTCGTCTGTTTTTAGATGCCATTGTCGGCGAGCATAATGATACGACCAACCATTACCTTCGCGCGGAAAATCTATCCATTCCGGATGACCAAATTCGTTACCCATAAAGTTTAGGTAACCATTTGGCGCAGTAGCAATCGTCATAAGGCGGATTTCTTTATGAAGAGCCATACCACGGTCTATTACTAAACTTGGAATAGCAACATGCATACTGTCGTACATATCTTTGTCCATTAGGCGGAAAGCTATGGTTTTGTCGCCAACCAGTGCTTGGTCGTGAGATTCTGCATACGAAATAACTTTTTCGTCGGTGCGTGATTGTGTTAGTTCATAATACATATTACCAACTTGCCAGTCTTCGTCGCGGTATTCTTTCAAAAGTTTTATCCAATAGTCGGGAACGCCCATAGAAAGTCGATAGTCGAATCCATAACCACCGTTTTCTAAAGAATTTGCCAAACCTGGCATACCGCTCATATCTTCGGCAATTGTTATTGCTGAAGGTTTTACTTGATGTATTAGTTTGTTCGCTAAAGCTAAATAGGTAAGAGCGTCAATATCTTCGTTACCGTCGAAATATCGTTCGTAGCAGTCGAACGCACGCCCTAAACCATGATCCCAATACATCATGCTTGTTACGCCGTCGAAACGGAATCCATCGAAGTTAAATTCCGAAATCCAATATTTGCAGTTCGACAGAAGGAAATGTAACACTTCACCTTTTCCATAATTGAAACATTTTGAGTCCCAAGCGGAATGTAAACCTTTTTCTCCTTTGTGGAAAAATTGGTAGTCTGTACCATCGTATTTCCCTAAACCTTCGACAGTGTTTTTAACTGCGTGGGAATGAATCAAGTCCATAATTACTCGGAGTCCCATTCCGTGGGCTGTATCAATTAGTTCTTTTAGTTCTTCTGGCGTTCCAAAACGAGATGAAGGAGCGAAGAAACTAGATACATGGTAACCAAACGAACCATAATAAGGATGTTCTTGTATCGCCATTAGTTGCACGGTATTATAGCCCGATGCTTTAATTTGTGGCAATATGTTTTTGGTAAATTCAATATATGTACCTACCTTATATTCTTCAGTTGCCATACCAACATGTGCTTCGTAGATAAGAGGAGCTTGTGATATGGTAGGAAGTGGATTTTTCCATTTGTATGGTTCAACATCCCAAATTTGAGCGTTGAACATTTTTGTTTGTTCGTCTTGTACAACACGAGTTGCCCATGCTGGAATTCTATATCCTTGTCCGCCTTTCCAATAAATGGATAATTTGTACAAGTCCCCATGTTTTATTCTATCCACAGGAATAATAAGTTCCCAACAATTGTCTTTCTCTTCGAAAACGAATTCAACCCGTTCTTCCCAATTGGAAAAAGTACCAACAAGACAAACGCTAGTGGCATTTGGCGCCCATTCTCTAAAAATCCAGTGGGTATTTGTTTTGTGACATCCAAAATATAAATGCCCATTTGCAAATGATTCCAAACTACTGTTGTTTGAAAGTAAACTGTTTTCTTTACTTTCTATATACTCCAAGCGTCTTGTAATTTCAGCAGAAAACGGTTTTAGCCAAGGATCGTTTTCAACGTAAGATGGAATCTTCATATCTTGAATACTTAACTCGTCAAAAGTACAAGTTTCAAATGAATTGTAGCATAAATGCAAGCGTTTTTTGAGGGAAATGTGAATTTTTAATGTTAAAAATAGCAATGAAGTTTATTTTTAAAAGATTCCGATAAGAATTATTTGTAGATATAGATATGTATTTCCGTTTTTTTTTAGATTTTTGCAAATACAAACAAAAGATATGAGTGAGATACGAGTAGTTCGTGCAAACAGCGAACACGAAAAATATGCACAAGCCATTTCTGACTTGATTTATCAGGCTTCGAAATCAAAGAATTCCGGATTGGCTCAACGTACCCCAAACTATATTATTTCAAAAATGCGTGAAGGCAAAGGAGTGATTGCTTTTGCCGAAAACGATGAAATAGCTGGTTTTTGTTATGTTGAGACATGGCAACATGGTCAATTTGTTGCAAATTCAGGTTTGATTGTGAATCCAAAATTTCGTGGGCAAGGTTTGGCAACAAGAATCAAGCAAGAAGCATTCAATCTTTCAAGAGATTTATTCCCAGATGCAAAGATTTTCGGATTAACGACAAGCGAAGCCGTTATGAAAATTAACACAAGTCTTGGATATGTGCCTGTGAATTATGTGCATTTAACCGACGACGATGCGTTTTGGAAAGGATGCGAGTCGTGTGCGAATTACGATATCTTAGAAAGAACAGGAAGAACCAACTGTTTGTGTACAGGTATGGTTTTCGATCCAAAAGCAAAAAAATAGTTTAAATAAATATATTATGGCAAAAACAGCAGTACTTGCATTCAGTGGTGGTTTGGATACTTCCTATTGTGCAAAATATTACAGCAAGGAAAAAGGTTACAACATTCATTCAGTAATCATTAACACTGGTGGTTTTTCAGCAGAAGAATTAAAAACTGTTGAAGAAAAAGCTATCAATTTGGGTGTGTCAAAACATGTTTGCATAGATATTTCATCGGAATACTACAAAAAATGTATTCGTTATATGATATTTGGAAACATATTGAAGAACAATACATATCCACTTTCTGTAAGTTCTGAACGTATTTTCCAAGCAATTGCGTTAGCACAATATGCTCGTGATGTAAAAGCTGATTATATTATTCACGGTAGTACAGGTGCCGGTAATGACCAAGTTCGTTTTGACCTTGCGTTTAATGTAATTTGTCCTGAAATCGAAATTTTAACTCCAGTTCGTGATGAAAAACTAACTCGTGAGTTTGAAATAGAATATTTGAAAAAAGAAGGTATCGTTTCAGATTGGAAAAAAGCTGAATATTCTATTAATAAAGGTATTTGGGGTACAAGTATCGGTGGAAAAGAAACACTTCATTCGGAACAAACAATACCAGAATATGCATATCCTTCTCAGTTAGAAGAAAAAGAACCACGTAAGGTAGAATTAGTTTTCGAAAAAGGCGAGTTGGTTGCAATGGATGGTGTTATCTACGAAAATCCTGTAGATATTATTAAGAAATTGAACTGTATAGCTTCTAAATACGCTATCGGTCGCGATATGCACATTGGTGATACAATTATTGGTATTAAAGGTCGTGTTGCTTTTGAAGCAGCTGCTCCAATGGTGATTATTAAAGCTCACCATATGTTGGAAAAACACAACCTTACAAAATGGCAATTGTATTGGAAAGAACAATTGGCAAACTTCTATGGTATGTTGCTTCACGAAGCACAATATCAAGAACCAGTAATGAGAGATATTGAAAAATATTTGGAAAGCTCTCAAGCACACGTTTGCGGTAAGGTTTTTGTTGAATTAAAACCATACAACTTCACAGTTATTGGTATAGAATCTAAATACGATTTGATGCAAGCTAAATTTGCTCAATATGGTGAAATTAACACTGCATTCTCTGGTGAAGATGTGAAAGGTTTCACGAAGATTCTTTCTAACCAAATTAAATTATATACATCTGTTAGCGACAAGTAGTCGCAAGAAAATAGATAAACAGAAAACTCCTGGCTTCTAAAAGTCAGGAGTTTTTTGTTTTTATTATGATTTGTTTCTATTTGTTACAAAAAATAAATTATTGAAAATGAGATTGTTCGTGTATATTTGTAAAGCCAATACACAAATTACATGAATATGTCAGAAATAGAGAATCAACCACTTACTGTGGAATGTATTAGAACTAAGATTTACGAATTGCGTGGTCAAAAAGTCATGTTAGATAGAGACTTGGCTTTGTTGTATCAAGTGGAAACCAAACGTTTAAAAGAGGCGGTAAAACGAAATATTGCAAGGTTTCCATTAGATGCCATGTTTGTATTAAACGAAGAAGAATTTGATAGTTTGAGGTCGCAATTTGCGTCCTCAAAGAAAAAGAGTCGTGGTGGTACAAGATATTTACCATTTGTCTTTACAGAATTAGGAGTAGCCATGCTTAGTAGTGTTTTGAATTCGGAAATAGCAATTCAAGTGAATATTAATATAATGCGAGCATTTATATTATTGCGCAAACAGAATACTGAACATCTTGTCGCAAAGAAGGTAGGGATAGAACAATTAGATCAAAAAATAGATAGTCTTAAGGATTATATAGAAGATGTACTTCACGATCAAAATGATATAAATGAAAACACATCTATTCAGTTGGAACTTATAAACCAAACTCTTGCCGAGTTACAAGTAACTAAGAAAAAAGTGGATGAAAGAAAACCTGTCGGGTTTAAATTGAAATAGCTTAAAATTGGAAGTAGATAAATTTTTGTAAATCAGCAGTAATAAATTGATATACAATAAAAACAATGCAAACTACTGCTATTGCCATAATAGGTAGTGGCAGTTTTGCGAAACTCATTCTATAACTTCGTTTCATACGTTCAGGTAGCCAATGGATAATCATACCTAATACAAACAAAATGATAATGTTAGAGTAGTGGGTTGCTATTGCAGGAATTTGTTCTAAATTCCATGGAGAACCAATTTGGTTAACCATATTTTTTGCAGTATTCCAAGCTACATCGTTTGCTTCGGCAGGAGAGAGATTGGAACCTGCTCTAAAAAATAGTCGTGTCCATGTTATAAAAACAAACGTAAGCCATATAGCCCATGTTCGTTCTAACCAAGGAATTTCTCGCTTCCAACCAATAAAATTGTACATGAAACGAAGAAATGTTCCAGTCCAAATCATTCCAGACCATACAAGAGCAATGTTCCATATTGGTGCGGGAAAATATTCTCCAATTTTCCAAGAAGCAAGTGTTATAAGGCTGATTGTTAGTAGGCGCATAGGGTGATCCCAATCTTTCCAAAAACGGTAAATAATCATTCCTATACCATTTAAACCACCCCAAATCATAAAATTCCAACTTGCTCCATGCCATAGTCCACCAAGTAGCATGGTATTCATACGGTTCATATTGGATGTTAATGATTTTCTCTTTTCTTGTGATTTGTAGCAATAAATTGTTACAATCGCAGCAATAGCAATTAAAATGATAGCAACCCAAATACTTCCCGACAATATAGTACCAACTAGAGCTATTGTTGCAATACAAGCGTAAGTTCCTATTGATGCAGTTCTGTTACCTCCAAGTGGAATATATAAATAATCTTGTAACCATTTTGAAAGAGAAATATGCCAACGTTTCCAAAATTCTCCAGGATTTGTGGCTTTGTATGGAGAATTAAAGTTTCGTGGTAGATAATATCCCATAATCATAGCTACGCCGATAGCAATGTCGGTATAACCAGAAAAATCGGCATATACTTGCAATGAGTAAACAAATAAAGCAAGTAAATTTTCGAAACCTGTATATAACAATGGGTTGTCGAAAACTCTATCGGCAAAGTTTACAGCTAAATAATCACTGAGGATGATTTTCTTTGCTAATCCGTTGAGTATCCAGAAGATGGCTATCCCGAATTGTCTTCGTGATAATGAATATTTCTTGTAAATTTGTGGAATAAAATCACTTGCTCGAATAATAGGACCTGCAACTAATTGTGGAAAGAAGGTCACGTAGAAGCCAAAATTTAAAATGTTTTCTACAGGTTCAACCTTCTTGCGAAATACATCCATTATGTAACTGATACATTGAAATGTGTAGAAAGAGATACCGACTGGTAGAACAATAGTATCAACAGAAAATGTTTGCTTGCCTGCTATAACATTGCCGATTTCGGAAAAAATATTTACAACAGGTATATGTAGGCCGGTAAGATTTAAAACCATATCGGCAAAGAAATAGGCGTATTTAAAGTAGCATAATATACCAAGGTTGGTAACTAGTCCGCATATAAGGAAAAGTAGTCGCTTGTTGTCCGATTCGCTTTTATGTAATCCTTTGCCTATGGCGTAGTTTAATAATGTAGCGGATACAAGAATGAGTGTAGCCCAGCCGCTTGTTTTGTAGTAAAAGAAAATGCTTACAAAGAAAATGAAAGCGTTTCGTAGTACGATTTTGTTTTTGAAAATAGAAAAGAACGAAAATACAATAGCAAAGAATGCCCAAAAATAAAATTGCGTAAACAACAACGGTGAGTTGGAGTCGAACGAGAAAATATTTTTAAGAAAATCCAGTACCATTATCGTTCTAACATTGTTTTATTGTATGATCTAATAAGGGCGGAATAAAACATATCGCCTAATAATTTATATCCTTTTTTCGTAAAATGAATTTTGTCTTTTTGCGCTAATCCCATAGCTTCCCATTGATGCATAGATTGTAATCCGCCCATGATAGCAAACATATCCCAAACAGCTCCATTATGTTTTTGAGCTAATTCAAAAAAGTCTCTTTCTACTCGTAGGCCATTTCTATTAACAGAATAGTATGATGATTTTTTTCCTGTTATTTTTCTATAAGAATCGTTGTTTGTTATAAATATGAATCCACAGTTTGGAACGACACGTTTTATTTTTGTAAGTAAAGAATCGTAGTTGCTGATAAATGTCGAATCAGAAAAATTTTCAGGTACGGCATCGTTTATTCCTATGGCAAAAATCATTAGGTCGGGTTTAATAAGTTGTAAGTCTCTTTCAAAATTCTCACATGAAAGATATGAAGGAACAGATGCACCGTTTACTCCAACTGAGTTATAAACGATACCATAATCATTATTTTCTGCATAGAAACCATTTACTGTAAAATTATGCGGAATTGTGTCGTTTTGTTGTATTTGTAGTGTGAACAGTTCTGTTGGTTTTTCTAGTTGAAAAATATATGTAGATAGAGTAGAATCGAATGTCGCAGAATAGATAGTGTCATTTGCAAGTAGCTTTGGTTCTACTAGTTTACTGTCGGCATATCCTAAAACGGTAAGTTTTGTACAATTCCATCGATGTTGTTCTTCGCTTGTGTTTAGGTTTATGGTAATTTCGGGTAAACTATCGGCTGAAGTTACGGCAATACCAGTAAGACCTAGCATTGCAGTTCTTGTTTCGCGTACATTGCGTGAAGCTGTCCAGTTTCCTTTATGGGTTACTTTATAGTTGTATGGATTGTTGGTTTTTGCGGTTTCAAAAGGAAATATCAGTCCGCGGCTGGCATGTGTTTCTGGGAAAAGAGAATCGAAATGTGATCGTACTTGGTGAGACATCATATCTGCTTGAATATGTGAACCTCCAATATGTAGAATTTGTAATTGACCTTGTTTTGTCAATAGTATTTGTCGTAGTTTTTCATAAAATATGGTCAAATTTTCGCTTTTCCCATTCGGTATTTGTATCACATTCAGTGAATCTACAATGAATGGATACGATGGCTTAACTTGTCCAAATGACAGTATTGGAAATAAGCATAAAACAACTATTATGTGTACAATGTTTTTCATTCTTCTGATAATTCTAAAGTATCGGCAATCCAACTGTCTGTAGGTGTTTCAATTTCCTCGCTTGGTAACCAGTGAGAATTTCTTTGTAGGAATTTGTAGTAATCGTAGTAATGCAAGAACGATTCTGTGAATAAACCAGCAATTCTGCTTGCGCCTTGTGGAGTAAAGTGAATATAGTCAGAACCGGCCCAGGCAGGTTTGTGAGCAACCCATTGTATCATAGAATTTCGACCACCCATAACTTCAAACATATTCCAAAATGCAGCTCCGTTTTCTAATGCAACTTCTTTCATAGCTTCGACAACTTCTTCCACAAAAGGCCATGTTTGCAGTTCTCCGTCGAATTTTGTTGACATATCTGCGGGACCAATCACTAAAATAAATGCGTCAGGATAGATGTTTTTTACGTATCGAATCTGTCTGCCGAAATCTTTCTTATAGTTTTGTACAGATTCAAGAGAATGTATTGAAGGGACAGCATTTCCACCATATTCCATAATAATCATAGGTACTTTTAATGCTGTCATAGTTTCTTTTAGTAAGGAAGACGATATGCTGGTAAAGAATGTGCCCGCGCTTCCGCGTAGTGGAATGTTGTCAACAACTACGCCTGTGTTGCTTTCTAAAGAAACAGCGTATAATTCAGCATTACCTTTTAGGTTTAATGTACATTCAGTTAAAGGCGTTTTTGTTGACCAGGAAATTTCTGTCAATCCAAATTTTTCTTCTTCCACAATTTGAGTTGAGTCTATACCTTTAGCTATGAGTTTTGCAGAAAAATTTTTAGCATTGTTTCCTAAAAATAGACGCACTTTGTAGAATTGTCGTGTGTGTGCGTATGTTTGTTTCCAGTTCCTTGCGACAAAATGAAGAGAAACAGAGCCTTTTAGTTCGCACATTTGTGCTAAAATACCATAGCGGTTGTGGCTAAGTTTTTGTCTCATTGTTCCCGAAGCAACATATCGTGGAAGACTATCAGAAAAGGTTTGCCCAACAGCAGTAGAAGGAACTAAAGGCATGATAGGAATTAAACCAGCTCCATATCCTCCGAATCGTTCTTGGAGAGCTTCTCGTAAATATCCAGATATTCTGTCAACTTCGATTTGCGAATCTCCATAATGCAGAATATGGAGATAACCTTTGGGATTGTCCAAAGCTTCGAACACATTGTCAAGAATAGACGGATCATTGTTAGGAAAGTAAATGCGTGCTACGCTTGTTGTGTCAAAATTCAAGAAAAATTTGAGTGAATCAATGAAAGCCAAAGAATCTATGTTTTCTGTTTCAGAATGTAATTCAGTAGAATCTGTAGCAAATGCTAATCCTTGTTCTATGTTTAGTAAGTTATCTTCAAGATTGAGCGAATCTTTCTTTTGTAAAAGTATATCTTCAATAGAAGGGAAGCGTAGAGTAAATTCCACACCATCCTTTGGAAACACGAAACTTATAGCTCCGAGTAATACAAAGACGCTCAGGAAAAAGAGTATGCTATGGAAATTCTTCATACAGTAAAACTGTGCAAAGATACAAAACAATTAGTTTTGTGTAGGGTTAGAATGTGTAAGATTCTGCTTTTCTGCAATTTCCTTTTTATACGAAGATCTTTTTGTATTTAAGGCGATTTTAGCCGCAGCTTGTTCTGCTATTTTCTTTGATTTCCCTTTTGCCTCACTTATCTTGTTGCCATCGATATATACTTCGGCTAGAAATAATGGTGTTTTACCGGTAGAAATGGCTTCTGTTTTGTATTCTAGTTTTAATTTGGTTCGTTGGCAATATTGCAGTAAAAGGCTTTTGTGGTTCGATTCACAATTGTTTTTTATATTCTTTTTTTCACTTATATGTGGTAAAATAATCTTTTTAATGATGAATTCTTTTGCCTTTTTGTATCCCAAATCTTCATATATAGCTCCAATAAATGCTTCTAAGCAATTTCCTATAGCATCATTTCTGCTGAGGTTTGGTATTTGTGCCTGGAGATTTCTTTGTAGCTGTAGTTCTAGGCCAATTTTGTTCATACTTTGTCTATTCACAATATTTGAACGAAGTGTAGAAAGAAATCCTTCATTTTCTTTAGGAAAATTGTCGTAAAGATAATCGGCGACGACACTTCCAAGTATAGCATCACCAAGGAATTCCAAGCGTTCGTTACAGCCTTGTTTACTTGATTTTGTAGATGATTTGTGTGTGAAACTTTGTTTGTATATAGCAAGATTTTTTGGACAAAATCCTAATGTGTTATATACATACACAAAAAATTCCTTGTCGCAATCGGAAGTAAAAAGTAGTTTGAAGTGATAGTGTAATTTATTCACTATATTTCTTTAAGATTAG
The DNA here is from genome assembly GCA_045615765.1 of Bacteroidales bacterium. Taxonomy (GTDB): domain Bacteria; phylum Bacteroidota; class Bacteroidia; order Bacteroidales; family UBA1715; genus UBA1715. Next base: position 38,139 of record JAZLFM010000043.1, read on the forward strand.
GGTACTATTATGTCCTCCAAAACCAAAAGTGTTACTTAAAACATAAGTAACATTTCTTTGTTGAGCTTCGCCTAATGTTAGATTTAATTTGCTATCAATGTTTTCGTCCAACTGTGTGACATGCATAGTTGGAGGGATTATACCTGTTTGAATTGCAAATATAGAAGCAACTGCTTCTACGGCACCGGCAGCTCCTAACATATGTCCAGTCATTGATTTTGTAGAACTTATGTTTGTTTTGTATGCGGCATCTCCAAATAATTTTTGAATAGAAGCTAATTCTGTAATGTCGCCAATAGGAGTAGATGTACCATGTACATTAATATAGTCGATGTCTGCAGGTGTTATACCAGCATCTTCTAGTGCGTTTTTCATTACTTTTATAGTTCCTCGTCCTTCTGGATGTGGAGCTGTAAGATGATAAGCGTCCGAAGATTGGCCACAACCTACAATTTCTGCATATATATGAGCACCGCGTTTTTTCGCATGCTCTAATTCTTCCAACATAAGAGCAACGCCACCTTCAGCCATTACGAATCCGTCGCGTGTTGCGTCGAATGGACGACTTGCAGTAGTCATTTCTTCATTGTTTTCGGAAAGTGCTTTCATTGCATTGAATCCGCCGATACCACTCATATTTATAGGAGATTCTGAACCTCCACTTATAATCATATCAGCTTTGTTTAGGCGGATGTTGTTTACAGCATCAATAATGGCATGTGAAGAAGATGCACAAGCCGATGATGTTGCATAACTGATTCCTTGTAAGCCAAATTTGATGGAAATCAAACCGGCAGCCATGTTTGGAATCAATTTTGTGATAGTAAAAGGGCTGAATCGAGGTATTTCGCTACCACTTTCGTAGAAACTTTTTAGTTCTGGTTCGTATGATCCTAAACCACCGATACCAGTTCCCCAGATAACACCAATTCTATCTCGGTCTATTGTTTCTAAGTCAATTTGGGAATCTTGTAAACATTGTGAAGCCGCAGCTACGGCAAATTGTTCAAACAAGTCCATTTTTCGAACTTCTTTTTTATCCATGTATAGACTAGGATCGAAGTTCTTAACCTCGCATGCAAAGCGAGTCTTATTGTTTTCAGCGTTAAAACGAGTGATAGGACCACTACCACTCGTTCCAATTGTTAGATTTCGAAAAATATCTTCTCTGGAATTACCTATTGGTGTAAATCCTCCGATTCCGGTAACAACAACACGCTTTAATTCCATCGAAAAGATGATTCTTATTTCGTTTGGTTCTTTTCTATGAATGCGATAGCATCACCTACTGTAGAAATAGTGTCTGCTTGATCGTCTGGAATAGAAATACCGAATTCTTTTTCGAATTCCATAATCAATTCAACAGTATCCAAAGAATCAGCTCCTAGATCGTTTGTGAAGTTTGCTTCGTTTGTAACTTCAGCTTCGTCAATACCTAATTTTTCTACGATAATTGATTTTACTTTTGATTCAATTTCTGACATAGTCTTAATGTTTAGTTATTAATTCTGTTTTCGGGTGCAAATAAAAGTTTTTTTTCGATACAAAAAATAAAAAAAATATATTCTTTTAATTTTAAATTTCTTTTTTTGTTGATATTCAAATATTTATATTTTTGCAGTTTGAAAGTTATTAAGAAAATATCAACAATATAATGTATACAATAGCCATTTTTGCGTCGGGTTCGGGGACGAATGCTGAGAATCTTATAAAGTCATTTGCGAATACAGATATACGTGTGTCGCATGTGTATTGCAACAATAAAAATGCAGGTGTAATAGAGCGTGCAAATAGATTACATACACCTGTTTATGTATTTGATAGAGCCGATATGAATGAATCTGATGCTCTTCTTAATATGTTGAAAGAGGATGCTGCTGATTTTATAATATTGTCAGGTTTTCTTTGGTTATTACCATCGAAAATTACCCAATTATATAAAGACAAGATTTTAAATATTCATCCTGCCTTATTGCCTAATTACGGTGGAAAAGGAATGTTTGGTCACCATGTACATGAAGCAGTTATTGCTCATAATGAAAAAGAAAGTGGTATAACTATTCATTTGGTTAATGAACAGTATGATAGTGGTAAAACATTATTTCAGGCTGTATGCCCAGTGCTTCCTGATGATACGGCAGATTCTTTGGCAACTCGTGTTCATTCGTTGGAATATGAGCATTTTCCTCGTGTTGTGAGTGAATATATTCATTCTTATAAAGAATAAATCCTATTTTATTAAAATAAAAAAACGCCAACTCTAATCAGGGTTGGCGTTTTTGTTATGCTTAAATTTGGATTATTTATTTGTTTCAATCCATTTGCGTGCATTAACGAATGCTTCAATCCATGGAGTTACGACATCGTTCTTTCTGTCTTGTGGGTAATAAGCCCAGTTCCAAGGATATAATGCTCTTTCTAAGTGAGGCATCATAGCTAAATGACGACCGTCATTTGATGTGATACCTGCAGTGTCCCAATCAGAACCGTTAGGGTTTGCTGGATATGTACTATAATTATATGTAAGAGCTACATTATATTTAGACTTATCGTATGGGAACTTGAATTTACCTTCACCGTGAGCAATCCAAATACCAAGAGAACTCTTTTCTAATGATTTAAGCATGATACTTGGACTTTGTTGGATTGTAACGCCAAGGAATCCTGATTCGAATTTATGTGAATCGTTATGTTCCATGTGAGGCTTTTCTGCATCTGTAGGGTTGATTAAGCCTAATTCAATCATTAATTGACAACCATTGCAAACACCCAAACTCATAGTGTCTTTACGAGCAAAGAAGTTATCCAATGATTTTTTAGCTTTCTCATTATATAAGAATGCGCCAGCCCAACCTTTTGCAGAACCAAGTACGTCAGAGTTAGAGAAACCACCAACGAATACGATTAAGTTTACGTCAGATAAATCTTCACGTCCAGTGATAAGATCTGTCATGTGAACATCCTTAACGTCGAATCCTGCAGCGTGCATACACCAAGCCATTTCACGGTCTCCGTTCACACCTTTCTCACGGATGATTGCAGCATGAATACCTGTTTTGGTTTTTCTGTGCAAATCAATTCCGTAAGGAGCAATTTGTCCTGTGAAGTTTGTAGGGAATGTGTATTTCAATGGTGATTTGTCGAATGATTCAAAACGTTCTTTTGCTTTTACGGCACCACTTTGTTCACAATCTAACAAGTATGAAGTCTTGAACCATGTTTTACGTAATTCACTGATGTTGAATTCATAAATACCATGTTGCTCGGAATTTGTAGTGTAAATAGAAAGCTTGTTGTCTTTATTCGAATAAGAACCAAATGCAAAACAAGATATGCCAGCAGCTTTTAGTTCATTAACCGTTTCTGGTGCAACTTGAAGTACAAGAGCAGGATTTTCGTTGAAGAAAACTTCAACATCGTTGTTGTTATTGAAGTGAGTCAAATCAACAGCCATTCCGCCTTTTGTGTTTGCAAAATTCATTTCCAACAAACAAGTGATTAAACCACCTGCGGAAACGTCGTGTCCTGCATAAACTTTACCGTCAGCAACAAGTTTTTGTACAGTGTTGAATGCTTTCGTAAAGTAAGCAGAGTCTGTTACGGTAGGAGTTTCTGTACCAAGTCCGTTTACGATTTGTGCCAATGCCGAACCACCAAGTTTTTGTCCGGATTTTCCAAAATCAACATATACTAAAACTGCATCTTCGATAGGTTTTACGTATGGTGTAACAGTTTTACGAATATCTTGAACTTCACCTACGGTTGAGATGATCACAGTTCCTGGAGAATATACGGCATCACCGTCTTTGTACTTTTGTGTCATCGACAATGAGTCTTTTCCAGTTGGGATGTTGATTTCTAATGCTTTCGCGAAATCGCTTGCAGCTTGTACTGCACGATATAAACGAGCGTCTTCGCCGGCGTTTTTACAAGGCCACATCCAGTTCGCACTCAATGAGATTCCTTTCAAACCGCCTTCGATTGGAGTAAGAACTACGTTGGTTAAAGCTTCTGCAATAGACATGATAGAACCATTTTCAGGAGAAATCAAGCCAACAGCAGGTGCGTGACCTATAGATGTTGCAATACCTCTTTTGCCTTGGTAGTCGATTGCAACAACACCGCAGTCATTCAATGGCAATTGTAATTCGCCTGTACATTGTTGTGTTGCAATTTTACCTGTTACCGAACGGTCAACTTTGTTTGTCAAATAATCTTTACAAGCAACCGATTCTAATTGGAGTACTTGGTTTAGATATTCGTGAATGTTTTCTTGTTTTACATCCAATGGTTTGAAAGTTTCTTCAATTGTAGAATCTTTCATTATAGTTTTTGGAGGATTGCCAATCATATCGTCCATTTGTAGGTCGATTGGCTTTTCACCAGTTTTGTCGTTTACGATTGTAAATTGGTGAGTTCCAGTTGATTCACCAATTACGTACATAGGAGCACGTTCACGACTAGCAATTTGAGAAAGAAGTTCTACATTTTCTTCTTTCATAACCAAACCCATACGTTCTTGTGATTCGTTACCAACGATTTCTTTTGCAGAAAGAGTAGGGTCGCCGATAGGTAATTCGTTAATATGGATTGTGCCACCAGTTTCTTCAACTAATTCAGAAAGGCAGTTCAAGTGACCACCTGCACCGTGGTCGTGTATAGAGACAACAGGATTTACATCCATTTCACCTAAAGCACGGATTGCGTTGTACGCACGTTTTTGCATTTCTGGATTGCTTCGTTGAATGGCATTCAACTCAATAGAGTTGTTGTATTCGCCTGTAGCAACAGATGAAACTGCGCCACCGCCCATACCAATACGATAGTTGTCGCCACCAAGAAGAACAACTTTATCTCCAATTTCTGGAGTATCTTTCAAACTGTCGTTTTTCTTTGCATAACCAACACCACCGGCCATCATAATAACCTTATCAAAACCGAATTTCTTTTGGTTCTCGAAATGTTCGAATGTCAATACACTACCGCAGATAAGAGGCTGACCAAATTTGTTACCGAAATCGCTGGCACCATTCGAAGCCTTAATCAAAATATCTTTAGGAGTTTGATATAACCATGGGCGAGGAGCGGTTGCTTTTTCCCATACACGATTAGGATCGTTCAATCGTGTGTACGAAGTCATATACACAGCAGTACCTGCAATTGGGTATGCAGCTTTACCACCAGCAATTCTGTCACGAATTTCACCACCAGTACCAGTTGCAGCACCGTTGAAAGGCTCAACAGTAGTAGGGAAGTTATGAGTTTCAGCTTTCAAAGAGATTACCGATTCGTAATCTTTTATTGTGAAATAGTCAGGTTTATTTTGTGTTTCTGGAGCAAATTGTTCAATCATTGGACCTTGAATGAACGCACAGTTGTCTTTGTAAGCAGAAACAACTCTGTTAGGATTTTGTTCCGTAGTTTGTTTAATCATTTTGAACAAAGAAAATGGTTTTTCTTGTCCATCGATTATGAAACTTCCACCAAAAATTTTGTGACGGCAGTGTTCTGAGTTTACTTGAGAGAAACCGAATACTTCGCTATCGGTAAGTTTTCTTCCAAGTTTTTGAGACAAACCTTCAAGGTATGCAATTTCGTTTTCATTAAGAGCAAGACCTTCTTTTTTGTTGTATTCAACAAGATTGTCAATGAAGACAATAGGTTCAGGTTCGTGGTTAACTGTAAAAATATCTTGATTTAGACCTTCGTATTTGCGTTGAAGCATAGGGTCGAATGCACTTGTTTCGGTTTGTGGAAAATATTCTTCAATACGCTTAATGCCAGAAACGCCCATGTTTTGTGTGATTTCAACGGCATTAGTACTCCAAGGAGTAATCATTTCGCGGCGTGGACCGATGAATTTTCCGTCTAGAGTTTGTGCATTGATGAATTGTGCATTTCCAAATAGCCAAGAAAGCTTTTCGGTAGTTTTTGCATCGAATGTTGAATCGGACTGTACAGCAAGTATTTTGTGCTGTTTGTCTTCAAAGAAATAGATCATAGTTTCAAAAATTTTTGATATGCAAATATAGCAAGTTATTCCGAGGTAAAAAGGGGTGTTTATAAATAGTTAGAAATCGTATTCGTTTTTATAAAAACGGGCAAAATCATACGTTTTTAATTTTTATCTTTGCCGTAAAATTAGAATTATGTTCGAACAAGAGATACAAAGACGACGTACGTTTGCGATTATTAGTCACCCGGATGCTGGTAAGACAACTTTGACAGAAAAATTGTTGTTGTTTGGTGGTGCCATTCATGTTGCAGGTGCTGTGAAATCAAATAAGATTAAAAAGACAGCAACTTCCGATTTTATGGAAATTGAGAAGCAACGTGGTATTTCGGTTGCTACATCGGTAATGGGTTTTGAATATGAAGGTCGTAAGATAAATATCTTGGATACTCCTGGTCACAAGGACTTTGCTGAAGATACCTATAGAACTTTGACTGCGGTTGATAGTGTAATTATTGTTATTGACGTTGCCAAAGGTGTTGAGGAACAGACAAAGAAATTGGCTGAAGTTTGTCGTATGCGTAATACGCCGGTAATGGTTTTCATTAACAAACTTGACCGTGAGGGTAAGGATGTTTTCGAATTACTTGACGAAATAGAGTCTTTGTTGAATATTAAAGTTCGTCCATTGGCATGGCCTATTGGTATGGGACATGATTTTAAGGGTGTTTACAATTTGTATTCAAATAATTTGCGCTTGTTCGAGTCAAATGTGGAGCGTATAAAACCTGCTGAAAAGTTTGATAATATAAGTGATCCAGGCATTGATGCTATTATTGGCGAGCGTGCTGCAAGCAAATTGCGTGACGATGTTGAACTTGTGGAAACTGTATATCCGGAATTTGATGTCGAAGCCTATCGTCGTGCCGAATTAGCTCCTGTATTTTTTGGAAGTGCGTTATACAATTTTGGTGTACAGGAATTACTTGATTCGTTTGTGGAAATTGCACCGTCTCCACGAGATTCTAAGACGGATGAACGTATGGTTTCTCCGTATGAAGACAAGTTTTCTGGATTTGTATTCAAAATTCACGCAAACATGGATCCGAACCATCGCGATAGAATTGCTTTCGTGAAAGTGTGTTCTGGTCGTTTTGAAAGAAATAAAAACTATTTGCATGTTCGCCAACAAAAACAATTGAAATTTGCGAACCCAACTTCGTTCATGGCAGAGAAGAAATCTATTGTAGATGAGGCTTTTCCTGGTGATATTGTAGGTTTGTATGATTCAGGAAACTTTAAAATTGGTGATACGTTGACGGAAGGTGAGGAATTACACTTTGCCGGTATCCCAAGTTTCTCTCCAGAAATGTTCCGTTATATTGAAAATGCGGATCCTATGAAGTTCAAACAATTGGCTAAGGGTGTTGATCAATTGATGGACGAAGGTGTTGCCCAATTGTTTATCAATCAATTTAATGGACGTAAGATTATCGGTACTGTTGGTGCTTTGCAATTTGAAGTTATCGAGTATCGTTTGGAGCATGAATATAATGCAAAATGTCGTTACGAGCCAATACAATTATATAAGGCTTGTTGGTTTACATCTACAAACAAAGCGCAATTAGAAGACTTCAAGAAACGTAAATATCAAAGTTTGGCAGTAGATAAACGTGGTTGTGATGTTTTCTTGGCTGAAAGTATGTATGCGTTAGAAATGGCACAGCAAAATTTCCCTGATATAGAATTCCATTTTACATCGGAATTTTAGACGTTCTCGACTATAATGAAGATTTATACCAAAACAGGCGACGATGGAACTACTTCGTTGGTCGGTGGAACAAGGGTGCAGAAGGATGATCCACGAATAGAATGCTATGGAACAATAGATGAACTAAATTCATATATTGGATTGATTCGTGATTCTATTGATAATGTAGAAATTCAGGATCAGTTGTTGAAGATTCAAAATAATTTGTTTGTAATTGGTGGTGTTTTTGCTAATGAGAAAGACATTTTTTTGAATGTATCTGATGAAGAAATTCACTTGTTGGAACAACATATTGACGAAATTTCTGCAGAATTGTTGCCTCTGAAAACTTTTATCTTGCCTGGCGGACATATAGTGTCTTCGTATTGTCAAATCGCTCGAACTGTTTGTAGAAGGGCAGAGCGAAGGATTTGTTCGTTAGATTCGAATGAAAGAGGAAAAAGGTTATCAACAGTCTATATGAACCGTCTAAGCGACTATTTATTTGTATTAGCGCGGAAGGTTTTAAAAGATTTCAACAAAAGCGAAATTACATGGAATCCTTCTTTGTAGTTTCTATAAAAATCACTTTATTCGCAAAAAAATAAAAATATAAATACTATGTATTGGACTTTAGAATTAGCTTCGAAATTGGAAGATGCACCATGGCCAGCAACTAAGGAAGAATTGATTGATTATGCAATTCGTTCTGGTGCTCCACAAGAGGTTGTAGAAAATTTGAATGAAATGGAAGATGAAGGCGAAGTGTACGAAAGTATCGAAGAAATCTGGCCAGATTATCCAAGTAAAGATGACTTTTTCTTCAATGAAGAAGAATATTAATTAAACGCTTGTGCGCTAAAAAGAAAAGGCTATGACGAAAGTTGTAGCCTTTTTTATTTCTTGGAGTTAATTCGTTTGTAACCAATACAACGGTCGTAACCCATACTATAGTCGTAGTAATAGACGAAAACTTCGTATTCGTTTTCTGTTTGGTAAAAACTTCCGTCTATTTCAGAGTAATCAATGGTTTTAAAATCGTCGGAAGCGCGAATGTAGGTATAACTATAATATCCTTGTTTTAACAAGATTGTTGCTTCATATTGTTGTTTTTCAATATTATACGTCATTTTGTTTTCGTCGTTCATCTTCCAATCATTGAATTCCCCGCATACATAGAGATTGAATGTGTCATTCATTGTTTTGTGATATGGAAGACTAAATTGCACTTCTGCATAATCTGCTGTGTAATCAGAACTATTAGGGTTGATTTCGTCGTAAATAAGGAATTTTCCATTCAAATCTGTAGTTGATGTGTATGCAGAATGCCAGTCATCGTCGGCATGGAGTTTTATCTTGTATGTTCCGTTTTCTTTGTGGATGTAATCTATAGGAAAGGTTGCGATATGTAAGTTTTTGAATGCAAACTGATGGAACTCATTTCCTGCTTCAAATAATGCATTTCTATTGTCGTTAAAAATAAGATTTCCGTCTCCTGAAATATGGCTTGGTTTTATGCCAGTGATAGTTTTATCCCAGCGGCCATTTTGTCTATATACAACAAATAAATCTTTGTCGTAATTTGATAAGTCAAATCCGTGAGGAATAATTTTTGTCTCTATTTGTTGATGGAAATCAATAAATTGTACAATATTTGGTCGTTTTGCTTCCGCTTGAATTTCCACTAATTGTTCGTAAACTACAAACCGTTTTTGTATTAATGGTACTATATTGTCGTCATCGGTTAATTCATATATTTGAAGAATGTAGTTTCCTGAAACATGGAGTGTTACATCGGAGAATGGGAATAAAAAACTATAATGGATATATGGAACGGTTGTGCTGAAAGAAATTTCGGCTCGGTCTCCGTCTAAAGCTAATTCTTCGTTAATCGTTATATATTCACTTTCAATTAAATTGTCTTCTTGCCAGTTTCTGTCGCAGTGAATAATCTTATATCGTAAATCTCTTGGACTATCTTCTAAAATATCAAAATCAACCTTTAAACCTTTGTTTTTGATTAGAGGGAAAACTGGATTTGCAAGTGAGTCTCCTTTCTCGGGACCATAATGTATAATATAACCTTTTCTTTCTTCGATGACAGGAACCATTTTGAATGATTTGATTTTTGCATACGAAGATTTCACATATTGATCGTACATAATTTGCGAAAACGCAAAATTGTATATCAATAGTGCAATAAAAGCGGATATGATTTTTTTCGTTCTCATTAAATGGGGCGGAGTAGAACCCCGCCTTTACATTATTTCCATTTATCCATTTCTTTTACCATATGCATGAGCCCGCGTCCGTTATGGTAAGGACATTTCCACATACCCATTTTGGCTTCTTCATCTACAGGAAAACCTTCGTCGTCTATACGCCAGAACCATTCGCCGTGAACTCTGTCGATGAGGTTTTCGCGAATATATTCCCATTGTTTTAATGCAAGTGTACGATATTCTTCTTTGCCTGTCATGTCGAAAGCATTTGCAAGTCCTTCTACAGCTTCTATTTGTACCCACCAATGACGATCTTTGTCTATCGTGCCTTTTTCTGGGAATATCTCGTATAGTGTAGAATTTGTTTCTTTGTCAAATCCTTCTTCTATAAATGTGTCGACCATTGCAAGAATTTGTGGACGAATTGTTTCTAGTAATTGTTTGTCTCCAAGCATTTCTGCCGCTTCCCAAACTAACCATGTTGATTCTATGTCGTGTCCGTATGAAAATTCTGTTGTTTTTGGTTTCCAATCTTCAGAAAAGAAAATAGTTACATGATTTTTGTCGTTAACAATTTTGTTCATGTAGATTTCTATTTCTTTTTTGAGTGCTTCGCCAACTTTGGGATTTTTTGTCGCCTCGTACAATGTTGTGTATGCTTCCAAAACATGGAGATTCGTGTTCATACCTTTCGGTTCGTTGAGGTCTTTCACACTAAGACGTACATCATCGAGTTTTTCCCATGTTTCGGAGAATGCTTCGAAGTATCCGCCATTTTTTTTGTCGTAGCAAATAGTCTCCAATTTTTCGAAAATGTCCATTGCCATTTCAAGCGCTTGTTTATCGTTGAATGCAAGTGCGTATTCCGAGTAGGCGTAAATCGTAAATGCTTCAGCATAAACTTGTTTCTTGTTTACAACCACATTCCCATCGCAATCGGTTTCCCAATAAACGCCACCGTTTTTCTTATCAAGAAAGTGGTTTTCTATGAATGATTTTGCTAAATCTGCGTATTTCTTATAGTCTTCGTTTTGGTAGAAACGGCATGCTGCAGAGAAAGTCCACATAATGCGGGAATACATGATGATTCCTTTGTTTGCTTCTGGATATGGTGTTCCATAGTGGTCCATTTCTCCTAAATATTGTCCACTTTCTTTGTCTATAGCTTTTGTTGACCAAAATGAAAGAACACTATGTAATTCTTTCTCAAATTCTTTTTGTAGTTCCGCGTACATAATCAGGATTATTTATTGTTTCTGATTAATTTTATGATGTTTTCTACTGATTTGCCGGTTCTTAATCCATCTTCAGGAGTGTTTAAGCAGTAATCCACAAGACGGTCAATCGTGCTAACTGCAACGTGCATTCTGGTGTCGGAAGAAGCGTAGTAAATAAATACAGTGCCGTCTTCATCAGCAATCCAACCATTTGAGAATGCGACATTTGATACATCGCCGATTCGTTCATCATTTTGTGGCGCTAAGAAATAACCGCCAGGTTGTGCAATAACTTTGTCAGGTTGCTCTAGGTCGGTTAAAAACATATATAGAACATATCTAAGCCCAGCTGCTGTGTTTCGAACGCCATGAGCTAGGTTTAACCAACCTTTAGCAGTCTTTATAGGAGCAGGACCCATACCATTTTTCAATTCGTAGATAGTGTGGTATTGTTTGTTACTGAAAATATGCTCGTCTTCAATAACGGGATTCTTCATGTCTGTAATATATCCGAAACCGATACCGCCACCAGAACCAACTTCAATAAATCCGTCTTGTGGTCGAGTGTAAAGTGCATATTTCCCGTTTACAAAGTGAGGGAACATCACAACATTTCGTTGTTGACCGCTATTTGAAATTAAATCAGGAAGTCTTTCCCAATTTTTTAAATCTTTTGTACGAACAACACCGGCATTTGCAATTGCAGAACTTGTGTCACCTGCAGGAGCGTTAGGATCTTTTCTTTCTGTACAGAATATACCATAGATATAGCCGTCGTCGTGTTGTGTTAAACGCATATCGTAAACATTAATGTCTGGATCGCTTGTTTCTGGAAGTAGGATAGGTTCATCCCAAAAACGGAAGTTGTCGATACCGTTTGGACTTTCTGCTATGGCAAAAAACGATTTTCTGTCCCAACCTTCAACACGCGCACAAAGAATATATTTTCCGTTGAATTTCATTGCGCCAGCGTTGAATGCTGCGTTTACACCGATTCTTTGAAGTAGAAGCGGGTTTCTCTTTAGATTCAAATCAAATCTCCACGATAGCGGAATATGTTTGTCAGTTAATACAGGATTCTCAAAACGCTGATAAATACCATTGTATTCTTTTGAAGGGATATTTACTTGAGAAAGCAATGCTTCTTGTTCTTTTGTAAGTTCTGCAAGTTGTTCTTCTGCAGTTTTTGAAAATACTTTCATAGTACGAATTTTATATTTTATTTAGATTACAAATGTATAAAATCGTTTTTGAAAATAGGCTGTGGTTATTGTTTTTTTAACACAATATTTAGAAACCTTCATATTCCATATTTGCAAGAACAAAACGGATATCTTGATAGTCGTAGTTTGGAAGTTCTTCTTTTATAGTAGCTACACTTTTTGTGTTTAATTTTTTTATAGTTTTCTTTATTTTGTTTGCATCAGTTTTTTCTACAAAATCGTAAAGTGACAGAGCTCCTTCGGCAAGATAATATTCAATGTGTTTGTTGATGGTATTTACAGTAAGTTTTCGTTCTTCTGCAATTTTTTGAATAGTCATTCCATCGGAATACATAAGATAGGTGATTTCTTTCGTGTCGATTTTTTGGTCAGTGTATTTTACCGTCTCTGGAGATTTCTTCGCTACTTTTTGAAATAAAATTTTCTTACGAATTTCTTGGTCGATTTCAAAGTTGAGGTTCTCTTTTGTGAATGATTTTCCGGAATTCATTGATTCAATCAATTTTACACATTTGTTTGTTTTTTGTAGTGCAGTAAAAAATACTAATTCAAAATTTTGTAAATCAACGATGTAGGTTTTCATTCCGCTTGTGTTCGAAGCTTTTGCGACAACAGTGTAAATTGTAGTGGATATTTCATCGAAAATAGGAGTGAAGTATGCAATGGATGCTTTTATTCGCTCTTCTAATCGTTTGAAATCCTTTTGAATGAAAATATTTTGTAGTTGGATTGTAAATTTATGTGCAGTAGAAACTAACGTGTCAATTTTGGGTTGTATTTCAAGGATTTGTTTCTTGAATTCTGCAGAAGGAGATTTCGCATTAAAAAGATTGTCTTCTTCGTAGTGCGTTAGATGTTCATTGAATTCGTCAGTTAAAGAATCGAAATTGAAACTTTCTATAACGATTTGTCCGATATATTTTTGTGCTTCTATTGTAAAGATTTGTTGTAGCTCGTTTTCGTTCTTTTTGTCGTTTGTAAAGTCTATGACTCGTTTGTCTTGTTCTGGAAAATCGTCAACTATAGGTTCGGATAGTACCAGACCTTCGAGTGATTCTAATCGTGAAAGTGCAACATAAATTTGTCCAGGAGCGAAAGCTTCTGATACATCGATTATTGCGTTTTTAAAAGTTAGACCTTGACTTTTATGTACAGTTACCGCCCAGGCTAGTTTTATCGGGTATTGGATGAATTGTCCGATAACTTCTTCTTCGATTTGTCCTGTTGATTTGTCAAGTGTATATCGAATGTTTTCCCACGTATATTTTCCAACTTCGACTTCTTGATCATTTTCAGGAAATGTTACAATAATATTGTCAGGTAATATTTCTTTTATCGTCCCGATTTTCCCGTTATAATACGATTGTCCTTGGTTTTGATCGTTCTTTATGAACATTATTTGGGCCCCAACTCGTAATTCTAAATTGGGACTGATAGGATAGATATTTTCTGGAAATGTTCCTGTGATTTTTGCTTCAAAAAATTCCGAAGTAGTTTTTAGTTTACGCAATTTTGTGTCGTTAATAGCGTCTGCTTTTCTATTGTGTGTAGTTAGGAATATGAACGGCTGTTTTTTCGGTGCTTCAAAGTCAGGAATGTAATGTTTGTTTAGCTCATTAATATCCTTTTGAACGAATTTGTTGTCTCGTAGATTTCCTAAAATTTCTATAAACCTAAAATCGCTTTGTCGGTATATTTTTTCTAATTCTAATGTGATAGGTTGATTTCCTCGTAAGGCAAGGGAGTCAAAGAAATACATTCCATTGTAGAATTGTTTAAGGAAATCCCATTCTTCTTGTTTTACAACTGGAGGCAATTGAAGCATATCTCCGATGAAAAGAACCTGCACTCCGCCGAACGGTAAGTGTCTGCAATGGCGAATATATCGTAACTCTACATCAATAGCATCGAGTAAATCGGCACGAAGCATACTGACTTCGTCAATGATTAGCAATTCTATAGAACGAAGTAATTGTCTTTTTGCTCCATTCATTTTATGTGTTTCCTTTGGTATTTTGCTAAAAGGCATGATAGCAAAGGGGATTTCTTGCGTGTTAAATCGGACTTCGGGAGCATAACACGATGGAGGAATTTGAAATAATGAGTGTATGGTTACTCCGCCAGCATTTAAGGCCGCAATGCCAGTTGGTGCAACGATAACAAATTGTTTGTGGGTATTTTTTACAATGTTTTTTAATAAAGTGGTTTTTCCTGTTCCCGCTTTTCCTGTTAAAAATATATTCTGATTCGTTCCGTTTATGAAACGAATTACATGGCGAGCTGCTGAGTTATCGTCAAAGTTCATCTTTTTGTCTTTCTTGGTGGTTGACAAATTTAGCATATTTATTTGGGAACAATGTATAATTTGACATTAAAAAGATTGTAATAATGTTGTATAAATTTTTATTGTTGTCTTTTGACTTAAAATGTGTAAAATAGTCCAATAGAAATGTGCAAAATATGCAAAATAGTCCAATAGAAATGTGAAAAATATGTAAAATAGTCCAATAGAAATTTGTAAATAGTTGTATTATAATTATTTTTGCAAAAATGAATTTTATGGAAAAGGATTTGATTTTACAAGTGCTTCGTGAACAACAAGAAGATGTGTTGAACGATGTTTTGATAGGTTCATGCGAAAGAAAAGAAGAACAACTATTTGAGTGGGAAAGTAATATGGCTCAAGTAGTTACGGGAGTTCGTCGTAGTGGTAAATCAACTTTGTGTCATAATGCATTGAAAAGACGTGGTGTGGAGTATGGGTATGTGAATTTTGATGATGATAGACTTGTAGGCCTGCAAACCTCAGATTTGAATACTGTATTGGAATGTATTTATCAATTATATGGAGTTGATATACAGTATGTTTTCTTAGATGAGGTACAAAATGTTGATGGTTGGTATTTGTTTGTTAATCGTTTGCTTCGTATGAAATTGCATGTGTTTGTAACAGGAAGCAATGCAAAACTATTATCCGGGGAGTTGGTAACTCACCTAACAGGTCGTTATATGGAAATAAAATTGTATCCGTTTTCTTTCTTTGATTATTGCCGATTGTTGAATGTGGATATGACAGGTATAACAACCAAAGCTATTGCATCGCGGAATAGTGCCTTGGCTCAATAC
Source organism: Bacteroidales bacterium (assembly GCA_045615765.1). Taxonomy (GTDB): domain Bacteria; phylum Bacteroidota; class Bacteroidia; order Bacteroidales; family UBA1715; genus UBA1715. The sequence goes on from JAZLFM010000043.1 coordinate 53,630, forward strand.
ATTGTAGAAGGTGGTATGCCTGAAATTAAAAATATTCAATCCGTTCGAAATAGAAAAAACTATCTATCTGGTCTGATAGAAACAATTGTGACGAAGGATATAGCTCGTCGTTTTAGAATACGGAATACTGAAGCTCTTCGTCGTATAGTAAACCATTTGATAAATAATTGTTGTCAAACAATTCAATATGATCAGTTGGCGCAAATTTCATTGTTAGGTAGTAGTACAACGGTTCAGTCGTATGTTGCCTACTTGCAACAGGCATATTTGATTCGTCGTTTGTCTAAGTTTAGTTTTAAGAGTGTTGAACGTATTACGAAAGAAAAAGCTTATGTTATAGATAACGGATTTATTGCAAATAGAGAAAATAGTTTATTGCCTGAAAATTTAGGTTGGCGTTTAGAAAATGTGGTTTTCATTGAATTGTTGAGACGTAATCAATTAGGAGCTGAGGATATTTATTACTATAAACCAACCACTCGTAGTAAGGAAGTGGATTTTGTTGTATGTGAACAAGGCATAGTGAAAGAACTTGTACAAGTTTCATACTCTATAACAGAAAAAAAAGCCTATAAACGTGAAACAGAAGCTCTTGTTGAAGCTGCACAAACATTACATTGTAATAATCTCACTATAGTATGCTTTGATGATAGTCGCGATGTGCAAATTAATAATTACACAATAAAAATCCGTTCTGCGGTAGAATGGTTGTTGGAGTAGATTATTGGTTGAATGCTTCTTTGCGTCTTTTTTTAGTTTATTCGTGAAGTTGAGTTGTATCTTCCTTGAAACCGAAATAAACTTGATTGTAGAATTTCCTCCCCCGAGTCTGTTGCATGCGTTAAGCTATATAGTTCTACAAGATTAAAGTAGATAATTGAACGGAGAATGGTTGATAGATGATGCTGGTAATAAGTTTCGTGTGAGCGGTAAAGATGGTACACTAAAACTTTGTATTCGCATATTCTATGCTTAACCTAAAATTGGAAGGGGATTTGCTTTAAATTCCATTGTATCGGAGAAATCTAATAAAAACATTGGGTGAATATATAATTTTCGCTATCTTGTTTTATGAGGAGATAGAAAATCCATTGACCAGTTATTTCATCTTCATAATTTTTAGCATATCTCCAAAGTCCGTCATTGCCTTGGTATTTGCAATCCCATTCATAAATTAAAGGAACGCTTTCTGTTTGGTTTCCACCTTTGTATGAGATAATGTTGACTTTGTGGCCATATAAATATATATCTTCATTATAAGGTCCCATTTTTGCTTGTCCCATAAGGCCAGTGCAAAGTGACCAGTCGGCTGTTTCGGTTTCTTTTATGCCGTTTTCAGACGTTGTAACTATAGCTTTTTGTGCATAGGAAAATAGGCTATAAATAAGGAAAAATGTGATGTAGATAAATCTTTTCATGTTTGTATTTTAATAAATGTTTTTATTTAAATCGTAGGTTAATACAATGCCTCTTATTCTTGAGTCTATTAAATCAAATTCAGATATATTTATTCCTAGAATTGTGTAAAGATATGATAAGTTTTCGCTGTTAATCATATAACTGAATTTGAGTGTTTGGTCATGTGTGTTTATTGATCCGTGATATTTCGTTTCGTTAAAGGTAATTTGTGAGAATCCGTTTATGAAACTGTTTGCTTCTTTGTTCGTGAATTTAATGTCGAAAGCATATCCATTAGATGCTTTCGCTAATTTTGTACATGTGAATGTTTTTGTTTCATTTTCGTATAAACACAACTCATTTTTCTCTAATTTCATATCAATTGTTGCATCTTCTACTTTTGAAAGAAATGAAAGTTTTCCGAAATCTTCTAATATATATGCTTTAACTGACCCTGTATATGTACCAAGTGCTTTGTAATAAGAGTATTCGTTAATTTTTGTTTTAAAAGAATACATACCAATAGAAGTTATTTCTTTGCTGTCATATTCTATAATGATATCTTCGGTAATTGATGGACAGCAATGAGGATCGTTTTCTAAATACCCCATAAACGTCCCTTCTATACGATTTTTTACAAGTCTATTTAGGTATATCTTTGTTTCGGAAAAACAATCATTTAACTGTTTGAAGTTTTTAATGCTGTTTGTTGAAATTTCAGAAATCGTATATCTATTTGTGCCTGATAACACAAGGTAGGAAGTACAAGGTATTTCATTTCCTTCATAATAAAAACAAATTTGATAAAGGGCGTCTAACTTTCCATCTTTATTTAAATCGCTGTAGCCGCATTGCTTTATTCCACCGTCATCTCCGGAAGTAGGAATGCTTTCGTGTGTGAATACCCCTAATGTTATTTGTTGCTCTACCCATGTGTTGAAAGTTTTTTGAATTTTTTCTTGTTCTTTTATGGAGGAAACATCTTCCCCCATACTATTTAATGTTTTTTGAATTATCTCTTTTGCGTTTTCGTGAGTGATTTTTTCTTCTGTGTATAGTGAATCTACTTTAGAATCTTTGCTGAAGAATTGTTTTATATCATTCCAATTAGTATATATAAAATAGACGATAATTATGGTACAGATTGTTTCAATCCATTCCATGATTAATCTTTTCTGAGGTTTACTGCTTCTTTCGCTATTTTGCTTTTCTTGTGTGTCTTCCACTGTTTCTAATGATTTTCCACAGTTATTGCAAAATTTTGCATCTTCATAGTTTGAATGGTTGCAATGTTTACAAATTTTCATATGTAATTGTTGTCATGCCGACTCCCAAGCAACTTAATGGTTATAAATAAAAAAAGCGTGGAATCTGTATCTGTTGCTTGTCTCACATCTTGAGGTCTTCGCTACCTTTCCCATCGAAACAAGCAACGAAGACCCACGCCGTACGATAAGCAATACGAGTGTATTGCATACAATCATACCCATGGACATTCATCGCTACTTTGTTTTTGACGGGATTTTGAAGTTTGCGAAGTTTCAAGATGTCAAAACAAAGCGTTAGATAAACGCCTTTCCCTAATAAATGTATCCCCACCGACCACAAATGTATCGGCGTAGATTTTTACAAAAATAGAAAATTTTGAATTGTGATTAACAGAAAGTAATAAAAACATATCTTTGCGAAAAATTTAAATCGATGAATTTTGTAGAAGAATTGAAATGGAGAGGCATGCTTCAAGATATCATGCCTGGAACAGAAGAGCAACTTTCTAAAGAAATGACGACAGCGTACTTGGGTATTGACCCAACGGCTGATTCTTTACATATTGGTCACTTGTGTGGCGTTATGATGTTGAGACATTTTCAACATAGCGGTCACAAACCACTTGCTCTTATTGGTGGTGCTACAGGTATGATTGGTGACCCTTCTGGAAAATCAAAAGAACGTAATTTGTTGGATGAGGCTACACTTGCACATAATGTTTCTTGCATTAAAGCTCAATTGGAACATTTCCTTGATTTCAATAGCGATGCTCCTAATGCAGCAGAGTTGGTTAACAACTATGACTGGATGAAAGATTATACTTTCCTTGATTTTGCAAGAAATGTAGGTAAGTTGATTACTGTTAATTATATGATGGCAAAAGATTCTGTAAAAAAACGTTTCAATGGCGAATGCTCTGATGGTATGAGCTTTACAGAATTTACATACCAATTGTTGCAAGGATATGATTTCGTGTATTTGAACGAACATAAGAATTGTAAATTGCAAATGGGTGGTTCCGATCAATGGGGAAATATCACTACTGGTACAGAATTGATTCGTCGTATGAATGGCGGTGAAGCGTACGCTTTAACTTGTCCGTTGATTACGAAAGCAGACGGTGGAAAATTTGGTAAAACAGAAAGTGGTAATGTTTGGTTGGATCGTCGTTATACATCTCCATATAAGTTCTTCCAATTCTGGATGAACGTAAGCGATGATGATGCTAAACGTTATATCAAGATTTTTACTATGCTTCCAAAAGAAGAAATTGAATCATTGATAGCTGAACATGAACAAGCACCTCATTTGCGCGTTCTTCAAAAACGTTTGGCACAAGAGGTTACTATTATGGTTCATAGTAAAGAAGACTATGAAGCAGCTTTGGAAGCGTCGAATATTTTGTTTGGAAATGCAACAGGTGATTCATTGAAAAAATTGGATAAAGAAACATTCTTATCTGTTTTTGAAGGTGTTCCTATGTTCCAAATCGCAAAAGCTGATGTGGAAGCTGGTATTCCTATTATTGAATTACTTGCAGAAAAAACTAATATATTCCCAAGTAAAGGCGAAGCACGTAAAATGATTCAAGGTGGCGGTGTAAGTGTAAATAAGGCAAAAGTTGAAGCCATAGATATGCAAGTCACAGCTGAGGCATTGTTGAATGACGCTTATATCTTAGTACAAAAGGGTAAGAAGAATTATTTCATAGTAGAAGTGAAATAATTATATAATTCAAATTTTTAGGAAACAGTAATATACCAATGTATATTGCTGTTTTTTTATTATTTTTGTCAGCGAAGATTTAACTAGAAATAACATGAAAACAGATGTAAAAGGAAAATGGGCACTTATAACAGGTGCCAACAGAGGTATCGGATACCGTATCACAAAGTTTATGGCAGAACAAGGTTGTAATCTTGTGTTGCACAGTCGTTCATTGGAACACACAAAAAATGTTCTTGAAGAAGTAACAGCTATGGGTGTTCAAGCTTATTGCGTTGCTGCAGAATTGTCTAAGCCAGAAGAAGTGCAAAAAATGATAGCAGAAATCAATGCAAAAGGTACACAAATTGATATTTTGTTCAATGATGCTGCCGTTCAAATAGCTTACCGTACTGATTATTTCCAAACTCCAGTAGAAGATTATACACAAAGTTTCTTGATCAATACAATCGCTCCTATGATGTTGTGCTATGCTTTCTTGCCACCAATGATAGAACGCGGTTTTGGCCGTGTAATCAATACTACAAGTGGTATTGACAAAGAACCACAACAAGCTGGTTATTCTGCAAGTAAAGCAGCTTTGGATAAGGTAACAAAAGATTTGGGTACAACTGTTGATGGCACAGATGTTATTATCAGTCTTACTGATCCAGGATGGTGCCGTACAGATTTGGGTGGACCAAATGCTCCAAATTCACCAGATTCAGTAATTCCTGGTATTGTTTTGGGTGCTTTTGTTAACGATAAGAAAAGTGGTCGTTTGTTTGGCGCTCAAGATTTCGCCGGTCTTACTTTGGACGAAGCTTTGGCAAAAGTTCAAAAATAGAATTACTACAACAATTTATAAGAAACGCAGAATTTCGGAAATGAGATTCTGCGTTTCTTTTTTTAGTTTGTTTAAAGATTTGATGTGTCATTAATTGCAAATCGCTTTCTTGTATTTGTTTTTTGCAACAAGAAAGAATGCTAATACACCTAATATATTGATAGCCCAAGCTACCCAGAACGCTTCGCTATATCCGTAGAATTCAGAGAAAAATCCGCCTGAGACAATACCTAACCCTATACCAACATCCCATGAAACTAACACCGAGGAGTTTGCCGTACCTCGTTGAGAATTTGGTGCCATGTTTATAAACATGGTCTGCATTGCTGGCCACATGTGACCGTTCCCTAATCCTATTATAAACGCTGCTCCATAGTATCCAAATTCATTTGGAACAGCTGCAAATAGTAGATAGCCGAACATTGCAATACTGCAGCCAACGCCAGCATTCTGTATTATTTTTCCTTGTCGTAATGTCTTGCTTCCTACTAATCTGGAAAGAATAAGACCTATAGATAAGAGCATAAAGAAAAAGCCTGAACCTCCGTGAATGTTTAATTCCTCTTTGCCATAAATTGCAACATAAGTCGATAAAACTCCATAGGAAAAGGCGTAGCAAACAATACAAACGGCAGAATGCCATCCTTTTGAAAGGAAAAATCTATCTAAGGAAATCGTTTTTTTATCAGGAACTAATTCTCTCTTCTCAAGTTTGACAGTAGAGTTTATGAGAAATCCTGCTAAGGCAGTGAGACATGCAAGTCCAAATAATAAATTGAAATTGTTTGTGGCATTGTAAATCCAAAGTGCTACAGATGGACTGATGGCTGTGGCTAAATTGTTACTTAAACCATAATATCCAATACCTTCAGCTCGGCGTGATGGAGGTAGAACATCTATGGCGACAGTGCTGTTCGAAACTGTTACGGAACCGAATGGTGCGCCGTGAAAGGTTCGTATTAAAGCAAAGAATAGGAGTGAACCTGCTATAAGATATCCGGAAAAGAATAGAAAAAACAAGAAATAACTAACTAGTAAAACTAATTTTCTAGGAAAACTGTCAACAATATATCCGCTGAACAATCTTGCTATTAATGCCATAATGGTATAGCCAGAAAGTACTATACCAATCACATGTTTATCTGCTTGAAATGTTTCGCTTAAATAGATAGGCAATAATGGTGTGAGCAACATGAAGGAAAAGAATATCATAAAGTTTGCACACCAAACTTTTATGTAATTACTATTCCAAAGTCTATCACTTCCCATGTCTGTTTATTGGAATCGTTTTAATTCATTTGCTGTAAATGTCCATTGTGGAAAGCTTATTGTAGTTTCCGATGGATTTACAATATACCAAGGTGAATTTGCGTCGTCGTTAAGATTTTTCACAATTTCAATTTCTTGTGCAGGCATATAACTTTGAGCACAAATAAATGCGATTTTCTTGGTCTGTGGATTTTTTACTACATCGACAACTATCATTGCATGACCAGGATGACCACCATGCATAAAAACGTCACCCGGTTGTATTCTGCTAATTTGTACAGGTATTAATTCTCTAGATAAAGAAGCTGTGCCTGCATACATAAATACTTTGTCTAGGTATTCACGGAATGTTTTGTATGAATAATCTTTTGTCGCTGTTTGTTGCCAAGTTGTATTGTTGCCTCTTACGTTTATTCGTCCACCCTCTGCCCATTGGGTATAGTTGGCAACGAAACCATTTGTGAATTTGAAATGAATGTCCGCGTATTTTTTCTGTTTCCATAAATATTCTGCCCGAAGACGTATTACAGCATCGGCGCATTGCTGTAGGTCGGTTTCGCCAATTTCCATATTTATTACGGCACAATTACCAGCTTGATAAGCTTTTTCTGTTTTGTCGTAAAGTAAAACCTTTGAACCGTGTTTCTTTAATGGTAAATTACGGAGATAGTATGTGAAAGAAGCAGCGTCACATTTTTCTCTAACGAAACCTTTTGGAGGCGTAATTCTTGTCTCGATTGTTGTTCCATTAGGATTTATGTTTTGCATAGTTGCTTGTTCTTCATTTTCCATTTCTGTTGCCTCGTCACTGTCTGTCGTGGCAGAATAAAATGCTTGTATAGATGTATTGTTGTCGTTTGCTGTAGTTGATTTAAATGCAACGATTCCACAAATTGTTACACAAATAGTTGCAAATGTTACAATTATACCTATAGTTTTTTTCATTATCGTGTGTTTTAGAATTATGTACAAAAATAAGAAATAAAGGCAAACAAATAGTTGTTATTATGAAATCAATTTTTTAATTCCACAAAAAAGGCACTATCTTTGCATTGAATGAATAAAAATTAGATGTTATGAAAAAAGTATTAGTAAGTTTAGCTGTTGCTGTTATGTGTTTGGTAGGTTGTTCTTCTACAAAAAATGTTGATTTAACTGGCTCATGGCATATTGACGACGCCTATGGTGTTAGTACAGAAAACGGTATGAATGAAGCAGTTATTGAATTTTCAGGATCAAATAATGTGAACGGAAATGCAAGTATTAATACATTCTTTGGGTCATATTCATTGAAAGAAGATGGTTTGACCTTATCAAATTTAGGTATTACCAAAATGATGGGTGCCAATATTGAAATTGAAGATGCTGTTGTAAAAGGTCTTAATACAGTGAAAAAATGTTCTGTAAATGGCGACAAAGCAGTGTTCTTCGATGCTGAAGGCAACGAAATTATGCATTTAACGAAAAAATAGTATTACAAACTATTCTATAACATATAATTCTCCCATAGGCTTGTTGCGTATTTCGTGTACGGAAACGGCTTTGGTTGGTATATGCAAAACAGCAACTCCTTGCTTGGAAACTGTAGAACATCCATTACTTCGAAAAACGATAGTTGAGTTGGATGAATATTTTTCTGGCATTAGGACAAGTTTTAGTTTGCCGATAGAATTTCAAGGAACTGAATTTCAGAAACAAGTGTGGAATGCCTTGTTGAAAATACCCTATGGGTGTACAAAATCTTATAAGGATGTTGCAATGATGATAGGGAATCCGAAAGCTGTTCGTGCCGTTGGAAATGCATGCAATAAGAATAAATTATTGATAGTGGTGCCTTGTCATAGGATTGTAGGTTCGAATGGTGCATTGGTTGGTTTTGCCGTTGGACTTGATGTGAAACAGACATTACTGTCTTTAGAAACAAAAAATCTATGATTTATACTTTAGGAGAAACTGTAATTGATATAATCTTTAAAAATATGCAACCCCAAAGTGCAAAAGTTGGAGGTTCTGCTTTGAATACATCTGTTACTTTGGGACGATTGGGTGATTCTGTTTCCTTTATATCGGAAGTAGGTGCTGATGAATTAGGTAAATGGTGCTTGTCGTTTTTGCAAGAGAATGGTGTCTCTACAAACTTTGTGGTAAGTTATGAGGATAAGAAAACTTCATTGGCACTTGCGTTTTTAAATGAGAAAAATGATGCGAAATATCAGTTCTATAAAGAATTCTCTAATAGTTTGCAAGGAAACGAAAGTGAATTGATGTCAGAGGATTATTTGTTACTTTCATCGTCGTTTTCTTTGAATGAACGCGTGCGTGTAGCTGTTCGTTCTATGTTGCAAAAGGCGAAAGATGCCAATACGGTTGTGTTGTACGATCCGAATATGCGTAAACCATTAGATAAAAATACCAAAGCATACGAATTTCTAAAAGAAAATCTGTTTTCGGCAGACATTACTCATATTTCAGATGAAGATGGAATGGCAATGTTTGGTGCAAAAACAGCCGATGAGGTATATGAACAACTGAAGCAATGGGATGTTCCTGTTTTAGTATATACGCAAAATAGTAAAGAAGTTGTAGTAAAAACTCCTTTGTTTACAAAGCAATATGTTGTTCCTGCAATAGAAGTGGTGAGTACGATAGGAGCAGGGGATACGTTTAATGCAGGGTTGCTTCATATGTTACAAAAAAATAATGTGCGTAAAAGTCAAATACCTACATTGTCAGAGGCTTTTTTTGACGAAGCAATACCTTTTGCAATACGATGTGCAGGTGAAGTTTGCCGTTCAATGGATAATTATGTGCCAAAAGAATTCGTCAAATCTTTGTAAAAGAATACTTTTTGTGAAAAAAAAACACTTAAAGTATTGCAATTAAAGAAAAACGTGTACTTTTGCGTCTTGAAAAACGATTTAGAGAAATATATAATATTATGTACTTAACTACAGAAAAAAAAGCTGAATTAATCAAACAATTCGGTAAATCAGAAAAGGATTCAGGATCTGCTAAATGTCAAATCGCTATTTATACAGAAAGAATAAATGCATTGACAGAAAAGATGAAAGAAAACCACAAAGATTTCGTTACTCAACGTTCTTTGTTGAAGCTAGTTGGTAAAAGACGTAATTTGTTGAACTACGTAAAAGACCACGATATAGAAGAATACCGTAGCTTGATTAAGGCTTTGAATATCCGTAAATAGTTTTTTACGCGATAAAACTATAATAGTGGGAAGGCAATTTTTACAGTTGCCTTTTGCTATTTATTATAGTTTATATTCATAGGAAATTTATACACAAATAAAATACAATATGTTACAAGTTTTTAAGAAAGAAATCACGTTAAGTGATGGTCGTACAATCGAAATCGAAACAGGTAAGTTGGCAAAACAAGCTGATGGTTCTGTTGTGGTTCGTTTGGGTGACACTATGCTTTTGGCTACAGTTTGTAGTGCGAAAGATGCTGTTCCTGGTACAGATTTCATGCCACTTACCGTTGAGTACAAAGAAAAATTCGCTTCGTTTGGAAGATTTCCGGGTGGATTTACAAAGAGAGAAGGAAAAGCTTCAGATTATGAAATTCTAACAGCTCGTTTGGTTGACCGTGCGCTTCGTCCATTGTTCCCAGACAATTATCATGCTGAAACATTTGTGAATGTTCATTTGATTTCTGCTGATGGTCAAAACCAACCTGATGCATTGGCAGGTTTGGCTGCTTCTGCTGCATTGGCTGTTTCTGATATACCTTTCGGTGGTCCTATTTCTGAAGTTCGTGTTGCTCGTGTTGATGGCAAATTAGTTATCGATCCAACATTTGAAGAAATGGAACGTGCTGACATCGACATTATGGTTGGTGCTACCTACGATAATATTTTGATGGTTGAAGGTGAAATGGATGAAGTTTTTGAAACAGAAATGTTGGAAGCTTTGAAATTCGCTCACGAAGCTATCAAACCTATGTGTAAAGCTCAAATGGAATTGACTGAAATGGTTGGTAAAACGGTAAAACGTGAATACTGCCACGAAGAAAATGACGAAGAGTTGAAACAAGATGTTTGGAACAAATGTTATGATAAAGCATACGCTGTAGCAGCATCAGAAAATACAAACAAACACGAAAGAGAAGCAAACTTCTCTGCAATTAAAGAAGAATATTTGGCTTCAATGTCTGAAGAAGATGTTGCAGCAAAGGCAGAAATGGTTAGCCGTTACTATCATGCAGTAGAAAAAGAAGCTATGCGTCGTTGCATTTTGGATGAAGGAAAACGTCTTGATGGTCGTAAAACTACAGAAATTCGTCCTATTTGGTGTGAAGTTGGTTATCTACCAGGTCCTCACGGATCTTCAATCTTCACTCGTGGTGAAACTCAATCGTTAACAAGTGTAACTCTTGGAACAAAACAAGATGAAAAAATTGTTGATGATGTATTAGTTCAAGGAAAAGAAAGATTCTTGTTGCACTATAACTTCCCTCCATTCTCAACAGGTGAAGCAAAAGCTCAACGTGGTGTTGGTCGTCGTGAAATCGGTCACGGACATTTGGCTTGGAGAGCATTGAAGAGAATGATTCCTGAAAATTATCCATACTGCGTTCGCGTAGTATCTGATATCATGGAGTCTAACGGTTCTTCTTCTATGGCAACTGTATGTGCTGGTACTTTAGCGCTTATGGATGCTGGTGTTAAGATTAAGAAACCAGTTGCAGGTATTGCAATGGGCTTGATTACCGATAAAGGTAATGTTAAGTGGTCTGTATTGTCGGATATTCTTGGTGACGAAGATCACCTAGGTGATATGGACTTCAAGGTAACAGGTACTGCTGATGGTATTACTGCTACTCAAATGGATATCAAGGTAGATGGCTTGTCTTATGAAGTTTTGGAAAAAGCTTTGAATCAAGCAAAAGAAGGTCGTCTTCATATCTTGGGTAAAATCACAGAAACTATTGCAGAACCACGTGAAGATTTGAAACCTCATGCTCCAAGAATTGAAACATTGAAGATAGGTAAAGATTTCATCGGTGCAGTTATCGGTTCTGGTGGTAAAAATATCCAAGAACTTCAAGCTCGTACTAATACCACAATTTCTATTGAAGAAGTTGATGGATTTGGAATCGTTGAAATCTCTGGTAACAATAAAGAAGGAATGGATGCTGCTAAGGAATATATCCTTGGTATTTCTCAAGAACCAGAAATCGGTAAGGTTTACAAAGCTAAAGTTAAATCTATCGTAGAATTTGGTGCATTCTGTGAATTCTTACCACAAAAAGATGGTTTGTTGCACATTTCTGAAATTGCTTGGGAACGTGTAGAAAAAGTTGGTGACTATTTGAAAGAAGGCGATATCGTTGAGGTTAAATTGATAGGTATCGAGAAAGGTAAATTCAAATTGTCAAAGAAAGTTTTGACTGAAAGACCAGCTCGTCCAGCAAAAACAGAAGAACAAAAATAGAATTGTTTTAATTTAAATATGAAAAGGCTATCGGAAACGGTAGCCTTTTCTTTTTTAGTTGATTACAAGTTGACAGTCCCTTATAATTTTTCTTTTGCAAGACAAAAATGTATAAATCCAAAATATTTTAATGAGAATATATTGTCTCTTAGAATTCTTAATTGCCAATTGGCAATTTTCAAATAGCAATTGTTATATTTGCACGTAATAAAAACCACGATTTCTCGTTTGGTAAATATGCATATATTGAATCGCTATAGTTTGTCTTTTGCAACAATTTTGTTGTTGTTTTGTGTTTCTTGTTCTTCAACAAAGAAAATGAGCCAAAAGGCAGAAGCTGCTTTCGAGAATGGTGAATATTTTAAGGCTTCTGAATTGTTCGAAGAGTTAATAAAAGATGAACAATCAAAATACATTAAATCTACGTATGAGGCAAAACTTGCGGAATGTTACCGTAAGTTAAATTTATACAAAAAGGCAGAAGTCGCTTACAAAAAATTAGCAAAAGAAAAGGCGGTAAAAGATAAAGAATCTCGTTACTGGTATGCATATTATTTGTTAAGAAGCGAAAAATATGAAGAAGCGGAGAAGATGTTTAAGGCATATAAAAAATCAACTCCAAAAGATTCTCGTGGTGCAAATGGTATAGCTTCGTGTTCGTTAGCTGTTGCATATAAAGAAAAGCCAACGCGCTATGTTGTAGAAAATGTGAAAGCGTTGAATACAAAATTCAATGACTTTGCTCCAATGTATCTTGATAATACTTTTGATGTGGTTTATTTTACTTCTTCAAGAATAGAGGAAGGCGTAAAACCACAAATCAGTGCTGTTTCAGGAATGAATTATACGAGTATTTACGAAGCTCGTTACGATAGAAAAGGCAAATGGAAAGCACCGGAAAAAATTGCTGATTCTACGGTAAATTCAGACTTTGACGATGGTTCGGTTTCAATTTCTCCTGATGGCTTTACTATGTATTTCACTCGTTGCTTACAGGAGACAGGAAAAAATCTTGGTTGCCAAATTTTTAAGAATAGTTATAAAAATGCAGCTTGGCATGCAACAGAACAGGTAGAAATTGTTCCCGATTCTGTTTCTGTAGGTCAACCTGCAATTTCTCCAGATGGATTGACTTTATATTTTGCCTCTCGTATGAAAGGTGGTAAAGGTGGTTCTGATATTTGGAAAGTAGAACGTAGTTCTGAAAGTTCTGCATGGGGACGACCTATAAATTTAGGCTCGGAAATTAATACAGAAGGAGATGAAATGTTTCCGTATGTTCGATTGGATGGAACTCTATATTTCGCTTCTGATGGACTTCCTGGAATGGGAGGGTTGGATATTTTCAAGGCTGTAAAAGGAGATGATGGAAAATGGGTTGTTACGAATATGCAGTCTCCGATAAATTCTACGCAAGATGACTTTGGAATCGTATTTCAAGGAAATAAAGAAATAGGTTTGTTTACTTCCAACCGAAAAGGTACTCGTGGTTTGGAGGATATTTATTCTTTTGAATTACCGGAGTTGAAACTTTCTGTTGAAGGAAAAATGATAGATGTCTCTATTAATAAACCTATTGTTGAAGGTGAAGTTACTTTAATTGGTAGTGATGGTTCTTTGCAAACGGCTAAAACAAAGGTTGACGGAACGTATTCTTTCCAATTGGAACAATATATAGATTATATTGTTATTGGTTCGTATGAAGGCTTTCTAAAGCAAAAGGTAAAGGTTTCTACAGCGAATATTAGTGATGATACAACATTTACGCAAGATTTGAACCTGATAACGATGAGTAAACCTGTTGAAATTCCGAATATTTTCTATGAATCAGGTAAATGGACATTGAATGATGCTTCAAAAACGGCTTTGGAACAATTGGGTAAGTTACTTGACGATAATCCAAATATTACGATAGAACTTGGGGCTCATACAGATATGGTTGGTGATGCAAATGCCAATTTGGTTCTTTCTAAGCGTCGTGCACAATCTGTAGTGGATTATTTAACGCAAAAGGGATATGATGTAGATAGACTTGTCGCTCGTGGTTATGGCGAATCAAAACCGGTAACGGTAACAGAAGAGATTGCTCGCCAAGATTCTGCTTTTGTTGTAGGAACGGTACTTACTCCTGAATATGTAGAACGTTTGCCTAGAGCGTCTCAAGAGATTGCAAACCAAATAAACAGACGTACGGAGCTTCGTATTTTGTCAACCGATTATATTCCAAAACCGGAATTCTTTATGAAACAGAAGAAAAAATTACGTAAGTAATTATTCTTCTTCTGATGCATCTAAATGCCATTCTATTTTATATAGATTCTTTTTTGCTTTTTCTTCATTTTCTTTTACAATATTTGTTTGTATTGTAAGTGATGAATCGGGAATGTTTTGTTCTTGGTGAAGATATGTCCACAATCTGTTGTTTCTTTCTGTTGTTTCTTGGGTGAGTATGCTCTCCATTTCTTTTTCGTACAATAAGATGGCTTTTTGTTCATTTGTCGTTTTCTTTCCGAAGGCAATGTTTTGTGCTTGTAGTAATGAGTCTGCAAAAGTGCTTAGTTCTTTGGAAGAAATATTTAGTGAAGAATATTTTTCTTGCAATAAAAGTTCGTTTTGTAGAATGTCTTCCGATAAGTTGTTGGTATGACTTGTGTAGAAATTCTTTTTGAGGTTATTTACACAGTAATCTTGAATAGTTTTTGCATAGCATATTTCTTGTGTAACGGTAAGTTTCAACATTGGTTTTTCTTGGTACAAATTGCTGATTTGTGCAAATTTTGCAAATTCCTCATTTGTGATTGTAGCACTATATGGGCTTGGAATTACTATGTTGTCAAACTCTTCACTATTTGATTTGAAAGCATTGAATGGAGAGGATGCTACTTTTACTAATAGGTTGCCTAATGCCTTGAAAATGATTTTTTTGTATGAAAAATCAGGTGAGTCGATATTACCTGTTACAGGTAGATTCAAATCAGCTTTTCCATTTTTATCAGTTAACACATATAATCCTAATTTAAGTGGCAGATTATATTCAGCTTTTATGTCTTTGTTTTTGTCGCCAAGTTTTGGATTGTATATGTTTATTTTGTTTGCTCCATCAAGCATATTATTTATAATCACGTTGTTACTTTGGATTGATAGATGACCATCAGAGATCGGGAATCCAAATAATGAAAGGGAGTATGGAGTGAATGGTTTTAATTCCAAATTAGATAAACTAATATTTATGTTCTGATTAGAAATGTCGTATGCCGATCCGGTCCATTTAAGTTTCAATCTTCCAGAATTTTGTAGAAGTGCTTGTGCCGTTACATTGTTTTTTAGATCAGGATTAAAGTTTTGTGCATTTACAATAATGTCGCTTATTGTGTAATTAAACGGGGTAGGAAGTGTATTGTCTATATAGGTGAGACTTGCATTTTTGATTTGTAAATCTTTGATTGTGATAGACATTGCTGTTTCGACCGTATCTGTTTGGGTGGAATCCGTTGATTCTTCTTTAAATAACTCAGTTATATTGTCAGAGTTGTTTTTATATATTTCATAATAAGAGCGTAAATCGTTGACAATAAGAGACTTTAGGATATATTTATCGTTGATTAGATCAATTTTCTCTATAGTTGTATTAACCTCGTTAAATGCAAGGACTTGTTTGCCTTTTGTGTCAACAAGAGCAAAATCGTGTATGGTTAAATCGCCGTTTACATCAAAGTTCATAATATGGTTTGTAGAGCCTTTTATAGATAGCGCTGAAGAGAATTCTCCACGAACACTATCAACATTAAAGGATTGTTGTAAATAGGGAAGAATAGGCTCTATGTGAAATTTATTAATTTTTACACGCAAGTCATATAATTCTTTGTCGGTGTCGTATTTTATATTCGTTGTAAGCGTTCCACCATTTTTGAAAGCAAATTCCAATCCCATATCGGCTTTTACGTCAGATAAATCTATGCCGGGAATAAATAGAGAAATATCTCGTAACGCCCATTCGCTTCCAACTTCTACGTCTTTGTATAAAAAATAACTACGGTCTAAATGTATGTCGTTTATAATTATTCCCCAATCAGAATCTTCTGTGTCTTCAACTTCAGTAGAATCGGCTGTGAAAAAATCAACAATATCATCAAAATTAAATTTTTCTCCATTCTGTATGATAGAAATTTCGGCGCCTGCCAATGTGAGAGATTCAACTTCGCATTTCTTTGTCAATAAACCTAATAGATTTAAATTGACATGTAGATTATCGAAAGAAACAAATGTTGTTTTGTCGTCTTCTTCATACATTTTTAAAGATTCAATGTTGGCAGATCCAGTAAAAATATTGCATGAAAGTCCTTCTAAAGTAATTTTTCTATGAACTAACTCTTTAGAATTGTTTTCTATATATGATTTTGCTATTGGAGGTATAATAAAGAAACAGGCAAGAATTATGAATATAATTATGCTACAGAGGATTATGATTGTCTTTTTCATGCGTTTGAGTAATAAAGATAACGCACAAATGTAAAAAATAAGCAAAAAATAAATGTGGTAGAAAGTATAGTAATTATAGGAAAATGTAGTGTTTCCTATTGCTTAATTTTTAAGAGACGATTGAATTCTGTCATCCAAATATCAGGAATAAAACCAGCTTTCATTAGTTCAAAATCATCGGAAGAACAAGGTATTATGCGCTTCTTTTTTGTTGAACCGATAGGAACTTCAACCCAAAACATTTTAGATATTAATGATTCGTAAAAACAAATATCTTGTGGCAGTACAGAATTGTGAACATAATGTTTTAGATAACTATCGTCGTTAAAATCTATACTTTCAGGAATACGTTGTGCAATGCCGTCGAATACATGCCAGATAATTTCTGCAGATAGTTGAGCAGAAATGCCATCGGTGTCTTTTTGAGGATTAAATTCCGAGAGTATAAATGTATTTAGGCGAGGAGAGAATCCTGCATTCCATGCAATCTGACAAGCTTTTTCTGCATATAATCCATTGGCATTTCTACCTGCAGGACTATCAGAATATCGTATAGCGTTTATGTCAAATGAAACTAATTGTACATCACGAGTGTATGGCTCGGAACGTTCAATTGCAGCATTACAATCTCCTAATCGAAAAGAAGAGAAACAATTGCTTGTAAGCCAAGAAAATGCATCTTTTGAAGATAGGTATTCTTGGTTTGCAATATGAGTAATTCGTAATAGTGGAAACTCTTCTGTGATGCGTGTTAGGTAGTTTCTATTTGAAAAATCATTCTTGTCTTCGTCCCAATCGATTTTAGCATCTACAAATGCAGCCGAAGGGTACGAAACCGTGCGAAAACTATATTGTGTCGTATAGCAAACGATTTCTTGTGTTCCTCCGATTATTACAATAGGTTTTTCGTATGTCGCAAGCTCTTGCATACAAAGACGAAAATTGTTGTATGATTCGGCAACAGTTGGACCTTTTTTGCAGTTTCCTAAATCAATTATACGAAGAGGTTTGGATGTTCTGTGTAGAGCGTATAGTTGTTGTCTTATTGTATCAGCAGCTGTTTCGCAACCAATATTGTCGGAATTTCTGTCTTCTTTGTAACCTAGTAAAAAAGCATCGGCAGAAGCTAAATCTTGTTCGTTGTAGGTTGTACATGGAATAATTTCCATGTTGTGTACATCTTCTGCTTGCTTATAATATGGTTCGCAAAGAAATTTGAGTTCCATTATTTTGTCTTTTTCACTTCTGCAATTTCATAACATTGTTGCAAAGTAAGTGTGGCAGGGTCAATATTTTTTGCGATTCTGAAATATTTTTTCTTATACAATACACATGGATGTCCCCATCTATCTAGGAGCACTTTCACATTTGCATCTTCGGCAAATTCTTTTATGCTACGTTTTTCATCAGTTTCGCGTTTACGAATGATGATTTTTTCTGCTTCTTCTATTGTTACAGAGAAAGCATCAGGATCGTTTTTCTTTAAAGAAATGAATTTTCCTTTATGAGCCAAGAATGGTCCAAAACGACCAATGTTTGCAACAACAGGTTCCCCTTCGAATTCTCCAACAGTACGAGGTAGTTCAAGTAAAACTAATGCTTCTTGTAATGTAAGTGTTTTTGGATTTTGACCTTTTAGCAAAGAAGCTGTTTTTTTTTCTGCATCATCGGCTTCACCCATTTGAATGAATTGGCTAAAACGTCCGTTTTTGACATATATGTTTTTACCAGTAGTAGGATGTACGCCTAGAAGTCGTCCGTCGTTACCGTTTTGCAAAAGTTGTAGAGCTTCATCAAGTGTTATTGTTTCTATTTGATGAGATTTATCTAATGCAACATAAGTTGGTTTTTCGTCGTCGTCTTGCTTGCCTAATTGAACCATAGAACCAAATCTTCCGATACGAACAGAAACTTGTTTGCCTGTTTCTGGATCTATACCTAAGATACGTTCTCCATTTCCACGTTCCGATGTTTCCATTGTATCTTCAACACGTGAATGGAAAGGATTGTAGAATTTAGTAAGCATGCTAACCCAATCGATTTTTCCTAATGCGATTTCGTCGAATTCTTGTTCCACAGAAGCTGTGAAATTATAGTCCATAATTCCTTCGAAATATTTCATCAAGAAATCGTTTACAACGATACCGATATCTGTAGGGAAAAGTTTATTCTTTTCTGTATCAACATTTTCTGAAGATTTTGTAGAAGCAATTTTTCCATCCTTTAATTCAAGTTTTATAAATTGTCTTTTACTTCCGCTTCTATCTTCTTTTACAATATAACCACGTTTTTGTATTGTAGAAATTGTTGGCGCGTATGTTGAAGGACGTCCAATTCCAAGTTCTTCAAGTTTACGTACTAAAGTAGCTTCTGTATAGCGTGGTGGATGTTGTGTAAATCGTTCAGTTGCTGTAATCGATTTAGTTTTTACAATAGATCCAACAGCCATATCCGGTAAAACTATGCTGTCTTCTTCCGTAGAATCATCATCCTTTGATTCCATATACATTTTTAGGAAACCATCAAATGTTATCACTTCTCCTTTGGCTGAGAAAGTACAACCTGGAAGTTCCTTGCTTGCAATTGTAATCGTTGTGCTTTCGATTTGAGCATCAACCATTTGGGATGCAAGAGTACGTTTACGGATTAAATCATATAGGCGTTGTTCGTCAGCATTTGCAGATACAAATTCATTGTCGACATAAGTAGGACGAATAGCTTCGTGAGCTTCTTGTGCGCCTTTTGATGTTGTTGAATATTTACGTGTTTTTGAATAATTGGCTCCGAAGTTCTCTGTGATGAATTTCTTTGCTGTATTTGTAGCAAGGTCAGACAAATTTACAGAGTCCGTTCTCATGTATGTGATAAAACCAGATTCGTATAATTGTTGTGCTATTTGCATTGTTTTAGCTACAGGGAATGAGAATTTTCTACTAGCTTCCTGTTGTAACGTAGAAGTTGTGAAAGGAGGGGCTGGACGTCTTGAAGTCGGTTTTTTGTCACATGCTTGTACTTCGAATGTCGCATCTTTAGCTTTTGTTAAAAATGCTTCTGCCTCTTTTTGTGTGTTGAATCGTTTTGACAATTCGGCAGTAAATGTGTATTTCTTTCCTTTCGATTCTGTAATGAAATCAGCAACAACGCGATATGACGACTCTGATTTGAATGCGTTAATTTCACGTTCACGCTCTACAATAATACGAACAGCAACAGATTGAACGCGTCCGGCCGAAAGTTGTGGTTTTACTTTTTTCCATAATACAGGTGAAAGTTCAAAACCAACCAATCTATCCAAAACACGGCGAGCTTGTTGAGCATCAACTAATTTTAAATCGATAGTTCGTGGATTTTGTAGTGATTGAAGAATTGCATCTTTGGTAATTTCATGGAAAACAATACGTTTTGTTGATTTTACCGGTAACTTTAGAACTTCGGCCAAGTGCCATGCAATAGCTTCTCCTTCGCGGTCCTCATCGGATGCAAGCCAAACAGTCTTGGTTTCTTTTACAGCTTTTCGCAAATCGGCAACTAATTTTTTCTTATCTGCCGATATTTCGTATAATGGTGCAAATGATTTCTCGACATCAATTCCCAACCCTTTTTTCTCCAAGTCGCGAATGTGTCCGTAACTTGACATTACTGTAAAATCTTTGCCCAAAAACTTTTCAATCGTTTTTGCTTTTGCTGGAGATTCGACTATTACTAAATTCTCTGTCATGTCGCAATTCTTCTTTTTTATGTTGCAAAATTACAAACTACATTGATTTTTGTACATTCTCAAGTAATTGACTTTGTTACAAAAATCAATGGTGCAAATATATCAAAAAATAGTTTTATGCAAATATATAATGTATAAGGCTGAAAATAAGTGGAAAAATTACGGACTGTTTTTAAAATTTTCCTCCAGCTCCGCCACCGCCAAATCGTCCTCCTCCAAATCCTCCGAATCCGCCACTATGGTTACCTCCGAATCCTCTAGAACCATGACCATAGTTTTGTCTTCGTGATGCCGCTATTGCCAACGCAGTTATAGCAGCAATAGCTAGTGCTGTAGCTTTTTGTATATCTTTTTCGCTGTTTCCAAATGCACGGGCACGATTTTGTTTTTGAAAAATTTCGCTTCTGTTACGGCAATTTTGCAAATCCTGTAATGTGTTAGCCTTCATTTGAAATTCTATTGCCATTATTGCTGCTGCGCTTATACCCATTGCAGTGGCATTAGCAGCAATGGTATTGAATGTTTCGGGAGTATTCGCATTGCGCAAGAGCGAAAACATTCTGTTTGGTATTTTGGAACGAGCTTTTTCGATATTTTTTTCTTTTACTTGTAGTAATCGAGCCTTATGTATGGCTGTATCGAGTTCGTTCAGCGTGTTTGCTTTGGAAATATCCATACAAGCCCGTCTCTTTTGAGATGGGAAAATTGATTGTAAAACAAATATTACAATGCCTATGACAAGAATTACTAATATAGGAGAAACTCCTTGAGGTGAGTTGTCATTTTCTTTTTGTGCATTGTATTCTGTATGGTATTCTTCATTAACGAGCGGAATTATTTGGTTAACAGCTGCTGTTATTGCTAGATAATAGTCGCAATTTTCTTCTTTTAAAATGGGAAGAACATAGTTTTGAAAGATGCTTTTGCAAGTTGCATCGGTAAGTACACCTTCCACGCCATATCCGGTTGCTATAAAAAAGTCGCCGCTTCCAAATTCATTACGAGGTTTTAATAATACTATGACTCCATTGTTTTTCTTGCTTCCAACTCCCCAGGCGTCGCCTAGTCTTTGTGCATAGTCAGCAGCATCGTAACCTTCCAAGTCGGAAATAGTTACGACGCAGATTTGGTTGCTTGTACTATCAGAAAACGCTTCTAATCGTTGCTCTAAATCATTTATTTGAATTTCGGAGAACAAATTTGCATAATCGTTGACCAATTTGTTGGTCTTCGGTGGCAAATTCAGTGCAAATGTCGATAGCGCCAAACAGCAGACTACTATGTAGGAAACAAATCGTTTCATTCTGAAGTTATACTTCCAGACAAAAATGTTTCTTAAAATTCAACAGTTGGTGCAACATCTGCACCCATTTGTGCGCTGAAATATGGTTTTTTCTTAAAACCAAACCAACCAGCATAAATCATTGTTGGGAATTTTGCAATCGCTGTATTGTATTCTTTTGCTGCATCGTTGAAATTACGACGTTCTACGGCAATACGATTTTCTGTACCTTCAAGTTGTGCTTGTAGTTGAAGAAAGTTTTGGTTTGCTTTAAGGTCTGGGTATGATTCGCTTACAGCTAATAATCTTCCTATACCTTGGCTTAGTTGTTCTTGTGCTTTTTGATATTTTGCCAAAGTTTCTTCGTCTAAATCTTCAGCATTTAACTTGATTTGACCTACTTGTGCGCGCATCGCAGTCACTTCTTTTAATGTTTTTTCTTCGTGACTAGCATATCCTTTTACTGTATTTACAAGGTTGGGAATCAAATCCATACGGCGTTGGTATTGGTTTTCTACATTAGACCAAGCGCTATTTACATTTTCTTGTTTTTCGACAAGAGAGTTGTAGTTACAACTAGTGAAACTAAATAAAATGCTAACTGCAAGAGTTAGAATAAAATATGTTTTTTTCATGTCTGTATATTTTTTAATATTTAACTTTTGTAAAAATATGAAAAATAAGAATTTGTGCAATTATTTATATGAGATAGAAATGAACGGGAATTTGGCTATACCTTTTGCTGTATAAGGTCCTACTAACAACCCGGAAAATCCTCCTGCAAGAAATTGTGTGTCCATTTGCCCTATGGCTATCCAGTTTTCTTTATTTGTGTCGAAATAATAAAATTTATAAGTCTCTTTGTCTGAGTCGATTCGTAATTTGATAGAATGTGTATCGGAAGTAATTTCATTACGAATAGTCTGGTGTACATTGTTGAACAAGCATTGTGATTCGATGTAAGCTTTACCGTTTTCGCGTATAAAAGCGACATTGTATCTTTTCTCATCATCATGATGAACACATATTCCTGCTTCTCCTTCCCATTGGGAAATAGTAACTGTTCCTTCCATTATCATGTTATATTGTTGTTGTTTTACGCCAATAAACGCATCGTGTGTGTTGCTCGCAGGAATAGTAAGTTCACCTTCTTCTATTTTAGCAACAGAGTCGGGAGCGATACGGTATGCATTCCATTCTTTGCCGATTTCATGAGTAAAACTATAACATATTGTTTTAGAAGAATTTTTCTGTGTTTTTGTTAGTGGGAGTGTAGGAACTTGCATGTCGAGCGAAACGGTTCCGTTGCCGTTAACTATCGGCCAATTGTTATCGTTCCATTGAATAGGTGCGAGAAACGTTTCTCTGCCAAGAGGATATGTCATCGATGGGATAGGTCGTGTGGCAAGAAAAACCATCCACCATGAACCATCATGGCCTTGTACCATATCGGCATGTCCAGTACATTGAATAGGATTGTTTTGGGCATTTTTCCCAGTATGGGAAAGAATAGGATTTGAAGGACAACTTATAAAAGGTCCCCAAATATCGTCACTTCTAAAAATATTTACATGATGTCCGAATTCTGTACCACCTTCAGAAATCATAAGGTAGTAATAGTTATCAATAAGATACATGTGAGGACCTTCAGGGTAACGACCACCAAGTCCGTCAGTTAGGTAGTGGAAAGATGAAAGTTCTTCTCCCGTTTTTGGATCGATAACGATTTGAATAATGTTGTTGTCGCCTGTACATTGTAGGTAGCAAGAACCATCTTTATCCCAAAATAACGACGGATCAATGCCAATACGTGGATTTGTTAACCATACCGGATTACTCCAAGTTGAATAAGGATCTTTGGTATTAACAATGAAATTTTGTCCGTTGCCTACATTAGTGCAAATGACATAAAAGGTGCTGTCGAGTTCGTTATAGCGAATAGTAGGAGCGTACATTCCTTCGCCCTTACTTAGATTTAACCCATTTGAATTTGTTACAGCATAATTAATCAGTTCCCAATTGACTAAATCGTTGCTATGATAAATAGGAATGGCTGGGTTATGTATGAATGAGCTCGTAACCAAGTAATAATCACTACCTACACGACAGATACTTGGATCTGGTGCCATGCCTGGAATGATAGGATTTTGGTAACCTTGTGCAGAAGTTATAATTGTTATGGTAAAGAATAGAATTAGAGTGGCTATTCGTTTCATAGAATTAGTGTTTCAATTGTTTGATTTCTTGTTTTGTTTGTTCTAGTTTTTCAATGACGCGGTCGCACCATTCGTCAAAATCTTTGTCTTCTTTTTGACATTCCGGATGGGCGAGAACATATTCAATAGTTCTTTTCACACCTTGGTCGAATCGTACAGTTGGATTATAGTCAGGAACAATTCGTTTTAATTTTTCAAGGTTGAAAACCACAGAGTTCGCTTTGTCGCCAATAAGGCTGCCGGTTAAATCGTAGTCGCTTACATCGGCAAGGAATTCGGAAGAAACATGGTATGGCTTTAATGTAACCCCGAGAGCATCGGCAATTGCTTGGTATGCTTGGTTCCATGTTACAGATTCTCCAGATGTGATATGGAATGTTTCGCCTATAGCATGTGGATTTCCCATTAGTCCAATAAAACCTTTTGCAAAATCGCTGTTGTGTGTGAATGTCCACAGCGAAGTTCCGTCGCCATGTATGATTACCGGTTTGTTTTCGAGCATACGTTTTATGACTTGCCAGCTACCATTTTTCCCATGTACGCCAAGAGGAACCGAACGTTCGTCGTATGTATGACTTGGTCGTACAATAGTAATAGGAAATTGTTCGTCTCTATATTTATCAATTAAAAATTGCTCACAGGCGATTTTGTTTCTTGAATATTCCCAATATGGATTTGCAAGAGGAGTACTTTCATTGATAATATAATTTCCAAGAGGTTTTTGGTATGCCGAAGCAGAACTAATAAACATCATTTGTTTGGTCTTTCCTTTGAACAAACGATAGTCGCGTTCTATTTGTTCTCTGCAAAAACAGATGAAATCGCATACACAATCAAATTGTAGCAGTTCTAATTTCTTAGATACATCAGCTTCGTTGTTGATGTCTTCTACAGTGATACAATGAACATTCGAAGGAAGTTTATCATTTCGGTTTCCTCGATTTATTACAAATAGTTCCCAGTCGTTAGAATTGGCGACTGCATTTGAAATAGCGGTGCTGATTGTGCCAGTTCCGCCAATAAATAAAGCTTTTTTTCTCATGTAAGATAGTTTTTACAAATGTACACGTTTTTTGCAAGAATGCAGATGTCGGCATTTATATAAAAACAGGTAATTTTAAAAGATTTTTTATTTTTTCGTCTTTTAATCTTGTGGAAGTAAAATTTATTTATACTTTTGCAAGCGATTTAAAAATCATGGCGAGGTAGCTCAGCTGGTTAGAGCGCATGATTCATAATCATGAGGTCGGCGGATCATGCCCGCCTCTCGCTACAGAAAGCACTTACAGAAATGTGAGTGCTTTTTTGTTTTATTAGAAATAGATTAAAGTATAAGTCTTAATAACAAAAGCCGTTATGGAAAGTTTCAAGTATGATAATGAAAAATGTAAAAATGAATGGTACTGGTATGAAGCAAGTGGTTCAATAGAACATTTGTGTGACAAATATTTCCCATGTAAAATACCAGTTAAATATGTGAAACTTTTCATGAACAATATAGAAGAAGTTGATGAATACCATTACAAAAAACAGTTTAAAAATAGAACTGTGCAAAAATGTGTCTTCGGATATAATTCGAAGGATGTTCTTGACAAAATAGAAGAAGAGATAGCGAAGAAAGTTACAGACGGGATAAAAACTGTAAACGGTGATTTCATGATAGATGAAACACATGCAATAGATCTTGACATGTTTAAGAACAAATCAGAAGATGAAAGATGTAAAGGTATAATAGATGTATTTTATCATCTTTATGATGACTATGGTATTACTACATTCAAACGAGAACATTTAGATTTATTGAGAGAATGTGTAAGGAAATTAAAGTCATTCACACATAAAAGCAATAAAAACATACGTAATTATAAAATCGCATGTTCAAGGGGTAATGTGATCTTAAATGATTGTTGTGAGTTTCGTATGAAAAAACTAATGCTTTGAGATTTGCTGCTCTAAAATATCCAAAAAAATGTAGCGGAAAATATAATTACAAACAGCCATACTCCGATATTTAGCTCTTGTGGAACTTTTTCTTCATTTTTATTTAACGCTTTTCCAAGTTCTTGACACCCATCCCACATCATATCGACACTTTTGGAACCAATCCAGCAGCATAATATGAATAAAGCTAACAGCACGATTAAAATTAAAATTCTAATAACCATATTTTCTTGAGTTTTGTTGCAATGCAAATATAAAAAAATGTAAACTGTTTCCAATTTTTTTGTATATAGAAAATTATAGGACTTAAAAACTAAAAAGAATT
The DNA here is from genome assembly GCA_045615765.1 of Bacteroidales bacterium. Taxonomy (GTDB): domain Bacteria; phylum Bacteroidota; class Bacteroidia; order Bacteroidales; family UBA1715; genus UBA1715. The sequence goes on from JAZLFM010000043.1 coordinate 79,534, forward strand.
TTGATGAGTTGTACTAATCTTTACAATAAACTTGCCTATATTGCGTAGGCAAGTTTTTATTAGAATAGAATTATGGGAAAGTCAGATTGTATCAAGGCTGTTAGCAAAATAACCGATTCTTTAGAGAAGAAAAGAAATCTTCAACGTATAGTTGATGCTGCATACGAGTATAAACAGTATCATACTATGGATAATGATGAAAATGATAAAGGTGAACATATTTATCACGTTATAAAAAATGGTAGTAAGCAAACTTTAACGAATAGCGAAATGAATACCATAGTTGAAAATAATTCTTCGAATGAAATTTTAATTGATACGGATTGGTACTTTTCAAATGGATATATTACAGCTGAAGATTTTGCAAAAAATCATCCAATATGAAAGTCATATTTAGCCCTGTTGTTCAAAATGTATTGGATAATCTATATTTAAAAGATTCTTTAAAAGGGAAAGAACCGAAATTCTATAACGAATGCTTTGACGCATTACTTAAATTAGACGGAACATCAAATATTATCACTACAACTCCCAAATGTTGGAATGGAGGGCGTGTATTTTGTCTATTAACTGCATTATTTCCAGATCTGTTTGCTTTGGATCCTCATGCTTGTAATATAGGCGGGAACGGCATAATGACAGCAACATGCACTGCTTGCTTACGCTTAACTTTTTGTTTGTCATTTCTAATAATTTAACTCTTTCTGAACTATTGAAGTTCACGACAACTTTTTTTTAGAAAATCATTCGCTATCTGCAGTTCGCCTATCTTCTTGTATAGTGCGTCTACCTCTTCTTCACGGGATTTCTCCGGTGTCTTCATTGACATTTCCGACAATGTCGACTGTTCTTTGAGAGCTTCTATGGCTACCTTGGCCTTAAACTCCGAGCTAAATTTTCGTTTACTTTTCATACAGCTAATTTATTATTTTTTATCTTTACTAACTGTCTAAAATTTCTAGATAATTATAAATCAACCTTATTTGGATTTGATTTTTGGTTAAAGAAACTTATTTCCTGTCAATTATTTTCCACTGTTGAATTAGTAAAAAAAGAATAAAATGAAATACTTAAAAGATAAACAAAAAGAACAATTCGATGTCGTAAAAATAGAAGAAACACATGCTTATGTGGCTAAACTAAATACACCAACACCAATAATTAAGGTCGCTGTTATTGATTATGGTGTTATGGGAATAGGGAAAACGATACGAAAGATATTATTTTGTCTTATTCTGTTGCTTGGTGCAGGATTGAAGGGGTATGGGCAGGACAGAAAAATTGTAATAGATACGTTTTTTTATCCTAAGTTTGCTAGTGATTATGCATATCTACAATACAAAAACTGTTTTTGTGAGGAAGAGGGATACATAATAATTGGTATGGAGAACGGTAAAGAAATACGTTCTGTAAAGGGAATAATTAATCCGAAATTAGTATTTGTTTTTAGAGATTATAAAGGAAAGATAGTTGGAGATTCAACTATAAAAAGTTGTTCGTTAAATATTTCACCTCATGTCTATGAAATATACAGTAGTAAGAAAAGGTTGAATTTTGAGGTGTTTAGTCCACCATATTGGACAAAAGGTTCTCTAAAAGAAACTGATACCACAGTACATATTAATCTATATTTAATAGAAAACAAATATATGGATTCTCTATGTAATGAGAAAAAAATAAAAAAAGTGTTTGATAAAAATTTTAAGTAAATATTAATTCTATGAACAAACTAATGCAATCATATTTAAACCTCATTGGTTATACTAATTTTTTTAAACCTTTTTGTCCTGATGAAATAAAAAATATAGTAAAAGGTGATAGTTTAATATGTATTTGTGTAATTGATAATGGGGTAATAGAATCTATAGATAGTAATGGAGAAGAAATACCTGTACATGAAGCTTTTAATAATTTGCATCCTACTTTTTATAGAGTCAGAAACAATGAGTATCATAATCACAGGGATAATAAATATAGCTGTGATTTCCTGTCAATTATTTTCCACTGTTGAATTAGTAAAAAAAGAATAAAATGAAATACTTAAAAGATAAACAAAAAGAACAATTCGATGTCGTAAAAATAGAAGAAGCACATGCTTATGTGGCTAAACTAAATACACCAACACCAATAATTAAGGTCGCTGTTATTGATTATGGTGTTTTGGGAATAGGGAAAACGATACGAAAGATATTATTTTGTTTTATTCTGTTGCTTGGTGCAGGATTGAAGGGGTATGGGCAGGATAGTCTTTCGATTGATTGTGTCAAAAAGGATTACTCATTTTCAGATAATTATTATGAATTGAGAAGAAATGTGTTAAGATGTCAATCTCCTCTTTGTTTATTATTAATAAAATCTAATAATTTAAATTATAATCTCAGTCCGGGCTTTAATTGTAATCCACCCAATACTAGTCCATTGTCCATTTGTAATTTCGAGGAAAAATTAAGAAGAATATCTTTATATGATAATTTTCTCATTTTATACAAAGCAGAGGAACAGAAGAATTTGTATCAATTGAGAGAAATTTCTGAAAATTGTTATTTTCAAGAGTTTATTTGGATTTATGTCGAAAATATTTATGAATTTACAAATAGTCAAGAGTGTTTTTTTTACGTCATAAAAAAAGGGAATAGATTCTTAATAGTAGAACCAATCATAGTATTAAAAGAAAAAAAACATTGTGAGCAAGATGTAATAGAATCATTAAAAGAAAAACAACAGTTTGATTATCAGAGATTAGGACTAATAAAAAAGAAAATTATTGTTCATCTACCAGTTTCTTTTGACGCAGAGTATTGTACAAGCCTTTTTATTGAATCACAGCAGTATTCAACTGTAAAATATAAAACAAATAAGATAAAAAAAATAAATTATGAATACTAATAATAAAATATTCAAATCTCAATTGAATTTACAAGTTATTAATGTTGAACAGGCTTGGCAAGAACTAAATAACGTCAGTTCTGAAAAGAGATATGGTGATAATTCTATTGTTATTGCAGTTGTTGATTACTCCGGGATTGAATCAAAAATAGAACCCACAAATGGAGAGGTGGTTCCTGTTCATTCAGTTTTTCGTAATACAAATGGCAAGGAAAAAATACCTCTTTTTTTTCGTATGGCAACAGGAGAGATGAATAATAATTTCTCACCTCTTTATTCAGGAATTCATGGCACATGTGTTGCAGGATTGATTGGTGCAAAAATGAATGACTATAGTGTAGTTGGTGTTGCACCTAATGTAAGATTAATTTCTTTAGAATTCTTAATTCATACGGCATGGAACGAAGACTACGAAAACGAGAAAACTTGGATGTGTTATGGGAGTAAGAATGACTAAATTAAAAATATTATTTTGTTTTGTTCTGTTGTTTGGTGCAGGATTGAAGGGGTATGGGCAGGATAGAAAAATTGTGATTGATAGTATTCTATATCAAGGTGTAATGGTTGATCATTTTGGCTCGAAATTCTATACAACAGTTGATCGGTGTGCATGTAGAGCCGAGAGAGAATTAATAGTTCCTGTAACAGATCCCAATTTTTATGCTTGGGGAGGAGGAAGATATTTATTTGATCCTTCTGTTACTTTTTATTTTTGTGATAAAAGTAAAAAATATCTTATTGCAGACACAACAATTATTGGCTGTACGTTGGTGATTACGGAGCAGATGTTCGAAAAATATGCTCAACATAATGTTTTGTATTATTTTGTTCAAATTAATGGTACAAATAGATGGTGTTTGGATACATTATCATCTCAAGATTTAATCAAAAAAATTACCATTTACCCTACTCAAGATGATATTACTGGAAAAGATGAAGCATACCAATGGTATTTAGATAAAATCAGGGAACTAAAAAAACACAGAAATAAAAAAGTTGGATATGAATAGTTTAAGTAACAAGCAACAGTATTTGAATTTAATTAATTACTTTAAATTATTAAATTCAAGTGATACAGAAATAAAAAATAAATCTAAAGGCGTAAATGATATAACGATTTGTGTCCTAGATCAAGGAGTAATAGAATCAAAACAAGAAAGTGGTAATGAAGTTCCTGTTCATGAAGCATTTGATGGTTTGCATCCTATTTTTTATAGAATCAGAAACAATGAGACTCATAATCATTGGGATAATAACTTGGATAGTCTTATGAACACGCTACAGAAAATATTGCTCATTATTGCAACGATGATTCTATCGTCGCACACATTGTTTTCGCAGAGTAAACCGCCCCGAAAATCCATTGAATTACACTATTCGGAATTAAAGCTACTCGGGAAAACAGCCGTGTTCGAAAAAAATGGATTGACAAAAAAAGTGAGAGATTCTGTTGATATGATAGAGTTTTTTATAGATGTGCCCTATGCTGATTCGATTTGTATTACGCCGAAGGATTTTAAAAATCTTGATAAACTAAATATAGTGGGGAATGGATATGTGTTTGCCGAATTAGAAGGATTACAGAAGTTCAAGAATCTAACATATCTGCATAATGAATGTGTTATGTTTGATTATTCTAAAATTCTCAATTGGGAAATTTTAAATAAATTGGAAATTGAACATAGGAGTGGTGTTCAATTTTATACTCCGAAATATAAGATAGAAGATTTAGATATTGTATTCCCCAAAAATCTTGATACACTAATCATTAATGGAATTAATTCGTTTGACTATGATTCAAAGTGGTTTGCTTCTCACTGCAACAATTTGAAGTATTTTAGATTTGCTACCAATGTTTGTGAAATGTACCTCGAAACAGAGACTTGTAATCATATAGAAGATTGTATGATTGCAAATTTCTATTCAGATGACTATAGTTATTGTTGGCAAGATGAAAATGTAGGCGTTTGGGTTGATAAATTAGAATTAATTGTACCATATATAAAATCAAAGGATATTCGATGTATTGCAAATTACAATACCAATGTATATCCAATATCAAATTCATTAATAATGATGAAACAAGATACAGGGACAACATTGCTTGAAAAAGCTCGAAAATACGGCTTCCTTGGTAATATAAATGAATTATCGTTTGACAAAAAATATATTGGTCTTGAGGAAAACTGTATTGTTGATATAAATAAAAGTAAGTTCTATGGTGATTCTCTTGTGATGTACTATAGAAACGGAGAAATAGCATGTCGAGGACAGTATAAAAATGGGTCACGGTGTGGAATTTGGCATTTTTATGTCCCCGAACTTGAAATAATGCAAAAGTATTATAATGAAATAGGAGAAATAGATTCTGTATTGACACCCGTACAATCTATAAAAAGCAAGTCTGTTCCTAATGGACTGAGGTACGCAGGAAGAATTGACAAAGAAAAGTATTTAGACACCATGCGTACGGTTGCTCCGCCAATTATTATACAAAACGATGATGGGACAACTTATGAAAGATATTGGTCACACAAGGCAGACTGGTATCCAGTGAAAATAGATAATGAATTATCTACGTACATATTGCTAAAAGATACTATACATAATATGTTTTGGGAAATTGTGTTGGCGAACGATGATGTGTCTATGGCAATGCGATATGATGCACAAACAAAAGAGATTACCGAATATTTTGATGGATGTGTTACTTGGTATTCTATAGGTTCGAATTCTAAATATTGCAAAAATAGTTTTGTGCAATGTGTTGGTTGTTTTGATGATTACGAACGCAACAAAATCATAGAAAAAAATGTTGATTTAGAACAGGATAAACAAAAGGACGAATTTTTGAACGAGGTATATAAAACATTACGGTATTATGGGTATTTATAATTCAATGAAATGGTATAAAGGCGAAGAAGATAGATACAGATACGAACATTCAATAAATTTTAACGAGAACTAACATGCCATTACGAATAACCATATTGTTTATAGTATCATTCCTTTGCACCACAGCAGTGGCGCAGATGGACAATGACGGCAATTTCCATTGGGACGAGTTGTATCAGCCAAACGGGATTTTGGAACTTGGCATATCGTTGCCTGTAAATATTTATTTATCAAAACAATTTTATAATTTTGTACTATAAAAAGTGTAAGATAGTGAATATCAAAGATAAAATAGAATATTTTTTAATGTTACTTGAATTGTTTGCCCAAAAATACAATTTAAGTTGCGAGCAAGCATATTCATATATTAGCAAGTATAATGGTGTGGAATATGTGGAACAACAATATAATATTCTCCATACACTGTCTTTTCCCGATATGGTTGAGAGTTTGTCGGCATTTTGTAAACGTAATGGAGGAAATTTGTAATGAAATTGTTTCATGGTTCAAATATGAATATTGAAAAAATAGATTTGCAAAAATCAAAACCAAGTAAAGACTTTGGACGAGCGTTCTATTTGTCTGCCGAGGAAGAACAAGCGAAGGAAATGGCTGATTATAAAGTATCTACATTTGGTGGAAAATGTGTGGTAAATACGTACGAATGTGCAGATGAGATATTGCAAGATTCCTCGTTACAAATAAAGACCTTTGCGGATTATTCTACAGAATGGGCAAAATTTATTTTTGCTAATCGTGATAATATTCAAGATGCAAATATTCATGATTTTGACATTGTTTATGGACCAATTGCAAATGATAGAGTTGGTCGACAAATAATGAATCTAAAAGAGGGATATATTTCTTTTGAGGAATTTATGCAACGCTTGCAATTTATGAAAGGAATAACTTTTCAATATGCGTTTTGCACAGAAAAAGCAATTTCAAAATTGAAGAAGATATGAATGTTTCCGAAAAAGATTTCAAATTTATGGTTGAAAATCAAACAACTAACGTAATTGCAATGTTGGTTGACGAAAAACATTTAACCATGCACGAAGCAATGAACATTTGGTTTAATTCCGAAACACGTAAACGTCTAAACAACCCAAAAACAGGACTTTATTTTCAAAGTCCGAATTATGTATTTTCTTTTCTAAAAGAAGAATTGGATTAAAAAAACTCAAACTTTCATATCATTATTTGAATGTATGAAACCAAAACTCGCATTCATAGCAATCTTTTTCATTCTTGGCTTTGCAGGTTTTTGCCAAGAAGCAGTGGATTTAGGTCTATCTGTGAAATGGGCAACGTGTAATGTAGGTGCAAATACACCCGAAGAATATGGAGAATACTATACATTTGATGAAGCAAAAAAAATATCAAATTCTAAATGGCGAGTGCCAACCATAAAAGAATGTCAAGAATTGGTAGATAATTGCAAGTACAAATGGATAACGCAAAATGGTGTCGAAGGTGGATTATTTACGAGCAAGAAAAATGGCAACTCCATTTTTCTTCCTGCTGGTGGCAACCGCTACGGTTCGGATGTGGACGACGTGGGTAGTTACGGGTACTACTGGTCTTCGTCTGCCTACTCCTACGGCAGCGTCGCCTACTATCTGTACTTCCTCGACGACTATGCCCGCACGAGCAGCAGCTACCGCATCGGTGGGCTCTCTGTGCGTCTTGTTCAAGATGTGAAATAAAAAACGATGAAAATAATTTTTGAATTAAACTTTTTATAGTTATTTTGAAGTCCCCAAGGCACATATTGACAATTTTCTTCATATTCCTTTCTATAATAGGAATGGGGCAACGTTTGGTTGTGGAAGGACACAAAGTTTACAAACGACCATATTTTCGAATACTTACTAAAATGCCCAATAATGTTGATTATATCCATAGGGTAAGGGATAGTGTTGGACTTCTTGAAGCAGACTCTCAAAAATTTTATACAAGAAAAATCGGCTATAGTTCCGATTCGCAAAAAATCAAAATATACGAGAAAGTAGTTTCAAAGAATAAGCGTAGTTTGGAGACTACATTGTCGTCGCGATGTTACGATAGTGTAGGACGAGAGTGTTCGTATATAGAATATCTAAAAAAACGACTTCGTTTCCCGTATGCTCTAAGTCCGTCGGCAATATTTGTTCCTAAAGGACGATTTTTGAATATAGCGCAAATTACTCGCTATCATGCATCAAATGGAGAAAAAAACTACGAAATATGTATCAAGGAAAATTCTCTTAGACCAAAATATAATCAAAAGGTCGTTTGTCGCAAGTATCATCGTCGGTTGGTTATTTATGACATAAATGGCGCAGTTGCAGATGCGAAATATTGGCATGGAACAAAGACAACGTTTTCTTCTCCTACGTTAAAGCAAATTATGAGCGGTGGCGAATTGCATTCGAAGACTATAACTACCACACATAGAAAAAAAGGATATTTCTCAACGTATGTTTTAGAAGATGGAAAGTTGCAATTAGCGAAAGAAAAAAAATATGCAACGGCAATTGATACAACAATAGAAATTTTAGGAAAAAATTTTTCGTTGGATTCAAGAGAGTCAATCAATACACGTGTGTTGACATATAAAGATGGTTCTCAAGTGTTATTATATCGAAACTATTCCCCAGGTCGTGAAATAATTAGAGATACGATGGTTTTTGCCAACGGCGATAAATATCCTATACGCACACAATTGTATAATGAAAAAGGTAAATTATTGTGTAAGAAAGATTTACAAAACTCGTTGGAATACGAATATGATTCGGTAGGACGGAAAATAATGAGTTTGTCGAATGGTGTGAAAACAGAGTACAAATACGATGAAAAAGGAAATACTATTTTGATAAAGTCAGACACTACGACAACGGAAATGGAATATGATTCGTTGAATAGACTTGTTGCTAAAACAATTAACGGAGTTCGAAAAGAATACATAAAGCAAACTCCAAAACAAGAGATTGTGGATTCAAAGTCGACGAAGCAAGAGGTTGTGGTACAAAAATCAGAAATGGCAGAAACAAAAACAGCCACGCAACCTGTCAAACCGATTTCAAAGAAAGATAGCGTGTATGTCGCGAAACGAATGCAACTCGAACGGCTTTATGGACAATGTGACTGGTCGGCAGGTCGTTATCCTCATAATGTAGAAAAGGTTGTAGTTAAATTTCCAAATAATACAAAATGGACGTATTTGTACGTGGATTCCTTGCAACAATTATTTCTGATACAAAAATCAACTGATAAACAGTTGTCGCAACATAATAGAATAAAAATAGACACTGTTTATAGTTGGAATAATTCTGCCATTGCGAGCATCAAGAAAGAATGTTCCTATACAGACGATGCAGGTAATTGGGTAGTTTTTTTTCGATGTCATCAATATAAAAACCAGATAGATACTATGATGCGTAATCTATCTGCAAAGTATAGGTATGAATCAACATATGAAAGAGACACTGTGTCAAATCAATGGGTATTAACCGAAAAGAAGATTGAAAATGAGAACACACTTACTACTGTTTATGAATATCAAAAAAGTAGTTATAAGTATATTGGCACCATTTTTACTTTTGACAGCTTCTCTTCTCACGTGAGTTTTTTTTCTCGAAAATTTTCTGATTCTACAACCAATTCTTGGCTCTCTGTGGATTATATAAAAAAAGAAAACGAACCAGATTCGAGTTGGATATTGACTGAGCTTTCAGGACAGTTGTATGATACAGATAGAAATGAGTATTTGTATATTAATTCTTATTCACCGAAAGATAGTTCGTTGGACATTTATTGGTGGGATACTCTCCTTACACGTTGTTCAAACACAATACGATGTAAATTGTTGCCTAATGGTGTTATAACACCGGTAGGATATTCTGTTGACACACAACTCAAGCCACGTAACTTTAGTACACATATTAATTACGAATGGAACTCCGAAGATTCGTCGTTTCACGTGGCTGATTCAGTGATGATGTATCAAGGTAGGGTCGTGGGATCAAAAGAAGAATATAAAAGATTGCTTGACTATGAATTAAATACTCCAACTTATACATTAGAAGAGTTAAAGGCGTATGTTAGATACAATGCTATTGTTTTTATAAAAACTAAGAAAAAAACATTCCCTACTCAGCCTGCAGAATTGTGGATTAGGAAATACGAAGCCGACGGTTTCAAAACGTTGAAAGATTGGTGATTCTTCGAGTCTCTTTCGTCAAGAAAATGTGAGAGTTTTGCTTATATTCGTCAAGAAAACGTGATTGATTTTAAAATATTCGTCAAGAAAATGTGATTGCAATTTTGTAATTTGTTAATTTTGAGTATATTTGCACAGTGTTGATTAATTGCTATGAAACGGAATGTTTTACAGAATTTGATTGCTTGGAAAAATAAGCCGTCAGACAAGCGAAAACCGCTTATTCTCGAAGGAGCACGACAAACAGGTAAAACGTGGCTTGCGCGGGAATTAGGTCGGACGGAATTCGACGAATATGTGGAAATAAACTTCGAAGACAATGAGCAGTTCCGCTCGTTGTTCGAAATGGATTTCGACATAGAACGGATTCTGATGGCATTGCGTTCCGTTACGGGGAAAAAAATACTACAAGGTAAGACGCTGATTTTCTTCGACGAGATTCAATATGCACGACGTGGACTGCTTTCGTTGAAATACTTTGGCGACAAAGCACCTGAATACCATGTGATTGCCGCTGGTTCTTTGTTGGGCGTGGTTGACCATAAGGATGATTCGTTTCCTGTGGGCAAAGTGGAGTTCGAAAGAATTTATCCGTTGTCGTACGAAGAATTTTTGATGGCATTGGGCAAGGACGGGTTGGTGCAAATGCTTCACTCTATGGATTGGGACTTAATTAACTCATTTTCAAGTCAATATATAGAATTATTGCGGCAGTACTATTATGTTGGTGGAATGCCCGAGGCGGTACGGACATTTGTGGAGGAAAAGGATTATGTCGCAGTCCGCAAAGTCCAACTCGGATTGCTTGAATCCTACCAAAAGGATTTTTCAAAGCATCCGCCACAGGAAATCGTAAAACGTATGATACTGCTGTGGAATACGATTCCGTCGCAGTTGGCCAAGGAGAACAAAAAGTTTGTTTATACTGCCGTTCGTCCGAGTGCGAGGGCACGCGATTTTGAAACTTCCATACAATGGTTGTGCGATGCCGGCGTTGCCTACAAAGTTACCCGAGTAAGGGCTGGCGAATTGCCTTTGACAGGATTCGAAGATGCCGATGCGTTTAAAATGTATGTGCTTGATGTTGGTTTGCATGGTGCAATGACGGGTTTGGATGCCAAATCGTTGATTTCAGGTAACGAATTTTTCAAGCAATACAAAGGTGCGTTGACGGAACAGTTTGTGTTACAACAACTTGTACTTTTCGATGAAATCAAGATTCATTATTGGACACCCGACGAAGGCATAGCCGAGGTTGATTTTGTCGTACAGTTGAATGGTAGTATTGTTCCCCTAGAGGTAAAGGCGGAGGTAAACCTGAAGGCAAAATCACTTGCCCAGTTTATAAAACGGTATAACACGCCGAACGTGATTCGCACTTCGTTGGAGAAATATTTCAAAGGAGAAAAAATAACCAATGTTCCGTTGTTTGCCATACATTTGTTACCGAATATGCTGAAATAAATTTTGGATGAAACTTTTCCGTTACATAGTGCCCATTTTCTTTTTCTTCCTCTCGCTCGGGGCAGTGGCGCAAATGGACAAGGACGGCAATTTCCATTGCGACGAGTTGTACACGCCCGACGAGATTTTGGAACTTGACATGTCGTTGCCGAACAAGGTGGATGTTTCTGCAATAAAAAACAGGGAGCGGGTGAAATATGTGAAGTTGAAATGCTACCCGTGGATAGAGCACATACCGTTTATCCCCGAAGATTTTCCGAATATCGAGGCGTTGAGGATAGAAAGTTTCCTTATTCAGGGATTGAACGGCATTGATGGTTTCAAGAAAATCAAACGTTTGGAAGTGACTGACGTAGAAGGACATAGTTATGCACGAAATTTTTTGCGAACCAATTTGCCTTGTGTTACCAATCCAGTGTGGGAAATGTCGTGGTTGGAAGAATTACGG